>JADJNZ010000001.1:0-741796 GCA_016714015.1 Gemmatimonadota bacterium
CGGACACGCACGGCCTACGTTAGCGCGCAACTGTCGCAGGAACTCGAACTCATCGCCACCGTGGCCGTTGAACAGGCCGACAACTTCCTCGCGCAGGAGAGATTGCGCTTCGAGTCCGGCGTCGCGTCAGAGCTCGACGTGCTGAGGGCCGAGGTATCGGCGGAGAACCTGCGCCCCGATCTCGTGCGGGCGCGCAACGCTTCGGCCGTTGCCACCTTGGACCTGAAGGCGCTGCTCGACATTCCGCCAGCGACGCCGCTGCGTCTGTCGACGGCGCTCGACGTGCCAACGGCGGAGCGGCGTGTGAGCGATGCCGCGCGGCGTGCGGACGCTCTCGATGACCGCCCTGCGTTGAAGGCCGCCGAGCGCACGGTGGCAATTCGGCGCGAGCAGCTGCGCATCGCGCGCGCTGGGCATTTGCCGACGGTGAGTCTCCGCGCAAATTATGGTCGCCAGGCATTCCCGCAGACGGTTTTCGGCTTCAACGGCGTCGACTGGCGCAATGACTTCAATGCCGTTGTCGGCGTGCAGATCCCGATCTTCTCGGGCTTCCGCGTCGATGCTGAAGCAGAGCAAGCCACCGTTGCGTTGGCCCAGGAGGAACTGCGGCTCACCCAGCTACGTGAGGGGGTCGCGTTGCAGTACGAGCGAGCGGTGGGGGAGCGTGAACGTGCCGAGGCCAGCCTCGCGGCCCGTGAGCGTACGGTCGCCCAGGCGACTCGCGTGCACGACCTCACTGTGCTGCGCTACGAGCAGGGGCTGGCGACGCAGCTCGAAGTCGCCGATGCCCGACTCGGACTTCTGCGTGCCCGCACGGCGCTGGCGCAGGCGACTGCTGACTATCACCTCGCCGCCGCGGCCATTGTGCGCGCGTTGGGCGAGACGACCGTGAGTTTCTGATGACGACCTCCACACCCTCCGGATTTTCTCGAATGACGGCCCGCCTTCCGCTGCTGCTCCTCCTCGCCGCGTGCGCCGCTTGTGGCGGCGCAGATGCCTCGCCGGAGTCCGCGGCCGCCACCGCGGCTGTCGAGCGCCCCGTTACGCTCGTGGAGGCCGATCTTCTGACCGCCGAGACCGGCGATCTGACCACCGGCGTGTCTCTCTCGGGGATGCTCGAGCCCGCGGCGACGGTAACCGTCGCGGCGCAGGTCGAGGGCACCCTTGGCCAGGTATTGGTGAATCGCGGCAGCGCGGTCGTCGAAGGCGCGCGGCTCGCGACGCTCCAGGCCGATGGCGTGCGCGCTCGTGTCGCCGCCGCCGAAGCGAACGTTGCGGTCGCGAGGACGCGGCGCGACGCGTCGCGCCGTCTCTTCGAGGCCGGGGCAATCAGCAAGATCGACCTTGAGAGTTCCGAGGCCGCGTTCGCTGCCGCAGAGGCCCAGTCCGCGGCCGCGCTCGAGAGCGCGGGATTCACGGCCGTCACAGCGCCGATTACGGGGACGGTGAGCGATCGCCGCGTCGACGCGGGCACGGCGGTCCGCGTGGGGGACCCGCTCTTCACGGTGGTGAGCACGACAGAGCTAGAACTCGCCGGCCGTGTGCCGGTCGACGAAGCCGGTGCGATCCGCGTGGGCCAGGAGGTGCGATTCAGCATTGATGCCCTGGCGGGGCGAGAGTTCACTGGCCGCGTCGCGCGCAAGGATCCGATCGCCGACCCCGTCACGCGGCAAGTGGGGGTGTACGTTCGGCTGGCGAATCCGCGGAATGAAATCACGGCCGGGCAGTATGCGCGCGGGGAGGTCGCGGGGCGTACGCTTCGTGCGACGCTACGCGTGCCCGAGACCGCGGTGCTCGGTAGCGGCGCGGAGGCGGTTGTGTTCGTCTTTGCCGACGGGCGACTTGAGCGCCGGTCCGTGACGGTCGCCGCGCGCAGTGCGCGCGACGGCGTGGTCGCGATCAGCAGCGGTCTTACGACGGGCGAGCGTGTGCTGATGCGCCCAACACTCGGCCTGGCCGACGGCCAAGCCGCTGTGATTTCGGGAGAGCGTTGAGAATGACAACGCCGTCACTCCCAGACGCTGGCGACCGAGAGTCGAAGGGCTCTGGCCTCAGCGGCGTTGCTGTCGCACGCCCCGTCTTCACCCTGATGATGATGCTCGGGCTGATCGTGCTTGGTATCTTCGGCTTCCGCCGCTTGAGCATCGACCAGTTCCCGAACGTCGACATCCCGGTGATCACGGTGCAGACCGTGTATCCGGGCGCGAGCGCCGAGACTGTCGAGCGCGAAGTCACGGAGCGGATGGAGCGGGCATTCAACCCCGTCGAGGGCGTGGACCGCATCACGTCCGTGTCGCTCGAGGGCGTTTCGCAGGTCATCATCGAGTTCGACCTCGGACGAGGCGCCGACCTCGCGGCACAGGACATCCGGACGAAGATCGAGACGATTCGTCGCGATCTTCCGGTGGACATCGATCCTCCTCTGGTGCAGAAGTTCGATCCGTCCGCGCAAGCAATCATATCACTGGCGCTCTCGTCGGCCTCGCTGCCGCTCACGCAGCTAACCACGCGCGCCGATGAAGAAATCCGTCGCGCGCTGGAATCGGTGCAGGGCGTGGGCGAGGTACGCCTCGCGGGCGGCATCCGCAAGGAAGTGCGCGTCTCGCTGAAGCCAGAGCGGCTACGGGCGCTTGGCGTGACGGTTAACGAGGTCATGACCGCGCTTCGCCTACAGAACCTTGAGGTGCCGGCAGGTCGCCTCGAGCGCGGCAGCACGGAAACGCTCGTGCGCGTGACGGGCCGCATCACGGATCCGGCGCAGTTCAACGAGATCATCGTTGCGAACCGCCGCGGCACTCCCGTGCGGCTCAGGGAAGTCGCGACCGTCATCGAGGGTGGCGAGGACGAGCGCTCAGTCGCCTTGGTCAACGGCACTCGCGCGGTCGCGCTCGATGTCATCAAGATTTCCGGCTCAAATACCGTGGAGGTCGCGGACGGTGTACTTGAGGCGCTCGACGGGATCCGCGCGCAACTGCCGCCGGGCACTGAGCTTCAGGTCGTGCGCGACAATTCCGTTATGATTCGCGCCTCGGTCACCGATGTGCTGCACGAACTCGTACTCGGCGCGATTCTCACGGTGGTGATCGTGATGCTCTTCCTCAACGACTGGAAGGCCACGGCCATCACCTCCTTAGCGCTGCCAGTGTCGGTGGTGAGTTCATTCATCCTGATGAGCGCGCTAGGCTTCACGCTGAACATGTTGACGTTGATGGCGCTGGCGCTATCCATCGGCATTCTCATTGACGACGCAATCGTTGTCATCGAGAACATCGTCAGGCATCGCGAGATGGGAGCGAGCGCACGGGAGGCGGCGTTGAGGGGCACCAGCGAGATTCAACTCGCCGTGCTCGCGACGACACTGGCGATCGTCGCCGTGTTCGTGCCGGTGGCGTTCATGGGCGGCATCATCGGTCGCTTCTTCTTCCAGTTCGGTCTCACCGTTGCCTGGGCGGTGCTGGTTTCGCTGTTCGTGTCGTTCACGCTGACGCCAATGTTGGCAGCCTGGTGGGGCGTCGACCCGCACTCCGCGAGCCATCATTCCGGCGGCAATCTGTTGACGCGAATCATCACTAAGTTCAACGTATGGTTCGACTCGATCGCCGAGCGGTACCGAGGCGTCATTTCCTGGTCGGTGGCGCATCGCAAGGCGACGTTGGCGGTAGCCGGGGTGTCATTCGTCGGTGCGTTCGCTCTGTTTCCGCTTATCGGCGGCGCGTTCACGCCGGACGTGGACAACGGCGAGTTCACGGTGACATTCGAGACGCCAGAGGGATCGAGCCTCGAGTACTCCCGTGGCAAGTTAGCGCAGATCGACGCAAACCTCCGAGCGATATCTGAGGTGCGCTACACCTACGCGACCATCGGCGCGGGCGCCACTGGCACCGTGACCAACGGTGAAGTGTTCGTGAAGCTCGTCCCCGCTGCGGATCGAAGCGTCTCGCACCTGGACCTGATGGCGCGCGCGAGGCAGTTACTCTCGCCGATTTACGGGGTGCGCACTGCAGTGCTCGCCCCCTCGGGTCCCGGGGGTACGCAATCGCCGCTGATCGTAAACGTGCGCGGCAATGCGGTGGATACGCTGCAGCAGATCTCGGGAAAGGTGGCGGCAGCGATGCAGGCTATGCCCGGTGTTGTGGACGTCGCGACATCGCTCGGCGATCCGCGGCCGGAGTATCGCATCGAGGTGCGCCGCGATGTCGCGAACGATGCCGGACTGGACATCGGGCAAGTTGCGGCGACAGTGCGGCCGTTTATGGCCGGCGAGGTAGCGACCCGCTGGGAAGACCCGACTGGCGAGGAGCGCGACGTGCGAGTCCAGGCCGAGACGGAGGCCCGCATCTCGGAGCGCGATCTCGAGTTGCTACCGCTAGCGACAATGCGTCGCAATGCGGATGGGTCCGCCGTGACGATCCCACTCGGAGCAGTCGCACGCGTAACCCGCAGCTCCGCGCCGGCGCAGATTGATCGTCAGGACCTGCAGCGCTCCGCGAGCATTACGGCGGCCACTGAAGGCGACCTCTCGATTTCGGAGGCCTCGGCGCAGATTCGCGCGGCCATTGCGCAAATCGAGCTGCCGGCCGGCTACACCGTTCAGCTGGGAGGCGAAACCGAGCAGCTCGAGGAGACGGCCGGCTTCATGATTGAGGCCATCGTGCTGGCGATCGTGCTGATTTTCCTTATCCTTGCGTCTCAGTTCGAGTCGCTGACGCAGCCGTTTGCAATCATGCTCTCCCTGCCGCTTTCGCTGATTGGCGTGCTCCTCGCGCTGCTTGTTACGAACGACACTCTTAATATGATGTCGATGATTGGTGTCATCCTGCTGTTCGGCCTCGTGGTGAAGAACGCAATCCTACTCGTTGACAACGCCAACGAGCGCCGGGCTGCAGGCCTGGACCGGGTTGCGGCGGTCATCGAGGCGGGCGTAATCCGGCTGCGGCCGATTATGATGACCACGTTGGCAATGATCGCGGGCATGCTGCCGATCGCGCTCGCGATGGGCGAAGGCGGCGGCTTCCGAGCACCGATGGCGCGGGCGGTAATCGGTGGATTGATCACGTCGACAATCCTGACCCTGGTGGTGGTGCCGGTGGCATACCTGTACCTCGACGAGTTCGGGAGCTGGGTCGCGCGCAAGGTTACGCGGCGCGATGCCTGACCTGCCGGGGCGGAGCACGCGCGAGCGGCTGTTGGCGGCCGCCGCAAAGTGTTTCGCGGCCGGTGGCTCGCACGGTGCGACGACGCGCGCGATTGCCTCGGCGGCTGGGGTGAATGAGGTGACGATCTTCCGGCTCTTCGGAGGCAAGGAGCGCTTGCTGGTTGAGGCGAAGGTCAAGCTCTTGGCAACAATCGCGGTGGAACCGCTACCGCCGCAGCCCGGCGACGCCATGAGCGACATCACACACTGGGCGGGCGAGTCAGTTGCGCAGTTGTCGCGCGTGCGTGACCTGTTGAGGCATGACCTTGCAGAGGCAGCGTCCAGTTCCACCGCGAACTCAGCGGGCCGACTACTCGGGGAGATGAACGAAGAGCTTGCGCGTTACCTCGGCGCATTGGAAGGCGTCCGGATCACGAGAGCGCGGCTGGAAGCGACAGTTGCAATGTTTGTTGCCGCGTTGGTGACCGAGGCAATCATCGGCGTGTCGACCCGGGGCCGGCCCTGGTTGCCGTACGAGGTGCGCCTGCACTTGTATGTCGCAGCTACATTGGACGCCGTTCGCTCAGATCACGGCGAGGCCGCAGAGTGATTGCGCGGAGATGGGCGAGACGATCGCCCGCGCAATCAACCCATTCGCGCCTGTGTGAGGTCACAGTACCGCTTCTTCTGCCCTCCCGTCGGAACGACCGGCTCTGACGCCAGCGGTTCTGTTTTCTCCAGGTGTGCGAGCAGGCTCCTAACATCCCGCGGATCGAAAACGACAGCTTCGATCGAACGACGTTCCGGCGTGACAGATTACCGTGACGAGGCCTAGCGTGGAGAGCAATGCGCGGTCTCGTGGCGAGGGGAACGAGCGCCCCGGCGCTGCGCGTGCGTCCGAGAGGCCCTGTCTCGCCCGAACGTTTGACGACCGGCATATTCCCGATTTCGTCGCAGGACCGGCGATTCGCACTGAGCGTTGACGGGGACAAGCCTGCATGAGCCTGTGTGGTCCTCTGGGTGCGAGGCAAGTGCGGTGACCACCGAAGTCCGCGAAGCGAGTGCCTAATAGCACAGCGAGGCAGGACCCCGTGGTCGCCGTCCCGTCACTCGGAAAGTGGTCCCAGGTCTCCACGATCTTCCGGAAATCCATGTGTAGACTCCCAACCGCGTTCGTCGTGTAGCGGAGCGCGCGAATCGCCTGCGGATAGGTGAAGACCTGCACGACGGGCGGCGAGTGGCGCCGCCAGAGCGAGGCGCTGGCGCACCAAATGTACGACGCCGTGATGCACCAGCGCCTGCGTGAGCACTTGTGGCAATCGCGTCGGCAATCGCGCCGACGCCATCGACGCGCGCAGGATGTCGTCGACTCCCCGACGCGGGAGTTGCGTCCTCACACGGAGCCAGAAGCCCGCGCCCTCGGTCTGCACAATCCAGCAGCTCGACACGTCTTGGTGTCCCTCGCGGCCGCGCCGAACGAAAAGTACACGGCCTTCTTCCGGACCACGCCCTCGCAACAATTGTCACGCCTTTCGCGCAAAGATCACCACCGGAATCACGCGATCGAACAGGCGCTGTTGGCAAGCCTGCACTTCGACCACCACGCCAACGGTAATGACGCTGATCGTGTTCGGCTCCATGGCTACTTCGGCCTGTCGTTCCAAGTGCGCCCAAATCTCGCGCACCGTCACGCCGCGCGTCTATTGCGAGGGCGCGAGTGCGTCGAACTGGGCAAGCGCCGCAGGGCGAATGGCACTAACTGCGGCCGGAGGCTCCAGTCGCGGCCGTGCGGGATCTCGAGCGGCAGCGCGTCGATTGTCGTCAGCTCAGTCTTGGATGTCGAGCCATTGCGATGATTCGTCTGGCCGGCCAGATTCTCCTCGCTCGGCGCGTGACCGACGTGAAGGGTCGGCTCGCTCATGCGCATCTCCGCTGCCGGGCGCTTCTGGCATTCGCGGATGAGGCCCGCATAGTCGTTCGCCGACTGCTCCCAGCTAATCGGCGCGTCGAGCGCCGCCGGGAAAAACGCACAACGCCAGCTTCGGCTTGGCGATCGCCCCTGCTCACGGCGAGGATTGCCTCACCCGCTGAATTCAGGAAGGGCCCAACTGAATCGCACTCCGCTCAGCCTAACGTCAAGTTGTGCTGCGGCCATTCCATAAGATGCGGCGGCGCAGCCGCCGCTTCACTAACATGGCCGTCGGCACCAACTGCCGTTATGCCATTGCGATGCAGCGGCCCGAGCGTGAAGAGGCCTACTCCGACACTCGCTCAACCGAGACCCCTCCCGAAACGTGCCGCACCTGCGGAGTCCGCGTTTGCTGCAGCAGCGCGCATGCTTGATCCGGCGGAATCGGCGTGCATGTGAAGGGGTTGTACTCCACCCGTGGCGCTTTCGGCAGGTCGAATGCAATGCGGGCCACCGGCGAGAGGCGGCCGTTAGCAACGGCGAGGCGAAGGTCGACCGTCCCGCAACGAACGATCAGCCGATCGGTGCCTTCCGACGGCGTGTCGCAGACATGAGGACGACCGACGGGAGATCCGCCAAGGTACGACACACGGCCGCTGGAGTCGACGCGTATCCTGGCGCTGACGCGGGTTCCCTGCAGTCGCCCAGTCAACCGATAGTCGCCGGCGATTCCGGCAGAGGCCGGCGAGCCAAGCGCGTAGCCTGACTCCGGAGTGGGCGCGAGATCGCGCGACTGGCGCGTGCAGGCCAAGAGAATCAAGAAGACCCAGGCCGAGCGGATACGGATAACGGTGCGCACTGTTTCTCCGGTGATCACGTGAGGGACACAGTGCGGAGAGTCCCCGCCCGCACTACCTCGTGAAACTCGAAAGGGGGCAACTGGCATAACGTCACGTTGTGCTGTGGCCGCTTTCATAAGATGCGGTTGGGCGGCCGTGCGGTACCTTCAGGTACGATAAAGCACGGCCGCCCAACCGCTACCCCAGCGCGGCCGTCTGCACCAACTGCCGTTATGCCGCCGGGCACGCGTCCCCGCTCAACTCCGCCTTCAACACGACCGCGGGGTCGACATCCGATACGGTGCGTGCCTGTAAGCACTCTCCTTCTAGACAAATCGCCGCTGAATCGCTGGAAGCTTGATCTCTCCCTTCTTGATGTGTGATGTCCTCGATGAGGTTCTTCAAGGAGGTTGTGTCGGTGTCGAGACGACTCGGCGGAAGTAGCTCGGCAGGCTCAGTGGCAGGGCAACGGCCAGCGGGGGGGCCCGCTGGCCGTTGTCGTGTCCAGAGGCCACCTCCGAGGTCGAGCTACTACAGCCGCGCCCTCTCGCGGTACGCCTCCCGCAGGATTCGCGTCACGCTCCTCAGGATCAGCACGCAGATGCCAGCCGCGATCACCAGGTCGGGGATCCCCGACGCGGTCACCGTGACGAGCACCGCCGCGAGCATCACCGCGAGGTTCACCTGCACATCGGTCGCCGAAAAGATCCACGCGGCCCGCAGGTGCACCTCGCCCTGCCGATAGCGCTTGAGGATCGCCAGTGACCAGACGTTCACGCCGAGCGCGAGGAGCGAGATGCCAATCATCGGCAACGCCTCGGGCGCACTGCCATGCACGAGCGCGACGCCGAGCTTGACGATGGCGGCCGCGGCGAGGGTGAGTTGTGCGTAGCCAGCGCCGATCGCCGCACGAACTTTCGCGCGTGCCGGCCGACCCACCGCGTAGAGGGAGAGACCGTACACCGCAGCATCGGCGAGCATGTCGAGTCCGTCGGCCACGAGCCCCATCGAATCGGCGGCGAACCCGGCGCTCACTTCGATGACGAACATCGCGCCGTTGAGCGCGAGCAGCGTGCGCAGTGCTCGCCGCTCCGTTTCCTGAGCCGTCGCTTGCTCCATCGCTTCCGCTACGGTCGAGGGTCGCTCTCGAGCGTCACCGGAATACGGACCACCGTCCGATCCCACTGCACGACGAGATCGGCGGCGTACGCCGAACGACGCGTGAGCAGCATCCGCAGCAGGTCCTCCGAGGTCATGACGGCTTCTGTGGGAACCGATCCCTCTCCCACATCCAGCTTGCGGACCGTGCTGTCGATCGGTGTGCCCCAACGCCGCACGCCGCGATTCACTACGATCCGCCACGCGGTCGGACCGGGGATCGCATACAGGGAGTACCAGCCGGCATCCACGGCCACGCCGGCGATGGTCCCGCGCGACGGCATGTGGATCGCGGTCGCCTCATCCGCACCCATGCGCCATGGTGCGTCGAACGGCACGAGTCGGCCCATGATCGGGCGTCCGAGCTTGCGCGGTCTGCTGTAACACACCTTCACGGTGCGCGCGCCGAGAACGACTGCCGTCGAATCGAATGGACTGGCGCGGATCTCCAGATCCTCGCGCGGACCCTGCACCCAGCATTCCAACGAGGGCGCGGTGCCTTGCGCCTGAGTGGGTGAGGACACGAGCGCCAAGAGTGCCGCAACAGCCAGCGCAAGACTACGCATCAGACGCATCTCTCCAGAAGGGGTGATCCTGATCGCAACGCGAAACCGCACGTGCGAGCGACATCGCTGACGCCAACGCGGGACCGATCATCGCGTAGCGGCGCCGGACGCGATGATCGCCATTCCCGCGAGGGTCACAACAACTCCGATGACATCGGTGGGACGCGGTGTCACCCCGTCAACGAGCCAGAGCCACGCGAGCGCGACGGTCACATAGACTCCGCCGTACGCCGCATAGACGCGCCCCGAGGCCGTCTCGTGGAGGGTGAGCAGCCACACGAAGATCGCCAGCGCGCCGGCGGCGGGCAGAAGGAGCCACGGACTGCCGCGCTGTCGAAGCCAGACATACGGCAGGTAGCAGCCGATGATCTCCGCGAGCGCGGTCGCGATGAAGAGGGCGGTCGTGCGGGCGAGTGTCATTCTACGCAGGGGGTTGAGAATAGGATAACAGGCGCAGCGCGTTCGCGATAACGACCAGCGTGCTCCCCTCATGCATGACGACCGCGGCACCGATCCCGATGAAGCCCGTCGTGGTCGCGACGATGAGGACGGCGATCACCCCAAGCGAAACGAACAGGTTCTGCCGGATCACTCGGCGCGACGCACGGCTCAGCCCGATCACGAACGGCAGCCGTCCCAGATCATCGCCCATCAGCGCGACATCGGCGGTCTCGAGTGCGGCGGCGGTGCCGGCGCCGCCCATCGCAATGCCAACAGTAGCAAAGGCGAGCGCCGGCGCGTCGTTCACGCCATCACCGATCATGGCCACTGGACCTTCACCGGCGAGCAGGCGGATCGCCGTGACCTTTCCCTCGGGAAGCAGCCCCGCGCGCACCTCGTCCACGCCCACTTCGCGCCCGACGGCGTCCCCGACGCCGGCATTGTCGCCGGTGAGCATCACCACTCGGCGGATCCCAAGTGTGCGGAGCCGGCTGAGGATCTCGCGCACTCCAGGGCGCGGCCGATCGGCGATCCCGATGACACCGAGCCATTCACCCGGCGCTCGTCGGACGATCATCGTGCTCCGGCCCTCGCGCTCGAGCGCCTCCACGCTCGCGCGGATCTGCGCCGGTACGGCGAGACTCGCCTCCTCGAAGAGCAGCGCACGACCGACCTCCACCGTCTCGCCCTCCACGGTGGCGCGAATGCCGCGGCCCGTCACCGACGTCGCATCCGACGCCACGGGGAAGGCGATCGTCCGTGACTCGGCCGCGCGCACCACGGCGCGCGCGAGCGGATGTTGGGAGCGTGCCTCCACTGACGCGGCCGTGCCGAGCAGCTGCTCCTCCGTCACACCGTCCGCGGGCCGGAGGTCGGTCACGCTCGGCTCGCCGAGGGTGATCGTGCCCGTCTTGTCGAGGGCAAGCGTGTGGATGCCGCCCAGTGACTCGAGATGTGCGCCGCCCTTGATGAGCACGCCGTTCCTCGCGGCCTGAGCGATCCCGGAGAGGACCGCCGCTGGCGTGCCCAGCGCGAGTGCGCACGGTGAGGCGGCGACGAGCAGAGCCATCCCGCGATAGAACGCCTCGCCCCAGGTCCAGACTCCGAGGAGCGGAGGCACGACGATCAGCAACGCGTCCGCGACGAGCACGGCGGGAACGAAGACTCGCGCGAAGCGGTCGGTGAACTGCTGTGTCGGCGCCTTCTGCGTCTGCGCCTCCGAGACCAGCTTGATGACGCGGTCGAGAGTCCGGTCACCGATCGCGGCGGTGACCTCGACGACGAGTGCCCCTTCGCCGTTCACCGTCCCGGCGAACACCGACTCGCCCGGCGCCTTGTCCACCGGCACACTCTCGCCGGTGATCGGCGCCTGGTTCACCGCCGAGTTCCCCTCGCGCACCGCACCGTCCACCGGGATGCGCTCGGCCGGCTTGATCAGGACGCGGTCACCCGGCACCACCTCGGCGATGGGCACGGCCGATTCCTGCCCGTTGCGGATCACCGTCGCTGTCTGCGGTGCAAGCTCGGCGAGAGCTGCGATGGCGTTGCGTGCGCGTCCGAGCGCGTACTTCTCGAGCGCGTGACCGAGACTGAAGAGGAAGAGCAGCAGCGCGCCCTCGAGCCATGCGCCGAGCACTGCCGCTCCTCCCGCGGCGACGACCATCAGGAGGTCGATGTTGAAACGGAACTTCCCGCGACGGAGGTCGGCGATGAAGTGTCCCACGAGGTCGCGCGCACCGAAGAAGTACGCCGCGGCGAACACCCCGACCACGAGCGCGGGCGGCGCGTCGATGAATCGCCTCGACACCCAGCCCAACGTGAGCAGCACGCCCGCACTGATGCTCCAGACGATCTCGCGATTGCGACCGTACCAGCTCTTCGGTGCCGGTGCTCCTTCCCGTCCTGAGGTCTCGGCGAGCGGCTCTGCACCGACGTCGCGCAATCGCGCTTCGATCGCCGCCCGATCCGTGCGCCTTCGATCGAACTCCACACGCACGACCTGCCCCGCGAAGTTGACCGCAGCCGCGCTGACGCCGCGGAGCTCGCGTAGCGCGTCTTCGATGCGTCGTCCCTCATCCTCCGCTCCGACCGCACGGAACGGGATGACCATGTGCGCGAAGCGATCCGTGACACCGGCGCCGGCGGCGTGCGCCAGCGCGACCACCTGCGTGAGGGTGAGCCGGTCGGGGTCGTAGTGCAGGCAGAGCTGCGGCCCGGTCGGGTCCGTCCGGCCTGCGCTGCCATCATGCGGGGGTTCGCCGTCCGGAACCGCACCCGTCTCGAAGACGTGCACGCTCTCGACACCGTCTTGGCGCTCGAGCAGTCGGAGGAGTCGCGCCACACACGCGTCGCGGAGATCCTTGACGTCGGGCAGCAGCAGGGGCAGGTCGAGTCTGGCAGCGCGTTGCATCGGCACTCCGGAATATGAGTCGTGTTCCCCCGCCGCGAACGAGCCGGCGGGCGGTGCAGCATGCTCAGACCGCCGCGTCCCCTTCTTCGCCTGTTGCGACGCGCAGTGCGCGCGAGACCGGAATCACGACGACCTTCCCGTCACCACGATTGCCGGTGCGCGCGGCACCCTCGATCGCGCGCACCACCGCCGCCTCGAGCTCATCCGGCACGATCACCTCGATGCGCACTTTGGGAACCGTGCCGCGCAGGACCTCGGCGTCTCGCGGATCCGACTGCCGTCCGCGCCCGAAACCCCGGACATCGACAAACGTCGCACCTGTCAACCCCTCGATGCGATGCAACGCCGCCTCGACCCCGTCGGCCATGAACGGCTGGATGTACGCGATCACCATCTTCATGAGACAGCCCCCGGTCGCCGTTCGAAGAGGAGATACAATAGGGGCAGCACGAGCAGTGTGAGCAGCGTGGCGGTGATGAGTCCGCCGATGACCACCGTCGCGAGAGGCCGCTGCACCTCCGCGCCGGCGCTGCTCGAGATCGCCATCGGCAGGAAGCCGAGACTCGCGACCAGCGCCGTCATGAGCACGGGACGGAGTCGCGTCATGCCGCCCTCGCGCACGGCCTCGTCGAGCGGACGGCCGTGCTGACGCAGCTCGTTGATATAGGAGACCATGACCACACCGTTCAGCACCGCGATGCCGAACAGCGCGATGAACCCGACGCCTGCCGAGATGCTGAACGGCATCCCGCGCGCGAAGAGCGCGAACACCCCGCCCACCGTCGCCAGCGGGATGCCGGTGAACACCAGCGCGGCCTGTCGAAGCGAGTTGAAGGTTGCGAACAGGAGCAGGAAGATCAGGAGCAATGAGATCGGGACCACGAGCATCAACCGCTTGCTCGCACGCTCAAGGTTCTCGAACTGCCCGCCGAACTCTGGCCGGTAGCCGGGCGGGAGCGTGATCGTACCGTTGTCGAAGAGCGCGCGCACGTCGGCCACGAAGCTGCCGATGTCGCGCCCGCGTACGTTTCCCTCCACGATCACCAGCCGCGACCCGTTCTCGTGGCTGACCTCGGCAGGCCCACCCACCTCCTCCACCCGCGCGAGCGTACCGAGCGGAACGCGTTCCCCGTTCGGCGCACTCACGAGGATCCGACTGATCGACGCGGCGTTCGCGCGCACCGCCTCAGGGAACCGCACCGTGAGCGCGAACCGGCGCTGACCCTCCAGCACCTGCGACACCTGCACGCCCCCGAGCGCCTCGACCACCTGCATCACATCAGCGGAGTTGATGCCATAGCGCGCGAGCTGCTCCGGCAACACCGACACCTGGAGTTGCGGCAACCCTTCAAGTTGCTGCGCCTTGAACCCGGTGGCGCCGGGCAGCTCAGCGACCGCGGCCACGATCTGTTCCGCCGTCGTGCTGAGCTGGCCGAGGTCGTCGCCATAGATCTTGATCGCGAGGTCGCTGCGCACCCCGGCGATGAGCTCGTTCACCCGCAGTTCGATCGGCTGACTGAAACTCACGACGAGGCCGGGGATCCGCTCGAGCGCCTCGGTCATCACCGTTTCGAGTTCACCCTTGGTCGAGGCCTTCGTCCACTGATCGGTCGGTGTGAGCCGCACGAGGATGTCGCTGATATTGACGCCCATCGGATCGGTCGCGATCTCGGCGCGGCCCGTCTTGGCGACCACGTCGACCACCTCGTCAGGGAACTCCTCGAGCAGGATCCCTTCCAGCTGGGTCGTCTGCCGTACCGATTCCTCGAGCGAGATGCTCGGCAGTCGCAGTACCTGGAGCGCGAAGGATCCTTCGTCGAGGCGTGGGATGAACTCCGAGCCGAGGAACGGCACGGCCGCGAGCGCGACCGCCACCGCCGCGCCGCAGCCGATGAGTACACGCCGGGTGTTCGCGAGCGTCCATTCGAGGGCGGGCTCGTAGAGGCGCTTCGCGCGCTTGACCAGCCAGACGTCCTCCTCCGAGACCTTGCCCCTGAGGAAGATCGAGATCAGCACCGGCGTGAGCAGGAAGGTCAGGAGCAGCGACCCGACGAGCGCGAAGACCACGGTCAGCGCCATCGGGCGGAACATCTTGCCCTCGATCCCCTGCAGCGTGAGGATCGGGAGATAGACGACGATGATGATGCCGATGCCGAAGAGGATCGGCCGACCGACCTCGGCACACGATTCGAGGACGGTGTGAAGGAAGTTGTCGCCCGGCTTTCGATGCCCGAGTCGGCGCATCGCGTTCTCGACCATCACGACGGATCCGTCGACGACGAGCCCGAAGTCGATCGCACCGAGGCTCATCAGACTGCCGGCGATCCCGACCTGCACCATCGCGCTGAGCGCGAAGAACATCGAGAGCGGGATGGCTGCGGCGACGATGAGCGCTGCACGGAAGTTCCCGAGCAGGACGAAGAGCACCACGATGACGAGGATGGCGCCTTCGACGAGGTTCTTCTCCACCGTCCCGATCGTGCGACCGATGAGGTCCGTCCGGTCATAGAAGGGCGCGAGTCGGACGCCCGGAGGTAGCGTGCGCGCCGCGACTTCGAACTTCTCCTTGACCGCATTGACGACGGTGCGCGAGTTCTCACCCATCCGCATCATCACGATGCCGGTGACCACCTCGCCAGCTCCATCCTTCGTCACGGCACCCTGCCGGATCGTCGACCCGATCACGACCTCCGCCAGATCGCCCACGCGCACCGGTGTACCGCCCCGGCTGGCGACCACGATGTTGCGGATCTGGTCCAAGTCCTGCACCTGTCCCACGCCGCGGATCACGAGCTGCTCGGCGCCGCGCGTGATGTAGCCGCCGCCGGCGTTCTGGTTGTTCGCCGCGATCGCGCTCAGCACCTGCGGCAACGTGAGGTCGTACTGCACGAGCGCCTCGGGACGCACCAACACCTGGTACTGCTTCTCGAACCCACCGAACGCATTGACCTCCGCCACACCGGACACGGCGCGCAGCTGCGGCGCGACGACCCAGTCCTGCAGCGTGCGCAGCTCGGTCGCGTCGATCCCGGTTCCCGAGTCCGCCGAGACCGTGTACTGGAAGATCTCACCGAGACCGGTCGAGATCGGTCCCATCTCAGGCGTGCCGTATCCCGGTGGGATCTCCTCGCGAGCCAGCTGCAGTCGTTCCTGCACCTGCTGTCGCGCGAAGTAGATGTCGGTGCCTTCCTTGAATACGACCGTCACCTGCGAGAGCCCGAACTTGGATATCGAGCGGATCTCCTCGAGGTCGGGGAGCCCGAACATCGCGAGCTCGACCGGGAGCGTCACCTGACGCTCCACCTCCGACGGCGGCAATGCAGCAGCGTTGGTGTTGATCTGGACCTGGACGTTCGTCACGTCCGGCACCGCGTCAATAGGGAGTGCGAGCGCGCTCCAGATGCCCACGCCGACCAGTAGCATGGTCATCGCGAGCACGAGGAGCCGTTGATTCAGGACGAAGCCGATGAGAGAGCGCATGAGAGTATCGGTTGCGATCAGTGGCCGTGCTCGCCGATCTCGCCCTTGGCGAGTTCGGAGCGCAGCGCAAAGGCCCCAGCGACGACCACCCGACTGCCGGTCCGAAGACCGCTTCGGATGATCACGCGACCGCCGTCCACCGTCTCACCCACCTCGACCGGCACGGGCCGGAACTCACCGGGTGCGACGCCGGGCACGAACACCACCTGACGTCCCTCGACTTCCTGCACGGCGGCCTGTGGCACGACCGGCATCGCCGGACCACCGCCGCCGACCTGGATGCTCGCCGTCGCGAACATCCCCGGTTTGAGCGAAGCGTTCGCGTTCGGGATCTCCACCCGCGCGCGCACCGTGCGCTTGGTCTCGTCCAGCACCTCACCCACATACGCGAGACGCCCGATGAAGCGCCGCCCCGGGTACGCGCTGACCGTCACGACGACCGACTGTCCCGCGCGCACTCGCGCGAAGTCCCGCTCGAAGATGTCGAGCTCGATCCAGACCATCGAGAGATCGGCCACCGTGAACAACACGTCGGTCGGTCCGACGACCTCACCGAGACTGACGTTGCGCGCGACGACGGTGCCGGCGAAGGGCGCGACGAGACTGTACGCGGCCCCCGCGCCATGGTCGTGCGCGGCGCCGAGCACGGCCAAGCGTTCCTCGGTGCTCCGCAGTGCCGCCTCGCTGCGACGCAACTCGGCTTCAGCTAGCAGCAACTCCTTCCGGCTCGAGATGCCTTGGGACTCGAGTCGCTGTTCGCGCGCGAAGTTCTCCTTCGCGATCGCGACCAACTCCTCGCCCTGGCGCTCCTCGGCGCGCAACTGTCCGACATCTGCGCTCTCGAGCATCGCGAGCACCGCGTCGCCACCGACGCGGGCGCCGAGATCGGCGCGCACCGACAGCACGCGTGCTTCGGTGCGCGAGCCGACGTGGCTCACGCGGTTCGCATCATAGGTGATGGAACCAGTGACCTCGAGGCCGCTGGTCGTGATCGAATCGACGATCGCGACTCGTATGCCGCCGAGGCGGATGGACGCCGTATCGAGTACCACCACGTCGGACTCGGCTGTCGAGTCGCCGGCGGCCGGCGCCGTGCCGTCCGCTTCTGCCGCACCGTCCCCACCGGCGTCTCCGCCTCCACAGGCGAGCGAGACACCACCGACGACGAGTGCGAAGAGCAGCGCGACCGGCCGCGGTCGCAGGATGTTGAAGCTTGGGGTCACGGTGTGGTCCTGACGATGGGTGTAGTGGCATCCCGCGCACGAACGGCGGCGGGATCGATGGGCTGGAGGGATGCGGAGGACGGCGTGAGCCGACCAGTCGCCGCATCGAGTCGCACGAGCGCCTCGCGCTGCGCGAGCCAAGCGTCCCAGAAGCCGAACTCGGCATCGAGGAGCTGGTTGCGGAGGAGGAGCAGTGTCGAGAGATCGATCTTGCCCGCACCGTACGCGGTCTCGAGCAGCGCGGCGTTCTCATGCGCACGCGCGAGGACCTCGCGCTCGTAGACCCGAGCCTCCTCCGCCGCGGCGCGATACGCGCGCTCGGCGGCGATGACATCGGTCTCGACGCGCAGGAGGGCCCAACGGCGCGCGAACTGCGCTTGCTCCACGAGTGCGCGGCGTTGGTCGCCGAGTCCTTGATTCCGATTGAAGAACGGGAGTGTCAGTCCGAAAGCCGGCCCGAACTGCACCGAGCCGTCGTCCGGCGATCGGTTCCCCCCCACGCCGATCCGCAGATTCGGGAACGCCTCTCGTCGACCGAGTGCGCGAAGCGTCTCCGCCTCCCGTACCGCCTCCCCGGTCGCCGCCAGATCCGGTCGGCGGACGAGCGCGAGCGCGACGAGAGAGTCCACGGACAGCGCTTCGAGTCCGGTGATCAGCGAGGCGGTCGTGTCAGTCACCAAGCGGAGCGGCGTCTCCGCGCCGATCCCCACGAGCAGTTTGAACTCCAGTTCGGCGCTCGCTGCAGCGCGCCGCGCGCTCAAGACGCGGCCGCGCGCACGACCGGACTCGATCTCGGCGAGATTCGCCTCGAGCCTGCTGATCTCGCCCTCGCGCACTTGGATCCGCACCGCGACGAGCAGTCGCTCGCCCAGCGCGAGCGCTTCCTCTGCCACCGCGAGCCGACGGTCGGCGGCGACGGCACGAAAGAAGCCAACGCTCGCCTCGCCGATCGTGAGGCGGCCGGCATCCTGCACACCGAACGAGGCGCGCTCAAGTCCGAGCCGGGCGGCATCGGAACGCAAGCCGCGCTGCCCTGCCCACTCGATCTCCTGCAGCACCGTCAACTGCAGTTGGTCGGCGGCGCTCCCGAGCGCTCCTCCGGCGGACTGTATCGCCAGTTCGGGATTGGATCGGAGCACGCGCGTCTGGCGCAGCGCGCCGCGCGCGACCGCCGTCTCCTGGCGAACGCCCAGCAGCGTCGGACTTCGTTCGAGGGCGAGCCGTCGGACGTCGTCGAGCGCGAGCACGAGCGTGTCCGCGCGCGCCGAAGCCGCGGGGGACTGTGCGGTCGCCGACCGTGCGACGCTCGTGCTACCGAGCAGCGCGAGGAACGCGAGGAGCGCCGCTGATACTACGGGATGCGAGGAACATGGGAATCGAAGGGACACGCGCATGAGTCTCCGAAGAACCTCATCGCACGCCACTCTCGAGAGCGACGGCGGCAACGGCGCACCTTCCGCAACGCGGAGCGGCACCATCGCGCCTGAGCGCGGTATCGAGTTGGTCGAGCAACGAGATGTGTTGGGGCCCACCACAAGGGGCGGGCGCGCAGCGCGAGTTCGAACGCCTCAGCCGTCGTAGCTGAGAGTCAGCGCTGCGACAGACTCAGTCGATCGGCGGCCGCAACTGTGGCTGCGCGTCGCGGCTCGCGGGAATCCGGTCGCGAGACGCTAGCGGCGATTCGTGACCCGCGGCGAGGGCCCCGTCCAAGACCTGGTCCGTGCGGAACCAGCCGCCATGCGCGTGCGCATGATGGCACGCGTGTTGGTCATGACCTTCTTCTCCTGACGAACGCTCGCCCGGATGTTCAGGCGAGTCGTTCATCGCGCCATTCTCCCCGTCGCCGTGCGCGACGTGAGACGCGGCGTGACGTCCTGACCCCTCCACCTGCGTCAACTCTTGGTGCGTCGCGTCGCCATCATGCACGTCCGCCAGCAGTGACTCGGCCGTGGAGAAGCCGAAGCACAGAGCGAGGACGAGCGCCGCGAGGTGGCGCAGACGGCGGAGGCGGTGGAGGGACATTCCCATGCAAACTAGTATCGGCGGCGGTCGCGCCGCAACAAGGACGCGATCCCTCCCCTGCTAGCGCCCGCGCGGTGACTCACCGATGACACCCGACATCCGCCTCGGCCTCCGTGAGAACCTCGGCCAGTTCTCGCTCCTCCTGCTGGTCAATTCGTTCGTCGGCGCGATGGTCGGTATGGAACGCACCATCGTCCCGGCAATCGCCGAACAGGAGTTCCGGCTCGCGGCCGTACCGCGATCCTGTGGTTCATCGTCGTCTTCGGTGTCACGAAAGCCCTCTCCAACTATCTCGCCGGGCGGCTCTCGGATCGCTTCGGCCGCAAGCATCTCCTTGTCGCGGGGTGGCTCGTCGCCGTCCCAGTAACCGTTCTATACATGATGTGGGCGCCAAGCTGGACGTTGGTGCTCGTCGCGAACGCATTCCTCGGCGTGAGCCAGGGTCTGACCTCGTCGACCACCGTCATCATGAAGATCGATCTCACCGGACCGCGGAATCGCGGGTTCGCGATGGGGCTCAACGAGTTCGGCGGTTACCTCGCCGTCGCGCTCAGCGCGCTCGCCAGTGGCTTCATCGCCGCGCGCTACGGGCTCCGGCCGCAGCCGTTCTATCTCGGGATCTCGTTCGTCGCGATCGGATTGGTGCTGTCCGTCGTCGCGGTGCGTGAGACGGCACCACACGTCGCCGCCGAGTCGCGGAGTCACGGCGTGGCATCCGGCGCGGCCGGCCCGACTCAGCGAGAGATCTTCCGGCGTACGTCGCTCACTGACAGCGATCTCTCGAGCGTCTCGCAAGCCGGTCTCGTCAACAATCTCAACGACGGCATGGAGTGAGGCTGTTCCCGCTCCTCTACGCTGCCGCGCAACTCGACGTCGCACGCAGTACGTGCGATGTATCCACCACCTGAGGGGTCGGCATAACGTCAAGTTGTGCTGCGGCCGCTTCCATAGAATGCGGTTGGGCGGCCGCGCGGTACCTTCAGGTACGATAAAGCGCGGCCGCCCAACCGCTAGCCCAGCGCGGCCGTCTGCACCAACTGCCGTTATGCCGCTACGTGCTCCGCGGCCGTGAACGCCTAGAGCCCACGCACCCAGTGCGCCCACACCTCGGCATCGTGACCGAGATCCTTTCCCCGAAGGGCGACCAAGAGCCGGTGCGCCGAATCCCGGAGATCGGTGTGCTCCGCTGCCGCGAACGCGAGAAGCATCTCACCTCCATCCCGCAACAAGGGCAGAGCAAGGCTCGAGTCGACCCCCGTGGCAGCCAGCAAGCGCATCGTGCCGGTGAGGTGGAACAGTGCGGTGCCTCGGAGCATCTGGTGCAGTTCAGGAGCGACGGGACCCCAGTCCACCGGGCGTGGTGACGTCTGCGTGAACGAGGAGAGCACGAGACTCGCCATTGCGCCGACGGGACCATCCGCCTCCAACTGCGCGCGCAGGAGAGCGTGCAGCACTCGATCGTCGTTCGTGAAGTTCGACAGCAGTGCCACCGCAGCCATTCGGTTGCGAAAGTTCGGGTCCGCGTGCACGGCACTCAGAGCGGCCTCCCTGTCCGAGAGGCTCGCGTGCGCGGCGAGGAAGCGCCATACCCCGAGCACTGCAATGGAGTCGGCTCCCGAGAGACCTCGGAGCGCCGTTGAGTCGCCTCCTCGCCACGCTCGGTACCGCCACAGACTCATCTGAAATGGACCGGGATGCTCAGAAAGCACGAGGATTACCGGCGCCCACTCATGGCGGGGCGCGAGTGTGTCCATTGGCGCAATACGATGGCGCACGCGCGCAGAATCTTGAGGTTCCACGACAATCACGACGACGCGCTCGAGGGAGTCCCCCGGTAGCTCATATGAGGTTGCAGCGGCGTCCGCGAAGCCGAGCTGGTATCTCAATGCAGCTGCGCAGGCATGCGAATCGAGCGTAGTCCCGGGTGCGTACTTCGCGAGCGAATCCTGCATCATCGCGATTGTCCACCGCTGGAGACCGACGACCTCGATCGACTTACCGGGGACCAAGAGCACCGTCGGAGTGCGGCTGGGCGGCGAAGCGCACGCGGCGACCGCGAACGCCAGAATCGCACCTCGCAACACCGTCACGGTAGTCATCCGGCTAAGGCTCCAGTCGGCATAACGTGTGCTTCTGCTGTGAACGCTTCAATAGAAAGCAGTTGTGGGGCGGCCGCTAGGCCGTGTCTTTCCCAACAACCGGACGCCCCACAACTGCATCCGTACCCGCGTTCATCGGCAGCAAGCGGCGTTATACGGCGCCCGTCGCCGCGCACGCGTTCACGGTGAACCGGTGGAGGGCAACGTGGTCGTGTCGATGGCAATGGTCGAGTCGCCGAGCCGGCCGCGCACGCGGACAAAGTGCTGGGGATTCGGGTCGCTCGTGCAGACGTAGGCGATCCAGGAGTCGGCACCGACGAACCCGGCGAATCCACAATGGGCATCTCCGCCCGGCACCTCGATGCGCCGCGATCGAGCGAGTTGGCGGTAGTCCGGCACGGACCGCACCACGGCGAAAGCGCCATTGCGACCATCGAACTCCACGAACGCGATCCGTTGGCCCGTGGAGTCGAACGCGAATGTCGTGAGGCCGTCGACGAAGCCGGGGGGGAGCGGCAGGAACTCCGGGTCCGCCGCCGCCATCTGGCGCACGAGTCCGTGCGCGTAGCCGCAGCGATCACTGACCGCCGCAATGCGATAGCCGGCCACGGTGTCGAGAGTGAGTTCCTGCACCAAGAGCGGCGGGATGGCGGCGCTCGAGTCGATGAACACGACGAGCGGTACGGAGTCCTCATCGCAGGAACCAGACGAGAACTGCAGTCGCTCACGGCTCCACGACGTCGCGGGTTGCGCGTCAGGCGCCGCACCCACGTCCTGGCGTGCGCGCGGCTGCTCGGATTCCGCGCTACAGGCCGCGACCAGTGATACAAGAACGACTGTGCATGCTAGTTTCATCGCGCGTCAGTATAACGTCAGCTTGTGCTGTGGCCGATCGTATAAAATGCGGGTTGGCGGCCACGCCGGTCCTTCAGGAACGATAAAGCGGGGCCGCCAACCCGCTACCCTGGCCGGCCATCTGCACCAAGCGCCGTTAGCCGGCGGCACGCCGAACTCTGCCATCGGAGTGCCACGACTCGATGCTTCTCAGGTCTTCGGCCAGACGATGTGGGAGCTGTGCGCGCAATGCCTGCTCCGCGCTTGGGGATCCCGCGCGTCCGAGCCCTTCAAGGAATGACACCGAGATCATGTTCGATACAGGATCGTCGGACGGCCCAAGGGCACGGTCGAGTTCACCGAGCAAGCTTGTCACGGTTGTGGGGTCGGCAGCGAGCGTCTCGCAGGCCCAACGCTTCACGTCAGCCATCAGGACGTGGCCGAGGAGCTCACCGTAATCAGCCTCGTGAGCAGCACGCAACGCGGCGATCGCGGGAACTGCGCTCTGGAGGCGATCGAAGAACTCCTTCTCTGGGTTCACGTAGCTCGCCTCCGTCCGGCTAACGTCAAGTTGTGCTGCGGCCGCTTCCATAAAACGCAGGTGGGCGGCCGTGCGATACCGAAAGGTACAAAAGAGCACGGCCGCCCACCTGCTTCACTAACGCGGCCGTCTGCACCAACTGCCGTTAGGGCGCCGCGCGCGGAGCACGCGCGTACCGCATGCTCCCGCAGAATCCGTCCATCTCTAACGCCCCATCTTCAACGAGTGTAAACCGGCTGGAGTATTCCCGCGTCGAAAGAGTGAGCTGCCGCCCGACGACCGAGTACCTGAACTCATGTCGGAAGTCGTAGTAGAACACGCGCGTCGAGTCGCTGTTCTGAAACCGGTCCTCGGGACGCGAGCGCTGATGCGAGCGCCACTCTCCGCGGCCGCTCGCTTGGAACAACAGCGTGTCTCCAAGGAAGTACATCTCCGCGCCCTCCGCCGCCATCAGCGGCATACAGCGAACCAATAGGTTCTCTGTCGTATCAAGGGCGACGCCGCCGATCGACGAAAGGACGAACAGCTGCGGGGCCGGCCCGGGTCCGAGGAGGTCGCTGCAGCCGGTCGCGATGAGTAGCGGAACGAGGAACACCGCTGCCGCGCGAACGGCGCCTGCCGCTCGTGCTCGGAACCGAATCGCAGAGACGTGCAGGGTGTGCATCGATGCCTCTCTGGTCGCCCTAACGTCGAGTTGTGCTGTGGCCGACGGGTGCGGCCGACCAATGAGGGCCGCCACCCAGCGGCCCTGCCCACTGTCGTTAGGTGGTACCGGGCGATCCCCAGTGCGGGTCGACGCTCGGCCGGCGGCCAGACGGCGGAGTTTGCGCCGCCCGGGGGCGGGGGGGGTGGGGGGGGGGGTGCCCGGGGGGGGGGGCGGGGGGGGGGGGGGGGGGGCGCGAGGGGGGGGGGGGGGGGGGGGGGGGGGGCGCTGAGCGGGTGCGCAGCCACCAGCCACCCAACCGGCACGGCAGATTGCCCTAACGCGGTGCCGGCCGCTTTCATAAAATGCGGTTGGGCGGCCGTGCGGTACCTTCAGGTACGATAAAGCACGGCCGGCCAACCGCTACCCCAGCGCGGCCGTCTGCACCAACTGCCGTTATGCCGCCGGCACGAGACCCCGCTCTACTCCGCCTGCAACACGACCGCGGGGTCGATCTCTGACACGGTGCGTGCTTGTAGGTACGCGATTCCCCCGACGAGCAGTAGGACGGCGGAGGCGACCAGCGCAACAAGAGTCATCGCAATCGCCCCCCAGCCTGCTCCACTCACGTCACCCAGCTGGGAGTCACGCACCATCGACGCGCCGACCGTCAGCAGAAGGATCATCGACAGCACGCCGCCAGCAGTCGCGCCGATAAACCCAAGCTTCGTCGCATCGCGCACGACCAGCCGCACGAGCGCCGCCGGCTGCGCCCCGAGGGCCAAGCGGATGCCGAACTCATGGCGTCTCCTGCGCAGCGCCTCGCGCACGACGGCTGCCACGCCGACGAGCGCGAGAGCAATCGCGATAGCGCATGTGACGAAGATCGTCTGCGACACCATTCGGCCGAGATCGAGATCACCGGCGCGATTGAGATGGTTGCGCAGTGATCCGATGAACTCAATCACGGCAGACGGATGCGACACCTCGATGCTCTGCCGAAGTGTTCCAAGGGCGACTTCGTCGGTCGCACGAGGAAGGACTGCGATTGCAAAGCCGGGCGGCGAGGAGAAGTCTTGACCAAGCACTTCCCCTTGGGCGAGCGGGCGGAACATGATGCTGAAGCGGGGGGAGCCGGACGTGGCATACCGACCGGCCAGGCCGTGCAACGGCTGCGTGTTCTCAACGACCCCAACGACCGTCATCCACGGCGCCGGCTCCGAGGGCGGACCAAGCTTGATTCGGCGTCCGAGCGGGTCTTGTCCGGGCCACAGTTGCGCGCACGCGGCCTCGGTCAGGATGACGACGGGCTGCGCACCGTACGTGTCGGAGGCATCAAACGCTCTGCCACGAGTGATGCGCAGATCTAGCGTACGGAACATCTCGGGGTCTACATCGAATGACCAGGAAGGAGAGCCAGCGTAGCGCTGAGGCGCTCCTACTCCCTCGAGCGTGATCGCCTCGTCTGGCGTTCTGCCCACATTGGGATAGAAGGTGCCCCAAGCGGTTGCGGCCGCAATCGCCGGCGTCGAGCGCAAGCGTGACAGGAGGTCCGCCACAAGCACCTGTCGGTCCGCAGGGCTTAGGGATGGGGGCAGCGAGACGCTGGCGAAGGAGACGCCGTCCACTCGAAACGCGAGTGCCGCGCGTTGCGAGCTTGCGTACGTACCATAGAGGAACGCGGCGGAGACGCTGAGCAAGAGTGCAACCGCGACCTCTACGACCACGAGCCCATTTCGAACGCGTCCAACAGCTCGCGTTTCGATACTGCCTCCTGCTCTGAGTAGGGCTCCGACGTCCTGGCCAGCGAGCAAGGGCGGAAGTGCCGCCGCGAGCGTTGCGGACAGCAGGCCGACCCCGAGCGCGACCACGAGGCCCGGCGATCCGATGGCGATCTGATCCACTCCCGCGCGCTCAAACCATCCGATCCACGCTATGAGTTTCAGGATGCCAGCGGCCATGCCAAAGCCGGCGAGTCCGCCGAGCACACCGACCAGCACCGCTTCGACGACGAATGGACGTGCCAGTTGGATGCCGGTTGAGCCGAGCGCGACGCGGACCGCTATGCCGTGCCTCCTCTCGACTGCCCGGCCGAGGAAGAGCACGAGCGTGTTGAGCGTGGCGATTAGAAAGAGACAGGCGCTGCCGGCGAGTAGCACGAAGGTGCCTCGACCCATCGCGGGGCGAAGAATACTCGCCACCGAGCGCACCCACGCGCGGGAAGGAGCGCCAGTTGAGGCACCATCCGAAGGCGACTGTGCCTTTGCGATTGCGAGAAGCTGTGGCATCGCAGACTGGGTCTTGGCGCGAGCAAGTAGTGAATAGGCCCGCCGCGCGCCGGGTGGTGGAAACTCCGCGTCGAGCACCCACAACTGCGCCTGACTCGGATAGTCGATCACCGATGGCATGACGCCCACGACGCGGAACTCTCGCTCGGACACCAGCACCGAACGACCAATGAGTGCGGTATCACCGCCGAAGTAGCGATCCCACAGTCCGTGGCTGAGTATCACGCTACCCGGCTGGCGCTCCAGAGCATCCGGGACGGGCGCGCGAAACCGCGGTAGGGATCCAAGAGTCCGGAAGAACCCCGTATCGACCGCCGCTGCGGTCGCTCGAATGGCGCCGGCTGGTGTCACAATCGTCAACGGCATCGTGCGCCAGCGCGCCACGGCGGCGACGCGGCTTAGCTCGCGCGACCATGCGTCAGCTGTCGCCGAACTGAGTACGTCTGGCGGGGGGGAGGCATCGTCAGCAGTGACGGCGAACGCCAATGCGCATACCGACGCCAAGCGCAGTACGAAAGAAGCGAGGAGAGGGCGGAAACCGGGGGCGAGATGACGCCACGGAGTCGGACGTCGCTTACCGTGCCACCGAAGAAAGCTTCGCACCGAGGTCCTCGGCTGGAGATCGAGCGCAGAGGTGCTCCTCTTCGGAGCGCGAGACCTGACTGGGTCGGCATAACGTCAGGTTGTGGCGCGGGGCCGTCCTAGATGCGGGGGGCGGCCGCAGTGACGGCGACGCCAATGCGCCTGGCCACACACGCCAAGCGCAGCCGAACTGTCAAGCGCTGCGGTCCCGGGCGAGATCGAGTGCGAACGCGGACCACGAGCGCGGCTGACTCCTGCGGCTCGGCAACTCAATGGCGCGATCTGACTCGCGCCGGCGGCAGGGGAGGGTCCGGCCCTGGGGCGGCCCGGGGGGGGCGAGCGCAATCGGACGTCGCTTACCGGGCCACCGACGAAAGCGCCGCACCGAGGTCCGCTCGGCGCTGGCGGGAGATCGAGCGCAGAGAGTGGCGGCACTTCGAGCGAGACCTGACTCGGGTCCAGCTAACGTTCTATTCACCTGCAAGATATCCTACCCCCCGCGCCACCTTTCCTGCAAGCGGCGCCGGGATATCCACTATCTGGGCCCAAGCCGGTCCGCCGGACTCAACACCCCCAAACGGCCGCGGTTCAGCACGTGCGTGTAGATCATCGTCGTGCTCACGTCCGAATGGCCCATCAGTTCCTGCAGCGTCCGGATATCGTACCCGTCCTCCAATAGATGCGTCGCGAACGAATGGCGAAGCGTGTGGCAGGTCGCCCGCTTCGCTATCCCCGCCTCGCGCACCGCCCGCTGCACCGCCCGCTGCACCGCCGACTCGTGCAGGTGGTGCCGGCAGATCCCGCCCGTCTCCGCATCACGGTACTCGCGCGCCGCCGGGAACACCCACTGCCACGCCAGGTCCGTCGCCCACGACGGCGCCTTCCGGTCGAGCGCCGTCGGCAATGCCACGCGCCCATGGCCGCGCGCGAGATCGCGCTCGTGCAGCGTCCGCACGCGAGCCAGGTGCGCCTCCAGCGCCGCGCGGGCGCTCGTCGGCAGCATCGTCACCCGGTCCTTCCCGCCCTTGCCGCGACGCACGCGGATCTCCCCGCCCGCGAGGTCGATGTCCTTCACCCGCAGCGTCAGGCACTCCATCAGGCGGAGCCCCGCGCCGTACAGCAACAGGCCGATGAGGCCCATCGTGCCGCTGAGCCGCCCGAGCAACGCGCGCACCTCCTCCCGACTGAGCACCGCCGGCAGGTGCGGAGGCGCATTCGACCGCAGTACGCGGCGAAGGTCGCCGATCGGGATCGCGAGGACATCATTGTAGAGCAGCAACAACGCACTCAGCGCCTGCATCTGCGTCGATCGCGAGACCCGGCGCTCGCTCGCTAGATGCGTCAGGTACGCCAATACCTCGGCCTCCCCCAGGTCGGCTGGATGTCGAGTGCCGTGATATCTGATGTAGCGAAGGATCCAACCTAGATATGCCTGCTCGGTGCGCGGGCTTAAGTGGCGCGCGCGCATGCGGCCTTTCACGAGCGGCAGGAGCCGAGGACGGTCGGGTGGCATCGAGGCGGACGGGGGTCGGGGTCGGACATTCGACCATCATCCTGCCCACACCCCGCCGCCCCCGCATCACCCCTTTGTTGCGAGTGACATCGCGCGAGCTGAACCGGCGCGCCGCCACGCCGCCTCGGCGGCCGCCTCAGCGCCCCGCGGGCTCCTCGTGCATCTTCTTGAAGTGCAGCAGGCCGGGTGCCCACATGTGCTTCACCGGGTCCACGTCCACATGCACCACCGCGCAACGCCCTGACGCGAGGGCGCGCTCCAGCGCCGGCCGCAGCGCGGCCGCCTCCGACACCCGCTCGCCGTGCGCCCCCATGCTCCGCGCGAGGTCGTCCCACCGGATCTCGCCGAGGTCGGCCTTGATGGTCTCGTCGGCATCGAGATGCTTGAAGAGCATCGTCTTGATGGGCCGCAGCATGAACTGCTGGTTCATCTTGACCATCCCCCACTGCCGGTCGACCATCACGATGAACACCACCGGCGCCCCGAGCCGGATGGCGCTCTCGATCTCCTGCGGATGGAACCCCATCGCGCCATCGCCGATGATGCAGCACACCGGCTGGCCCGGGCGCGCGACCGCCGCGCCGATCGCCTGCGCCGGTCCCGCGCCGAGCATCCCGAACTTGAAGGTCGAGAGCAGCGTGTTCGGCACCTCCATCAGGTGGTGGAACATCGTCCAGATCGCCGCGTTGCCGCCGTCGGCGACGAGCACGGTCCCCTTGGGGAAGACGGCGCGGCAGGTGGACGCGATGTGCGCGGGATGCATCGGGACGGCCACGTCGTCCAGCGCCTTGTCCCAGCCGGCGCGGTCGGCGGCGATGCGACGCTGATACGCCGCGATGCGCGAGCCGTGCAGGCCGCGCTGCGCCTCGAGCATCGGCGTGCGTTCGAGCGCCTCGGCGAGCAGCGTGAGGAAGCGACCGACGTCGGCCTCGATGCCGAGATCGACCGGCCGGTTGAGCCCGATCATCGCGCCGTCGATGTCCACCTGGATCGCGCGCTGCGTCGCCGGGTCACGCCAGTACGGCGGGCGTCCCCACCAGTCGGTCTCGCCGAGCCGGGACCCGAGGATGAGCACCACGTCGGCATCGTTGCGGACCTTGTGGTTGAGCTCCACGTGCGGCATCGGGATCGCGAGCGGCGACGATTCGCTCAGCACGCCGCGGGCGGCCCAGCTGGTGGTCACCGGCGCCTGCAGCGCCTCGGCGACGCGCGCGAGGGCGGTGAAGGCCTGCGCGTGGATGACGCCGCTCCCCGCGTGGAGCATCGGGGCGCTCGCCTGGCGGAGCAGGCGCGCGGCCTCCTCCACGTCGGCCATCGCGGGTTCGAGCGGTGACCGGCGCCGCGAGCGCGCCGGCGCCCACAGGGCCGGCTCGCGCTCGAGCTTCCCGTTCATGATCGTCTCGGGCACGTCGAGGTGGACCACACCGGGGCGCCCTTCGAAGCTCGCGCGCAGCGCCTTCCGCGCGAGCTCGGGAAGGCGATCGGGGGACGAGACCGCGGTGCTCCACTTCGCGAGCTTGCCGATCACGCCCGTCTGGTCGAAGCACTGGTACGCGCCGCCGCGATCGGGATACATGATCCCCGGGCGCCGCGCACTCGTGATCGCCAGCACGCGATTGCCCTCGGCCTGCTCCACCACGAGGCCGGGCAGCAGGTTCGCGACGCCGGGACCGTTGCTCGCCATGCAGACGCCAAGCTTGCCGGTGAGGCGCGCGTACGCGCCCGCCATGTGCGCGGCGGAGGTCTCGTGGCGCGGCGTCACGATCCCGATGCCGAGTCGATGGAGTGCGGAGTAGAAGCCGAAATAGGTCCCGTCGATGATGCCGAAGACCTGCTCCACGCCTTCCGCCTGCAACATGCGCGCGAGGACCTCGCCGCCGGTGGTGCCCGACATCATCTGCCTCGGAGTGGGGACCCGCACACGGTACGGGTCAGGGGACGATGCGGGGATAGGCATTTCCCCCACGCCAACTCGGGCCGCGCCTGACAGCCGATTCCGCACGGCATTCGCATCGTCCATCCCATGCGACACCGGACCATCATCGAGCCGTTCCGCATCAAGAGCGTCGAGCCCATCCGCCTCAGCACGGAGTCGGAGCGCACGGCCGCGCTGCAGGCGGCGCACTACAACCCGTTCCTCCTCGACTCCGACCAGGTCATCATCGACCTGCTCACCGACAGCGGCACGTCGGCGATGAGCGTCGAACAATGGGCCGGCGTGATGGTCGGCGACGAGGCGTACGCCGGCTCGCGCTCCTGGAAGCGGATGGAGCGCGCGGTGCATGACCTCACCGGCATGGCGCACGTCCTCCCGACGCACCAGGGCCGCGCCGCCGAACGGATCATCTACGGCCATCTCGGCGGCGCGGGGAAGGTCTTCATCTCCAACACGCACTTCGACACGACGCGCGCCAACATCGAGTTCTCCGGCGCGACGGCGCTCGACATCCCCATCGCGGTCGGGCGCGATCCGCGGGCGGAGCATCCGTTCAAGGGGAACATGGACACCGTCGCGCTCGAGCAGCTGTTGCGCGCGCATGCCGGGCACATCGGCGCGGTGATCCTCACCGTCACCAACAACACCGGCGGCGGCCAGCCGGTGAGCCTGGCGAACGCCGCCGAGGTCTCGCGGCTCTGCCGGGCGCATGGCGTGCTCTTCCTGCTCGACTGCTGCCGCATCGCCGAGAACGCCTGGTTCATCAAGGACCGCGAGGCGGGGATGGAGGCGCTCAGCTACCGCGAGATCGCGCAGCGGATGTTCGCGCTGGCCGACGGCGCCGTGATGAGCGCCAAGAAGGACGCCTTCGCGAACATGGGGGGGTTCCTCGCGCTCCGCGACGAGGCGCTCGCCGCGGCCTGCACCAACCTGCTCATCATCACCGAGGGGTTCTCCACCTACGGCGGCCTCTCCGGCCGCGACATGGAGGCCATCGCGATCGGGCTCGTCGAGATCTTCGACCCGCACTACCTCGAGTACCGCATCCGGTCCACCACCTTCCTCGGCGACCACCTGCACGCGCTGGGGGTGCCGCTCATGCGGCCCATCGGCGGGCATGCGGTCTACGTGGACGCCAAGGCGCTGTACCCGCAGATCCCCGTGACCGAGTATCCCGGGCAGGCGCTCGTCTGCGAGCTGTACCAGCTGGCCGGCATCCGCTGCGTCGAGATCGGCTCGGTGATGTTCGGCACGTACGGGGCGGACGGGGCGCTCGTCCCCGCGGCGATGGAGCTCGTGCGGCTGGCCATCCCGCGGCGGGTCTACACGCAGAGCCACATCGAGTACGTGGCGGAGACCTTCGAGGAGGTCCTGCGGCGGCGCGAGGCGACGCGCGGCTACCGGATCGTCAAGGAACCGCGCTTCCTGCGGCACTTCAGCGCGCACTTCGCGCCGGCCTGAGCGCACGTCGCGGAACGGGGGTACCGGCCGTAGATTCGGGGGGGCCAGCAGGCCCCCCGGCTGCCCCGTTCCCCCCAGCTCCGCGACGATGACCGCACATGCTGCCGCCGCCCCCGAGGCGCCGCGCGCCCGCTTCCTCTCGCCCACCCAGCAGATCGTCGTCGCGATGGTCGTCGGCATCGCGCTGGGGACGCTCTTCCCGGCCGCCGAGTATCCCGGCGTCATCGCGGCCTTCAAGGTGGGCTCGAGCGTCTTCCTCCGGCTCATCAAGACCCTGATCGTCCCGCTGCTCTTCAGCACGCTCGTGGTGGGCATCGCCGGGCACGGCGACGACATGAAGAAGGTCGGGCGCCTGGCCTTCCGGTCGATCATCTACTTCGAGGTCGTCACGACGCTCGCGCTCGTCGTCGGGCTGGTGGCGGTGAACGTCGTGAAGCCCGGCGCCGGGATCTCGCTCGAAGGGGCGGCCGCGACCACCGGCACCGAGTACGCCGCGACCAAGGTGACCTTCGCCTCGGTGATGGAGCACATGGTCCCGCAGAGCTTCTTCGAGGCCGCGACGAAGAACGAGGTGCTGCAGATCGTCGTCTTCACGATCCTCTTCGCCATCGGCGTCGCGCAGGTGCAGGGCCCGGCCAAGAAGGTGATGCTCGATTGGTGCGACGCGCTCGCGCAGGTGATGTTCAAGTTCACCGGGCTCGTGATGTCCTTCGCGCCCATCGGCATCGGATGCGCGATCGCCGTCACGGTGGGATCGAGCGGCCTCGGGGTGCTCAAGTCGCTCGCGATCCTCGTGGCCACGCTGTACGGTGCGCTCATCGTCTTCGCGCTCGGCGTGCTGCTCCCCGTCGCGCTCATCGCCCGCGTGCCGATCCGCCGCTTCTGGAGCTTCGTCAAGGAGCCCTGGCTCATCGCGTTCTCCACGGCCAGCTCCGAGGCCGCGCTCCCCAAGGCGATGGAGAACCTCGAGAAGTTCGGGATCCCGCGCCGCATCATCGCGTTCGTGCTGCCGACGGGCTACTCGTTCAACCTCGACGGCTCCACGCTCTACCTCGCCGTCGCCGCGGTCTTCGCCGCGCAGGCCGGCGGCATCGACCTGCCGATCGGCCAGCAACTCGTGATCATGCTCACGCTCATGCTCACGTCGAAGGGCGTGGCCGGCGTGCCGCGCGCGTCGCTCGTGATCCTCTCGGGCGCGCTCGCGATGTTCGACCTCCCGCTCGAGGCGATCGCCATCATCCTGGGCGTCGACGCGATCATGGACATGGCGCGCACGAGCATCAACCTCCTCGGCAACTGCCTCGCCACCGCCGTCATGGCGCGGTGGGAGGGCGAGTTCCCCGACAACCCGCCCGCGGCGAGCGCGTCCTGATCCGGCGCGCGCCGTGAACGCGGACACGAAGGGCGAGCACGGCCTCGTCCGCGCGGTCGGCGCGCTCGGGCTCGCCGCCGGCGTCGTCAACGTCACCATCGGAGGCGGGATCTACCGCCTCCCGCGCGAGGTGGCGGAGTCGCTCGGACCGGCCGCACCGCTCGCCTTCCTCGTCTGCGCGGCGGTCATGGCGATGATCGGCCTGAGCCTCGCGCAGGCCGGCAGCCGCGTCGCCACCACCGGCGGTCCCTACGCCTACGTCGAGCGCGCCTTCGGGCCGTTCGCCGGCTTCATGACCGGCGTCATGACCTGGCTCATCGGGGTCACGGCGATCGGCGCCATCGGCAACGTCTTCATCGGAAGCCTCGCCTCCGTCCTGCCGGCCCTCGCGACCGCGGCCGGCCGGACGACGGGGCTCGTGCTGGTCTTCGCCTTCCTCACCGGCGTGAACGTCCTCGGCGTGAAGCATGGCGCGCGTCTCAGCGTCGTGACCACGATCGCCAAGCTGCTCCCGCTGCTCGTGTTCGTCGTGCTCGGCGCCTTCGCGATCGATCCCGCGAACCTCGCCGTCGCCGAGGCGCCGGCCGCCTCGACCGTCGCGAGGACGTCGATCGTGCTGCTCTTCGCCTTCACCGGCGTCGAGTACGCGATCGTGCCGGGCGGCGAGTTGCGCGATCCGGCGCGCACCGTCCCGCGCGGCATCCTCCTCGGGCTCGGCGGCGTCACGGTGCTCTACCTCAGCATCCAGCTCGTCGCGCAGGGCGTGCTCGGCCCCGCCCTCGCGACGGCCGCCACGCCGTTGCCCGACGCGGCGGGTGTCGCCTTGGGCCCCTGGGGCCGCACGCTGCTCCTCGTCGGCGTGGTCGTCTCCACCTTCGGGTACCTCACCGGCATGGCGCTCGCGTCGCCCCGCACGCTCTACGCCTTCGCGCGCGACGGCTATCTGCCGCGCGCCCTCGCCGCGGTGCACCCGACGTTCAAGACGCCCTGGATCTCGGTGATCGTGCAGCTCGCGCTCTGCTGCCTCCTCGCGGTGATCAGCGACTTCGGCCCGCTCGCGCTCATCTCCAACGTCGCGGCGCTCCTCGCCTACTTCGCGTGCGCGGCGGGCGCCTGGGAACTGCGCCGCCGCGGCGTGCAGGAGGAGGGCACGGTCGCCTTCGCCATGCCGGGGGGCGCGATCATCCCCGTCCTCTCCTGCGGCGCGATCGTCTTCCTGCTCACGTCCATCACGCGCGCGGAGTGGGCGGTCCTCGGCTGGGTCGCGGCGGTCGCGACGGTGCTCTTCGTCGCCACGCGCGGGTCGCGCGCGGCGCGCGCGGCCGCGGTCAGAACAACAGACTGAGCGAGTAGAGCGCGAGCCCGGCGAGGCCGCCTACGAGCGTGCCGTTGAGCCGGATGTACTGGAGGTCCCGGCCGACGGCGAGTTCGATGCGGTCGGCCGCAAGGTCCGGATCCCACCCCGCTACCGTGTGCTCGATGAGCGACGCCACCTCGGCGCCGTGCTCCTCGACCAGCGAGGCGGCCATCTCGGTGAGCCGGTCCTCGAGCTCGGCGCGCGCCGCCTCGTCCGCGACGAGGTGCGTCCCCACCGAGGTGAGCAGCTTCGCGATCGCGCTCGGGGTGCCGTCCGTCTCGCCCGGATGCTCGGCGGCCTCGCGCAGCCGGTCCAGCGCCTCGCGCAGCGCCGCCTCCACCCGCGCGCGCGCCGGGTGGGCGGGATTGGATGTCACCTCGGCGAGGAAGCGTTCCAGCGCCTGCATCACGCGCTTGTGGATCGCCTCGATCGCGATCGACGGCGTGAGGCGCGGCAGGCTGGCCCGGATCTGCTCTCGCAGCGTCGAGGCGATCGCGTCCTCGCTGCTCTCCACCGCGCGCGCGACGAGCTTCACTCCCTCGTCCACGAGCCCGCCCTGCCACTTGTCGGCGGGGAGCTTCTCCACCGCCGTCGCCACGCCCTGCGTCACCTGTCCCGCGACGCGCGCGCTGTTCGTCGGGTCGGCGAGCCACTCGCCGATGCGCTGCGCGAGTCCGAGCGCCCGCAGGCGTTGGGCGATCACCTCGCGCGTGAGGAAGTGGTTCTGCACGAAGGTGCCGAGGATGCGCGCGATGCGATCCTTCTGGCGCTTCACGATCGCCGTGTGCGGGATGGGGAGCCCCAGCGGCTGGCGGAAGAGCGCCGTCACCGCGAACCAGTCGGCGAGCCCGCCGACGAGCGAGGCTTCGGCGGTCGCCCGCACGAAGCCCATCCACCACCACTGTCGTTCCAGCAGGTGCGCGACGACGTATACCACGGCCGCGACGACGAGCAGCGTCGTCGCATAGCGCCGGACCCGCGCGATGTCGGCGCGACGGGCGTCGTCCGTTGGCTTGGGCCCGAGCGTCCCCTTGGGTCGCTCGGCCGCTGGCGTCACGGGTCCCGACGGCAGCGTCATCGCGCGGCCGTCAGTACTCGAGCTTGCCGGCGGCGGCGAACTGCTTCATGAGTCGCTCCTGCTCCGGCGTGAGCGACTCGGGCACGACCACCTGGATCTCGACCAGCAGGTCGCCGGTCTTGCCGCCATGCGTGATCCCCTGGCCGCGCACGCGGAAGCGCTTCCCGCTCGGCGTGCCCTTCGGCAACGTCAGCGTGACCTTGCGCTCATCGAGCGTGAGCACCGAGACCTTCGAGCCCAGCGTCGCCTGCGCGATGTTCACCGGCGCCTGGACGATGAGGTCGAGCCCCTCGCGCTCGTAGGCGGGATCGTCCTTCACCTGGAAGGTGATGAGGATGTCGCCCGCCGGCCCGCCGCGCAGTCCCGCGCCGCCCTGCCCCTTGAGGCGGATCTTCGAGCCGCTCTCGGTGCCCTGCGGCACCGTGATCAGGACCTTCTTGTGCGTGCGCGAGGCACCGGCACCGCCGCAGGCGTGGCACTTCTGCGTCGGGACCTGGCCCTTGCCGAGGCACATCGGGCAGGGACGGTTGACCGCGAATCCGCCCTGGCCGAACGAGATGGTCCCGCGCCCCTGGCACTCGGGGCAGGTCTGGATCTTCGCGCCCTTCTCCGCGCCGGTGCCGTTGCAGCTGCCGCACTCCTCGTTCACCTCGAGCTCGATGGGCACCTTCCCACCCGCCGCGGCGACCTTGAACGGCACCTCGAGCGTGGTCTCCACGCTCTGGCCCTTCTCGGGACCGGACGGACGCGCGCGACCGCCGCCGCCCCCGAACATCGAGCTGAAGAGATCGCCGAGCCCGCCGAGGCCGCCGATGTCGAAGTCCTCGACGCGCGGTCCCGCGCCGCCGGCCGCACCGGGCCCGCTCGCCCCGGGGCCCGGGCGCGCGCTCGATCCGCGCGGCCGAGACGTGAAGGGATCGAAGGCCCCCAGGCGGCGCATCTCGTCGTACTGCTTCCGCTTCTCGGGATCGCCGAGGACGTTGTGCGCCTCCGAGATCTCCTTGAAGCGATCGGCCGCCTTGGGGTCCCCCTTGTTCGCGTCAGGGTGGTACTGCTTCGCCATGCGGCGGTACTGCTTCTTGATCTCGTCGGCGGTGGCCGACGCGGAGACGCCGAGGACCGCGTAGAAGTCCTTCTGGGCCATGGGGTGTCCTCAGGGCGCGATCAGCCGTTCCACTGCGTCACGACGACGCGAGCGGGACGGAGGAGCGTGCCGTTGTGGACGTAGCCGACCTGGAAGACCTGCGCGACGAGGTGGTCCTCCTCCTTGGACGCCGCGGGCGTGGTGGTGATCGCCTCGTGCAGCGCCGGGTCGAAGGGATGGCCCTTGGGGTCGATGACCTCGAGGCCGTGGCCGGCGAGCGACTTGAGCATCTTCTTCTCGACCATCGCCACACCCTCGATCGCCGTGCGCGCGTCGGTCGTGGCCGGATCCACATGCGCGAACCGCGCGATGTCGTCGATCGTCTCGAGCAGGCCGCGGAGCAGGAACTGCATCCCCTTGAGCTCCGCCTCCTGCCGCTCGCGCACCGCGCGCTTGCGGTAGTTCTCGAACTCGGCGAAGAGCCGCAGATACTTGTCCTTCTGCTCCTGCACCTCGCGGGCGAGGGCGGAGGTCACCATCCCGACCTCCTCGTTCTCCGAGGCCTGCTCGTCCACGGCCCCGCTGACATCGGCCGGCATGCCCTGGGCGGCGGCGGGGTCGATGGCCGCGTTCTCGAAGGAGGAGGTCTGGGTCGGGTCGGGGGTCACGTTCGGGTCGGTCATGAGGAGAAAGGTCGCCGTTTCCACAGTAGAGGGGCAACGGTCGTGCCAAGCCCGGCGTGCCGGATCAGCAGGTCCGGCGCGGGGGCAGGCTCCCTACGGCTCCGCGGGGCGTGCCGTTTCGGCGCACGCGCGCCCGTCGGCGCGCGCTACCCGTCCACCGCCTCGTCGAAGAGGGCGACCAGGGCGATCCGGAGCGGCGCCAGACCGGGACGCGGCTGCCACTCGATCGCCTCGCGGAGCACCTCGGGCCGCTCGTCGCCCGCGCGCCACCGCTCCACCAGTCGCGCGTGATAGTCGACGATCCAGTACTCGCCGACCCCGGCGCGCTGGTAGAACTCGCGCTTCCGCCCGCGATCGACCCGCGCCGTGCTCGGGGACAGCACCTCGATCGCGAGCAGGAGCCCGCCGATGGAGTCCCAGCCGAAGACGCGATCGCGGTCAGGCTTCGGCACCGCCACGTAGAGGTCCGGCTGGACGAGCGTGCCCGGGACGATCTCGATGTCGGCAGGGGAGAACCGCAGCTTCGCCGGCCGCAATGCCCGCACGCACGGATCGAGCGCGAGGAAGAACCCCGCCACGACATCCTGATGCGGGTCGCGCGGCGAGGGCGTCACGAGCAGCACCCCGTCGATGCACTCGTAGCGGTTGCCGTCGTCCGGCAACGCGCGCACGTCCTCGGCAGTCCAGAAACGCGATTCGACCGCAGGCATGGCCATAGGGTACGCTCGGCTCGGCGGAAAAGTAAAGAGGGCACGCCCGAATCTCGGGAGTGCCCTCATCTCCACCGGCATCGGTTCTACGCGGGCCCCATCGCCGGACCGCGATTCACCCCGGCAGCGACCGCCGGACGAGACTCAGCGCCGCCTGCGTCGCGCGTTGCCGCACCTCGTGCCGGTCTCCCACGCTCGAGGTCCGGAGGGACGAGACGCTGCCGCGCACGGCGACCGCGACGCAGAAGGTGCCGACGGGCTTCTCCGGGGTCCCCCCGCCCGGCCCGGCGACGCCCGTGATGCTCACGGCGACGTCCGCGCCGAGCGCCGCCGCGGCCCCCAGCGCCATCTCGCGCGCCGTCTCCTCGCTCACCGCGCCGTGCGCGCGCAACGTCTCCTCCTGCACGCCCAGCTGCCCGATCTTCACCGCATTCGCGTAGGCGATGACGCCGCCCAGGACGACGTCGCTCGACCCCGGGATGGCGGTGAGCCGCATGCCCAGCATGCCGCCGGTGCAGCTCTCGGCGACGGCGATCCGCATCCCGTGCGCGCGGAGGGCGTCGAGCACGAGCACCGCGAGGTCCGCCTCGTCCTCGCCGTAGACCCAGCGACCGACCTTGCCGCGCACCGCCTCTGCCGCGGCCGCGAGCCGCGCGTCCGCCAACGAGGACTCGATGTTGCGGACCGTCAGGCGCAGGTCCACGCCCTCCCACCCTGGGAGATACGCGAGCGACACGCCCATGGGATCCTTCGCGTGCTCGGCGAGGGCGTCGGCGATCGCGCTCTCGGCGATCCCGGTGGTGCGGAGCGTCCGCGACCGGATCACCGTCCCCCCCGCGCCGCGCGCGACGAGCCGCGGCAGGAGCGTGTCCTTCGTCATCCCGCGGAACTCGCGCGGCACGCCGGGGAGCATGGCGACCCAGCGGCCGCGCTCGTCGTCGAGCCAGATCCCCGGCGCCGACCCGTGCCGGTTCTCGAGGATCGTCGCGCCCTCGGGGATCATCGCCTGCATCTCGTTCGCCTTGGGGAGCTCCCCCGGCCAGCCGCGCGCCTTCCATCGGGCGCGGAGCGCCTCGACGATCGCGTCGTCGCGGTACATGCCGCGCCCGAAGAGCGCGGCGATCGAGGCCTTGGTGAGGTCGTCGGCGGTGGGGCCGAGTCCGCCGCTCGTGATCACCGCGCCGGTGCGGTCGAGTGCCTCGCGCACGCCGGCCGCGATCTGCTCGGCGCCGTCACCGACGGTGGCGCGGCGCACCACGCGGACGCCGAGCGCCGCGGCCTCGCGCGCGAAGAACGCGGCATTGGTGTCGATGGTGTAGCCGAGCAGCAGCTCGTCGCCGATGGTGACGAGTTCGACGTCCATGCGCCTACGCCTTCTTGGGGACCGTGAAGACGCTGCCGTGCTTGACGAGATAATCGCCGAGGGAGATCAGCGTCAGCAGGAAGGCGACGGCGAGCGTGATCGTCCCGATGCCACCGAGGAGTCGCGCCCAGAACATCGCGATGGGCCCATGCCATCCCTGCTCGTCGTAGAGGAGCTTGAGCCAGAACCAGCAGTAGGAGGCTCCCATCCAGGTGTACTGGAAGCCCGCCTTCCACTTGCCGAGCCGCTGCGCCGCGATGACCACGCCGCGTGCCTGCGCGAAGCTCCGGAACCAGGTCATGAAGGCCTCGCGCCCGACGATGAGCACGAGGACCCACCAGGGGAACCAGAACGCCTCGAGGCCCCACGTCGTGAAGGGATACGCCGACCGCTCGGCGATCGCCGGCAGGGCGTTGAGGAGCAGGTCCTCGGGATGGCCCTGGAGCATGAACATCGGGATGAACGTGCCGACGAGGAGGAGCTTGTCGGCGAGGGGATCGAGGATCTTCCCGAGGTCGGTGATGAGGCCGCGGGCGCGCGCGATCTTCCCGTCCCAGTGGTCGGAGATCGCGGTGACCAGGTAGAGGACGAACGCGAAGACGCGCACCGGCACCGACTGCACGAACGGCAGCATGGCGAGCAACGGCGACGCGACGATGCGCGCGGCGGAGATCGTGTTCGGGAGGTTCACGCGGAGTGGCGCCTGCGGGGTCGCCGGCTCACGCCAGCGTCTTGAGCACGAGCTTGCTGACCGCCTTGAGGGTGTCGAACACGCCGTCGCCGGTGACGGCGACCGCCTCGAAGTAATGCGCCCGCTCGACCCACTCGCCCGTCGGCAGCTGCTCGATGATCTGCTCCCCGGGGTGGAACTGGTCCGGCGTCACCTTCTGCTTGGCCGGGTCGGTGACCTCCCACCCCGGGTTGAGCGTCGCCTGCAGCTCGGCGAGCGGCGCGGCGTTGGGGAGGTCGCGCTTGTTGTACTGGATCACGAACGGCATCTTCGTGAGGTCGTACCCGTACTCGGCCATGTTGTCGTACAGGTTCTGCATGGCCTCGAGGTTCGCCTCCATGCGCTCCACCTGCGAGTCGGCGACGAAGACGATCCCGTCGACGCCCTTGAGGATGAGCTTGCGCGAGGCGTTGTAGTAGACCTGCCCCGGCACCGTGTAGAGGTGGAACCGCGTCTTGAAGCCGCGGATCGTCCCGAGGTCGACGGGGAGGAAGTCGAAGAACAGCGTGCGCTCGGTCTCCGTTGCCAGCGAGATGAGCTTGCCGCGCGTGTCCGGCTTCACCTTGCCGTAGACATGCTCGAGGTTGGACGTCTTCCCGCCGAGACCAGGACCGTAGTACACGATCTTGCAGTTGATCTCACGCGAGGCGTAGTTGATCATCGACATGCGCGTTCTCCCTTAGCCGAACAGCTGGTCGATCTCGTCATCAGCACCGGCGAGGAGGCCGGGCTGCTGCGCTGCCGACTTGCCGCGCGTGAACACTTCGTGGAACAGCTTGGTGAGCTCGAGCACGGTGTCCTTGATCCGGAGACGGACGAGGCCGAGGGTGGTCCGGTTGTCGAACAGCGCGACGAGGATGACGCGCTTCGCGACGTCGGCGAGGTACATCGATTCCTTCTCGCCCTGGTGGAAGAGCGAGTTGAAGTCGCTCTCGCCGATGAGCTGCGCGAGTTGGGCATTCGCGGAGAAGTCGGCGGCGGTGAGCGTCGCGAACGCCGTGGGATCGAACGTCGGCGCCTCGCCGACCGTCGCCACGAGCTGCCCGGAGCGGTCGACCAGCAGCGCACACCGCGCGTTGGTCTCGCCGAGGAACTTGTTCAACGCATGCGTGATCGCGTTGAAGTCCTCTTCCGTGAATGACCAGCTTGCCGAGCCGACCGCCATGCTCCCGTCCTATTCGAGGGTCATCGCCCGTTCAGTCCCGCTTCACATCGCCCGGCGCGCGGAGAGCGCCTGCACGATGGTCACGCCATCCGCGTACTCGAGGTCCCCACCCACGGGGAGGCCCCGCGCCAGCCGGCTCACCGCGACGCCGGAGGGCCGCAACTGCTCCTGAAGATACAGCGCCGTCGCCTCGCCTTCGAGCTTCGGGTTGGTCGCCACGATGACCTCCCGGACCCCGCCCTGCGTGACCCGGGTCACCAACGCCGCCACCGTGAGATCCGAGGGCCCCACGCCGTCGAGGGGCGCGAGGCGGCCTCCCAGCACGTGATAGAGCCCGCGATACTCGCCCGTCCGCTCGATCGACGGGATGTCCGACGCCTCCTCCACCACGCACACCACCGTCCGGTCCCGCCGCGGGTCCGCGCACAGCGCACACCGTTCCGACTCGGTCAGGTTGTAGCACTCCGAGCAGGGACGGACCTTCTCCGCCAACGTCACGAGCGCCTCGGCGAGGCGCTTGCTCTGCTCCGGCGGCTGCCGCAACAGATGGTACGTCAGCCGCATCGCCGACTTCCGACCGATCGTCGGCAGCCGCGACAGCTCGGTGACGAGGTCGTCGATCGCCGACACGCGCTAGAACGGGAGCTTGAAGGGCAACCCGCCGAGCCCCAGTCCGCCCGCGACCTTCTTCATCTCCTCGTCGGCCGCGTCCTTCGCCTTCTTCTGCGACTCCTGCAGCGCGACGACGATGAGATCCTCGAGCATCTCGACGTCGGCGGGGTTCACGACCTTCGGGTCGATGGAGACGCGCTTCACCGCGCCGCGCCCATCCGCCTCGACGGTCACCAGCCCGCCGCCGGCCGATCCGGTGACGGTGAGCCGCCCCAATCCTTCCTGCACTTCCTGCAGCTTGCCCTGCATCTGCTGGGCCTGCTGCATCATCTTCATGAGATCCACGAGCCCGCCGCGCGGTCGAAGTTGTGCAATCCGAATAAGTTAGGCGTCGGGACCGACCGCCGGCAATCCTGCCGCCCCCCCACCTCGGGGAGCAGCTCAGTCCATGAGCTCGAGGTCGAGCGCGTCGACGGCGGCGTCCAGCATCGGCGACTGCTTGCGGAGCATCGCCATCCGGTCCGCCTTCACCGCCCCCTCGTTCAGGCGACGCACCGCGCGCTCCCCCTCCGGGGCGACCGCCTTCACCACGACCTTCTGCACGCCGTCGAAGCGGCGCTTGAGGGCCCCGAGGATGATCGCCTCGCCGCCGGTGATGATGTCGGCGTGCGCATCGGACTCCACCGTGAGCGTGACGGTCCCGCTGGCCGTGACCGCCGTGGGAGTCGCGTGCGCGAGCGTGCTCGAGAGCAGCAGCGCGCGATGCTCGGCGTTGACGCTGTCGACGATCGCGTCCCAATGCTCGGCGACGCGATTGATGTCGAGGGCGAGCAGGTCGCGCCGGGGCGCGGGCCGGTCGGCGACCTCGGCGGCGGGCGCGGGAGCTGGAGCGGACGCGCCCGGCGACGCGGCGCGGCGTGGCGGCGGCGCTGGCGCCGGCTCGCTCACCCGCGCCGCCGGCGGCGGCGGGGCCGCGATGCGCTGCGCGGGCGCTGACACCGGTGCGGACACGGCCGCCGGGACGACGGGCGCAGGAGCCGCGGCCTGGACGGCCGGACGCGCGGTCGGCGCACCGGCACCGCCCGCGCCCCCACTCCCTCCGCCGGCGGCGACGCCGCGCAGGACCGCTTCGAGGTCGATCGTCCGGTCGAGGAGCGCGAACCGGACCAGCAACGTCTCGAAGAGCATCTGCTGCTGGCCGCTGCGCTTCAGGTGCGGCTCCACCTCGACGACGAGGTTGAGCATGCGGAGCAGGTCCCCGGCGGTGAAGTGCTTCGCGCGCTTCGGCAGCTCCTCCTTCAACCGGTCCGACAGGTCCGGCATCGTGCCGCCGAGGACGATCGCGAGCTGCGCGCGCAGGAGGTCGGCGAAGTCGGCGAGCAGGATGGAGAAGTCCACGCCGTGATCGGCGAGGCGCGCGACGGCGGTGAAGACGTCGGCGGCCCGGCGTTCGGCGACGAGGTCGAGGAGCGCGAGGTGCTCGTCCTCGTGCACGAGCCCGAGGGCCTCGCGCACGCGCTCCGCGGTGAGCGTGCCGCCGCCGAGCGACAGGACCTGGTCGGTGAGCGAGAGCGCATCGCGCATCGAGCCGTCCGCGGCGCGCGCGAGCATCGCGAGCGCGTCCGGCTGGGCGGCGAGTCCTTCGGCCTCGAGCACCGCCGTGAGGCGCGCGCGCACGTCGGCCGGGCCGATGCGCTTGAGGTCGAAGCGCTGCATGCGCGACAGCACGGGGGCGGCCGCCTGCTGGATCTTGTTCGGCTCCGTCGTCGCGAAGACGAAGATCACGCGCGGCGGCGGTTCCTCGAGGATCTTGAGGAGCGCATTCCAGGCCTCGCGCGTGAGCATGTGCGCTTCGTCGACGATGTAGACCTTGTACCGGTCCTCGCCGGAGGGCGCGTACATGGCGCGTTCCCGGAGCTCGCGGGCATCGTCAACGCCGCGATTGGACGCGGCGTCGATCTCGACCACGTCGAGCGACGCGCCACCGGACCAGATGCGGGTGCAGGACGCGCACTCGCCGCAGGGTTCGCGATCCTCGCGCCGGGCCTCGCAGTTGAGCGCCATCGCGAGCACGCGCGCGAGCGTCGTCTTGCCCGTGCCGCGGGGACCGCAGAAGAGGTAGGCGTGGCCGAGGCGGTCGCCGGAGATCGCGTTGCGCAGCGTGTTCGCGACGTGCGACTGGACGGCGACATCGGCGAAGCGGCGCGGGCGGTACTTGCGGGCGAGCGCGAGGGACATGCGGGGAATTTAGCCTCGGCGGCGGGGTGGCGTGAGGGCGATCGCGCACCGCCGCGCGGCGGCCGTGCCCCCGTCGTGCGCCGCCGGGAATGCAACGCGCGGGGAGCACATGCGTGCTCACCCGCGCGAGTGTTCCAGGCCTGACGGAGCGACGACGGACACCACGTACCGTTGCTGCCTTTCGGCCCTGGCGGAGTTGGCGGGCCGAAGCCCCCCGGGACCTGGAACACCAGAAGGATAGCGGGAGAGGGCGGCGTGGACAACGCAGCGCCGTCGGATTCCTCGATACTACGGGGCGCGAGCCACCCGGTCGGGTGGCTCGCCTCCATCCCGATAGGCGTTCTGCCGGGGCGTGACGCGTCCTAGACTGCCTCCCAGCTGAGCGACTCCTCAGGGAATCGAGCGCGAGACTCAGTTGCGCGGCGGCGGGGGCGGGGGGCTCCCGTCCGCCTGCGCTCCCCGCCCCCCATCCGCCGCGGGCGGGACAAGGAGCTGCTGACATGGCAGGCAAGAGCGCCGGGCACGGCGACGCACCCCGTTCCCGCTGGGCCGCCGGCGTGGCTCCCTACGCCGAGATGGGCTACTACCAGCCCGACTACGAGCCCAAGCCGACCGACATCCTCTGCGCCTTCCGGTTCGTCCCGCAGGAGGGCGTCGACCCCGTCGAGGCCGCCGCCGCGATCGCCGGCGAGTCGTCGACCGCGACCTGGACGGTCGTCTGGACCGATCGCCTCACCGCCCACGAGCACTACCAGGCCAAGACCTATCGCGTCGTGCCGGTGCACGGCACCGACCAGTTCATCGCGTACATCGCCTACGACCTCGACCTCTTCGAGGAAGGGTCGATCGCGAACCTGACCAGTTCGATCATCGGCAACGTCTTCGGCTTCAAGGCCCTCAAGAGCCTGCGCCTCGAGGACATGCGGATCCCGCCGCACTACACGAAGACCTTCCAGGGCCCCGCGCACGGCATCGTGATGGAGCGCGAGTACCTCAACAAGTACGGCCGCCCGCTGCTCGGCGCGACGACCAAGCCCAAGCTCGGGCTCTCGGCGCGCAACTACGGCCGCGTCGTCTACGAGGCCCTCAAGGGTGGCCTCGACTTCGTGAAGGACGACGAGAACATCAACTCGCAGCCGTTCATGCGGTGGCGCGACCGCTTCCTCTTCTGCATGGAGGCGGTGAACAAGGCGCAGGCCGCGACGGGCGAGATCAAGGGGCACTACCTCAACATCACCGCCGGCACGATGGAGGACATGTACGAGCGCGCCGAGTTCGCGAAGGACCTCGGCAGCGTCATCGTCATGATCGACCTCACCATCGGGTACACGGCGATCCAGTCGATGGCGAAGTGGTGCCGCAAGCACGGCGTGATCCTGCATCTCCATCGCGCCGGCCACTCGACGTACACGCGGCAGAAGACGCACGGGGTCTCGTTCCGCGTGATCGCCAAGTGGATGCGGCTCGCCGGCGTGGACCACATCCATGCGGGCACCGTCGTCGGCAAGCTCGAGGGCGACCCGGCCACGACGAAGGGCTACTACCACACGCTCCGCGACGACAAGGTCGCCGCGGACCCGTCGATCGGTCTCTACTTCGAGCAGGATTGGGCCTCGATGCCGGCCGTGATGCCCGTCGCGAGCGGCGGCATCCACGCCGGACAGATGCACACCCTGCTCCACCTCCTCGGCGAGGACGTCGTCCTGCAGTTCGGCGGCGGCACGATCGGGCACCCGGACGGCATCGCCGACGGTGCCACCGCCAACCGCGTCGCCGTCGAGGCGATGATCCAGGCACGCAACGCCGGCCGCGACTTCCTCAACGAGGGGCCCGAGATCCTCGCCGCCGCGGCGAAGTGGTCGCCATCGCTCAAGAAGGCCCTCGAGATCTGGAAGGACATCTCGTTCAACTTCGAGTCGACCGACGTGCCCGACGTCGTCGTCACGCCCACCTACTGAGGACGGATCGATGCGCGTGACCCAAGGGACCTTCTCGTACCTCCCGGATCTCACCGACGCCGAGATCCGCGCGCAGGTGCAGTACTGCCTCGACAACGACTGGCCCGTCTCGGTCGAGTGGACCGACGACCCGCATCCGCGCAACGTCTACTGGGAGATGTGGGGCCTCCCGATGTTCGAGGCCAAGGACGCGGCCGCGGTGATGCTCGAGATCGACGCCTGCCGGAAGGCCAACCCGCACGTGTACGTGCGGGTGAGCGGGTACGACCGTCGCCTCGGCCGGCAGACGACCGCGATCAGCTTCCTCGTGCAACGCCCCAAGCACGAACCCGGCTTCCGCCTCGCGCGCGAAGAGGGGGCGGACCGCCGCATCCGCTACACGACGCACAGCTACGCGGTCGATCGGCCCCAGGGCGAGCGGTACACCGAGGGCCGGTGAGCGATCCGACGGTCGATCCGGCGGCGGGAGCAGCCGCGGGGGCAGCGGCGGCCGGCTTCGTCGATATCGACGAGGCGGTACGCCACACGCCGGTCGCCGAGGCGCTCGCCGAGCTCGAGCATGACCTGATCGGGCTCGGCCCGGTGAAGCGGCGCGTCCGCGAGATCGCGGGACTCCTGCTCCTCGGCAAGCTCCGGGAGGTGCACGGGCTCGAGACCGAACGCCCGACGCTGCACATGAGCTTCACCGGGCGGCCCGGCACGGGCAAGACGACCGTCGCGATGCGCATGGCGAGGATCCTCCATCTCCTCGGCTACGTGAGGAAAGGTCACCTCGTGGTCGCGACGCGAGACGATCTCGTGGGACAGTACGTCGGGCACACGGCCCCCAAGACCAAGGAGGTCGTCAAGCGCGCGATGGGCGGCGTGCTCTTCATCGACGAGGCCTACTACCTCTATCGCCCCGAGAACGAGCGGGACTACGGCCAGGAAGCGATCGAGATGCTCCTCCAGGTGATGGAGAACCATCGGGACGATCTCGTCGTGATCCTCGCGGGCTATGGCGACCGGATGGAGACCTTCTTCCGGTCGAACCCGGGCTTCCACTCACGCATCGCGCACCACCTCGAGTTCCCCGACTTCACGGCCGACGAACTCCTCACGATCGCCGAGGGCATCCTGGCGCAGCAGGCATACGCGTTCGACGAGGATTCCCGTGCGGCCTTCCGCGCGTACATCGACAAGCGCACGGCGCAGCCCCACTTCGCGAACGCGCGGAGCATCCGCAACGCGATCGACCGCGCGAAGCTTCGGCAGGCGAGTCGGCTGCTCGCGAACGGCGGACGCATCCCGGTGGACGAACTGCGGCGACTCGACGCGACGGACATCCTGCAGAGCCGCGTCTTCCGCGGGGGCTGAGCGCTGTCGTCCTGCGTCTCCCACGCGCGACCGCGCCTCGCTGGCGCTGTCGCGCTCAGCGCAGCGGTGTGCCCGGTCGGCCGGACTTGCCATGCCTGAGCGCGGCCTCGGTCCGGTTCTTCACGCCCAGCTTCTGGAACAGGTGCTGCACGTGGAACTTCACGGTGTTCTCGGAGAGCGAGAGCTGCGCCGCGATCTGCACGTTGGTGCGCCCTTCGGCGATGAGGCCCCAGACCTCGCGTTCGCGCGCGGTGAGCTCGTCGGCGCCGCTGCGCGCCCCGCGCGCCTCGAGCCAGCGTCGCGCGGCCTGCGGGAAGACGAGCTGGCCTGACACCACCTGCCGGATCGCCGCGAGCGTCTGCTGCGGCGAGGCCGTCTTGAGCGCGAGCCCCTCGGCGCCGCTCTCGAGCACCGAGCGGATCGTCTCGCCATCGTGGTACGCGGTGAGCACGAGCACGCGCGGTCGTTCCGGCCGGTCGCGCAACTGCGCGATGATGTCGGTCGCGTGGATGCCGCCGAGCTCGTAGTCCAGCACCACGACGTCCGGCGCGAGCGACGCGACGAGCCCCAGCACCGCCTTGCCGTCGGTGGTCGCGCCCGTCACCTCCATGTCGGTCTCGCCCTCGACGAGCGCGCGCAGTCCCTCGAGGACGATCGCGTGATCGTCGGCGAGCACGATGCGGATGGGGGCGGTCACAGGACCGCCGGGACGACGACGCGCAGCACGGTGCCCTGCCCCGGCGTGCTGTCGAGCGCGAAGGTCCCGCCGAGCATCGCGACGCGATCCTGGATGCCCCGGAGACCGAAGTGCCCGCCCTCGACGCCCACGCCCTCCTCGGCCTTCAGCACCGGCGGGGCCTCGAACCCCTGGCCGTTGTCACTCACGGTCAGCTGCACGTGCTCGCCGCGCCGCTCGACGCTCACGGTCTGCCGCGTCGCCTTCGCATGCCGGAATCCGTTCGCGAGCGCCTCCTGCAGGATGCGATAGAGCGCGATCTTGCTTGGCAACGCGCAGTCGCCGAGGTCGGCGGCCATGGTGATCTCCACGGGTTGGTCGGTCATCGCTTCATGCTGGACGGTCAGTCCCTCGAGGATGGCCCCGAGGTCACGACGCTCGAAGCCCGGCGGCCGGAAGACGCCGATGAGCGTGCGCACCTCGCCGAGCGCGCGCTCGAGCAGTTGCACGGCCTGCGTCGCCCGCCGCTGGTCGGCGGGGCGGTCGGCGAGGTCGCGCGTGAGCACCTGCAGGTGCGAGAGCGCGGCGAAGACGTCCTGCACGGGCCCGTCGTGCATGTCGAGCACGATCCGCTGCAACTCGCGCTCGCCGGCCGCGAGCAGCCGGAGCGACGCGTCGCCCGCGCGCCCTTCGTCGAGGGCGCTCACGCGACGAGCGCTCCGGCCAGCACCGCCGACGCCCGGCGGAGCGCGGCATCGTCGATGTCGAGGTGCAGCACGCAGCGCACGCGCGTGTCGTGCCATTCGGTCACGAGCACGCCGGCGGCGCGGGCGCGCGCGGCGACCTGCGCCGAGGTGAGACCGTCGAGCAGGTCGATCATGACGATGTTCGTGTCCGGCGGGACGACGCGGGTGCCCGGGATGTCCGCCAGCGCGGCGGCGAGCTGCCGCGCGCGCGCATGGTCCTCGTGCATCCGCGGCAGGTGGTGCTCGAGGCCGTGCAGCGCCGCGGCCGCGAGGATCCCGGACTGTCGCATCCCGCCGCCGAAGCGCTTGCGCACCTCCCACGCGCGCCGCATCGGGCCTGCATCGCCCGCGAGGGCGGCGCCGACGGGCGCGCCGAGCCCCTTGGAGAACGAGACCATCACCGTCGCCGCGCAGGCGGCGAAGTCGGCGAGCGGCGTCCCCGTCGCCACGTGGGCGTTCCAGAGCCGTGCGCCGTCGAGATGCAACGGCAGTCCCTTCGATGCGGCCGTCTCCTGCAGTGCCTGGAGCCGCGCCAGCGGCGTCACCATGCCGCCAGCCCCGTTGTGCGTGTTCTCGGCGCAGACGACCGACGCGCGGGGCGCGTGCACGGAGTAGGGTCTGAAGGCGGCGCGGAGCGCGTCAGCGTCCATCACCGGCCCTCCCCGCACGACGCGCACCTGGAGCCCGGCGAGCGCCGCGGTGCCGGCGATCTCCCAGTTCACGATGTGCGAGTCGTCGTGGCAGTAGACCTCGGTGCCCGGCTCGCCGAGGAGCCAGAGCCCCGCCTGGTTGGCCATCGTGCCGGTGGGGAAGAAGAGCGCCGCCGGCTTGCCGAGCAGCTCGGCGACCCGCGCCTCGAGCCGGCGGACGGTCGGGTCGCCATCGAGGACGTCATCGCCGACCTCGGCCTCGGCCATGGCCCGGCGCATCGCGGGCGTGGGCTTGGTGACGGTGTCACTGCGCAGATCGATCGGAGCGGTCACGGAGCGGGGGTCTTGCGGGTGGGGATGGCGAGGTCGCGCGCGCCGGCAGCGCGCGCCTCGGCGGTGGTCTTGAACTCGGCCGTGAGCGAGGACCGCGGCGTCAGGTCACCGCGCGAGACGAGATGCATCTCCAGCACGTGGGCGACTTCGGCCCCGAGGACGAAGATCAGCGCCGCGTAGTAGGTCCAGAACATGACGATGAAGATCGCACCGAGCGTCCCGGTGTACACGGACGACGGCGGATACCGGAGCCAGATCTCGGCGAAGAGCCAGCGCGCGAACTCGAAGAGACCGGTCGCGGCGGCGGCGCCGAGGAGCGAGGGGCGCCAGGGCGTGCGGGCGCGCGGGAGCCAGCGATACAGCGCCACGAAGATCCCCGCGAGCACGAGGAGCGCGAAGAACCGCAGCAGCCCGATCTCGAGCCCACCGGCGACGTTCTCGAGGAATCCGGACGCCTCGAGCCGCGCGCCCACGCGCCCGCTCGTGACGACGAGCCATGCGCTGATGCTCACCCACGCGGTCATGAGCAGCACCGAGACGAGGATGAGGTTCAGGTCGACGAGCTTGCCGTGGAAATAGCCGCGATCGCGCCCGTGCATGAAGACGAAGGCCAGCACCGCACGGAGCGTCGTGAAGAGGCGCATCGCGAACCAGATGAACGCGAGCGCGGAGCCGACCCCGACGAGCGCGCGGGTGCGCACGACGTCGGCGAGGATGGGGTCGAGGATCGATCCGCCATCCGCGCCGGCGGCGGGCAGCAGGTTCTCGAGCGTCGCCTGCAGCACCTTCGCGGCCGCGTCGGTGGACTGGTCGAGGATGAAGCCGAGCCCGGCGGCGAGGAGCAGCAGGAACGGGATGCCCGCGAGCAGGACGTTGAACGCGACGCCGCCGGCGAGGAAGAGGGCATCATCCGCGTCGGCGCGCCGGACCACATCGGCGAGGAAGCGCCAGAGCGCCCTCAGACGCGGGCGTCCTCGGCGTCGGCATCAGGCGAGGCGCCACGGCCGTGCTTCGCCAGGCGGGATTCGAGGACCTCACGCGCCTCGCGCGCGACGTCACGCGCGACGTCGCGTGCCGCGGACGAGGTCGTGCGGACCAGTTCCTCCGCCTGCTCCCGCGCGTCGTCGACCACCACGCGCGCCTTCCGGCGGAGGCGCCGGGCGCCGCGACGCAGGTCCTGCCGCGTCTGGGCGCCCGACTGCGGAGCAAGGAGCAGGGCGATCCCGGCGCCTACGGCGACCCCCAGGATGAAGAGGCCGATCCCGCCGCCCGACCGCCGTTCGACCACCACGGTGGGTTCGCTGCCGCTCTGCTCCGCCATTGCTCCCTCTCGGTTAGAGCTCCATCAGGACGAGGAACTTCGACGAGCGCCAGAAGACCTCGGGAGAGGAGATCCGGATGCTCCCCTTGAACTTGCCGTCGGCGGGCGCCGCATCCAAGCCCGTCATGTCATTCGTGGTGATGATGCGGTACGACTTGGCCGGGTTGGGCAGGGTGATCTCGACGACCTTCAGCCGGTCGATCGAGGTGAACTCCCCGGTCTCGAGCGTCCGGGCGAGCACCTGCGTCTTCCCGATGCCGAGCATGCCGCCGCGCTGCTCGATGATGCCGCGCTTGAGCAGGTCATCCTTCTTGCCCGCGACCCAATAGACGGTGTTCTGCTCCGTGGTCAGCATCGCCGTCTGCTCGCTGAGCGCGGCGCGCTGCGTCTCCAGCTGGGTGTTCGTCTCGCGCAGCGCCATGTTCTCCGACGTCAGCGCGCTCACCTGGTCGAGGAGTGCGACGATCTCGGCCTTCTGGTTGTCGATGATCGACTGGAACTGCTTGATGGTCGAGTCGTACGACGCCATCTGCGCGGTCATGGTGGCGTTGGTCGCCGTGATCTGGCCGACGCGGCGCCGGCTCTGGGCGAGGCGCTCCTCGGACTCGCGGAGCCGCTCCGTCAGCCCCTTCACGCGGTCGGCGAGCGCCTGCCGCGCCTGCGTCGGCGACATCTGCTCCATTTCGCCGGTGGCGCTCACGACCGGCTGCCCGCTCTTCACCTTGTCGAGTTCGCCGTTGACGTCGGCGATGAACTGCGAGGTCGCCACGACCTCCTTGAGGAGCGAGTCCTTCTCCGACGAGATCGCCGCGACCTGCTGCAGCTGCTTGTCGTACTCCGACTTGGACACGCAGCCCGTGGCGACCACCGCCAGGGCACCGGCCAGGATGAACTTCCGCATACGAACCTTCTCCGTTCTGGGCGCTGCTTCGCGCGTGGGGGGGCACGGGTGGGGCGGACGCCCCACCATCCTACTCGCCCGCTTCGGCATCGTCGGGTGCGGCTTCGACCGCGGGACCGCCCGTGCCGGGCGCCGGTCGCTGGATGGCCGGCCCCCTCACGTACCGCCGCACCGCCTCCGCTGTTCCCTTCACCCCCAGATTCTCGAACAGGAAGGTGAACTTCGCGTCGTAGGCCGCGGCGATCCGCGCCTGCAGATCGGCCGGGAGGTCCCAGAGCTGCCGCTTGAAGGGCCCGAAGGCCTTCTTCCGCGTCTTGTAGAAGAACTGCTCGTCCGAATCGCCCGCCTTCCGCTCATCCGCCGCGTTCACGCGAAGCCACTCGTAGATCTCGGCCCGGAGCGCCGGCGGCATCAGGTCGTACATCATGTTCTGGAACCCGGTCGCGAGGTGGATCTCCGCGGTCTCGGTCCGGGGGAAATGGTAGAAGGCATCATCGGGCAGCGTCGAGGCACCGTGTTGCACGGCCCCGGAGAGCCCGTACTGCTCGCGCGAGACCCGCGAGAGGTCCTCGAGCGTCTTGAAGTCGAGCGCGACGTCCTTGATCGACCCGTCGGCGAGCACGACGCCGCCGTGCGAGGTCCCCGACTGCACCGAGATCTTCGAGAGCCCCACCATCCCCGGGGCCTTCGCCTGCAGGGTCGCGTTGTAGCCGTCCATGAACGCCTGCAGCTCGGCGACCGTCGAGTTCTCGGTCCCGACCTCGCCGATCTCGCCGCCGAGCGAGATCGTCACGCCCGCGGGCTCGAGCGCGCGGACGTGGCGCGTGAGCTCCACCCCCACCTCGTAGTTGAGGCGCTGCTGCTCGGCGAGCGTCGCGTGCGAGAGGTCGACCAGGGTCGACGTGTCCAGGTCGATGTTGTAGAAGCCGGCCGCGACGCCCTCGGTCGCGAGCGCCTTCACCGCGGCCACCTCGGCCGCCGCATCGACCTTGTACTTCTTGGCGTTCACCTGGAAATGGTCACCCTGCACGAAGACCGGCCCGCGGTATCCCTCTCGCAGTGCTGCCGCGAGGATCACCGCGACGTACTCGGAAGGACGCTGTTCGGTGTAGGCGATCTCCGAGCGGGCGATCTCGAGGATGATGGCCGCGCCGTCCAGGCGAAGCGCGGTGCGGTAGACCGAGCGCACGGTGTCGTACGTCGCACCGCGGATGTTCATCGCCGGCACCGTGACGCCCTTCACCTCGCCCCGGCCACGCGCCATGTAGAAGTCGTGGATGGAGGCCGAGAAGGTCCCGACCGCGCGCGCGGCCTCCCAGATCACCCAGCGGGCCCACTCCTTCTCGGCCTCGGTGCCGAAGACCGCGAGCCGGACGAGCCCGTCCATGAGGGGCGACGCGAGTGCGGAGGCGTCCGTGACGCGCACGGTACCGGCATCGAGGGCGATCGCAGCGCCGAGCGCGCTGCGGACGGAGGCGGGACAAGCGGACATGCGATTGGTCAGGGCAGGAGGGGGGACGCGACGCCCGGGCGCCGCGGTGATGCCGACCGTGGGAATCTGCCCACGGCCGGGGAGCGAGGCAACGCGCTGCGCGCGGCTAGAGCACCCAATCGGGGTCGGCGGGCGGGAGCGCGTCCCACGTGGCCTGCATCTTCTGCCACGCGGGATGTCCGAACTGGTAGTACGTGAGCTGCTTGCCGAGTTCGACGCCGGGCTGGTCGAGCGGATCGACCTCGTAGAGCTGGCCCGCGTAGATCGTCGCGAGCTCGAACAGCATGAAGAGGCCGCCCAGATGCCAGGCGTCGGCGCGGGTGACCTTCAGCGTCATCGTCGGGCGCCCCATCGTGGCGAGCGCACCGGCCGTCGCCCGGCATTCCGCGCGGAGCAGTTCGGCGAAGCCGTGCCCCCCGAGATAGGCCAGCTCGGCCGGCCCGTCCCGCGGGATGAGCAGCTCTCCGCCCTCCGGCTCCTCGACGTCGAGGAACGTCACCGTCTTGTCCGCCGGCCCCTCCATGAACAGCTGCACCTGCGCATGCTGATCGGTCGCGCCGACCGCGACGATCGGCGTCGGGCCGACGTGCCGGCCATCCCCGGTGCGCTTGCCCAGCGACTCGGCCCAGAGCTGCACGAACCAAGGGGCCAGATCGCGGAAGGCGTCCGAATACGGCATCAGCACGTGCATCCCCTGTCCGGCCTCGAGGTGCGCGCGCCACTGGAGCGCGGCGAAGGCCAGCGCAGGGTTGTCACGGAATCGGTCGTTCGCGCAACGATCGCGCATCGCGGTCGCGCCGGCGATGAGCGCATCGACGTCGAGGCCGAGCAATGCCGCCGGGAGCGTGCCGACGGGGGTCAGCACGGAGAAGCGTCCGCCGACGTTCGGCGGGATCTCGAACGCCGGGATCCCCTCCGCGTTCGCGATAGGGCGCAGCACCCCCTTGGCAGGGTCGGTCACGAATGCGAGCGCATCCTTCGCGGCGATCCCCGCCGCGGCGAGCCGCTCGCGGATGAGCACGTACTGCGACATCGTCTCGGCGGTGCTCCCCGACTTGGAGATCACGAGGAAGCGCGTGCGCGGGAGGTCGACGAGTTCGAGCAGCCCGCGCACCGAACGCGGGTCCACGTTGTCGAGCACATGGAGGCGCGGCCGTCCGCCGCGCTGCGCCTTGGTGCGCGCGTTCCAGTCACGCGGGAGGAGCGCGGTGCGGAGCGCGACGGCACCGAGGGCCGACCCGCCGATGCCGAGCACGACGACATCCTCGAGCCCCTCGCGGTGGGCGGCGGCCCACGCCTGCATCCGGGCACGCTCCGCCGCCTGGGCCTCGAACTCGCGGAACCCCAGGATGCCCTTCGCGACGTCCGCCATCAGACCCGCGTGCGCGGCGGCGAGCCGGGGGGCGAGGGACGTGATGCGATCGGGCGAGGCGCCGTGCGGCACGGCGCGCGCGAGCATGCCGGAGACGTCGAGCTGGATGGTCATGCGTCAGGGATCTCCACGGTCAGCCCGTCGTACGCGGGCCGGATGTCGGGGGGGAGTTCGGCCTCGAGGTCGGCGTGCGCCGTCTCGTGCGTCAGGTGGATCAGGTAGGTCCGCGCCGCGCCCACGCGCCGCGCGGCCGCGACCGCCTCGCTCACCGACAGGTGCGTCGGATGCGGACGGCGGAAGAGCGCATTCAGCACGAGCACCTCCGCGCCGCGCAGGACCTCGATCGCCTCGGCGGGGAGATCCTTCGCGTCGGTGACGTACGCGAGGGGACCGATCCGATACCCGAAGACGCGGGCGCGGCCGTGCGGGACCTCGACCGGCGTCACCGCGAGCTGGCCGATCAGGACCGGCACACCCGCCTGGAGCGCATGCAGCGCCCCCTCCGGCTTGCTGGTCCCGGGGATCGGCTTCACCGTCGAGTCGAACACGTACGGGAAGCGGTGCTTGAGCGCGACCAGCGTCTCGGCGGGGCCGTACATCGGCAGCGCGCCCCCCCGCACCGACAGCGGGCGCACGTCGTCGATGCCGTGCGTGTGGTCAGCATGGTCGTGCGTGAAGAGCACTGCGTCGACGCGGTCGACGCCGGCCGCGATGAGCTGCAGCCGCAGCTCGGGCGGCGTGTCGAGGAGGAGGCGCGTCCCCTTCCCCTCGACGATCGCGCCGATGCGCATCCGCTTGTCGCGCGGATCCTCCGACCGGCACACCGCGCACCCGCATCCCACCTGCGGGACGCCGAACGAGGTCCCCGTGCCGAGGAAGGTGAGCCTCACACCGTCTCCACCTTGAGCTGGTTGGTCGTGCCGGGCGTGTCGAACGGCACGCCCGCGGTCACGACGATCCGGTCGCCCGGCCTGGCGAAGCCGTGCTCGACCAGCTTGGCGCGGGCGATCGCCGCCATCTGCTCGTAGGTGTCGCAGTGCGGCACGAGGAGCGGGACGACCCCCCACACCATCGCGAGCTGCCGATAGGTGCGCTGGTTGTCCGTGAGGCAGACGATGCGCACACCCGGCCGCCGCGCCGCGACGACGCGCGCCGAGGCGCCGCTCTTGCTGATGACCACGATCGTCTGGGCGCCGAGCAGGCGCACCGCGGTCACCGTCGCCGAGGCGATCGTCTCCTCGACCGAGGCCGAGCCCGGCGTCACGCGGTCGATCCCCTGCCCGCGCAGCACCGGCGCTTCCTCCGCCGCGCTCGCGATGCGGCGCATCGCCTCGACGGCGAGCACCGGATGCAGTCCGGCCGCGGTCTCGGCCGAGAGCATCACGGCGTCGGTGCCGTCGAGGATCGCGTTGGCCACGTCGCTCGCCTCGGCGCGCGTCGGCCGCGGGTTCTGGATCATCGACTCGAGCATCTGCGTCGCGGTGATCACCGGACGTCCGTAGCGCGCCGCGAGCCCGATGATCCGCTTCTGCTGCAGCGGGACCTCCTCGAACGGCAGTTCCACGCCGAGGTCGCCGCGGGCGACCATCACCGCGTCGGTGACCTTGAGGATGTCCTCGATGCGCGCGAGCGCCGAGTCCTTCTCGATCTTCGCGACGATGAGCATCCCCTTGGGGAGCAGCGCGCGGAGTTCCTCGATGTCCTCGGGGCGCCGCACGAACGAGAGCGCGAGATAGTCGAGGTCCTGCTCGATTGCGAACGGGATGTCGGCGCGGTCCTTCTCGGTGAGCGAGGGGGCCGAGACGTCGATGCCGGGGAGGTTCATCCCCTTGTTCGACTTGAGGAGCCCCCCATAGCGCACCTTCACCGCGACGCGGACGCCATCGATGCCGGTCACCTGCATCGAGAGGAGGCCGTCGTCGACGAGGATGGTGCCGCCCTTCTGCACGTCCTTGGCGATGTCGTCGTACGTGACGGGGATCTCGTCGCCGGTGGCGACCTCCTCGGGGGCGAGCACGAGCGCGTCACCCTCGACCAGCTGCCGCGGCTCCTTGAGCAGGCCGATGCGGATGCGCGGCCCCTGCAGGTCGCCGAGGATCGCGACCGGCTTGCCGAGCTCCTGCGCGATGCCGCGGATGGTCGCGACCGTGCGCGCGTGCGCCTCATGCGTGCCATGCGAGAAGTTGAGGCGCGCGACGTTCATGCCGGCGAGCATGAGCTTGCGGATCACGTCGGGGTTGGCCGACGCGGGACCCATGGTGCAGACGATCTTCGTGATATCGGGACGGACGGGCACGTGGGGGGATGCTGAGGGTGGGGCTTACTTCGCCAGGGCGGCGGTCTTCGTCTCGATACCGGCGATGAGCGTGTCGAACGACTTCCGGAACGAGGCGAGTCCCTCGGCCAGCAGCTGGTCGGTCACCGCGTCGAGCGCGATGCCCAGCCCGGCGAGCTCGTCGAGGACCGCGTCGGCCGCGGCGAGATCCGCGTCGACCGACCGCCGCGTGATGCCGTGGTCGCGATACGCCTCCAGCGTCACCGGCGGCATCGTGTTCACCGTGTCGGGACCGACGAGCTCTTCGACGTAGAGGACGTCGCGGTAGGCCGGGTTCTTGGTGCTCGTGCTCGCCCAAAGCGGCCGCTGGAGCTGCGCTCCCTTCGACGCCAGGGCCGCCCACCGGGGCCCGCTGAACCGCTCGCGGAAGAGACGGTAGGCCCGCTTGGCGTTGGCGATGGCGGCCTTCCCGCGGAGCGCCGCGAGCCGGTCGGCGCCGATCGTGCCCGCGGCCGCGAGCGACTCGAGCCGCGCGTCGATCGCATTGTCCACCCGGCTCACGAAGAACGAGGCGACCGAGGCGACGTGCGAGAGGTCGCCGCCGCGCGCCGCCCGGTCCTCCAGGCCCGCGAGGTACGCCTCGATGACGCGCGCGTGGGCGTCGACGGCGAAGAGCAGGGTCACGTTCACGTTGAGGCCGTCGGCGATGAGGCGTCGGAGCGCGATGCAGCCCTCGGGCGTGCCGGGGACCTTGATCATCACGTTGGGCCGGTCGACCGCCTTCCACAGGCGGTGCGCCTCCTCGATCGTCGCCGCCGCGTCGTGCGCCGAGCCGGGCGAGACCTCGATGGAGACATACCCGTCGGTGCGGCCCGAGGCCGCGTACACGCCGGCGAAGGCGTCGCACGCCACGCGCACATCGTCGGTCTCGACGAGCTCGAAGAGCGCCCATGCCCCCATGGTGCCCGCGTGCGCCGTGAGCTGCGCGTCGTAGGCGGTCCCGGTCGCCAGCGCCTTCTCGAAGATCGTCGGATTGGACGTCATCCCGGTGAGGGCGTCGTCGCGGATGCGGCGTGGCAGCTCGCCGCTGCCGAGCATGCTGCGGTCGATGTAGTCGAGCCAGATGGACTGGCCGGCGGCGTGCAGGGCGTGGAGCGGCGTCGGGGTCATGTCGGGGGGAGGTCGGACGGAGGGAACGACGGTCGGCGCAATTTACCACGGCGGACCCCATCGCGTGGCTGTGCCCTCATGAGGGTTTCGTGAGTCCGTGGTGTATGCCCCCGACGCACCACGCCCCCCGACCGGACCGCCCTCGGACGCCACTCGGACTCTGGCGCGCGCTCCCCTTCACCGCGCAGCTGCTGGTGATCGGCATGCTCGTCGGGCTGTCCTGGTTCCTCGCCTCCCGGGCCGACGCGGAGCGGCAGCAGGACGCCGCCCTCGCGCGCAACGCCGACCTCGTGCGGCTCCAGCGGGCCGAGGTGCTGACGAGCCGGCTCGGGCGCACCCTGACGGAGATGTCGCGGGACGAGCGGGCCTACCTCCTCCTGGGGGATGCGCGGTTCATCGCACACTTCGAGATGGACAGCATCGATTTCGAACTCGACGCCGCCCGTCTGCTCGAGACGAACGCCTCCGCCGTCGTCGAGGCCCACCTGCAGGAGGTGCGCGACCGTCTCGCCCTCTGGCGCGACTCGGCGGTCGCCCCCGACCTCGCCCGGCGCGCGAGCGGTGGCGCCGCCGCCTTCGATGCGCCCGGCGCGGCCCGCGACGGACTCTGGCGCAGCATCGCGCTCACGGACCGGCTGCTCGACGCGCAGCGCGACCTCGAGCAGGTGATCCGGGAACAGGTGCAGTCCACCGAGATCCTCGCCGACGAGGCCGCCACCCGGGACGAGCTGAGCACCTTCCTCACCTCGACCGGTGGCCTCGTCGTCCTGCTGCTCCTGCTCACCCTGCTGATGCGCCTGGTCGCGGCGACGCTCGACCAGGTCGTCACCGCCGCGCGCGCGATCGACGCCGGCCGGTACTCGGAAGTCCGCTTCCCCGACGCCGACACCGCGCCCAACCGCGAGATGGCGGTGCTCGCTCGTACCTTCGGGGCCCTCGCCGCCTCGACCGAGCAGCGGGAGCGCCAGCTCAAGGAGGACGTGGTCCGCCTGAAGGAGCTCGAGCGGCTCAAGCGCGACTTCGTGTCGACCGTGAGCCACGAACTGCGCACGCCCCTCACCTCCATGCGTGGCGCGATCGGCCTGATCCTGGCGGGCAAGGCGGGCGAGGTCCCGCCCAAGGCGAAGGAACTGCTCCAGATCGGGATGACCAACACCGAACGGCTCATCCGTCTCATCAACGACATCCTCGACGTCGAGAAGATGGATGCGGGCGAGTCGCCGCTGCGCCGCGAACCGCTCCGACTCCGTCCGATCGTGGAACAGACGCTCGGGACGCTGGAGGCGTTCGCCCGCGAGCACGACGTGACGGTCACCCTCACCAGCGGCCCCGTCGACGCCGACCTGCTCGGCGATCCGGACCGGATCACGCAGGTGCTGACGAACCTCGTCTCGAATGCCGTGAAGTTCTCGCCGGCCGGCGCGAGCGTGGATGTCGCCCTCGCGCCGGAAGCCGAGGGCATCGCCATCCGCGTACGCGACCGTGGCCCGGGGATCCCGGCGGAGTTCGCGCCGCGCATCTTCGGGCGCTTCCAGCAGGCGGGCGGCGCCGACCAGCGTCGGAGCGGCGGCACGGGGCTCGGCCTCAACATCGCGCGCGGCATCGTGGAGCAGCATGGCGGACGCATCGGGTTCGAGGCCGCCGACGGCGGGGGGACGACGTTCACCGTCTGGCTCCCGGCGCTGGAGGTGCGCACCGCGGAGGTGCCCGCGCCCATCGACCCGCGGCGGGCCGTGCTCCTGATCGAGGACGATGCCTCGATGCGCGAGGTGCTCATCGCCCTCGTCTCCCCCATCGCGCGCCCCATCGCCGTCGCGAGCGGCGAGGCCGCCTTCGAGCTCCTCGAGCACGAGGTCGTCGCCGCGATCATCCTCGACCTCGAGCTGCCGGGAATGGACGGCTTCACCTTCTCACGGAAGCTCCGACAGGACCCGCGCCTCCGGAAGCTCCCCACCCTGCTCTTCTCGGCCCGTGAGTACTCGGCCGAGGAGCTGCGGCAGTCGGGCATCCGCGCCGCGGACGCCTATGTGAAGACGCGCGACTCCGAGGCGGTGCTCGTCGAGCGGCTCAAGAAGGAGATCGCCGCCGCGCGGTGATCAGCCGGCGCGCCCGATCCCCTCGCGCGGCATGCGTCCCCAGGTCTCCACGCCGCGGAAGAAGCGGAAGTACCCGAGCATCCGGAAGAGCACCGTGAGCTGCCGGTAGCCGATCCCCTCGATGATCGCGAAGCCGAGGAGCCGGAAGAAGTCGCGCCGCCGGCGGTAGCGCCGGAAGCTCAGCTCCTCGAGCACGATCGCCCAGAGCGAGAGCAGCATGCCGTAGCCGATGGCGACGCCGAGGAAGAGGAACGCGAACTGCGCGTCGACCGCCCCGATCGCGATGCCGAGGCCGAGCGCGAGCACGCCGAACACCTCGACCGCGGGCGCGAGCATCTCGCCGAAGACGTAGAACGGCATCGCGATCATCCCGATGCGCCCGTACTTCGGGTTGAGGAGCATCACGCGGTGCTCCCAGAGGGTCGCGATGAGCCCGCGATGCCACCGTTCGCGCTGGCGCGCGAGGACGCGCACGGTCGCGGGGACCTCGGTCCACGCGACCGGGTCGGGCACGAACGGGAGCTGCGCGTCGATCTTCTTCTCGCGGAGCCACCGGTGCAGCCGGACGACGAGGTCCATGTCCTCGGTCACGTTGCCGGTGCGGTAGCCGCCGATCGCGCGCAGGTACTCCTTGCGGAAGAGGCCGAAGGCGCCGGAGATGATGAGGTTCGCACCGAGCGCGTTGAGCCCCATGCGGCCGAACAGGAAGGCGCGGAGGTACTCCACCACCTGGCAGCCGGGGAGCCAGCGGGGATCGACGCGCGCATCGGTCACGCGCCCGAACTCCACCGTGCAGTTGTTCGCGACGCGGATCGTCCCGCCGACAGCGGCGACGTTGGGGTTGAGCAGGAAGGGGCGCGCAAGGCGCAGCAGCGCGTCGGGCTCGATGATCGTGTCGGCATCGACCGCGACGACGAAGGGGTGCCGCGCCGCGTTCATGCCCGCATTGAGCGCGTCCGCCTTGCCGCCGTTCTCCTTGTCGATGACGAGCAGCCGCGAGTGGAGCCGCGAGCGGTAGTAGGCCCGCACCGGCGCGGTCGGCACCGCGATCGCGAAGGCCGGCGGCACCTGGTAGAGGTCGAACTCCTTCATGAGGACGGCCATCGTCGCATCGACCGAGCCGTCGTTGATCACGACGACCTCGAGGTGCGGATACTCGAGCGTGAGGAACGAGAGGAGGCTCGACCCGACGGTGACCTCCTCGTTGTGCGCCGGCACGAGCAGGCTGAGCGGGGGCAACGCCTCGGTCGCGAGCAGGCGCTGCAGGTGCTCGTCGGCCGCGAGCCGCCAGTGCTTCCAGAGCTCCGGGATGGAGAGCAGGAGGAGCACCGCGTACGCCGAGTTGAGCAGCGCGAGGTAGATGAGCGCGAGGTGATCGCTCGTCCAGAGGATGTCGCGGATCAGGTCCGCGAGGGAGCCGCTCACGTCAGGCGTCCCCCATCTCGAGGATCGCGCCCTCGGTCAGGCCGGTGACCATCGTCGCCATGTCGCGCGCGAAGCGGTCCTCGCCCGCACGCGCGACGCGAAGGGCGGCGCGGCCCCGCTCCCCCAGCTGCGCGAGCGACACCGCTGCTCGCACGCGCACCATCCAGACGCCGTCGCTGAGCATCCGCGCCAGCGCGGGCACCGCGCCGCGGCTCCCGAGCTCCCCGAGCGTGCGCGCGGCCGCGGCGCGCACCGTCGCGTCCTTGTCCGCGAGCAGTTGCACGAGCGCGGCCTCGGTGGCCTGGCTCGGATAGCGCCGCAGCGCCTTCGCGATCGCGCGGCGCACCGCGACCGACGGATGCTCGAGTCGCGTGAGCGACGCCGCCACCGTGTCCGGGTCCGCGATCGCCTCGGCGAGCTCGATCCAGGCCGCGAGCGGCGCGAAGTGACTGCCGCGCTCGATGCGCGCCGCGAGCGCCGGCCCCACGAGCGAGCGCGACCGCTGCAGCACCGCGGTCACGTAGTGCCGTACCACCTTGGGCAGGCCGTCGAGCCGGTCGAGCACCTTGCCGATCACGAACGGGTCGGCGACGTGCGGCAACGCGCCGGCGGCCGCCACCTGCACCGCGGGGTGCTCGTCGAAGAAGAGCTTGAGCACGACATCGCGATGCTGCGTCTCGGCCATGATGGAGAGCGCGCGGGCCGCCTCGAGCCGCCGCCACCACCAGCGCGAGTGGGCCTGGCGCAACGCCTTGTCGAGCCAGGCCTCGCCACGGAGCGCCACCGCGAGCTCGTCGCGATTCGCCTGCGGGATCGTCTGCCGCGCGAGCAGCGCGAGATAGCCCACCGCCGTCCCGCCGGGCATCGCGCGCAGCGCCGCCACCACCGGGTCCGCGTGCGCGCCCGCCACGAGCCAGGCGCGGAGCGGCGCCGCGAGCTCGCCCTTCCCCACCTCGAATGCCGCCCGCTGCCGCCGATCGTAGGCGCGACGCACGATCAGGAAGGCGAGCAACAGCGCGAGGAAGATCACCTGCAGCAGCGCCACCGTGCCCGCGATCAGGACCGCCATCAGTCCGGCCCGTCCTGGTCGCGCCAGACGGCGATCTTCGCCATCAGCACGCGCAGGCTCACGGGCTTCACGATGTAGTCGAGTGCGCCGGCGCGCAGCGCGCGCAACTGGTCGCCCTCCGACGCGTGCACGGAGATGAACACCACCCGGAAGTCGCGCGGCCGGTCGATGCGCAGACGCTCGAAGAGGGAGAAGCCGTCGAGCCCAGGCAGGTCGATGTCCATCAGCACCACCGGCCGTCGCTCATGCACCTTGAGCGCGAGCAGACCCGCCAGCGCCTCCGGTCCCTTGCGGTAGATCTGGTGCGTGAGCCCGCGGCTCGCCAGCGCGTAGCCGAGCAGGTCGGCGAGCGCGGGATCGTCCTCGACCACCACCACGTCGGGCGCGATCCCCGAGTCGGCAGTGTCCCAGCGGTGCAGGCGCTCCCCCGAGTCGCGCGCCAGCTGCCACGCTTCTTCCGCGAGGTGCACGAGGGTGCGCGCGCTCCGCTCGGCCTCGGCCGTCTGCTCCACGACGCCCGCGCACCACGCGACCGTCTCGCCCTCCGCCGCCTCGGCGAACCCTTCGAGCCTCGCCATCGCCGCTTCGGCGCCCATCGGCAGGAGCGCGGCGAGCGCCGTCTCGTCGATGAAGCCGCAGCGCACCCCGTCGACGGCGAGCGCACCGGCGACCAGCGTCGCCTCGCGGTGCCAGAGCGCGGACCCGCGCATCCCGCCCGGCGCCTGCCGCGGGCGGAGCACGGCGAGCGAGATGGCGCGTCCCTCCTGCGAGGCGAGCGTGATTGCCTCGTCGAACACGCGGACGGTCCGCTCCGGCAGCCAGAGCGAGGTCGCCGGATGGATGCCGCGCGCGATCTGGCGCTGGCGCCGCACCTCGAGCAACCGGGCGATGCGGCGCGAGAGCTCGACCGCGACGACCGGCTTGTTCTGGAAATCGTCCGCGCCGGCCGCGAAGGCCGCCGCACGCAACGCCGAATCGGTAGACGCCGACAGGATGAGGATCGGCAGGTCGGCGAACCGCCGATCCGCGCGCACGGCCCTCGCCGCGGCGATCCCGTCCACGCCCGACATGCTCGCATCGAGAAGCAGCATCGCGGGCGGATCGGCGACGAGCTGCGCGAGCAGATCGGCGGCCGACGTCGCAGTGCGGACGAACATCCCCTCCGACTCCCCGACGCGCCGCAGCAGCTCGAGCATCGCCGCATCATCGTCCACCACGTACAGGCTCGCGCCCGCCAGGCCGGTCTGCGCCGCGAGCGACTCGGCGATGCGCATCACCTCGCTCGCTTCCGCCCCGGGATCGAGGATGCGCACCCGCCCGCCGGCGGAGGGCGCCTCCATGTGCCCGAGCATCACCACCGGCACGCCTTCCGGCAGCGTCGGCAGGTCGCGTCCCGCGCAGATGACGACCTCGGGGAGATACTGATCGAGGATCGTTTCGATGTTCCCCGAGGTCGCGCGCTCCACGGCGTGCCCGCGATGCACCGCTTCGGCGACGAGTGGCGCCGCGAGCTCGTCGTCCACGTCCACGAGCAGCACACGATGCGTGAACGACCCTTCGGCACTCTCGCTCGGCCCCTGGAACGCCACCGCGAGCGACCGCGAGAACTGCCGTACGATCGCCGCCCGGCGGTCGCGGTCGCGCGACGGGTCCGCCTGCCAGCGACTCGCGACCAGCTCGAGCGCCGCGGCCAGACGACTCACCTCGTGGAAGCCATAGCTGCCGGCCGTCCCGTGGATGCGATGCAGTTCCCGTCGCAGCGCATCGACCACTTCCGGTGCCGTCGGCATGCGCTGGAGCTGGTCGGCCAACGCCGAGAACGCCTGCACCGTGTTGCCCGCGGTGGCAGCGAACTTCTCGCGCAGCTTCGCGATGGCTTCGTTGAACTGCGCGGGCGACGTCACGTCGAGCGGATCGGGCGGAAGGAAGGCCGGACCGGCAGGGGCTCTGCGGGCGGACCGTAAGATCGCCCGATATGTGCCTCTGGAACAGAGGCGACTTGGTCAGTGACCAACAAAGTGACACTTTTCATTGCCGCCGTCGGCCTGACCCGGCACATTCAACATACCATGCGAGTCCTCTGCGCCGATGACGAGGCGGACATCCGGACGATCCTCGAGTTGGCGCTGAGTCTCGAGCCGAGCATTGACGCGGAGTTCTTCGCGTCAGGCGGAGCCTTGCTCGACCGCGCGAGGCAGGGCGGCGCGGATGCCGTCCTGCTCGACGCGATGATGCCCGGGATGGACGGGTACGAGACCTGCCGACGACTGAAGGCGGATCCGGCGACGGCGCATCTCCCGGTCGTCTTCCTCACGGCGCGCGCGACGAGCGCTGCGCGCGAGGTGGAGGTTCCGGCCGGGGCCGTTGCCTGCCTCACCAAGCCGTTCGATCCGCTGACGATCGCTGCGGACCTGCTGGCGGCGCTCCCGCGATGAGCCGCAGGCCCGCGCGCGCCGCGGCGACTTGCCTCGCCGCGGCGTTGATGCTCACGCTCGGGACACCCGTCCATGTCGACGCGCAGCGCCCGTTGCCCGTCGTCACCTGTCCAGCCGGCACCGACGTGATCGTCGCCGCCGGCTGGAGGGCGTATCGCGCCGATTCGATCGCGGTCGCCGCGCGCCGCTTCGCCGACGCCCTCGCGCGGTGCCCCGAGGACCACGACGCCACGCTTGGGCGCGCATACGTCCTGCTGCGCGACGGCGACGTCGAGGCCGCGGATGCCCTCTTCCACACGCTCGCGCGCCGCACTCCCGCCTCGGCCGATGCCTGGGAAGGCGTGGCGACCACGTCCACGCGGCGTGGCCGACCCGACGAGGCGATCTCCGCCTGGCGGCGCGTCCTCGCGCTCGCGCCGGCGCACCGCGAGGCCAGGGCGCAGCTCGACCGGCTCGCGCCCGGCTGGTCGCGCGTGACGTCACCCCTCGTGAAGCGCCGCGCCGCGACGCTCGACCTCACGCTCCGGGTCCGAGGGGAGGGTTTCGAGCTCCGGCGCGACGGCGCCTGGACGCCCTTCTACATGCAGGGCGTCAACCTCGGACTCGCGATGCCCGGCAAGTGGCCCAGCGAGTTCCCGGCGGACTCGGCCCTCTACGCCAAGTGGCTCGGCATGATCGGCGAGATGCACGCGAACACCCTGCGCGCGTACACGATCCTCCCGCCGGAGTTCTATCGCGCGCTCCGCGGCCACAACCTCACGCACCCGCGCGCGCCGCTCTACCTCGTGCATGGGGTCTGGACCGAACTCCCGCCGCGCGACGACTTCAACGACCGCGGCTTCAACGCGGGATTCGCGGAGGAGATCCGCCGCGTCGTCGATCTCCTGCACGGCGCGGCCGAGTTCCCGGTGCGGCCCGGCCACTCGGGCGGCCGCTACGACGCGGACGTCTCGCCGTGGACGATCGGCTACATCCTCGGCCGCGAGTGGGAACCGTACTCGGTGGTCGGGTTCAACGCGGACTCCGCCGCGGCACGGTCGCACGCCGGCACGCATCTCGTGCTCGCCAACGGCACGCCGACCGACGCGTGGATGGTGCGGCAGTGCGACTACCTCCTCAGCTACGAGGAGGAGACGTACAACGCGCAGCGCCCCATCGCCTACTCCAACTGGCCGACGACCGACCCGATCGTGCATCGCTCGGAGACGTCGTACGCGCAGCAGATGCGGTTCCGCGGCATCGAGTGGACCTACGACCCGCGCCACGGACCGCTCCACGAGGAGGAGGGGGTCGCGCTGGATCCGTCGCTCGTGCGCACGACCGCACGCAACGTCGCGGGCTGGTTCGCCAGCTATCACGTCTACCCGTACTATCCCGACTTCCTGATCCTCGACCGCGGCTACAACCTCGCCTCGTCGAGCCTCGGCCGGTCCAACTACTTCGGCTACCTGCAGGACCTCCGCCGCGTGCATCGCGGCATCCCGCTCGTGATCTCCGAGTTCGGCGTGCCGTCGAGCCGCGGCGACGGCCATCAGCAGCCGCAGGGCTGGGACCACGGCGGGCTGGACGAGACGCAACAGGCGGCCGCGTACGTGCGGCTCGCCCGCGAGATCCGCGAGGCCGGTGCCGCCGGCGCCATCGCCTTCGCCTGGCTCGACGAGTGGTTCAAGAAGAACTGGATCGTCGTCGACTTCGAGCTGCCGATGGAGCGCGAGCGGCTGTGGCACAACATGATGGACCCCGAGGAGCACTACGGGCTGCTCGCGATGCGGCCCGGTACGGCGGACCGCGTCCCGGAACTCGGCGGCGACGCGGTGCGCTGGCGCGCGTTCGCGGCGGTGCAGGCGGGGGCGTTCATCGACGGCGACAGCGCCGTGCTGCGCGCCGGACAGGATGAGGGTTTCGTCTACCTCGCGCTCGAGTCGCCCGCCTGGCGAGGGCGCCCGTTCCCATGGGGAGCGCAGCGACTGGAGCTCGCGATCGACACGCACGACCCGGCGCGCGGACAGCGCTTCCTTCCGGGCGGCCGCGTCCGCAGCGCGGTCGGCTTCGAGTTCGTCGTCGAGATCAACGGCCCCGCCGATGCGCAGCTGAAGGTGACCCCGGACTACCAGATCTATGCGTCGATCGAGCGCGCGCGCTCGGGACCGTTCTACGGCGAGCCGTTCCGGCGCCCGGTCCTCTCCGTCGCACGCGAGGACGGGGCGCTGGATTCGCTGTGGTCGCTCACCAACCGGCCCCGCTTCATGGAGGATGGCACCGAGGTGCCGGCGATGGGCCTGAACATCGGACGCCTGCGCCACGCGCGGGCCAGCGAACACTCCAACGCCGACTGGTGGTACGACGAGCGAGCGGGTATGCTGCAGCTTCGCCTGCCGTGGGCGATGCTGAACGTCACCGATCCGTCGTCCCGACGCGTGCTGACCGAGAGCGACCCCGAGCAGGCGCTCGGCCGCCGGCCCGGCGCGCCGCCGTCGATCTGGATCGGCAGCCCGACGGAGGGGTTCCGCTTCGGCGTCCTCGCGTACCGGCCCGGCCGAGGCGTGACGGGCGCGCTGCCGGCGCTCGATGACCGCGGCGAGTGGCCCCTCGCGCGGTTCCACACCTGGACCTGGCCGACGTGGGAGGAGCCGACGTGGCACGAGTACCTGAAGCCGTCGTATCGCGCGTTGCAACAGCTGTGGGGCGCGCCATGACACCGCGGCTCCACCTCGCGCGCGCGGTCGGCGCCGTCGCCCTGCTCGGCACGCTGGCCGTGCCCACCGCCCGCGCCCAGGTCGCCGTGGGCGACTCGCTCTGGCGGCTCGGCCGCATCGATGAGGCCGCGAGCGCGTACCGCAAGGCCTTGGATGAGGATCGCCTCTCGGTGCGCGCCAACTTCCGCCTCGCGCAGACGCTGGCCTGGAGCAGCAACATCGACTCCGCCCTCGTGCTGCTGCGCGCGGCCCGCATCCGTGTGCCGAACGACCCCGACCTCCTCTACACCGAGGCGTTGTATCTCTCGTGGGGCAAGCGGTATCCCGAGGCGGTCATCCGCTACGACTCGGTGATCACCGCACACCCCGGGGCAGACTTCGTGCACGTGCGCATCGCGCGCGCACGAACGCTCTCGTGGGCCGGACGACTCCCCGAGGCGGCGCGAGGCTATGCCGCCGTGCTCGCGCAGGACTCGACCGACCGCGACGCGCAGTTCGGGCTCGCGCAGGTCTCGGCGTGGAGCGGTGACCTCGATGCCGCGGCCCGGCGCTACGAGGCGCTGCTCGCCTCCGACCCCACCGAGGTGCGCTCCCTCATCGGGCTCGGGAACCTGCGGCTCTGGCAGCAGCGTCCCGGCGACGCGCGCCGCCTCTCGGAGCGCGCGTGGGCGCGCGACAGTGCCAATGCCGAGGTCCTCGAGTTGCGGAAGGCGGTGCGCACGGCGTACGGCGTGCGCACCGAGGTCTCGAGCGACTACAGCGAGGACAGCGACCGGAACGTCAACCGGTGGCAGGCCCTGCGCGCGAACACCACCATCGGCAACGGCATCCGCGTCGGGGCAGCCGTCGCGCAACTCGCGGCGACCGATCCCTTCCGCGAGTCACGCCGCACGATGCTCGAGGGCTCGCTCGGCCTGCCGATCTGGACCGGCAGCGTCACCGCGGTGCTGGCCCTGCGACAGATGGCCCCCGCCCCGCTGACCGTCGGCGGCCCCGCGTCGCCGGAGCGGAGCGTACTGAGCGGACGCGTGACCCTCACGCAGCGCGTACGGCCGGCGCTCTCGCTCTCCGCGACCTTGGCGCGCTGGCCCTTCGACGAGGTCGCATCGATCACGCCGCTCGCGCTCGACATCACCCAAGGGGAACTCGCGGCCGACTGGCGACTGAGCGCGACCACGAGCGTGGCGGGGACACTCGGACGGCTCGATTGGTCGGACGGGAATGCCAAGCGCACCTGGTCGGCGCGCGCGACGCGTCGTCTGCCGCGCAACGTGAGCGTGGGGGCGTTCGCAGCGGGCTTCGGATTCGACCGGCGCGCGCCGCGCTACTTCTCGCCGCCGCGGTTCGTCTCGGGTGAACTGACCGGCGCCTGGGCGCACGAGAGCCCCACGTGGAGCATCGGCATGGGGGGTGGGTTCGGCGCGCAGCGCGTCGACACCCTCGCCGTGCAGGACCAGTGGCACCTCGATGCGCGCATCGCGCGGACCTGGGCCAGCACCTGGCAGGTGGAACTGCACGGCGGACGCAGCACGAGTGCGGCTGCGTCCGCCGTCGGGGCCTACGCCTACTCGACGCTCGGCGTCACCGTGCGTCGGACCTTCTGATCAGCGGACCGCCCACTCCGTCGAGAGATGGAGCTTGCCCCACGCGATCGTGAGGGTCCCCTTCGCCGGGCCGGTGGCCGGCGGCACGAACGCGATCTGCAGCGACTCCTGCGTGGCCGCGAGCGTGGTCGCGCTGAGCGGGACGCGCACGAGGTCCTTCGACGCGTCGTACTCGGTGCCCCACTGCCCCGTGTTGCGATTGATGATCAGCAGGTACTTCCCCGCCTCGCGGATGGTATAGAGCGAGTAGGCACCGGCCGGCACCGCGGCGCCGCCGATCGTGAGGTCGACCTGCGTCGTCATGGTCGTCGACGAGTTCGCACCGGTGCGCCAGACGGTCGCATCCTTCATGAGCTCGGTCGGGACCTCGCGGCCGCGCGCGTGCGGCACGCCGTAGTCCACCACGACCGTCTTCGCGGCGGGCGCCGGCTGCCCCTGCACTCGCGGGGCGTTGAGCGTCAGCGTGGCCGTCGCGCGGGTGCTCGCGGCGGCCGTGAGGTTGGACTGGGCGGCAAGCGGGGCCGCGAGGAGCACGGCGGCAACGAAGGGAAGGACTCGCATCGGTCTCGATTGGATGAGGGTGAACGCCAGCCGAGCCTCTCGGCTCGGCGACGGGGCAAGATACGTGAGCGCACCGCGCGGAAGCTTGGGGCGCACCGATCCGGGGTTCAACGGTCCTACCCCAGACTTGTTCCGTAGATATCTCGTCCAGCTAATATCTTGACAAGACCATTCGGTGTTCAGATATTCAAGTCATGACAGACTCCAACGCTTCCCCGATGCTCCATCCGATGCGTGTCGTAGCGCAGCGCACCGGGCTCACGCCGGATCTCCTCCGGGCGTGGGAGAAGCGCTACGGTGCCGTGTCACCCGTGCGCTCCGCCGGCGGACAACGCCACTACACCGATGCGGATGTCGAGCGCCTGGCGCTGCTCGTGCGCGCCACGCGAGGTGGACGCCTGATCGGACAGGTCGCCGCGTTGCCGAACGCCGAGCTCGCGAAGGTCATCGAGGCGGACGAGCGGGCGGCCGCCCTCAATCGCGCCCCCTCGTCCGATGGTCCCGCGCCGGAGGTCTTCCTGTCGAGCGCACTCATGGCCGTGGAGGCCTTCGACGGCTACGCGCTCGAGCAGACGCTCCGCACCGCGGCCCTGCGTCTCCCCGCCGACGACGTCCTCGACCAGGTGATCGGTCCGCTCCTCTTCACGATCGGCTCGCTCTGGCACCAGGGGCAGCTCCAGCCGGCCAACGAGCATCTGGCGACCACCACCATCCGCCGCGTCCTGACGTGGATGGGCGAGGTCACCGCCCCGGTGGCCGGCGCGCCCGTCGTCATCGTCGGCACGCCAGCGCACCACGTGCACGAGCTCGGCGCGATGCTCGCCGCGACGACGGCGAGCGGCAACGGCTGGCGCGTCGTCTATCTGGGCGCCAACCTGCCCGCCGAGGAGCTCGCGCGCGCGGTGCGACAGGTCAAGGCGGACGCCATCGCGCTCTCCATCGTCTATCCGGCCGGCGATCCCCAGGTGGCGGAGGAGCTCCGTCGTCTCCGCACGGCGCTCGGCCCCCAGATCGGGATCGTCGTCGGCGGCAGCGGCGCCGGGTCCTACGGAGAGGTGCTGCGCGAGATCGGTGCGGATCAGCTCACGTCGCTGACCGCGCTGCGCGGCTGGCTCCGCCGCCGCGCGCGCGGCTGAAGATCAGGCGCGGCGCGTCAGGGGCGCCGGTCGAGCTGCTCGATCGTCGCCGTGCTCGGCGGCCGTGACGCGCGAAGCCGCGCCGCGACCCGTTCCGCCTGGGCGAAGGCGCGCAGCACGTTGCCGCCCGCGAGCTTGGCGAGTTCCTCGTCGGTCCAGCCCCGTCGCGCGAGTTCCGCGATGAGCATCGGGTAGCGCGAGACATCCTCGAGTCCATCGACGACCTCGGTGATCCCGTCGAAGTCGCCGCCGAGGCCGACATGATCGATCCCGGCGACGCGGCGGATATGTTCGATGTGGTCCGCCACCTGCGCCAGCGTCACCTTGGGTGCCGGGCCGGTGCGTTGCGCCGGCGCCGTGCGGTTCCAGTCGATGAGCGCCTGCGAGGTGAATCCCGGGACGAAGGTGACCATCACGACCCCGCCGTTCTGCTTGAGGCGGACGAGGATCGAATCCGGCACGTTGCGCACATGGTCGGCGAGCCCGCGGGCGTTCGAGTGCGAGAAGATCACCGGCGCCTCGGTCACGTCGAGGGCATCGCTCATGGTGCCGGGCGAGACGTGCGAGAGGTCGACGAGCATGCCGAGGCGGTTCATCTCGCGGACCACCTCGCGCCCGAAGCTCGAGAGGCCGCCATGCCGCACCACGTCCGACGCCGCGTCCGCCCAGTCGAGCGTGGAGTTGTGCGTGAGCGTCATGTAGCGCCCGCCCATGTCGTAGAACGCGCGGAGGGCCCCGAGCGAGTTCTCGATCGCGTGTCCGCCCTCGAGGCCGAGCGCACCGCCGATGTGGCCGCGCGCGAAGGCGTCGGTGAACCCCTGCGCCGTCGTCACCGGCTCGAACCGCTCGGGATACTTCGCCATCACGCGCTTCGCGATGTCGATCTGCTCGAGCTGCACCTTCGCGTACCCTTGGCGCGCCACGCTCGTATCCCCGGGGATGTAGACCGACCAGAACTGCCCGCCGACGCGCCCCGCCGCGAGGCGCGCGAGGTCGGTGTGCCCGGGGACCGGGCGTCGCAGGTCGTACTGCTCCACATCGTGCGGGTGCTCCTTCCACTCGCGGATGGCCCAGGGCAGATCGTTGTGCCCATCGATGAGCGGCGACGCCGCGAGCACGCGGTGCGCGCGCGCGAGATTCGGATCGTCGGTGGCGGTCGGGGCGGGCGCGGCGACCGGCGTGCGGGCGCAGGCGGCGATGGCGAGGAGGAGGGCGGGTACGGGGCGGCGCATGGGCGTGGGGTCGGGGATGGTGCAACCTCACCCCGTCCGGCTCGACAGGGAAGGGTCCGGACGGCCTGAGGGCCGCGCATCGCGGGACGCGCGGCCCTCAGGCCCCTCACCCCGCGCGGATCAGCGCGCGGCGGTCTTCACCGGGCAGGTGCTCAGGCCGAGCACGGTGTAGAGCGGGCAGGTCCCCAGCGCCGCGGTCAGGAGCGGCACGATGCCGACCCAGCCCCAGGGGGTCTTGGGGCCGACGAAGACGAGCGAGAGCACGCCGAGGCCGATGATGACACGGAGCGCGCGATCGATGGTGCCGACGTTGTTCTTGAGCATGGGGGACTCCTGCAGAGGGTTGGGGAGGAAGGGCCGTTCGGGAGAAGGTATCCTCCATGCGTGAACTAAGTTCCCATGTAGGCATATGCTCGACACGATGCCCCGGAATCCCTGACGCGAGCACGGTCCCGTAGATTCTCGCAGCCCCCGCGCGATGGTGGCGCACTCCCCCCTTTCCACACGGATCCCCTTCATGCGACTGCTCTCACTTCTCGTCCTCGCGCCGCTGGCGCTGTCGGCGCAGCAGGGCGCCGCGCCCGCCGGCGGCCAACCCCAGTCGCGCATCGCGCGGATCGTCGTCTCCCCGGTGCAGAAGGTCGTCGTCGCCGGCGACTCGGTGCGATTCCGTGCCGAGGCGCGGGACGCGAACAACAACGTCATCCCGAACGTGACGTTCCGCTGGACGCGCAGCGGCATGGCGCGCTTCGAGGGGCAGATGCGGGAGGACGGAACGCTCGTGTCGGGATCGACCGGCACGCTGCCCATCACCGTCGTCGGCATCATCCCGGGCGAAGCGCCGAAGGTAGAGCAGTTCGACGTGCGGATGGTCCCGGGTCCCGCCGCGCGCATCGCCATCAGTCCGACCCCGTCGCGGCTCGTGCCGGGACAGCGCATCCGGCTGGGTGCGGAGGTGCTGTCGGCGAAGAACGACCGGCGCGACGACAAGGTGATGTGGCGGTCGTCCGCGCCCGCCATCGCGCGCGTGAACGAGGTCGGCGTCGTCACCGCCGTCGCGGCGGGGCGCGCGACGATCACCGCGAGCGTCGGCGCGGTGCAGCAGGCGATGGCGGTCCAGGTCCTCCCGTCGGCGGTCGCCTCGCTCACGGTCACGCCGGAGGTGTCCGACGCGCGCACGGGTGACGTGATCCGCTTCCGCGCGGTCGCGAAGGACGCGGCCGGCAAGCCCATCGACGGGATCACGCCCGTCTGGAGCTTCAATCCGGGCCAGGGGATGATCGACCCGGACGGGGCGTTCGTCGGCTACGAGGCGGGCGCCTACACCGTGACGGCCTCGCTCGGCAATCGGGCGGCGGAAGCGGTGGTGACGCTCGCACCGCGCGACGTGCGCCGACCGCTCGAACTCGTCGGTCGCCTGCCCCGCTCGCGCTTCACCACCGAGGAGGTCTGGCTGCACCCCAACGGCAAGGTCGCGTACCTCGGCTCGGGCGGTGGCGGCGACGTGCTCTACACCATCGACATCTCCGATCCGTCGAAGCCGGTCGTCGCGGACTCGATCATCGCCAACACGCGGCGCGTGAACGACGTGATGACGACGCCCGACGGCCGGTTCCTCGTCTTCACGCGGGAGGGGGCGTCCGACCGCAAGAACGGCGTCGTCTTCGCCTCGCTCGAGGACCCGCTCCATCCGAAGGTGATCTCTGAGTTCACCGACGGCGTCACCGCCGGCGTGCACTCCTCGTTCATCTACAAGGACGCGCGCCACGGCCAGCACGTCTTCATCACGAACGACGGCACCGGCTACGTGCACGTGCTCAACATCGATGACCCGGCGCATCCGCGTGAGGTGGGCCGGTGGGCGCCGACCGACCGCCCCGAGGCCGGCCGCTCCTTGCACGACATCGACATCCAGGATGGCCTGCTCTACGGCTCCTGGTGGAACGACGGGCTGATCATCCTCGACGTGGGCAACGGGATCCGCGGCGGCACGCCGGCGAAGCCGGTCTTGGTCTCGCAGTTCAAGTACGACCTCAACGCGATGTACCGGCAGACCGAGGTCGACGGCGGGGCGGGCTTCATCCGCGGGACGCACACCGCCTGGCGCCACAGGAATTACGTCTTCATCGCCGACGAGGTCTTCCCCGCCAATCAGCCCAAGGGCGCGACGGCCACCCAGGCCGGGCGCGCCTGGGGCCGCCTGCAGGTGGTGGACATCAGCGACATCACCGCGCCGCGCGCGGTCGCGTTCTACGAGCCGGAGTACGGCGGCGTGCACAACGTCTGGGTCGCCGGGGACTCGCTCTACATGGGCGCGTACAATGCCGGCTTCCGCGTGTTCGACATCTCCGGCGAGCTGCGCGGTGACCTGCGCGCGCAGGGGCGCGAGATCGGGCACTTCAACACAGCCGACATGAACGGGCACGTGCAGGGCTCGGCCATGACCTGGGGTGTCGTGGTGCGCGACGGCCTCGCGTACGTGAACGACGACAACAACGGGCTCTGGATCGTCCGTATCATCCCGAAGACGCCCGTAGTGCCATGACGCGGCGTCCGCTCCTCCCGCTGGGCCTCCTCGCCCTGCTCGCCGGCGTCGCCGGCGCGCAGGGCACGGCGCCGCCTGCCGGCACCGGCGACGGGGCGACCTATCGGGCCTACGTGCTCAGCGAATCGGTCGACCAGGTCGCGGTCGTCCGCTTCGACGGTCGGACGGCCGCGATCGAGCGGACGACGACCGTCGGGATGTCGCTCATGGATCCCGATGGCCCGCACGGCGTCGCCGTGGCGCCCGACGGGCGACACTACTTCGTCTCGACGGCGCACGGGACGCCCGACGGGTCGCTCTGGAAGTTCCGCACCGACACCGATGCGCCGGTCGGACGAGTGGAGCTGGGGTCATTTCCCGCGACGGTGCAGGTGAGTCCCGACGGGTTCTTCGCGTGGGTGGTGAACTTCAACCTCCACGGCGAGATGGTACCGTCGAGCGTCTCGGTGGTGGAGACGAGCGCGATGGTGGAGGTCGCACGGATCACGACCTGCACGATGCCACATGGTTCCCGACTCAACGCCGCGGGCACGCGGCACTACTCGGCCTGCATGATGGACGAGGAGCTGGTCGAGATCGACGCGCGCACGTTCGCGGTCTCGCGCCACTTCTTCCTCACCAAGGGGAAGGAGATGGGGATGACGGGTGCCCCGCCCCGCCGCGGCGCGGAGGCGCATGCGGGGCATGACATCGGCGGGCACGGGATGGAACCGCCCAAGCCCGGCGACGTGGGCTGCTCCCCGACGTGGGCGCAACCGAGCGTCGACGGCGCGCGTGTCTGGGTGGCCTGCAACAAGTCGAGCGAGCTCGTCGAGATCGACGTCGCGTCATGGTCGCTCGTTCGCCGACTGCCGGCGGGCGACGGGATCTACAATCTCGCGGTGACGCACGATGGGACGCGCGTGATCGCGACGAACAAGCGCGGCCAGTCGGTCAGCGTGTTCGACGCGGCGAGCGGGAAGGAGCTCGCGCGGATCGCGACCTCGAGGCGCGTGGTGCACGGCGTGGCGGTCACCACCGACGACCGGTATGCGTTCGTGACGAACGAGGGCGTTGGGAGCGAGAAGGCCACGGTGGACGTGATCGACCTTCGGGCCCTCGTCCGCGTCGCGACGGTCGAGGTGGGACAGCAGGCGGGCGGGATCGATATCCTCCGCTGAGCGCGGTCCGCGCGTCAGCCGCCCCGCAGCGCCCGCCCCGTCCGCGCGAACCGTTCCCCCTCGCCGAACGCCTCCGCCCCGTTCACGACCGTCGCCACGAACCCCTCGGCGTACCGGAACGGATCGACGAAGTCCGCACGATCGATCACCGTCGCCGGATCGAACACGGTGACGTCGGCGAGCGCTCCCACGCGGAGCGTGCCACGGTCGCGGAGCCCCACGCGCGAGGCAGGAAGCGCGGTGCACTTGTGGACCGCCTGCTCGAGCGTGAGCGCCTGCCGCTCCCGGACATAGCGCCCGAGCACGCGCGCGAAGCTCCCCGTGCCGCGGGGATGCGGCACGCCGCGGCGCGCCGGACCCGACATGGCGAAGGCACCGCCGTCAGACGCGACCATCCCCTGCGGATGTCGGAGGATGCGCTCGAGGTTCTCCTCGCTCATCGCGAAGCCGATCATCCCCACCGACCCGTTGTTGCGACGCAGCATCGCGACGGTGCAGGCATAGGGCTCCTCGCCACGCGCGGCCGCGTACGTCCCGAGGCGCTTCCCTTCCGCCGGCTTGTCCTCGGCGGCGGAGACGCTCGTGATCTGCACGTTGTCCCATCCCCCGATGAGCGCGACCTTGTCGAGCGTCTCGGTGCGCATGCGCGGTGCGGTCGCCGCGTCGTCGAGACGCGCGAAGAAGCGCGCGGTCCCGCCATCGCGCGACCAGACGGGGAAGAGGTTCGTGAGTCCCGTCTGGTAGGCGAGGTAGGGATAGCGGTCGAAGGCGGCATCGACGCCCGCGGCGCGCGCCGCCTCGATGCGCGTGAAGACGGCGTCGAGCTTGCCCCAGTTCCGCGGGCCCTGCGTCTTGAGGTGGGAGATCTGGAGCGCGCACCCCGCCCCCCGCGCCACCGCGATCGACTCGTCGATCGCCTCGAGGAGGCGATCATCCTCGTTCCGCATGTGCGTGTGATATGCGAGCCGCCGCGCCGCGAGCGGCCGGCAGAGCGCGACGAGTTCGTCTCGCGGCGCGAAGGCACCGGGGGTGTACTCGAGGCCGCTCGACGCTCCGAGCGCCCCGTCGGCGAGCGCCTCCTCCACCAGGCGCACCATCGCCGCGAGCTCCGTGGTCGAGGCCGGGCGGTCGTCGTCCCCGACGACGGCGCCGCGCACGGTGCCGAGGCCGATCATGGTGCCCACGTTGAGCGCGGGCGAGGTGACGGCGACCTGCGCGAGGAAGTCGCGCACGCTCGCGCGCGACGAACCATCAGCGCCGACGACGATGGTGGTCACGCCCTGCCGGATGAGCCCCTCGGTGTTGGGGTCATCGAAGAGCGTGCCATCGCCGTGCGAGTGGATGTCGACGAATCCCGGCGCGACGACCTGTCCGCGGCAGAGGATCTCGCGCTCACCCCGTTCGACGATCCGGGGCGCGATCGCCGCGATGCGGTCACCGCTGATGCCGACATCGGCGACGAAGCGCGGTCGCCCGCTGCCATCGACGATGGTGCCGCCGCGGAGGACGACATCGTGGTCCCGCCGTCCGAGCCCGACGAGCGCAGGCGCACCGAGCGCCGCGACCGAGGTGGCGAGAAAGGTTCGACGGCGCACAGGAGGGGAGGCTGGGGGGTGAAGTGGACGCAGCTCGGCGAACACCGACCCGTGGAAAGTGCCGCGGGGCGGCCCGGCGCGCCATCGCGCCGGACCGCCCCGCTTCTTCCTTCTACCTTCTCCCTTCCGCCTACTAGTACCGATAGTGATCCGGCTTGTACGGCCCCTCGACCGGCACGCCGATGTAGGCGGCCTGCTTCTCCGTGAGCTTGGTCAGCTTCACGCCGAGCTTCTCGAGGTGGAGGCGCGCGACCTTCTCATCGAGCTTCTTCGGCAGCACGTAGACCGCATTCTTGTCGTACTTGGTGCCCGAGACGGTCGGCTTGCCCTGCGCCGCGAGATGCAGGTCGATCTGCGCGAGCACCTGGTTGGTGAACGAGGAGCTCATCACGAACGACGGATGGCCGGTGGCGCAGCCGAGGTTGAGGAGACGGCCTTCGGCGAGGATGAGCACCGAGTGCCCGTCCGGGAAGACCCACTCGTCGAACTGGGGCTTGATGTTGTTGCGGACGATGCCCTTGTAGTTCTTGAGGCCGGCCATGTCGATCTCGTTGTCGAAGTGGCCGATGTTCCCGACGATCGCCTTGTCCTTCATCCGCGCCATGTGCTCGACCGAGATGATGTCGGCGTTGCCGGTGGCGGTGACGAAGACGTCGGCGCTGGAGACCACCTCGTCGAGCGTCGTGACCTGGTAGCCCTCCATCGCCGCCTGGAGCGCGCAGATGGGATCGATCTCGACGATGATCACGCGCGCGCCTTGGCCCTTGAGCGCCTGGGCCGAGCCCTTACCCACGTCGCCGTAGCCGAGCACGACCGCGACCTTGCCGGCGAGCATCACGTCCGACGCGCGGAGGATGCCGTCGGTGAGCGAATGGCGGCAGCCATACAGGTTGTCGAACTTCGACTTGGTCACCGAGTCGTTGACGTTGATCGCCGGGAAGAGGAGCTTGCCGGCGGCCATCATCTCGTAGAGGCGATGCACGCCGGTCGTGGTCTCCTCGGAGACGCCCTTGATCGCCTTGCCGACGTTCGTCCAGCGCTTCGGGTCCTCCTTGATGGTCTTGCGGAGCAGCTCGAGGATGACGCCCCACTCCTCGGGTTCGTTCGCGGCGTCGAACGCGGGGACCGCGCCGGCGGCCTCGAACTCGGTGCCCTTGATCACGAGCATCGTCGCGTCGCCACCGTCATCGAGGATGAGGTTCGGGCCGGCGCCATCGGGCCACATGAGCGCCTGCTCGGTGCACCACCAGTACTCCTCGAGGGTCTCACCCTTCCAGGCGAAGACCGGGATGCCGCGCGGCTGCGCGACCGAGCCGTCCTTGCCCACCGCGACCGCCGCGGCGGCATGGTCCTGCGTCGAGAAGATGTTGCACGACACCCAGCGCACGTCGGCGCCGAGCTCGGCGAGCGTCTCGATGAGCACCGCCGTCTGGATGGTCATGTGCAGCGAGCCCATGATCCGCGCGCCGGCGAGCGGCTTCTTGCCCTTGTACTCGGCGCGGAGCGCCATGAGGCCCGGCATCTCGTACTCGGCGAGACGGATCTCGTTGCGGCCCCAGTCGGCCAGCGAGATGTCGGCGACCTTGAACGCGGGACGGCCGGTGGACTTCACGGCGTCGAACGGGTGAAGCGAGGGAGCGACGGCGGTCATCGGAACCTTTGATGAATGTTGAAGGAAGAAGGACGAAAGCGCGTGTTGCGTGATGCGGACAGGCTGCTGGATGCGAGGACGAGGTGCACTTCCATCCTCCATCCTTCGGCCCTCATCCGGTGCCCAGCACCGCGACGAACAGGTTCGGCCCCTTCGCCTGCGGCGCGGCGGGAAGCGCGTGGTGGCGGATCGACGCGAAGCCCGCGTCGGACGACCACCGGGTCAACTGGTCCGCGTCGAACCCCAACCAGACATGCCCCATCGTCTGGCGATACTCCACGCGGTCGTGCGGCTGCATGTCCACCAACAACAGGCGTCCCCCCTCGCCGCGGAGCGTCCGCCGGATCTCGGCGAGCGCCGCGGCGGGATCCGCCACGTAGTGCAACACCAACGACAGCACGGCGACGTCGAGCGTGGCGTCCGCCAGCGGCAGCGCCTCGAGCGAGCCTTCGCGCAGGTCCACGTTGTCGAGCGTGGAGAGCCGCGCCCGCGCCGCCTTCAACATCGCCGGCGACTCGTCGACGGCCACCACGCTTTGCACGAACGGGGCCATCACTTCTGCCAACTGGCCCGTGCCGCACCCGAGGTCTCCGACGGTCGCACCCGCGTCCAGCAATCCGGCCAGGGAGAAGAGCTCCGTGCGGGCACCGAACAGCTCGGAACGCACGCGGTCCCACTGCCCTGCCGAGCTGGCGAAGAACGCCTGCGACCGCGTCTGCCGTTCCGCGAGCACTCCCTTCACCCGTTCCGCATCACGGCGCGACGCGGGCAGGGTCCGGAGCTCCTCGCGCACGGAGGTCCAGAGCCGGCGCGTCCCCGCGTCCAGTTCGCGGGAATCGTGCCGGTAACGATTCGACGTCCCGTCCTCGCGCGCCGCGATCCACCCGGTGTCGGCCAGCACCTTGAGGTGCCGGCTCACCGTGGACTGCGGCAGCTGCAGGACGGTCCGCAACTCGGAGACCGTCAGCTCATGGCGCTCCAGCAACAGGAGGAGCCGCGTGCGGATCGGGTCGGCGAGTGCCGCCAGGCGGTCGTGGAGGGCTGGTCGTTTCATCCGTATATCCGGATGAAAGGTTGCTCAACGCAGGCGCCCCGTCAACCCCGGGCGGGATCCGCTCGGGGGACGGGGCGTCGGACCGCGACTCGGCGGTCGGGCGGCTCAGTGCCGTGCGTAGACCGGCTGCACAGGCCGCGCGCTCTCGCCCAGCACGCCGACGAGCCGCTGCACCTGGCGGAACGAGGCGGTGATCGGGCGCGCACGCACCGTCCACTTCACGCCCTCCGAGCAGGGCGGCGTGGTGAGCGACCCATGATACGTGAAGACCTGCTCCGATTCCGTCGCGCGGGCATCCAGCAGCTTCGCGAGGTCCACCGGCGCGCGGAACCGCACGCTGTCGCCCGCATGGTCCGGCAACCGCGCGATGAGGGCCTCGAGTTCGGGGTTGTCCTTCGGGCCGATCGCGATGAAGATGCCGAGCACCGCCAGTTCACCCTTCGCATTCGCGTGCACCAGATGGAGCTCGGCCGGGAACGCACGGCCCTGGATCGTGTGCTCGCTCGGGTGATGGAAGTGGAACTGGAGCGAGTTGAAGTGCCCCCCCTCCGCCGTCAGGTCGCTCGGCTTCTCGAGTGCGGCCTGTACCGTGTGTCCGTTGTGGAAGAGCACGAAGGGCGACGGGATGAACTTCTCCTCGATGCGTGCGGCGTGCGGCGCGACCGCGCCGCCCAGATCGATGGGCGACTGCTCATGCCCGACCGAGCAGGTGCGCCACGCCGGATCGATCCGCCCCCAGGCCTGCGGCCCCTCGGCGCCTTCGTAGGTCCAGTGCGGCGCGTGGGCGGCGGCGGCGGAGGGCGTGCCGTGCGAAGCCGCCCCGGAGGGGGCGTGGGACTGCGCCGCCAGCGGCGCGGCAACGAGGAGCGGCAGGAGGGCGAGCACGGCACGGCGCATGGGACGACTCCGCGAAGGACTGGTGAGAATGACCGGTCCTATCAGTGTCGGCCCGACCCGTCCCGCCCTGAACCGCCGCTCTCACCCCGTGACGGCGCGCACGAAGGACTGGAGACGGTCGGCCGAGAGACGGCCTTCGATGCGCACCCCGGAGCAGACATCGAGCCCGTGCGGCCCCACCGCATCGACCGCCGCGCGCGCATTCTCGGCGCGGAGGCCCCCCGCGAGCCAGACGGGCACCCCGCTCTCCTGGACGATGCGACGGCTGAGCGACCAGTCATGCACGCGGCCCGTGCCGCCCAACTCCTTCACAGCGGCGCTCGGGTTCCCTGAATCGAGCAGAAGCTCATCGACCGCCGGCGCGAGGGCGAGCGCCTCGTCCACCGACGACGCGTCACGCACATGGACGACCTGCACGATGACGATCCCCGGCAACGCCGCGCGCAGCACCGCATGCGCACCGGGCGCGAGGGCATCGACCAGCTGCACCGTATTCACCCCCGCCTCCCGCACCTGCGCGGCGATCGCGTGCGGATCGGTGCGCGACGTGAGCAGGAAGGTGCGGACCTCGCGCGGCGCCCAGCGCGCGACCTCACGGATCGTCGCGTCATCGATGACGCCCGGCCCGCTCGGCATCTGCGAGACGAGCCCCAGCGCCGACGCGCCATGGACGAGCGCCAACTCGGCCTCCGCGACCCCCGCGATGCAGCAGACCTTGACCCTCATCCGTGTCCGCGCTCGAGGGCCGCGGTCGCTCCGCCGAGTGCCGAGCCCACGTAGCAGTGCATCCCGACGTGCTGGAGTCCGGCGCGACGGAAGTGCCGGCGATAGAACTCCGGGCTGCGATGATGCCAGTCGCTGCGGTCTCCCTCGATCTCGTCCTCGGTGGTGTACGCCTCGAGGTAGGTGACGCCTCCCAGCAGCGACGCGATCCCCGCGAGCCCGGGACCGAGCTCGCCGTCGGGCACATAGTGGAGCACGTCGCAGACGACCACGAGGTCGAACGGCCCCCCGAGACCGAGCGTGCCGACGGTGCCGAACGCGCCACGCACGATCCCGCGCCGTGCGCCGAACCGCCGCACCACATACTCGCTCGACTCCACGCCCACGTAGCGGACGCCGGGTCGCAGCTTGCGCAGGTGCGCGCGCCACGGTCCCTCCCCGCACCCCACGTCGAGCACGGAGCGGATGGGGCGCTCGAGGAGCGACTCGGCGATCGCGGTCACGAGGTGCACCTTCCGCGCGACCGCGGCCGGCGTGATGACGCGCCGCGCGGGGTCGTGGTACCAGCGGCGGTAGTAGTGCTCGTCGTACGCCTTGGGGCTCATGCGGCGCCTCCGGCGCGGCGGATCGCGCGCACGTCCGCGCGCGCACGACCGTGGCGGTCGGCGAGGGCGAGCGTGACCAACCCGCGTCCGAGCTGCTCACCGGTGAGCGATCCGTACGCCTCGCGAACGCGCCCCAATCCCACCAGCGCGATCGCGCCGAGCGCGGCATCGAGCGTGATCGCGTAGAACCGCTCCATCGGCCGCGAATCGTCCCGATCGCTGCCGCTGACGAACGCCGGCTGGGCGACCAGCCAGGGGAGCGGGCCCTCGCGCAGTTCGCGCTCCATCCGCCCACGGACCGCGACGTACCTGTTCCCGCTCCGCTCGTCGGCGCCGATCGCCGAGAGATAGGTGAAGCGCGGCAGCGACCCGCACGCGACCGCCGCGTCGCGCAGCATCGCGGTGAGGCCGTAGTCGATGCGCTCGTAGGCGTCGTCGATCCCCTCGGCGGCGGCGCGACGGCGCGTCGTGCCCAGCAGGGCGAACACATGGTCGGGGCGGAGTCCGGCGAGGGTCGCGGCCATGGCGGCGGGTTCCCACGGGGACTCGTCCACGACGGCACCGAGCGCGCCGAACCGCGCTCGCCAGCGATCGGCGCCGGACGACCCGGGACGGAGATGGGCGACGGTCCGGACCCCAGCAGCGACGAGGGACGCGGCCACGGCGCGACCGGTGTAACCGGTCGCGCCGGCGACGAAGGCGACGGGCGGTGTGCTCACGTCACGAAGGTAGCCCGGCGGGCGCGCCGCTCCAACTGGAACGGAGGGACGCCGCGCCGGCGTTCATCGACCATGACGAAGACTCCCGACGTCCTCATCGTCGGCGGCGGACTGGCCGGACTCGCGGCAGCCCGCACGCTCACTTCGCACGGGATCGCCGCCCAGGTGCTCGAGGCCGCGCACGACGTGGGCGGACGGGTCGCCACCGACGAGGTCGAGGGCTTCCTGCTCGACCGCGGCTTCCAGGTGCTGCTCGACTCCTACCCCGAGGCGCGGCGGGCCCTCGACATGCGGGCGCTCGACCTGCGGCCGTTCGCGGCGGGTGCGCTCATCCGGCGACGGGGTCGCACCGGACGCGTGGGGGATCCCTGGCGCGACCCGCTCGCCGGCATGCGTTCTCTCGTCAGCGGCGCGTTCACGCCCGCCGATGCCTGGCGGATGATGCGACTCCGCAGCGATGCGCTCCTTGGCGCGCCCGCCGAGCCCGACGCCGCGACCCAGACGGCCGCCCGCTCACTCGCGGAGCGGGGGTTCTCCGAGCGCGCCCTCGACGCGTTCTTCCGTCCCTTCTTCGGCGGCGTCTTCCTCGACGCGCAGCTCTCGGCGCCGCGCGGCTGGTTCGATTTCCTGTTCGGCATGTTCGCCACCGGCCGCGCGACGTTGCCGGGGGCCGGGATGCGTGCGATCCCGCGGCAGCTCGCGGCGGGCCTCCCGGTCGGCGCGGTCCGCACGGGCGCGCGCGTGCGCGCCCTGCGCGCGGACGGCGTGGAGATCGACGGTGGCGAGGTGCTCCGCGCCCGCGCGGTGATCATCGCCACCGACGCGCGGCACCTCGCCGTGCTGGTGCCCGGCATGCGCGCGCCGAGTTGGGTGGGATGCACGACGCTCCACTACGCGGCGGCATCCACGCCACTCGACGAACCCGCCCTCATGCTGAACGGCGACCCGCGGAGCGGGCCGGTCAACCACCTGTGCGTGCCGAGCGACATCGCGCCGCGTTACGCGCCGGCCGGACAGCATCTCGTCTCCGCGACGGTGATCGGCGTGCCGGCCCAGGATGACGCGACGCTCGACCGCGAGGCCCGATCGCAGCTCGCGCACTGGTTCTCGGCGCGCACCGTCGCCGACTGGCGGTTGCTGCGCGTCTCGCGCGTGGCGCACACGCTGCCGCGCCTGACACCGGGGGCGAACGTGGAGCGCGCCGTGCGCGTGAGCACCGGCCTGTATGCCTGCGGCGATCATCTCGAGACACCAAGCATCAACGGCGCGCTCCGCAGTGGGAGGCGCGCCGCCGAGGCCCTGCTCGAGGATTGGGGACTCCGCGACGGCATCGCCGTCGCGTAGCGGTCAGCCGGTCGTCAGGAATCCGCAGCCGAGTCCTTGGGCGTGGCTCGTGGCGAAGATGCCCGAGGGCATGCGGATGACGCCCGGAACGAGGCTGTCGTGGACGAGCTTGCGCGCATCCTGCCGCGGGATCTTGCGCCGCTCGGCCACCTGCGCGATCACCCCGCCGAGGGCCAGGTCGCACGCGAGCACGATGACGCCGCGGCTGATGAGGGTGTCCATCGCGCCATCCGCCCACGTGAGCGCGTAGCGGGCGCCGGCCGGGATATTGATGAACGGATTCCGCTTCGCGGGCTCCCCGGTGACCGGATCCTTGAGATCGTTCTGCTTGGCGATCTCGCCATCCTCCCAGACGGCATCGCCGCACGCGAGCGGCACGCCCTTGTGGCGGAGGATCATCACCGCCGTCAGGTCGCTGTCCCCCAGGCCGAGGGTGGCCTTGTAACCGGCCAGGAACGAGCGGGCCTGATGGAACACCACGCCCTCGGCGATCTCGGGCGAGTCGAAGGCCATGCGATACTTGCCGGTGACCTTCGCCGTCCACGACATGTCCCACTCGCCCTGTGCCTGGCCGGCGGCCTGCGCCTCGAGCGAGCGAGGATCGAGGGAACCCGCCGCCAGCGAACCGGCGGCGAGGAGCGAAGCCTGCTTGAGGAAGTCACGCCGCTGCGTCATCTGGAGCTCTCGGGGCTGGGGTGGCGGTCGCATCAATTGTCTCCGCTTGGTCGCCTTCGCGCCAGAGCAGCAGCGCGAGGAGGATCGCGCCGGTCGTGACGCCCATGTCGGCGACATTGAACGTCCAGAACCGCCAGCTCGCGGTGCCGACGTCGATGAAGTCGACGACGCCCTTGGTGTGGCGGAGGCGGTCGAGGAGGTTGCCGAACGCCCCCGCGGCGATGAGGGCCAGGGCCGCAGGCGTGGCGCGCGCGCCCGGGGCACTCTGCCGATGCAGGCGATACAGGTACACGATCATCCCCAGCGCGATCGCGCTGAAGACGATGCGGGACGAGGCGCCGAGCGAGAGGTTCATCGCGGCGCCGGTGTTGTACGTGAGCGTCCAGCGCAGCCAAGGCGCGACGACATCGACCGGGACGTGGAGCGCGAGCGCGGCCTCGGCCCAGCGCTTCGAGAGCACGTCGGCGATGACGATCAGCGCGACGAGCGACCAGAAGATCCGGTCGCGAGTCGCGGTGTTCGGCGGGAGGGTCAGGGTGGGTTCGTTCATGCGTGGGCGGTAAGTTACTCGACCGTGCGTACGTGAGGTACGCACGTCGCGTTTCCCGTGTTCCCCCCTCCTCCCCTCCCCGCCCGCGTGCCGACGCTCCACGGCGCCGCCCCCCTCCCGATCGATGCGGTCCTCCCCGAGGTGCTCGCGGCGCTCGCCGGCGCGCGCGCCGCGGTGCTCGTCGCACCGCCCGGGGCGGGCAAGACGACCCGGCTCCCGCTCGCGTTGCTCGATGCCCCGTGGGCGGCGGGCGGACGGATCCTCGTGCTCGAGCCGCGCCGCATCGCTGCGCGCGCCGCGGCGACCCAGATGGCCCGGCTCCTGGGCGAAGCGCCGGGCGAGACGGTCGGTTATCGGGTGCGGCACGAGTCGCGCGTGGGCCCGCGGACGCGCGTGGAGGTCGTGACCGAGGGCATCCTGACGCGGATGGTGCAGGACGACCCCGCGCTCGACGGCGTGGCCGCAGTGCTCTTCGACGAGTTCCACGAACGGCATCTCACCGCCGATCTCGGCCTCGCGCTCGTGCTCGAGGCGCGGGCGCTGGTACGTGACGACCTGCGGCTCGTGGTGATGTCGGCGACGCTCGAGGCCGCGCCGGTCGCCGCGCTGCTCGGCGACGCGCCGGTGATCGTGAGCGAGGGCCGCGCCTTCCCCGTGACGACCGAGTGGCGGCCCTCGCGTGCGGACCAGCCGCCCGCCCTCGGCGTGGCGGCCGCGGTCCGTGACGCCTGGTCGCGAACGACCGGTGACCTGCTCGTCTTCCTGCCGGGGATCGCCGAGATCGACCGGGTCCGTCGCCTGCTCGTCGACGACGCCTCGCTCGCGGACGCCGAGGTGCTGCTGCTGCACGGCGGACTCACGCTCGGCGAACAGGACCACGTGCTGCGGCGGCGCGGCGCACAGCGCCGCGTGGTGCTGTCGACGGCGATCGCCGAGTCGTCGGTCACGTTGGAGGACGTGCGCGTGGTGATCGACTCGGGACTCGCCCGCATTCCGCGTTTCTCGCCGCGGAGCGGGATGACACGACTCGAGACCACGCGCGTGTCGCAGGCATCGGCCGACCAGCGACGCGGCCGCGCGGGACGCGTCGCCCCGGGCCTCTGCGTGCGGCTCTGGAGCGAGGGCGACCAGGTGTCGCTGCCGGTGCGCGCGGTGCCGGAGATCCTCGAGGCGGACCTCGCACCGCTCGCGCTCGAGCTGGCCTGTGCGGGCGTGATGGAGGCGACCGCGCTGCGGTGGCTCGATGCGCCACCGGCCGGCGCACTCGCGCAGGGCCGCGCGCTCCTCGCCGACCTTGGCGCGCTCGGCGCGGACGGTCGCGTGACGGCGCACGGCCGCGCGATGGCCGCGATGGGGATCGCGCCCCGGCTCGCGCACCTGGTGATCGCAGGCGCGGCGCGCGGCGAAGCCACGCTCGCGTGCGAGGTGGCCGCGCTCCTCGCGGAGCGCGACATCCTGCGGCGCGAGGCCGCGGAGCACGATGCCGACCTGCGCACGCGCATCGAGGCCCTGCGCGGTCAGGGAGGCGATGTCGATCGCGCACGCACCGATCGCGTCCGCCAGGAGGCGCGCGCGCTCCGCCGCGGGCTCGGACGCGAGGCGCGCGATGACGCCGAGTCGCTCGCCGACGTCGGTGGACTCGTCGCCCTCGCGTATCCGGACCGCATCGCCATGCGACGCGACGGCGAGGCCGCGCGCTTCCTGCTGCGCAACGGGCGCGGCGCGAGGCTCGAACGCTCGAACGCGCTCGCACGCGCCGACTTCCTCGCCGTCGCCGACCTCGATGGCGACCCCGCCGAGAGCCGGATCTGGCTGGCGGCACCGCTCGACGAGGCGGCGGTCCGCGCGGCACTCGGCGCCGCGGTCGTGACCGAGCGCGAGGTGACGTGGGACGCGACCCGTGAGGTGGTGCGCGCCGTCGAGCGCGAGCGGAGTGGAGCCCTCGTGTTGCGCGAGCGGGTCTTGCGCGAAGTACCGGAGGAGGCGGTCACCGACGCGCTGCTCGGTGCGGTGCGCGGCGCCGGCGTAGGGGTGCTCCCCTGGTCCGACGGCGCGCGCGCGCTGCGCGCGCGCCTCGCGTTCGCCCACACGATCCTGCCCGAGACCTATCCAGCCACGGACGATGCCGCGCTCGACACGACGCTCGACGCCTGGCTGCGGCCGGCGATCGGCGGACTGCGCAAGCTCGCGGACGTCGCGCGCGTCGATCTCGGCGCGGCACTCCTCGCGCCGCTCGCGTGGAGCGCTCGCGCGGCGCTCGACCGCCTGGCGCCGACGCACCTCGAGGTCCCGAGCGGGTCGCGCATCGCGATCGACTATGCCGATCCCGCGTCGCCGGTGCTCGCCGTGCGCTTGCAGGAGGTGTTCGGCCTGGCCGAGACGCCTCGCGTCGGGGACGGACGCGTGGCCCTCACCATCCACCTGCTGTCACCGGCGCATCGGCCGGTGCAGGTCACTCGGGACCTCGCGAGCTTCTGGCGCACCGGGTACTTCGAGGTCCGCAAGGACTTGAAGGGACGCTATCCGCGACACCCCTGGCCGGACGACCCGCTCAGCGCGCCGGCGACCCGACGGGCGAAGCCACGCGGGACCTGAATTCGCCCGCGCGGCCTGCCGGACCGCTCCGTGCTCAGCGCACCCAGGCGGGACGGGTGATCGTGCTCCACTTCGACTCGCCGTGCGAGTAGCCGAACCAGGCGGTGTCACCGGCCGCGCGGGGGAAGGCCCGCACCAGCTGCTCCGCGCCGCCGAAGCCGAAGCGATCGTGCCCGGCGTAGCCGACCAGCTGCGTCGAGTCGAGCGCCGCGAGCGCGAGCCGCGCGATGCCCTGCGGACCGTCAGTGTAGGCGAAGAGCGCGCCACGCTTGTCGTCCCCGCTGCCGAAGGTGGAGACGAAGAATTCGCCCCGACCGTCGCCGTCCACGTCCGCGGTGCCGATGAAGCCGACGGTCCCGTCACGCGTCTCCGTGAGCGTCTGGAGCGTGTCATCGCCACGGGTGAAGACGACCTGGAACGTGCCGGAGGCGCACGTCTCACCCGCGGGGATGACCACCTCGGCCGCGAGGTCCTGATAGGAGAGGACGCGACTCGCGAGGCACGCCGGGTCGACGGCGACCGGCTCAGGCGCGGGTTCACCCTTGGCGCAGGCGGCGAGCACGAGGGCGAGGGGGAGGACGCGGGCGATGCGCATGATGGGATCCGGTGCTTGGGTCAGATGCCGAACTGCGTGAAGTGATGGTCGAGATGGCGGTACAGGAGCACGCCCCAATCCCGCTTGGACATCGGCCCGAACGCGGGATGCGGAGGCAGCGGGGCAGCGTCCGCCGGCACGGGCAGCTGCGCGATGCGGTCGCGGAGCTTGGCCACATCGGCCTCCCAGGTGGTCGGCTTGCCGGCGAGCAGCTCGGGCGCGGTGGGGGCGCCCTTGGGCCACGGCATGAGATGGATCACGACCGGGCGCACGAGGAACTGCAGCGGGAACGGGCGCGGCCTGGGCGCGCTCTCGCCGGTGACCATCTTGAGCGACTCGATGAGGTGCTGGACCATCTTGGGCGCCGTGAACTTCCCCCAGGCGGCCTGTCGGTCGGCACGCAGGTTGCCGAGCCGGTCCAACAGTTCCTGGCGGCGGGCGGGATCGTAGAACGAGGCCATGGGGCACGGGTCGGGGGTCGCCCCACTCTACGACAGTCGGCGCGTCGACGCCAGCACCCGACCCCGCTATGTTCCTCCCACCTCCCTTCACCCCGAGAGCAATGCCCCGTCCGCACTCGCACGCGCACTCGCGCCTCGCCGCGCTGGCCCTGGCGCTCGCCGCCCTTGCCCCCGTCGCCAGCGCTCAGGAGGCTCCGGCGGTCGTCACCAAGATCACCGCCGACATCGGATACGTCGCGGTCACCGGCAACACGCAGGTGACGACGTTCAACATCGGCGAGAAGCTCACGCAGTCCCGTGGCCGCCTCTCGCTCGAGCAGGGCGTGGGGCTCGTCTACTCGACGCAGGCGGACAGCGTCATCTCCAACTATCTCCGCACGCATGTCCGCGGCGACTTCAAGATCGACCGTCTCCTCGCCGTGTTCTCGGGTGTGGCCTTCGACCGCAACACCTTCGCCGGTATCGAGCGCCGCTTCGAAGAGCAGGTCGGCATCTCGGCGCGCCTGATCGGCTCGGCGCGCGACACGATGCGGGTGGAGGGCGGCGGCAGCTTCACGCAGCAGATCGGCACCGATGGCATCCAGCAGAACTTCCCGTCGGCCCGCGGGGCGCTCAACTGGAGGCACATCTTCACGCCGGCCGCTTACTTCACGCAGACCTTCGAGTACATCCCCAACCTCAAGGAGACCGAGGACTGGCGCATGAACTCGGAGTCGGGGATCGTCGCGCCGCTCTCGTCGAAGATCGGCCTCAAGATCTCCTACGTCATCCGGTACGACAACCTGCCGCAGCCGGGGTTCTCCGAGGTCGATCGCCTCTTCACCAGCGGACTCCAGATCACGTTCTGATCGCGGGAAGAGCGGGATGACGAACGGGCCGCCGGCGATCGCCTGCGGCCCGTCGTCGCTTCGCACCGCGCGATCAGGCGGCGGGTGAGCCCTGCTCCCGCCACAGCACATGCGCGCGGTCGACCGCCGCGCTGATGCGGGTGACCATGAGCAGCAGGCCCACGCTGAGCCCGATCGAGGCCACCATCACGACCGCCACACCGAGGCCGCGGGCGCCGGCGGCGACCCGCACGAACTCCCACTGCACCAGCAGCAGGATCACCATCGTGCCGGCCGCGATGAGGTCGACCATGAGCTGCGCCTCGCGCATCACCGGGCCTCGAAAGCGTTCCGGGAGCGCGAGCAGACGCTCCTTGTCCGGGATGTTGAGCATCTCCGGCTGCGCCGGCAGCCGTGTGCCGAGGAAATCGATGAACACGAGGACGAACGTCGCGATGCCGCAGAGGAGGAACCACGTCACCACCGACTTGCGCGCGGTCCGGTCGGCGACGCCATTCAGGTCGATGTGCGTGGGGATCTGGTCGGGCAATCCCCCGTACGTGACCGCGGCGAGCGCGATCATCGCGAGGAGCATCCCCCAAGAGGCGAGTCGGAGCGGGCGCATGATCGAACGTTGCGAGGTCGTCAGCTGCGACGGTAGGGTCAGAGCCGCTTGACGCCCGGTTTGCCGTGCTCCACCAGCCAGCGCGTGGGCGTCGTGACCGGAGCGCCGGGGCGCGACACGTACGCGACCTCGCGGTAGTCCGTGGTCCACGCGTCGGGCTTCACGTCGCAGACCATGTAACCACGGCGCGCCGTGTGCCACTTCACGTGCGGATTCTCGGCCATCGCCGCATTCGCGTCACGCCAGGTCGCCTCACCGTCCCCGCCCGACGAGATCGACGTCCCGACGAACTCCGCACCGATGACCCGGCGGTCGGGGCGGTCGAAGCCCTCATGCAACTCGTGCACCCAGTTCGAATGCACGTCGCCCGTCAGCACGACCGTGCGGTCGCGCGCCTTCTCGGCGATCGTCCGCAGGAGGCGATCCCGGTTGGCCGGGTAGCCGGCCCATCCGTCCATGTAGTTGCGCGTCTCGGGGCCTGGCGTGCCATCCCACGGCGCGAGCGGCACCTGCTGCCCGAGCACCTGCCAGCGCGCCTGCGACGCGCCGAGCCCGTCGGTGAGCCACCGCTCCTGCTCCGCTCCCATGATCGTGCGCGACGGATTGGCCCACTCGCCGCAGGGGACCGCGGCCGTGCCGTCCCCGCAGGCCTGATCATCGCGGTACTGCCGCGTATCGAGCATCCAGAAGCGGGCCAGCGCGCCCCAGTTGGTCGTGCGGCGGATGGTGAGGTCGGCCCAAGACCGTGCGCGCGGCACACGCACCGGCTGGTGCTCCCACCACGCCTGGTAGCCGGCCGCGCGTCGGGCCCGCATCTGCTCGGCCGACTCCATCACGTTCTCGCCGACGTCGTTCGCGTAGTTGTTGTCGACCTCATGGTCGTCCCACACGACGAGCCACGGGCACATGCGGTGCGCAGCCTGCAGCGCCGGATCCTGCTTGTATTGCGCGTAGCGCTCGCGATACTGCTCGACCGTGCGGATCTCGAGCCCATGGTGCTTTCGCGCCTGGCCATCGCTGCCGCTCCGCTCGTAGATGTAGTCGCCGAGGTGCGTGACGAGGTCGAGCGACTCGCGCGAGAGATGGTCGAGTGCGGTGTAGTGGCCGGCCTCGAAGTGCTGGCAGGAGGCCACGCCGAAGCGGAGCGGCGTGAGCGCGCCGTCCGCGGGGGTGGTGCGCAGTCGACCGATCGGGCTCGTCGCGTCCCCCGACCGGAACCGATAGAAGTACCAGCGGTCGGGGGCGAGTCCGTCGACCTCGACGTGGACGCTGTAGGCGAGCTCCGGTGCGGCCGTGTACCGGCCGCGCTTCACGACCTTCGTGAAGGCCTCGTCGTCCGCGACCTCCCAGCTCACGATCGGCCGCTGGCCGGGCATCCCTCCTTCCGGCTCGAACGGACGCGGCGCGAGGCGCGTCCAGAGCACCGCGCCCGTGCCGGTGGGGTCGCCGCTCGCCACCCCGAGCGTGAACGGATCGTCCTCGAACGACGGGCGCCAGGTGAGGCGCCAGTCGTTCGGGACCGCCGCGCAGAGTGCGGCGTAGCGGGCGATGTCGGTGACGAAGCGGCGACGCTGCATGGTCGGCTCAGGGCCAGGGGAGCGGGATCACGGTGAAGCGCGTCCGCTTGGCCGGATCGTCCTCACCGTAGAAGTAGCGCTCGATCTCGCGCTTCGCGGTGAGCCGCAGCGCGCGGTCGGCGGGCGCCCCGGTCGTCATGGCGTTGATGCGCTCGGCCAGTTGCGAGAGATGCATCTCCGCGACCTGCCGCACGTCGGGGAGCGCCTCCTTGTCCCCGGCGCGGTCGAGGAGCGTGTTGAGCACCACGCGCTGCACGGTGCGGCGCAGGGACTGCACGTGCGGGTCCGCCGAGGGTGGCGCGCCCCAGGTGCGGTCGACGATCGCCTGCAACACCTCGTCGAGCGACGGGTTCTGCGCGTCGCGGGCGCGGAAGAGCACGACACGCGCCAGGCGCTCCCGGTGCAGCAGTCCTTCGATCACCTCGGTGGCAAGGCCGCCAGCGAGCGAGATCTCGTCGAACGCGGTCCCGGCGGCCGTCTCCAGCCACATGAACTGCGGATCGCCTCCGGGCGGGAGCGGGACCATGAGCGCCTGCACGCGCTCCGGCACCGCGAGCGCGGAGGGCTCGAGCGCATCGAGGGCCATCCCCAGCGCGCGGCGCTGCTGCGCGGCGGGAACGATCGTCGTGGGCGGCTGGCCGTCCCCGCGGTACGCGTAGCGGAAATCCATCCCGCCGAGGTACTTCACCAAGCCCTCGAGCGAGTAGCGATGGTGGAGATAGACATGCGCGAAGCGCATGTTGAGCAGGTAGAGCGGCTCGCCCGGCTTGATCGCGGACTCGTCGAACTTCTCGATGCCCACGCGCCGGACGGCGCTCGTGCGCTCCACCGCCTCGAACATCGTGCGACCCTCGACCCAGCGCGTCACCTCGGGGATCGACCCCGCGGCATCGGCGTGCTGGTCCCCGACGAATCGCAGGTTGCGGCGCAGCCCTTCGGCGACGATCGCGTCGAGGCCCTTCGCCTCGGCATCGGCGTCGGGATACCAGGTGTAGCCATAGCGCACCGCGAGCGAGTCCCAGCCGCCGGCGAATGGCCGCCACGCCTTCGAGAGGTCGAGCGTGCCGCGGGCGTCGACGGTGATGAGCGGGAACGGATAGTCCATCACCGAGGCGCGATCCGAGACGTGCGCGATGTAGTTGTGCCCGAATCCGATCGTGTGCCCGATCTCGTGCGCGACGTGCTGGCGACGCCGCATCATCGCGAACTCCTCCGGCGCGACGTTGTGCCCGTTCGGGCCGGCCGCGGGAAGCAGTCCCGCGTAGATGTTGTAGTCGATCTGCGAGCGCCAGGCGTCCATGCGCACCACCGTGCGGACGATCTCGCCGGTGCGCGGATCGGAGAACGACGGGCCGACCGAGGGACCAGGGCCGGCGCGGTGCACCCAGTAGATGAGGTTGTAGCGCGCGTCCATCGGATCCGCGCCCGCCGGGAGCTCCTTCACCTGGAAGCCGTTCTTCCATCCGGCCGCCTCGAAGACGGTGCCCCACCAGTTGCCACCCTGCAGGAACGCCGTGCGATACGGCTCGGGGATCCCCGGATCGAGATAGTAGACGACCGGAGTGACCGGCTCGCTGAGCTCACCCCGCAGATACGCGGCCGGGTCCTTGGGGACCAGGCGCCAGCGGTTGGCGTACCCGCCGCGGTAGAGCTCGTCGAAGCCCTGCGCGAAGTCCTGGAAGCTCGTGCCGAACAGTCCGGACCGCGCATCGCCGCGCCGCGGACGGAAGCCCTCGGCGGACGGCAGCTGGACGAGCGAGTGGTGCACCTCGAAGGTCGGCGAGGCCGCATCCGGCGCGGCGCGGCGCAGGGCGGCGCCGGGGTTATCGATGCCGAAGGTCAGCACCGCATGGATCTCGGTGTTGATCGGGAAGGCCTTCGTCCGGGACGCCTCGATCCAGCTGCGATTCGCGTCGACGCGCGCGTTGCCCCCCTGCGCGCGCCGGATCCCCTCGGCGATCCCGTACGTGTCGGAGAGGAAGAAGCTCGTGGCGTCCACCACGAGCGTGCCGTTGGCCTCGCTCTCGATCGGGAAGGACGCGACGACCGACGTCGGGAATGCCTCGGTCGCCGCGCGTGCCGTCGCCTCGCTGGCGCCGATCGCGCGCACGCTCTGGTTGTCGCGCGTGACGACGACGCGCTTGCCGCGCCGCTCGAAGCGGATGATCGCGCTGCCGCCCGTCTGGCCGCGATCGAGACCCAGCGCCCCATTGCCCCCGCCGGTCGCGAGGACGCTCTGGTGCATGAGGTCTTGGTCCAGGCGGGTCGCCGGGATCTCCAAGAGGACCTTGTTGCGGTCGGCGTCGACGCGCACGCCGATGAACGGCGCCTCCTGCGCGGCGAGCGCAGTGGCAGCGAACCAGCAGAGCGCGCCAAGGGCGCGGACGGAGCGGACGAGGGACATCGCGAGGGACCGGAAGAGGGTTCGGATGGTGCTGCTGCTCTACGGGCCAGGCGGACGGGTCGCTGTGCGCGGCGCCTGACGGGACGATGCCGGCGCGGTGCGCGCACGGCACCGGCATCGTCGGAACCTGCGGTGACGCCGCGTCTGCCGCCAGTCGGGTCTCCGCGGCCCTGGAACGGAGCCGGCCCCGGCGTCAGGGACGCCGGGGCCGGGCTCGCAGGGGAGTCGCGCGATCGTTACGGGACCAGCAGCGGCCAGTAGGTCGTGATGTCGAAGTTCACCGGGTCGATCTCGTAGTAATGCCCACGGACGAAGTGCCCGGTCGTCGGGAAGTACGGCGGCGGGTTGGCGCCGGCGCAGGCGTCGTACTGGTAGCGCTTGATGTAGCCGCGCCCGTTGGTCTGGCCGACCGGGCCGCGGGTGTACTGGATGATGCCGCCCGTCAGGAAGAGGCAGCCGCGGGCGTTGTTCGCACCCTGGCAATCCTCGACGTTCTGCGGATCCTGGTCGTGGTTCTCGGCCCGGAAGTTGTCGAGGGCGAGCACCACCGCGTGGACGTACTCATCGCTGCCTCTGGTGTTCCACGTCCGATAGGTGCCCGATGTCGTCGTCCGCTGTGGCGAGTTGATCAGGTTGTCGGCCATCAGGACGTCGGTCCCGCTGAAGAGCCCGAGCATGTCGCGAATGGGCGAGTTGCACGGGGTCGTTCCACCGGGATTGGTGACGTAGGTCAGGTTGTCGACGATGATGATGTCGTTCGTCGCGGCGAGCGTGATCTGCCCGCGGACCTTGCCGCTGATCGCGACCTTCCCGGCGACGTGGATGACGCCCTTGAAGTTCGGGTTGAGCTGGCGCGAGATCGGCCAGAGGTAGGCCGCGTCGGCAGGACGCGCGGCCGTGACGCGCGCATCGACGGTCCCGGTCCAGGCGCGCCAGGACCCGAGCGAGTCGGTCGCGAGGAAGCTGCCCGCCGGCGTCGTCCAGTCGTTGAGGATATTCGAACCGCCGAGGTAACAGTTGCGGTTCTGCCCGTTGTTGACCGCCCAGGGCCGCTGGTCGGACGTGTTGCTCGAGCCCGAGTGGTGGCGGAAGGTCTTGAAGGCCGCGTGGCTCCCTGTGCCGCTCGAGAGCGTGTGCCCGCAGTTGCGCGACTGCGTGAGCCCGATGCTGCCGAAGTTGCCAGTGGTATCCGCGGTCACGAACCACGAGTTCGCCGTGTTGGCCACCGAGTAGATCTTCATGAAGCCCTCGTCGGCGTCGGTGCTGTCGCTGTCGCCGTTGAGGTCGAGCGCTACGAACTCGATGCGCATCGAGGCCTGTCCGGTGCCGCCGGCGGTGCTGCCCGTGAAGTTGGTCCCGCCGAGCGTCGCCTGTGCGAGCAGGCGGTTCAGGTCGGCGACGTCGGGGAACGGGATCTCCCCCGCATTCTCCTCATAGCCGGCGTTGTAGTGTCCGGACGCGCGGTTCGTGATGGTCTGCGCGGTCTTGAGCTTGCCCCAGAAGGTCGCGCCCGGGAGGGCGGCCTGGATCTGGATCACGTCATTCGAATGGACGGGCCCGTAGAGCACGTCGTTCGCACCGAAGACGATCGCGCCTTCGACGTCGGTGAAATAGGCGTACTTGGCGAAGCTCTCCTGGAAGACCTCGAGCCGCCGCACGATGCGATTGCCCGACCCGTCCGTCACCACCGTGACGACGCTGCCGAACACGCCGTACTGGCCGCTCGTGTTGCCGGAGGGACCGAGGTAGGTCGAGCGCTGCACGCCCGCGATGGTCGCGCCGGACGCGTCCGTCGCCGAGACACCGTTCTCGTAGGTGACATACCCCGAGTCCGGGTAGAGCGAGTCGATGCCGTTGAGTGCCGAACGGCCCTGCTCGAGGCCGGCGTCGGCGACGCTCTCGAGCACGCTCAGGCGGTTGTGATACGTGCTCACCAGCGAGGTGTTGAGACTCAGGAAGCTCGCACCGGAGGCGATGGCGGCCACGGCGAGCGCGACGAGCAGCACCACGATGAGGGCGATGCCGCGTCGCGACCGGAGTCGGGGACGGGGATGCATGCGCGGTTCTCCGTTCAAGGGATCACGACCAGGCTGCTGGTCTGCTGCGAGGACAGGGAAGGCGTGCAGTCCTGCGCCGACACGGCGTAATACAGCGAGTCGCCGCTCGTGACGCTCGCATCGCTGTAGACGTAGAGCGAGTCACCGCCCGGGAGCACGACATAGGGGTCGCCCCAGTCGGCCACCGCGGCCGTGCGACGCCAGACCACGTAGCGCTCGACGTCACGCTCGCCGGACAGCTCGTCGATCGACCGGAGCCACGTCAGCCGCGTGATGCGCGTGACGCTGTCCGACGCGAACGTGGCGGTGCCCGTCACCGTCGAGGTGAAGATCGGCTGGTCGCCGCAGCTGCGCGTGTTGACGAGGCCCATGTTGGGGAGCCGGATGAGCCGCGAGAGCGCGCGCGTGCGGGCGTTGACGCCGGTCTGGCCGTTGATCACCGTGAAGTTCACGCGGACCGCGCGCACGCTGTCGATGAGCGCGAAGCTGCCGGTGTCGTTGTTCGCGAGGTGGATAGGGCGCGTGTGCCGCCAGGGGAGCGACGCGGCGGTGACCTGCGACATCGTCTGCACGCCGGCCGCCGACGTCGAGACGCGGAAGTACTCGAAGAAGGGAACACCGGTGGTCCGCACGACGTTCGTCGCGACCACCTCGGGGTCGAGGTTGTTGACGCGCCGGTACAGGACGAAGTCGTCGGTCCGGCTCGTGCTGGAGTCGCGACGGAAGTAGAAGCTGATCGTCTCCGACGCCGAGTTGACCGCGCCGACGAGGTAGTTCGTGTCGGGATAGCTGATCGCCGTGTACGGCAGGGTGATCTGCGAGGCCGTCCTCAAGGCGGCGACCGCACTGTCCGGTGCGTCCGGATTGTAGTACACCGCCTCGACGTCGCCCGCGGTGTTCGTCCAGTAGTTCGCGTTGAAGACGATCACGCTGTCGGCGATGTAGATCAGCTGCGGCTGGATGTCCGGCGCGCCCGCCCCGGACGTCCGGAGGTCCTTCTCCATCTCATTGATCGCGAAGCGCCCGTTCTGGTACATCGCCACGCGCTCCGAGCCGAGCGAGAAGCTGCGACTCTCGGACTTGAGGAGGAGCATCGCGCCGGCGGTGACGAACGAGAAGATGAGGAGCGAGACGATCATCTCGATGAGCGTCATGCCGCGGCGCTGGCGCAACCGGGATGCAGTCATGGGGCCGCCACCGTGATCGTACGCGAGACGGCCGAGAGGAGTCCCGGTCCGGTCACGCGTACCGTGACCTTCTTGTAGTCGTGCCCGCCGCTGTTCGTGCGAACGATGGTCGTCGTCCGCACGAATCCCTGCAGCGTTGCGAAGTTGGTCTGCGTCCCGGCATAGATGCTGTCGAGCCCGGCGTAGTTCGGATTGGTGCGCACCTCGTCGGTGCGGTCGGTCGCGAGCTGGATCGCGGCCTGCTCGCGCTCGGAGATCGTCGTGATGTGCACCGTGCGGCCCGTCAGCGTGACGAGCGTCAGCATCACGATGAGGAGGATCGCCATCGCGATGACGATCTCGATGAGGGTGAACCCTTGGCGTGCGCGCATCAGAAGGCCTTGATCCAGCCGTCGGACCGGTAACGGAACCAGGTGGCGCGTCCGGTGGCGCGAGCCACCATGACGGCGCGGGTGTCATCCGGATGGCCGCCATCGCGCGCCTCCCGGACGGAGGTCACATAGAATCCGCCGGCCTCGCTCGCGCTGCCGTCGCGGTGGAAGACGATGCCCGGGAGACCGCCGATCGTGCGGACCACTTCCACCGGGCCGTTTCCCATCGCCATCGCCGGCGCCGAGCCGCGGCCGAAGACGATGCCCTCGCCGATCTGCACCGACCGCTCGTGCTCGCCCGCGTCGATCGTGCCGTCGTTGTCCCGGTCCTCATGGATCCTGAGCCGGTGCTGGGCGGTGTCGAAGCGGACGATGATGTCGTGCTGCTGCGTGATCGCCTGCCGCTGGACGGTGAGCATCGTCGTGCCCATGACCTGCATCGATGAGTTCACCCGGTAGCGCGTGGGGTCGATCTTCGGCGCGGCAAAGGCCACGATCATCCCGAAGATGACCATGACCATCAGCAGTTCGATGATGGTGAATCCTGTCCTGAGCACTCGCCCGCGTCCGACCATCCGCTGCCTCCTCATGCCGGCGCCACGCGCCGTGCTCCGCTATCCGACCCTGCCGAAAAGTCCCCCGGCAACTGGGGAATTGACAGATGGACACGGATGCACGCAACGGTCGGCGGGCAGTTCGCCCCGGGGACCGTCACATAGTGCGACGGGGGTGACCCGACCGCCTCAGGATCGCCCGAATGGGCGCCGAGCGGCTGTGCGGCCGGTCACATGCCGCTGGAGGACCCCTGTCCGCGGCTGGGCAGTGCGGCAGGCGCGCGCTCGCCGGCTGCGGCCTCCCGGGAGGCCAGGAGCTGGGTGACGAAGCGCTGGCCCTCGCCGATCCGCTCGATCTCGAGCGCGACCGTCTCGAGGTTCCGCTCGATTCCGCCCACGCGGTCGGTGAGCTCGGCGGGGACCGCGGAGATGACGCTCGCCTTCCGCCACAGCCGGCGCGCCCAGGCGAGGGCGACGGGAAAGAGGAGCGCCGCGGTCAGCCCCATCCCCAACGCGACCAGCTCCGGCGGCGGCCCGTTCGCCCAGCGGTCCTGCGGCGCCTCCTCCCGGAGCGCGCCCGGGATGGCCGCCCCGGCCGCGACCGCCGCATCCGCTTCGGCGATGTCGATCGAGACCCGGGCGATCTGCTGGTCGACCGCCGCCAGCCGCTGCTCGAGCCCGGCCCGGTCCGCATCGCTCGCGGGACCCTGACGAATCTGTTCGACGAGCTCCTCCCGCTCGTTCTCCAGTCGCGACTTCACGTTCCAGAGGACCTCGCGCTTCTCGCGGAGCCCGAGATAGATCGTGCGCGGCGAGGCGACTTCGGGGGCGCCAGGCGCGAGGACGGGCGCCGGGACATCCGGCGGGACTGGCGGCGTCGGCGCCGTCGTGGGTGCAGGCGTGTTCTGCTGAGGCATCAGGGAGGCGTACGCACCCTCGGGCGAGCGGGTTTCGGGTCCGCCGACGACGCTACTTGAGCGTCGCGACGAGCGTCATCGGCACGCTGGCGAGGGCCCGTGAGACGATGCACCCGTCCTTCGTCGCCGCCGCCACCTGCTGGAAGACCTCGGGCGCGATGCCGGGCACCTCGGCCTCGGTCACGAGGTCGATCCCGACGATGGTCATCTTCTCGTTGACCCGGTCCATCCGGACCGTGGCTGTGGTGTGGATGCGCACCGGGGTGTGGCCTGCCTGCGCCAGTCCGAGCGACATGGCCATGGAGAAACAGCCGGCATGGGCGGCGCCGAGCAGCTCCTCGGGATTGGTCCCCGGGGCCCCTTCGAAGCGGGTGCCGAACGAGTACTTGCCCTCGAATGCGCCGCTCCCGAGCCGGATGGAGCCGTTGCCGGCCTTGAGGTCGCCGTTCCACTGGGCAGAGGCGTTGCGCTGGATCATGTTCGGGGCTCCGGTTGGGGGGTCTGGGACGGATGGTAACCGCGTGGTCGGCGCAAGGCGAGGACCCTTGCGCTGTCACGGTGTGACGGCGTGGAATTTGCTGGCAGTCCCGTGTTCCCCGGGGCCCCGCCCCCTCGTGCGCACCACCCTCAGTCCCCTGCCCATGCGTCCCTGGACGATCCGCGCGGCCCTCCTGGCCGGCATCGCCGCCTTCGCCATCTCCTGCTCCGGCGACGGCCCGACCGCGCCCGAGCGCCTCACGCTCTCCCGCGCGGGGGCGCCGAGGATCATCGGCAGCGGCCCCGCGGTCCGCATCAGCGAGGTCCATTACGACAACGCGGGGACCGACGCGGGCGAGTCGATCGAGATCTCCGGGCCTGCCGGGACGGACCTCACCGGCTGGTCCGTCGTGCTCTACAACGGCAATGCGCCGGCCGCGGCCGTCACCTACGGGACGGCCCGCGTGCTGAGCGGCACCGTCCCGACGACGTGCAACCAGCGCGGCGTCGTGGTGCTGACCTACCCGACGGACGGCATCCAGAACGGCCCGAATGACGGCATCGCGCTCGTGGACGCCGCCGGGGCAGTCGTCGAACTGCTCTCCTACGAGGGCGTGTTCACGGCGAGCAACGGCCCCGCGGCCGGCATGACCTCCTTGAACGCCGGCATCTCGGAGATCAGCACGACACCCGTGGGTTCGAGCCTGCAGCGCAACGCCGATGGCACCTGGACCGGTCCCGCCGCCAACACCTTCGGCGCGTGCAACGACGGCGACGAGAATCCGGGCGCGACGCCGACCGTCGCGACGGTGACGGTCGCGCCGACGATCGATACGGTGGTGGTGGGCGCGACGGTCAGCTTCACCGCGACGGCGCTCGATGCCACGGATGCGCCCATCGCCGGCGTGGCGCTGACGTGGAGCTCCTCCGACGAGGCGGTCGCGACGGTCTCGAGCAGCGGCGTCGTCACCGGCGCGGCGCTCGGCGTCGCGACCATCTCGGCGACGGCCGCCAACGGGGTGCTCGCGACGGCGACGGTGCAGGTCATCGCTCCCCCGCCGCCGCCGGCCGGCGTGCGCTTCTCCGAACTCCACTACGACAACTTCGGCACCGACCTCAATGAGGCGATCGAGGTCGAGGGCCCCGCGGGCTCCGACCTCACCGGCTGGAGCATCGTCCTCTACAACGGCAACGGCGGCGTCACCTACGAGCCGACGCAGGTCCTGAGCGGCACGATCCCCGACCAGTGCGGCGGCCGCGGCACGCGGTTCGTCTCGTATGCGAGCAACGCGATCCAGAACGGCTCCCCCGACGGCATGGCGCTCATCGACGCGTCCGGCACGGTCGTGGAGTTCCTCTCGTACGAGGGCACGGTCACGGCGACCAACGGTCCCGCGGCGGGCATGACCTCCGTCGACATCGGCGCGCTCCAGAACTCGGCACCCGTCGGCACCTCGCTGCATCGCACCCCGGCGAACACCTGGGCGTCGGAACCGGCGAACTTCGGCTACTGCTACGGCGTCACCCCGCCGCCGCCGCCCAACGGCATCACCTTCTCCGGTCGCGACGGAACCGACCCGGCACTGCCGGTCGGCTTCGAGGACCAGCTCTTCGCGACGTTGCGCTCGGGCGCCGACAACTCGGTGATCACGACGACCTTCACCTGGTCGTCGGAGACGCCCGCGGTGGCGAGCGTCGATGCGAACGGCGTGGTGCGCGCGCTCGGCGCGGGCACGGCGACGCTCAAGGCGGTGGCGGCGGACGGGACCGAGGCGACCTACTCGATCGCCACGACCATCGCCGAGGCGAGCACGACCGCGCTGTACGGCGATCACACCGAGTTCGGCGACCCGACCGATGGGGACGCGTCCGACGAGGTGATCCTCCGCCGCGGGCAGTACACGACGTCATTCAGCCCGGCGCGCGGCATCCCGAACTGGGTGAGCTACAACCTCGAGGCGACGCACTTCGGGTCGCTCGACCGCTGCGACTGCTTCACCTACGACCCGGAACTGCCCGCCGCCCAGCGCTACACCACGGCGGACTACACCGGGGCGGGGGCGGCCGCCGGCTACGGCATCGATCGCGGTCACCTCGCGCGCTCGTTCGATCGCACGTCGGGGAGCTTCGACAACGCGACCACCTTCTACTTCTCGAACATCATCCCGCAGGCGTCGGACAACAACCAGGGTCCGTGGGCGCAGTTCGAGAACCATGTGGGCGATCTCGCGCGCCTCGCCGGGCAGGAGGTCTACATCATCGCCGGCGCGTCGGGCAGCAAGGGGACGGTGAAGAACGAGGGGCGCATCACGATCCCCTCCGTGACGTGGAAGGTCGCCGTCGTGCTGCCGCGTGACGCCGGCCTCGCGAGCATCGACTCGTGGGACGATGTGCAGGTGCTCGCGGTGCTGATGCCGAACGACGCGGGCATCCGCAACGTCGCGTGGGAGACGTATCTCGTCACCGTGGACCAGGTCGAGGCCGCCAGCGGCTTCGACGTGCTCTCCGCGCTGCGCGACGACATCGAGATCGCGGTGGAGAGCAACACGGTTCCGCCGCAGGCGTCGCTCGACGGCCCGTGGTCGGCGTACGCCGGCGACCCGCTCGCGCTGAGCGGCGCGGGTTCGACCGACGCCGACGGTGACGGGCTCACCTACGCGTGGGACTTCGGTGACGGCAGCACGGCCGAGGGGGCGACGGCGTCGCACATCTACGCGACCGCGGGGGAGTACGCGGTGCGGCTCGTCGTCACCGACGTGCGCGGCCTGGCGGATACGGTGTCGTCGACGGCGAGCATCACGCCGCTGCCGACGATCGTCGGGCTCGACCGCGCCATCGCGTACGCCCACGCCCTGACCGCACAAGGCGTCCTGAAGTCGAACAGCGGTACCGCGCTCGCCGTGACGCTCGAGACCGCACGAAAGAACCTGCAGCGAGGCAGCACGGCGCCGGTGGCACCCAACATCGAAGCGGCGCTGCGCGTCATGGCCGGATTCGTGAACGGCGGAAAGCTGACCGCGGACCAGGCGGCGCCGTACATCGCGGTGCTCGAGCGGATCCTCGCCGGACTCTGATCGGCGGTGCATGCTCGACCGGACGACCCCGGATGCTCCCGCATCCGGGGTCGTCCCGCATGCACGAGACTCAGGAGATGGTGAGCGTCCCCGCGCCCGCATCGAGGGTCACGGCGTACGACGCGAGGTCCCGCGTGCGCTGGCCACCGGTCCAGCCTCCACTCGGGGCGAAGCGCGCGCCGTGATTGGGGCATTCGAAGCCCGCCGGCGTGATGTCGATCGGCCGGTACCCCGCATGCGGGCAGATCATCGAGAACGCGAGATAGGTCGTGGCATTCACCCGCGTCACGGCGATCGGGACGCTGGTGCTGCCATCGACCCGGGCGATCCCGCCGTCCACCGCGAGCGCAGGGAAATCGGCGAGGGCGATGGAGAGCGGGCTCGCCCCACCGCCGCCACCGCCGACGGGCGGCGGCGGGTTCACGGCGCCCCCCGATCCGCCGTCGCCGGTGACGCCGCCGATGTTGCCGTCGCCGCAGGCGACGAGGAACGCGCTGATCGACGCGGCCAGCGTGGAGGCGACGAACCGCCGCCGCGAGCAGTCGCCCGCACAGTGCGACATGCTCAATCCCTCCGGAAGACGTCGAGCATCGTCAGGTACCCGATGGTCGCGACCGCGACGGATCCGAGGGCGACCGCGCGATGGAGGTCGCGGTCGTCGTTGGATCCCTCGGCGCGCTCCGCGAGGATGCCGGTGGCGGTGAAGCCGGCATCGGCGGCGAGCATCATGACCGCATGGAAGACGCGGCGTCCACGCCCCTCCGGCTCGCGGCGCGCCTCGTACAGGTTCATGACGCCGGTGACCGTGTTGACGGCGAAGAGCGCGGCGACCCCGGTGGCGGCCACGCGATGTCCCGTGCGCGCCCACGCCGGCGCCTCGAAGCTCTTGTCATAGAGCTGGCGCCCCGCGAGGTACTGGAAGGCGAAGAGCGGCAGCATGGTATAGCTGGCCGCGCGATGGACCGAGAGCCGCGTGTAGTACGCGGCACTGAGGTCGACGACGGTATCTCGCGCGACCGGGGGAAGGAACCGGACCACGCGCACCGGGCCATCGGCGGGCCCCACGTGCCCCCGCGCGACGACCTCGACGGTCGGCGCATCGGCGCTTGCGACGACCGATGGCGCAGCGAAGGCATGCGATGCGAGCAGGGCGAGCGAGATGAGGTCCATATGGCGGATCGGCTGGGGGTGGCGACACCTTTAGGGACAGAGGCCCGGTCGGCTCGGGTCCCGCTAGTATACCCTTAACCGGTGAACTGATGTCACTCCCCCTCCGCCCAGCCCTCGCGAGGACCGCCTCGCTCCTCTCGCTGGTCGCGGCCGTCTCCGCCACGTCGAGCGCGCAGGACGATGCCGCGCTCGTCGCGCGCGCCCGCGCGATCCACGACCGCGTGATGACACTCGACACCCACGTCGACATCAGCCCCGCGGCGTTCCGTCGCGACTCGTCGAACTACGTGACGGGGATCGCGCGCAACCAGGTGGACATCCCGAAGATGGAAGCCGGCGGTCTCGACGCCGCGTTCCTGATCGTCTACGTGGGCCAGGCGCGCACGATCGACTCGGCGACGATGGCGAGCGCGTACGCGCAGGCGATGGAGAAGTTCGCCGCCGTCCACCGCCTCACCGACTCGCTCGCCCCGACGCGCGTGGGACTCGCCCGCACGGCCGACGAGGCGAGGCGCATCCATGCGAGCGGCCGGAAGGTGATCTTCATCGGGATCGAGAACGGCTTCTCGGTGGGCACCGACCTCGGACGCATCCGGCAGTTCGCCGAGCTGGGCGGCCGCTACATGTCGCTCGCCCACAACGGGCACAGCCAGTTCTCCGACTCCAACACCGGCGAGCGCGACGGCGTCTGGATGTGGAACGGCCTGAGCCCGCTCGGCCGGCAGGCGATCGCCGAGCTCAACAAGTGGGGCGTGATGATCGACATCTCGCACCCGAGCAAGCAGAGCATGATGCAGACGCTCGAGCTGACGCAGGCGCCGATCATCGCCTCGCATTCCGGCGTGCGCGCGCTCTGCAACCACAGCCGCAACCTCGATGACGAACAGCTGCTGGGCATGAAGCGGAACGGTGGTGTCGTGCAGCTGGTGGCGTTCAACAGCTACGTGAAGTGCAACCCGGTGCGCGACGCCGAGCGGCAGGGCGCCATCGACGCGCTGCGCAGGCAGTACGGCGTGACGGGGACCAACCCCCGCGAGGTGCAGGCGTCGGTGCAGGCGCTGCCGGAGGAGCGGCGGAACGCGTACCTCGCGGCGCAGGAGGACATCACGGCGCGGCGGTATCCGGCGGACCCGATGGCGACCGTCGCGGACTTCGCGAACCACATCGACTACGCGGTCAAGCTGATCGGCATCGACCATGTGGGCATCAGCTCGGACTTCGACGGCGGCGGCGGCGTGGACGGGTGGCGCAACGCGAGCGAGACCTTCAACGTGACGCTCGAACTGGTGCGCCGCGGCTACACCGAGGAGCAGATCGCGAAGATCTGGAGCGGCAACCTGCTGCGCGTGCTGTCCGAGGTGCAGGCGGCGTCGGCCCGGCTGCAGCGGGCGACGCGGTGAGCCTCGGCGCGCACCTCAAGGTCTACGCGGCCTGCGTGGTCGTGTTCTTCGCGCTCGACCTCACTTGGCTCGGGGTGGTGGCGAAGGGCTTCTACAACGCGCAGATGGGGCACCTGCTGCGCCCCGACGTGCAATGGGGCGCGGCACTGCTCTTCTACCTGATCTACGTCGCCGCGATCGTCGTGCTGTGCGTGGTGCCGGCGGTGGAGAAGCAGTCGATGGGACGCGCGCTCGCGCTTGGCGCGGTGTTCGGGCTCGCCGCGTATGCGGCGTTCGATCTGACCTCGCTGGCACTGTTGAAGGACTTCCCCACGAAGGTCGTCTACGTCGACCTGGCGTGGGGGATGGTGCTCACGGCATCGGTCTCGGCCGCGGGGTACTGGGCGGCGCTTCGGCTGGGCTGAAGGTTGAAGGCTGAAGGATGAAAGAGATCCCTTCCACCTTCATCCTTCAGCCTTCATCGTCAACCCTCTCTCCGCACGAGCGTGAGGATGGAGTACAGCGCCACCGCATCCCCGTCCTGGTTCGACACCTCCACATCCCACTCGACCACGCCTTGCGGGATCGCGCCCTCGGGCGTGTCCTTCGCCGTCTTCTGCTTGACGGTGAGGCGCACCCGGATGCTGTCGCCCGGATAGACCGGCTTGGTGAAGCGCAGGCGCTCCATGCCGTAGTTCGCGAGCACGGGGCCGAGCGCGGGATCCACGAACAGCCCCGCGGCCGCCGAGACGATGAAGTAGCCGTGGGCGACGCGACCGGTGAAGACGCCGTTGGTGCGCGCCTCGTCATCGTTCATGTGCGCGTAGAACCGGTCGCCGCTCAGGTTCGCGAACGCGACGATGTCGTCGAGCGTGATGGTGCGCGTCCCGGTGAGCAGCGTGTCACCGATCTCCAGCTCGTCGAACGTCTTGCGGAACGGATGCACCGCATCGGTGCGCTGGACCGCGCCCGCGCTCCACTCGCGCGTGATGGCGGTGAGCATGCTCGGGCTCCCCTGCACCGCGGTCCGCTGCATGTAGTGCAGCACGCCGCGCGCGCCGCCCATCTCCTCGCCGCCGCCGGCGCGACCGGGCCCGCCATGCACGAGATTCGGCAGCGGCGACCCATGCCCGGTGCTCTCCTTGGCGCTCGCCGTGTCGAGGACCATGAGCCGACCGTGATACGGGGCGACGCCGAGCACGATCCGTCGCGCGATGGTCGCATCGCCCGTGACCACCGATCCGCAGAGCGATCCGCGCCCGCGCTTGGCGAGCTCCACCGCCTCGTCGAGCGTGCGGTACGGCATGACGGTGTTCACCGGCCCGAACGCCTCGATGTCGTGCGGCTCGCTGCGGCCGAGGGGCTGGTCGCAGAGCAGGAGCATGGGGCCGAAGAACGCGCCGGTGTCGCGGTCGGCACCGACGACGGCGAAGTCGCCGCCACCGAAGACGAGTTCACCGGCCTCCGTGATGCGCGCCGCGGCCGCGGCGACGTCGCGCACCTGCCCGCGGCTCGCGAGCGGCCCCATGCGCACGCCCTCGACCGCCGGATCGCCGACGGTGGTCTTCGCGAGGCGGGCCGAGAGCGCCTTGACCACGGCCTCCTCCCACCCCGCGGGCACGATGGTGCGACGGATCGCGGTGCACTTCTGCCCGGCCTTCGTCGTCATCTCGCGCACGACCTCCTTGATGAAGAGGTCGAACTCCTCGGTCCCGGGTGCGGCGTCGGAGCCGAGGATGGAGCAGTTGAGCGAATCGGCCTCCATGTTGAAGCGCGCCGAGTGCTGGACGATCGCCTTGCTCTCCTTGAGCATCTGGCCGGTCGCGGCGCTGCCGGTGAACGCGACGGCATCCTGCTCGGTGACATGGCTGAGCAGGTCGCCCGCGCTGCCGCAGATGAGCTGCACCGCGCCCTCGGGGAGGATCCGCGATGCGATGATCTCGCGGAACATGAGCTCGGTGAGATAGCTCGTCGCGGTCGCCGGCTTCACGATGCACGGCACGCCGGCGAGCAGCGTGGGCGCCATCTTCTCGAGCATCCCCCAGCAGGGGAAGTTGAAGGCGTTGATGTGGATCGCTACACCCTCGAGCGGGACGCAGATGTGCCGGCCCGCGAAGGTTCCGCCCTTTGAAAGCGATTCCTGCGGCCCTTCGACGTGGAAGGTCTCGTTGGGGAACTCGCGACGGCCTCGGCTGGAGTAGGCGAAGAGCGTGCCGATGCCGCCTTCGATGTCGACCCAGCTGTCGGCCTTGGTCGCGCCGGTCGCCGCGGAGAGGGTGTAGAAGGCGTCCTTCTTCTCCATCAGGTGCTTGCCGAGCGCCTTGAGCAGCGCGGCACGCTGATGGAATGTGAGGGCGCGGAGCTTCGGCCCGCCGACGGTGCGCGCGTGGTCGGCCATCGCCTTGAAGTCGAGCCCGCCGCTCGAGGCCTCGGCGATCGGTTCGCCGGTGACGGCGTGGAAGAGCGTGGCGGCCTTGCCGGTGCCTTCGACCCACTGGCCGAGGGCGTAGTTCTTGAGCGTCTGCATCAGGTGGGCGTCCCCTTGGTCTCGTTCCAGGTCTTGAGCAGCGCCGACTGCGCGGGGCGGTCGGCGGGGAGTTCGCGGAGCGGCTCGACGGCCCGCCAGGTGTCGCGCATCGCGGCGGGGAGTCGCTGGTAGAGGGCGGTGCCCTCGGACTTCCAGGCGAGCATCTCCTCGCTCACCTGCTTCACCACCTTCGCCGGGTTCCCGACCACGACCGAGCGCTCCGGGACCTGCATCTCGGCGGGGACGAAGGCGAGCGCGCCGACGATGCTGCCGGCGCCGATGCGGGCATTGTCCATGATCACCGCGTTCATGCCGACGAGCGCGTTGGCGCCGATGCGCGCGCCGTGCACGATGGCCCCGTGGCCGATGTGCGCACCGGCTTCGAGCACGACGGTGACGCCGGGGAACATGTGGACGGTGCAGTTCTCCTGCACGTTGCAGCCATCCTCGATGACGATGCCGCCCCAGTCGCCGCGGATGGCGGCGCCGGGACCGATATAGACGTCACGGCCGATGATCACGTTCCCGGTGACCGCGGCCTGCGGATGCACGAAGGCGGTCTCGTGCACCACGGGGATGAATCCGTCGAAGGCGTAGATCATGTGAGGCGGAGGCGAGTGCGGCGAAGGATGGGCCCGGGCGGCGACCAAATCCAGTGGACCGGAGGCCGCGGACCGGCCACCGGAAGATATTCCGCCCTCCCGTACCCGGCCGTAGCTTGGTGGCCATGGAGGCCCCTGACGCCCGCGACCTGCGGACCAGCCGTGCGCTGCGCGCCCTCGCGCCGGTGCTGCTGGCCGTCGGCACCCTCTTCGCCGTGTCGCAGTACTCCGGGGTGTTCGCCGAGAAGCCGTTCTGGCAGCAGCTCTTCGAGTCGTTCGCGTTCTTCCCGCTCCAGATGGGGTCCTCGCTCGCGCTCGTGCTCGCATCGCGGCGCGCGGCGCTCCCCGCGGGGGTGCAGCGGGCGTTGCGGTACTCGGCGGCCGCCTTCGCGTTCGTCGCGGCCGGATCACTGATCTGGGCGACCTACTACCTGAGCGTCGGCACGGCGTTGCCGTACATCTCGTGGCTCGACGCCGTCTACTTCCCGTTCTACCCGCTCTTGACGGTCAGCATGCTCGCGCTGCCGGGCGTGGAACGGCCGCGCCGGGGCGTGCCGTACTGGGTAGGACTCGCCGTGGTGACCGCGGCCTTCGGCGGCCTCACGGTCTTCGGCCTCGCGGTCGACCCCGACATCCGTTCGGTCAAGCCCCTCCTCCGCGTCCTGATGGTCCTCACGAGTGCGACGCAGCTCGTCGCACTCTTCGCGGCGAACGGGGCCGTCGAACGCGCGCGACGCATCCCGTCAGCCCGGGCGACCCTCCTGCTCGCGGGTGCGCTCGGCCTCGCGGTCGTCGGCGACCTCGTGTTCCAGCTCATGTACGCCGTGGGCTACGAGGGGCCGAACATCAACATCGTGGTCGCGATCCTCTCGAACCTGATGATCTACCGTGCCGCGATCGCGTTCCTCGAGGACCCGATCCAGGAGGCGGGGACCGATACGCCGATGCTGCCCTACAGCCCGCTGCCGATCGTCGCGGTGACGGCGGTGGCGCTCATGCTGGTCTGGATGAGTTCGACGGGGCGCGGGAGCGGGACCGGCGGGCTGCTCGTCGCGCTGGTGCTCCTGAACGTGATGCTGGTGGTGCGCGACGTGCTGACGGCGCGTGCGGCGGCGGCCGCGATGCGGGCCGGCGTGCAGGAGCGCGCCGAACGGCGCCTTGAGGCACTCGTCCGGCACGCGTCGGATGCGATCCTCCTCGTCGACCAGAGGGGGAGCCTCGTGTTCGCGAGCGCGCCAGCCGACCGACTGTTCGGCACCGCGCTGTCGAGCCGCGAAGGGATCCCGTTCCGCGACCTGATCCCTTTCGAGGGACGGGAGGAGTGGGACGCGTTCCTCGCGTTCCTGCGCGCATCCCCAGGGCGCCCCGCGACGCACCTCTGGCGCTTCCCAGAGGGGGACGGCAAGGTCCGCATCCTCGAGTGCATCGGACTCGACCTGCGCGACGAGCCCGCGGTGGGGGGCACGGTCCTCAACCTGCGCGACGTGACGGAGCGACAGGCGCTCGAGGACCGGCTGCGCCAGGCCCAGAAGCTCGAGGTCGCCGGGCGTCTCGCGGGCGGCGTCGCGCACGACTTCAACAACGTCCTCACCGCGGTGATCGCCGGGACCGAACTCGCGCAGCTCTCGCTGGAGGAGGAGCATCCGCTCCAGTCGGACCTCGCGGGGATCGGCGCGGCGGCGCAGCGCGGGGCGGCCCTCACGCGTCGCCTCCTCGCGTTCGTTCGGCACGAGCCGGTCCCCGCACAGCGCATCGACGTCGAGGAGTCGTTACGGGACCTCGAGCCGCTCCTCACGCGCCTCGCCGGTGAATCGCATCAGGTCGTGCTCTCGACCGCCCCGGGACTCGGCACCATCGAGGTCGACCGCAACGAGCTCGAGCACATCATCTTCAACCTCGTCGCGAACGCGCGCGATGCGATGACGTCGGGCGGTCGCATCGTCATCGATGTCGAGCCGGTCACGCTCACCGAGCCCCCGCACGACGACGCCTTCATCATCGGGCCACCCGCCGGCACCTTCGCCGCGATCACGGTGGCGGACACCGGCATCGGCATGGCACATGACGTGCGCCGGCGGATGTTCGACCCGTTCTTCACGCAGAAGAGCGGCGGCCGCGGCACCGGGCTCGGCCTCATCGGGGTGCAGCCGCTCATCGATGGGGCACGCGGCGGCGTGCGCGTGACCTCGGCACCCGGAGCGGGCACGGCCGTGACGCTCTTCCTCCCGCTCGTGGGCGGGGGCGCGACGACGCCGCGCCGCAGTGGCGGCACGCGGGCGGCGAGCGTCTCGAGCGCGCTGGGCGATGCGGAGCCGAGCCCGCGGCCCACGACACCGCGGGACACACTGACCATCTCCGGCAGCGGACCGCGCGTCCTGCTCGTCGAGGACGAACCCGATGTCCGCGAGCAGCTGGCGCGCCTGCTCGAGGCCCTCGGCTACACCGCCATCGCGGTCCCGTCGGCCGCCGACGCGCGCGCGGTGCTCGCGCGCCCCACGCACGGCATCGTGGCCGTCGTGAGCGACGTCATGATGCCGGGCGAGACCGGCATCGACTTCGCCGCCTGGCTGCGCACCGACCATGCCGCGGTGCCGATCATGCTCATCTCGGGGCACACCGGGACCGCACTCGACCTCGAATCCCGCGGGTCGGCGCACCTGCCCCTCCTGCGGAAGCCGTTCGGGCGGGCGGAGCTCGACGAGCGGTTGCGCGACCTGCTCGACACCTAGCGTCGGCGTCGCGTCCGCGGGGCGACACCCGCTACGGCGCGAAGCGCTCGGCGCCGCTCAACAGGAGGAGCTCGAGCGTCGCCGCCCCCGCGGTCGCGAGGTCGTGCGCGCGCGGCGGGAGATGCACGAGGTCCCCGACCTCGAACCGTTCGCTCCGGCCATCCGCCTGGACGACATCGAGCGCGCCGCCGAGCACCATCGCATCGAGCGCGTCCGTGCGCTGCGCCACACCGAGGGCTGCGCCAACGTCGACCGACCAGCGCCACCCCGACGCGCAGGTCGCGCGCCCGATCACGCCGCCGGCCAGCCGCACGAGGTCGACGCGAAGCCGCGGGCGTTCGCGCGACTCCTGCGGCGCATCGAAACGCGCACGCACGATCCCCGCGTCAGCGCCCTCGGCGCCCTCGGCGGCCGCGCGCGCCTGTCGCTGCCACGCCCGGGCGACCGCGGCGACGGTCTCCTCCGGCGGCGCGGCGGTGAGCGTCGCGCGATCGGGGCCGGCCTCCGGCTTCACGACCGGATTGGCGGCGCGGTGGCGCGCCTCCCAGATCCTGCCGGTCAGCGCACCGAGCACGTAGCCGGCGGCGCCGGTCGCGAGCCCCGCGACGACGAGGGTCCCGGCGAACTTGATCACACCCATCGTCGCGTCGCCGTAGTCCTCGAACGACGCCGTGAGCGCCCGCCATCCGAGCGGCGCGGCACCGAAGAACCCGAGGAGGAACCCGGTGTACGCGCCGGTGTCCGCCATCTCGCCGCGACGCGGCGTGTAGAAGTCGTCGTGCGCGCTCACGCGACCGTCGCGCTCATGCGAGGGCCGCGCGCCGCATCACGCGCGTTCGAGCACGAGCGCGAACCCCTGCCCCACCCCGATGCACATGGTGCAGAGCGCGTACCGGCCCTTCGAGCGGCCGAGCTGGCGCGCAGCGGTGAGAGCGAGCCGCGCGCCGCTCATCCCGAGCGGATGCCCGAGCGCGATCGCGCCGCCGTTGGGGTTCACGCGCGGATCGTCGTCGGCGACGCCGAGTTCGCGCAGGCAGGCGAGTCCCTGCGCGGCGAAGGCCTCGTTGAGCTCGATGACATCCATCTGGTCGATGGTGAGTCCCGCGAGCGCGAGCGCCTTCCGCGAGGCGGGGACAGGCCCCATCCCCATGATGCGCGGCTCCACGCCCGCAGCCGCGCTCGAGACCACACGCGCGATCGGCGTGAGCCCCGCCTCCTGGACGCCGCGTTCACTCGCGAGCAGCAACGCGGCGGCGCCATCGTTGAGCCCGGACGCATTGCCCGCCGTCACCGAGCCCTGCCCGTCGTGCCGGAACGCCGGCTTGAGCTTCGCGAGGATCTCGAGCGTGGTCTCCGGGCGGATGAACTCGTCCTGCTCGACCGTCGTCGTCCCCTTCTTCGCCGCGATCATGACCGCCGCGATCTCCTCGGCGAGCCGACCCTCGGCGCGCGCGGTGGTCGCCTTCTGCTGCGAGCGGAGCGCGAACGCATCCTGGTCGGCGCGCGAGACGCCGTACTGCGCGGCGACGTTTTCCGCGGTCTCGCCCATCGAGTCGGTGCCGTGCATCGCCTTCATCGCCGGATTCACGAAGCGCCAGCCCAGCGAGGTGTCGAAGAGCTGCATGTCGCGCGCGAAGGGGGTCGCACCCTTGGAGAGCACGTACGGCGCGCGGGTCATCGACTCCACGCCGCCGGCGATGTAGAAGTCCCCCTCGCCGACCTTGATGCCGCGCGCCGCGCTCGCAACGGCGCTCAGTCCGGACGCGCAGAGGCGATTGACCGTCTCGCCGGGGACCGTCACCGGCAGGCCCGCGAGGAGCAGCGCCATGCGCGCCACGTTGCGGTTGTCCTCGCCCGCCTGGTTCGCGCAGCCCATGATCACGTCGGCGATGCGCGCGGGATCGAGTGCCGACTGGCGCGCGAGCAGTGCCTTGATCGCGTGCGCGCCGAGGTCGTCGGCGCGGACGGGAGCGAGCGCCCCGCCGAGGTTGCCGATCGGGGTGCGGATGCCGTCGACGAGGTATGCGGTGGTCATGGCAGGGGCTTCTTGGTGCGGTAGACGGTGCCCTTGAAGAGCGCGACGATGGCGTCGTCCTGGTTCCGGATGACGATGTCGCTGAACCCGAGTCGGTTGGTCTCGGTGCGCTCCTCGGCGGTCGCGGTGATCACGTCACCGACGCGGATCGCCGCGGGATAGGAGATGTGGCAGTCTGTCGCGACGCTGATCTCGCCGGCCGAGTTGCTGCAGAAGGCGTGCGCGCTGTCGGCGAAGGCGAAGGCGATCCCGCCGTGCGCGAACCCGAAGCCGTTGGCCATCTCGGGGCGGACTGTCATGCGAATGACGGCGCGCTTGTCGGCGACCTCGAGGACCTCGATGCCGAGCCACTTGGAGAACGCGTCGCGCTCGATCATGCGGCCGACGACCTCGCGGGCGCGCGCGTCGGCGTCGGAGGGCGGGACCTGCGTGGGCGGGACGTCGGGCAGGTCGGGGACGCGGGTGACGAAGGTGGTGCCGCGCCGCGGCCGGGGATCACCGGTCATGTGAGGAGCTTGCCTCCGCCGCGCGCCGTGCGGCGCAGGAGCGGACTCGGACGGTAACGGTCCTCGCCGTACTCCGCCTGGAGTGCGTCGAGGGTGGCCAGCACGGTGCCGGCGCCGAGCTCATCGCCCCAGGCGAGGAGCCCCTTGGGATAGTTCACGCCCTTGGTCATCGCGAGCTCGATGTCCTGCGGGCTGGCGATCCGGAGCTGCACCGCATCGACGGCCTCGTTGACGAGCATCGCCACGATGCGGTCGACGATCATCCGGCCGACGACCGGGTCGGTCGTGGGCGCCGGTGCGACCGCCCCGTCGCGATAGTCGTAGTAGCCGCGCTTGGCCTTGCGGCCGAGGAGTCCGGCCTCGACCAAGCGGCGCTGCGTGAGGGCCGGCCGGTAGCGCGGGTCGTAGAACATCGCCTCGAACACCGAGCTGGTCACGGCGAAGTTCACATCGTTGCCGATGAAGTCCATCAGCTCGAAGGGCCCCATCCGGAAGCCCCCGAGTTCGCGCATCGCCCAGTCGATGGTGGCGGCGTCGGCGAGGCGCTCCTCGAGGATGCGCAGCGCCTCGCCATAGAAGGGACGCGCGATGCGATTGACGATGAATCCCGGGGTGTCCGTCGCGACGACGGTGACCTTGCCCCACGCGTCGACGAGGGCGCGCGCCTGCGTGGCGACCCCGGGCGCGGTGGTGATCGCCGGGATGATCTCGACGAGCGGCATCACCGGCGCGGGATTGAAGAAGTGGATGCCGATGACCCGCTCGGGATGCGCGCACGCGCCGGCGAGCGCGGCGACCGAGAGCGACGAGGTGTTGGTCGCGAGCACCGCATCCTTGGCGAGCTCCGCCTCGAGGGCGCGGAAGAGGGCCTGCTTGGCCGCGAGGTCCTCGAGGATCGCCTCGATCACCAGCCCGCACGGCTCGAAGGCCTGCAGCGCGGCGGCGGTCACGCCCTCGACGTACGTGAGGCGGGCGAGCACCGCGTCGGCGGCATCCCGCGTGAGCCGCCCCTTCTCCACCTCGCGCGCCATCGCCTTGGCATGTCCGTCGCGCGCGCGGTCGAGGGCGGCGGGGAACGCATCCGCGAGGAGGACGCGGTGTCCGCGCACCGCGGCGACCTGCGCGATCCCCGCCCCCATCGCGCCGGCACCGACCACGCCAACGACCGTCTCCTTGCCGAGGCCCATGCGTCAGGCGCCGGTGTAGACGGGCTTCCGCTTCTCGAGGAAGGCGCGGACGCCCTCCGCGTAGTCGGCGGTGCGACCGGCCTGCTGCATCAGCTGCGCCTCGAGCTCGAGTTGCTGCTCGATGGTGTGCCCCCACGAGGCGTTCATCGCGCGCTTGGTGAGCCCGAAGCCGCGCGTCGCCTGCGTGGCGAGCTGTTTCGCGAGATGGAGCGCGACCTCGTGCAGCTGCGCCGCGGGGACGACCTCCCAGATGAGCCCCCACTCCTTCGCCTTCCCCGCCGGCATCTTGTCGGCGAGGAAGAACATCCCCGTCGCGCGCTGCGGCCCGACCAGCCGCGGCACGAAGAAGGTGCCGCTCGTATCGGGGATGAGCCCGAGCTTGGCGAAGCTCTCGACGAAGACCGCCTCCTCGGCGGCGATGGTGAGGTCGCAGGCGAACGCGAGGTTCGCGCCTGCCCCGGCGGCGACGCCGTTGACGGCGCAGATCACCGGCTTCTCGAGCTGGCGGATGGCGAGGACGATCGGATTGTATGCCTTCCGGACGATCTCGCTGATGTCCGGCATGGGCCCATCGCCCTGCGGGAGCGCTTCCTGCAGGTCCTGGCCGGCGCAGAAGCCGCGGCCGTTCCCGGTGAGGAGCACGGCGCGGACGTCCCGGTCGCTCGCCGCGCGCGCGAGGGCCGCCTGCAGCTCGACCGCCATCGCGACGGTGAAGGAGTTGAGGACCTCAGGCCGATTGAGCGTGAGGACGAGGACGCCGTCGTGGAGCTCGGAGAGGACGAGGGGCGTAGGCATGCGACATAAGATAAGGCCGACCGGCGGTGGACGGGCGGCGCGCCCCGCCAGCGACCGGCCGCTCGGAGCGGTTCCCCGCGCCCCCACCCCTGCCCAGATTCCACGCATGCCACGCACCCCCCTCGCCGGCTTCGACTGGCGTCGCATCGCCTACAACGTCCTCGTCTCCCGCGCCCTCGACGACGTCGAGGAGGCGACGAACCGGAATCGCGCGACGGTCCCCAAGGACCACGTCGTCCTCTACCAGTTCTCGGCGCGCGGCCACGACGTGGCGCAGTGCATCCTCGGCGCGATGATCGACGGCCGCCACGATGCGGCGGGCGCGTACTACCGGAGCCGGCCGCTCCTGCTCTCCCTCGGCCTCCCGCTCGACGACGCGCTCGGGTCCCCGCTCGGGCGGGCCGGCGGCTTCTCCGACGGACGCGACATCGGCGTCGTCTGCAACCTGCCGAATCCCGAGGGGCCGGTCGTCCTGCCGATGTCGGGCGACGTGGGATCACAGTACACGCCGACCGCCGGGTGGGCGCAGGCGATCACCTATCACCGCGACACGCTGCAGGACGCGAGCTGGCAGGGATCGCTCGGCGTCGCGCTCGGCGGCGACGGCTCCGTGGCGACCAACGGGTTCTGGGCCGCGCTCACGATGGCGACCACGCTCAAGCTCCCGATGCTCTTCTATATCGAGGACAACGACCTCGGCATCTCGGTGAAGGGCGAGATGCAGACGCCGGGCGGGAACATCGCGAAGAACCTCGCGTCGTTCACGAACCTGTTCCTCCGCGACGGCGACGGCACCGATCCCGACGCGACGGCCCGGCTGCTGAAGGAGTGCGTCACGCACGTGCGGAGCGGCGCCGGCCCGGCGCTCGTGCACCTCACGCTGCCGCGGCTCTCGAGCCACTCGGGCCCCGACAACCAGAAGGGCTATCGCACCGACGCCGAGATCGCCGCCGACCAGGCGCGCGATCCGCTGCCGCGCCTGCGCGAGTACCTCGTGCCCGCCCTGCTCTCCGAGAAGGACTGGTCCGCGCTCGAACTCGAGGTCGCACACGACGTGGAGCGCGCGCTCGCCGCGGCGCGCGCGCGCCCCGCCCCCGATCCGGCGCAGATCGCGCGGCATGTGCGCGCCGACGACCGCGATGACGTGCGCGAGGCGTTCGGCGGCGTCCCGCGCCGCGTGCGTCGCGACCTCGGCGGTGACGCTACGCCGCGCGAGGACGGGGCGATGCTCCGGTTCGCGGAGGCGGTGCGGCGCACGCTGTGGCGCGAACTCGAGGTGAATCCTCGCGTCGTCGTCTTCGGCGAGGACGTCGGGAAGAAGGGCGGCGTGCACCTCGTCACCGAGGGCCTGCAGAAGCAGTTCGGCAAGGACCGCGTCTTCGACACCAGCCTGTCCGAGGAGGGGATCATCGGACGCGCGTCCGGCCTCGCGATCAGCGGGTTGATGCCGGTCGCCGAGATCCAGTTCCGGAAGTACGCCGACCCGGCGACGGAGCAACTCAACAACACCGGGACGATGCGGTGGCGCACCGCGAACCGCTTCGCCGCGCCGATGGTGGTGCGGATGCCCGGCGGGTTCGGCAAGGACGTGGGCGACCCGTGGCACTCGCTGAGCGACGAGGTGCGCTTCGCGCACGCGTACGGCTGGCAGGTCGCGATCCCGTCGAACGCGGCGGATGCGGTGGGGTTGCTTCGCGCGGCGATGCGGTCGCCGGACCCGACGATCTTCTTCGAGCACCGCTCGCTGCTCATGACGGGTGACGGCAGCGCGCGTTATCCGGGTGATGACTACGTGCTGCCGTTCGGGCAGGCGCGCGTGGTGCAGCCGGGACGCGCCCTCACGCTCGTGAGCTGGGGCGCGATGGTGCATCGCTGCGGGGACGCGGCCGCGCGGTTCCCGGGCGAGGTGGAGCTGCTCGACCTGCGCACGATCGCCCCGTGGGATCGCGACGCGGTCCTCCAGTCGGTGACGAAGACGGGGCGCTGCCTCATCGTGCACGAGGACAACCTCACGGCGGGCTTCGGTGCCGAGGTCGCGGCCTACGTCGCGCAGGAGGCCTTCTGGCATCTCGACGCGCCGGTGCGGCGCCTCGCGCCGAATGACATCCCCATGCCGTACCACCCCGTGCTGCTCGAGGCGGTGCTGCCGGATGCGGACCGGGTGGCGATCGCGATCGAGGAGATACTGCGCGCGTGAGCGGGATGAAGGCTGAAGGATGAAAGAGCGGAGGCCGTACGGCCTCCGCCCCTTCGACCTTCGACTTTCATCCCGCTTGACGAACCACAGCCAGGCCGCTTACTCTGAAACGTCTTCCCAACTTGGGTGCCCAGATGGACCAGTCCCCTCTCAACGACATGACCCGGCGTGACCGGACGGCGAGCTTCGGCTCGTCCGCGCCTGTCTCGGGCATGGCCGTCGGAGCGGGGCTCCTCGGGTAGCAGCGACCAGACGCGTCGCTCCTCGGGATCACGCCCTCCCTGCTCCGGTCCGCAGCGAGGGCGTTCTCATATCCGATCCCACGAGGTCCTCTGTGCATAGCCCTACCGAACACCCCGCGCCCATCACGCCCGCGCCGCACGACACGCCCGGCGGCCTCTGGCGCGACCTGAAGGACGCGCTCCGCGGCACCGAACACGACTACACCAGCGGTGCGCTCGGCCGCGCGATCTTCCTCCTCGCCGTCCCCATGGTCGTGGAGATGTCGATGGAGTCGCTCTTCGCCGTCGTCGACATCATGTTCGTCGGACGGCTCGGCCCCACCGCCGTCGCGGTCGTGGGGCTCACCGAGTCGTTGATGATCGTGATCTACACGCTCGGCTTCGGCCTCAGCATCGGCGCGACGGCGACGGTGGCGCGACGCATCGGCGAGAAGGATCCCGATGGCGCGGCGCGCACCGCGGTGCAGGTCCTCCTGCTCGGCGCCCTGCTCTCGGGGACCATCGGGCTCGTCGGAGCGATCTTCGCGCCGCAGCTGCTCGCGCTCATGGGCGCGGCTCCCGAGGTGATCGCGATGGGCACCGGCTACGCCCGCGTGATGCTCGGCGGCAGCGCGACGGCGTTCCTGCTGTTCGTGATCAACGCCACCTTCCGCGGCGCGGGCGACCCCGCCGTGGCGATGCGCGTGCTCATCGTCGCGAACTCGATCAACATGGTGCTCGACCCGATGTTCATCTTCGGCGTCGGCCCGTTCCCCGAGCTCGGCGTGACCGGCGCCGCGGTCGCGACGACCATCGGGCGCGCGACCGGGTTCTGCATCGCGCTCTGGATGATGATGCGCGGCAGCGGGCACCTGCGCGTGCGGCGTGAGCATGTGCGCGTGGAGCCGGCGACCATGATGGCGATCATCCGGCTCTCGACCGCAGGGACCTTCCAGACGGCGATCGGCACGATGAGCTGGATGGCGATGATCCGTGTCGTCGCCGGCTTCGGGAGCGTGGCGATGGCCGGCTACACGATCGCCGTGCGTCTCGCGATCTTCGCGTTCATGCCGGCCTTCGGTCTCGGCGGCGCCGCCGCGACGCTCGTCGGGCAGTCACTCGGCGCGAAGAAGCCCGAGCGCGCCGCCGAGGCCGTGCGGGTCGCGACCAGGTACGACGTCGTGTTCATGGCCACGCTCGGCCTGATCTTCGCGGTCTTCGCGCACCGGATCATCGGCATCTTCACGCAGGACCCGGCGACGGCGGCGGTCGCCGTGCGCGGGATCCGGATCATGGCCCTGGGGTTCCCACTCTTCGGCGCGGGGATGGTGCTCGAGCAGGCCTTCAACGGCGCCGGCGACACCTGGACGCCGACTTGGATCAACCTGATCGTGTACTGGCTGATCCAGATCCCGCTCGCGTGGGCGCTGGCCTATCCGCTGGGCTTCGCGCAGGACGGCGTCTTCGTGGCGGTGACGGTGGCGTACTGCGTGTTCGTGGTGGTGGCGTATGTGCTGTTCAGGCGCGGACGCTGGAAGCTGAAGCACGTCTGAAGCGACGAGGAAGGCCGAAGGATGAAGGGGCGGAGGCCGTACGGCCTCCGCTCTTTCGTCCTTCAGCCTTCTTCGTTCACCGACCCCGCAGCGCCTCGGCGATCTCGGCCTCCGTCGCCGCACGCGGGTACCGATCGCCGCGCTCGTTGCGCTCCATCAGTGGTTCGATCGCTTCCACGCGGCCTGACGCGCTCACCCTCACGAAGACCTCGGCCGTGTTGTAGGCCTCGTGCTTCCCCTGCTTGATGGTGAAGACGAGCAGCCAGGGGGTGCCGGTGGCCCACTGCTTCGTCACGGCGTAGTGGCCCGTCGCGCCGTAGCGGGTGAGCGCGATCGGCCGCGACTCGCGCGTGCCGCCGCGCATCGTGATCGCGCGCGCCGAGACGTCGGCCTCCGGTTCGTCGGTATGGTGGTGCCCCTCGACGAGCAGCACCGCGCCCGGCACGGGCGGGGTGTCGCGCACCTCGCGGATCTCCAGCCGCGGCGGGCCGAAGCGGGCGGCGGCGGCGAGGAGCAGCGCGGTGAACGGTAGCGCGAACGCGAGCGGACGATGACGCATGGCAGTCTCCTGTCGGTGATGGACATCACTCCGATGCCGCGACGGGGCCGAGCGTGTACGGGCGCGCGGATTGCGCTCCGCCACCCCGGCCCCGAGCTTCTTCAGGAACTCCTCCGGCCCCGGACCGCATGAAGCTCCGCCACCTGCTCGCCGCGATCGTCTACGGACTCATCGCCTACGGGATCTTCGCGCGGAACGAGCCTGTCTCCGACTCGTTGCTGATCCTCGTCTCGATCAGCTTCCTCTTCGGCATCCCGTTCGGCGTCGGGTACCTCATGGCCCGCGGGATGCAGTCGGAGCACGCGGCCGTCGCCGCGATGTCCGGCTGGCTCCCGGTGATGGTCGCGATCGGGTTCCTCTTCGCGACGGGGTTCGAGGGGACGATCTGCATCGTGATGGCGCTGCCGTTCATCCTCGCCGGCGCAGCGGCAGGCGGGCTCTTCGCGCACCTCCGGGCGCGGGCCGAGGCCCGCGACCGGCGCCTCGAGATGGGGGCGGTCCTCGTGCTTCCGTTCCTCCTCTCGCCGCTCGAACGCCGGCTCGAGTCCCCCGACCGGTTCGCCGAGTCGGTGACGACGATCGAGATCGCCGCGTCGCCCGCCCGCGTGTGGGACGAGATCGCCGAGGTGGACACCATCCGCGCCGAGGAGCGCGGACGCGCGCTGTACACGTCGATCGGCTTCCCGCCGCCGCTGGCCGCGACGCTCGACCTCCCGCAGGAGGGCGGCATCCGCCGCGCGAGCTTCGGCGGAGGCGTGCTCTTCACCGAGACGATCACCGACTGGGAGCCGGAGCAGCGCATCGCATTCGAGATCGACCCGTCGTTCGCCGAGGGAGAACCGGCGCTCGATCCGCACGTGCGGATCGGCGGACGCTACTTCGATGTGCTCTCCGGCGCGTACGTCATCGAGCCGATCGACGCCGCCCGCGTGCGACTCGTCCTCACGAGCCGGCACCGCGTGAGCACGCGGTTCAATGTCTACGCGGGCTGGTGGAGCGAGCGCGTGATGCAGAGCGTCCAGCGCGAGATCCTCGCGGTGATCAAGGCGCGGGCAGAGGACGCGACGCGCGCGCCCAAGGCGCGGCTGCGGGCGGCGACCGCCGCCCGCGGGCTGCGCGAGTCGGCCGCGCCCCGCGTGGCGAACTCGTTCGAGACGGGATTCTCCGTCGTGGGCGACTTCCCCGGCCGGACCGATGTCTACGCCGACAGCGTCGTCGTGCTCGTGCGCGGCGGCCGCATCGCCTGGCCGCGGCTCGGCGCGGGCGAGGTGCACGACTCCACCACCGCCTCGCTGGCGCAGCCCTCAGGGGAGTCGTGGATCGCCGGACGGGAGAGCCGCGGGCTCGTCTTCGAGCATGCGACCGTCGGCGACTCGGCAGGGCTCGGTCCCATGCTGCGCTTCACGATCCCGCGCGAGCCGGGTGAATCGCTCGAGGGCCGGTGGGTGGTCTTCACGCATCATCTCACCGTGCCGAAGACGACCGACAACCCGTACGGCACGGCGTGGGCGTACACGCACGCGGTGCTCGCCCGGCGATAGCTAGATCGGCTTGAACTCGTCGAACGGCTGCCGGCAGCTCCGGCAGACATGGATCGCCTTGCACGCCGTGCTGCCGAACTCGCTGCGCAGTTCGGTGTCGGAGGAGCCGCACCAGGGACAGGGCACGGCGGCCCGCGCGCGCGAGAGCGTGATGAGTCCGCCCTGTTCGGCGCGGCCCGGCGGCGCGATGCCGTAGGCGCGCAGCTTCTCGCGCGCGTCGGGGCCGATCCAGTCAGTGGTCCAGGCCGGGCTGAGCACCGTCCGCACCTCGACGCGCGCGACGCCGGCGCCGGCGAGGGCGGCCCGGATGTCCTTCTCGATCTCGAACATCGCCGGGCAGCCCGAGTAGGTCGGCGTGATCGTGACGGTGACGCTGCCGTCGTCCGCACTGGCCACGTCGCGCACGATGCCGAGCTCGACGACCGAGATCACCGGCACCTCGGGATCGGGAACGGTACCGAGCACCTCGAGGAGGCGTTCGCGGGTGAGCGGCGCGGGCATCGCGGTCGGCGCGGGAGGCCGCGCTACCAGGTGGCGCCCGGGTGCGAGCGCGCGACGATCTGCATCGTCGCGAGCAGGTGCCCGAGGTGCTCGGTGTGCTTGCCCACGCGCCCGCCACGGCGCATGGCCCCATCGGCCGGCCGCACGAGCGTCGCGCGCGCGAGGACGTCGTCGACGATCGCGTCCCAGCGCGTCCTGATCCCGGCGAGGTCGACGTCGACGCCGAGCGCTGCGACCGCAGCATCGACCCCGTCGCGTTCGAAGAGCTCCGCGGTGTAGCGCCAGAGGCCGTCAAACGCGCGCTGCACGCGGGCGTGGCTCTCCTCCGTCCCGTCGCCAAGCCGGATGATCCACTCGCTGGAGTGCCGGAGGTGGTACTTGTCCTCCTTGATCGCCTTCGCCGCGATGGCGGCGAGCTGGGCGTGCCCGCACTTCCCGAGCGCTTCCCACATGAGCAGGCTGTAGGCGTCGAAGAGGAACTGCCGCACTATCGTCTGCGCGAAGTCCCCGTTGGGCTGCTCGACGAGGAGCGCGTTCCGGAACTGCACGCCGTCGCGGAAGTACGCGAGCGCGTCCTCGTCACGGCCGGCCCCCTCGACCTCGCCGGCGAGCTTGAGGAGGCTCACCGACTGCCCGATGAGATCGAGCGAGACGTTGGCGAGCGCGATGTCCTCCTCGATGATGGGCGCGTGCCCGCACCACTCGGACAGACGGTGCCCGAGGATGAGCCGATCGTCCCCGAGCCGCTGGAGGTACTCGAAGAGCGGCGCGCCGAGCGCCGGACCGCGGACGCCCGCGACCTTTTGCACTCCGCCTTCCGCGGCGCCGGTCGCGATCCCCGGCTCCTCCTCGTCGTGCTCGGGCGTCCGCATCAGAACACCTTCACGCCGCGCGGGACCTTGTAGAACTGGGGATGCCGGTACGGCTTGTCGTTCCCCGGATCGAAGAACGGCCCCGCCTCGCTCGGCGCCGACGCCGTGATCGCCCAGCTCGGCACGACCCAGAGGTTCACGGCCTCCCCGCGGCGGGTGTACACGTCGCGCGCATTCTGCATCGCATGCTCCGCGTCGGTCGCGTGGACCGAGCCCGCATGCTCGAAGGGCTGTCCCTGCCCGCCCTGCGTGAAGACCTCCCAGAGGGGCCAGTGGCTGTCATCCTTGCCGTTCACCGTCATGCGGCCTCCGTGCGCTTGGCGTGCTTGGTCGCGTAGGCCGTGGCCGCGTCGCGCACCCACTGCCCGTCGGCATGCGCCGCGTTGCGCGCGGCGAGGCGCTCTTCGTTGCACGGCCCGTTGCCCTTGATGACCTCGAAGAACTCGGCCCAGTCGATCTCGCCGAAGTCCCAGTTCTTCGTCTCCGCGTTGAACCGCAGGTCGGGGTCGGGCAGCGTGAGCCCGATCGCCTGCGCCTGCGGGACGGTGAGGTTCACGAAGCGCTGACGGAGCTCGTCGTTCGTCTTGCGCTTCACGCGCCAGCGCAGGAGCTCGGCCGAGTTGGGCGAGTCCTTGTCGGACGGACCGAACATCATGAGCGAGGGCCACCAGAAGCGGTTCACCGCGTCCTGCACCATCGCCTTCTGCGCCGGCGTCCCGTTGGCGAGCGTGGCGCAGATCTCGTAGCCCTGCCGCTTGTGGAAGTTCTCCTCCTTGCAGATCCGCACCATCGCGCGTGCATACGGGCCGTACGAGGTCTTCGCGAGGATCGTCTGGTTGACGATCGCCGCGCCATCGACGAGCCAGCCGATCACGCCCATGTCGGCCCACGAGAGCGTCGGGTAGTTGAAGATGCTCGAGTACTTCGCCGTGCCGTCGAGGAGCGCGTTGTACAGGTCGAAGCGGTCGACGCCGAGCGTCTCCGTGCCGCAGTAGATGTAGAGGCCGTGGCCGCCCTCGTCCTGGACCTTGGCGATGAGCGCCATCTTCCGGCGCAGCGACGGCGCGCGGGTAATCCAGTTCCCCTCGGGGAGCATCCCGACGATCTCGGAGTGCGCGTGCTGGGACATCATGCGCGTGAGCTGCTTGCGATAGCGCTCCGGCATCCAGTCCTTCGGCTCGATGCTGTCCCCGGCGGCGATTCGCGCCTCGAAGGCGGCGAGGAGGGCCGGGTCCTCCTGGGCGGGCGGCTTCTTGTCCATGGGCTAAACCTATATTTCCGGCATGACCACGACCACCTCCGGCGTCCCTGAAGGGAGCGTCCGCACCAGCATCGCCGACGGCGTCGGCACCGTCGAGTTCGCCCATCCGAAGGGGAACTCCCTACCGGCCAAGCTCCTCAATGAACTGGCGGCGGCGGTGACCGCCATGGGGGACGACCCGGCGGCCCGGGTGATCGTCCTGCGGAGCGCGGGGCAGTCCACCTTCTGCGCGGGCGCGTCGTTCGACGAGTTCACCGCCGTCGCGACACCGGAGGCCGGCCAGGAGTTCTTCTCCGGCTTCTCGCGGGTGATCCTCGCGATGATCCGCGCGCCCAAGTTCGTGCTCACCCGCGTCCAGGGGCGCGCGGCCGGCGGGGCGATCGGACTCATCGCGGCGAGCGACTACTCGTTCGCCGTCCGCTCCGCCCAGGCCAAGCTGAGCGAGCTGCAGGTCGGGATCGGCCCGTTCGTCGTCGGGGTGGTCATCGAGCGGAAGCTCGGCCTCGCGCCCTTCATGCACCTCGGCGTGCACGCCGACTGGCATGACGCCGAGTGGTGCGAGCGGCATGGGCTCTACTCGATGCTGTGCGACGACGCCGCGGCGCTCGATGCCGCGGTGGAGGCGCATGCGGCGCGCCTCGCCGCGAGCAACCCCGAGGCGATGCGCGAGATGAAGCGGATCTTCTGGGCCGGCACCGAGGAGTGGGGCGAGCGGATGAGCGCGCGCGCCGCGATGAGCGGACGGATGGTGCTCTCCGACTTCACGCGCGAGGCGCTGGCGAGGTTCCGCGCGCGCTGACGATCCTCGGCGAGGGAACCTCGGTCAGGCGTAGACCGCGGTCACCGCCTCCTCGAACGTCTCGCGGAAATCATTCGCCCGGAGGCGCTCGGTGGTGCGGAACCCCGCCTCGTCGAGCTTCTTCGCCGCCTCGAGCAGCGTCTCGATCGCGAACGGCACGCCCGCCTCGCGCGCGAGATACTCCTCGACCGCGGTGAGATAGCCCATCATCCCGCCCAGCTCGGTGGGCGCGTACGCCTTGTGTGCGCGCTGGAGCAGCACCTGCACCGACGGATCCGGCATCGCGAGATTCTCGCTGCCGCAGACGACGCGGAGACGCGTGTTCGCGACGCACGCCTCGACCGTCGCACGGTCGAGTGTGCCGCCGGCGGCGTTCACCACCACCGCATCCACCGGTTCGCGAAGCATCTCGAGCTTCCGCTCGGGCGTCCACGTGGGAATGCCCCGCTCCTCGAGCTCGGTGCGCCGCTCCGCGCGCGACTCGCACACGAGGATCCGCGTGCCGCGCGACTGCAGCCGCCCGATCACGTGCATCCCGATGTGGCCGCAGCCGATGAGCGCGACGGTCGCGTTCTCGAGCGGCACGCCGGAGGCGCGGAGCATCCCGTCGAGGATCCGATAGTTGCCTTCACCCGTCGGGATCGACGTGTCGGCGACGACACTGCCCTTGTACCGCGCGTTGAGGTACTGGAGCGACGGCGTCATCCCGTCGGACATCAGCCCGTGACCGAGATCCTGGCCGGTGGTGAGCCGGATCCCCGCGCTGGCCTCGAGTTCCTGGAAGCAGGCGATCGCGAAGTCGAGCAACTCGGCGTCATGCGGCTGGCCGACCCGCGCATCCGCGGTGGGCGCGAGCACGCACTTGCCGCCGACGATCCGCTTGATGTCGCGCAGCGCGAGCGGGCCGCCCACGCCTATCACACGGGACCAGTGGACCTTCTCCTCCATGCCGATCGCGAGCGCGATCGCCTCGCGGTCGGTCGTGAAGCCGGGGGCGCTCGTGCGCTCCACCGGGGCGATACGAAAGCCGCCGAGCGAGAGCTTGAGAGAGCCCGGCTCGGCGTGCGTCGCGATGCTGAGCGTCCACCCGCGGGTGGGCTCGGTAAATCGGTAGACCCAGACGTTCGGGTTCAGGGAGGTCGCGAGCTCGGGAACGAGTCGGCGCGCCTCATCGGGGGGGAGGAGGGTGTAGGGCACCGGCGAAATGTAGCCGATCCTGGACCGCCGGCCCGCGGCCCCTCCTGGCCGAAACCGGCGCTCGGTTTGAGCGTAATAGTATCGTGTACTTGACATCCTGTTGTATTAATACAACATTTCGGTCCATGAAAGCTCCTGAAAAGGGCCGTCCAGAAGGCGGTCAGCTCTTCAATAGGATCGCCGTGCTGCGCACCGAGCGTGGCCTGTCCCGACAGGCCCTCGCCGAGGCGCTCCAGGTGAACTACCAGACGGTGGGGTACCTGGAGCGCGGGGAGTACAACCCGTCGCTCGAGCTGGCCTTTCGCATCAGCGAGCTCTTCGGCGTTCCCATCGAAGCCATCTTCGCGCGCGCACCCTTCGCGCCTCTCTCCGCCATGCTGTACGGTCGCGCGGCCGGCGGCCCGGAGCAGAACCCATCGTCCGAGGGTATCCACTGATGACCGAACTGCCACCGCGCGCCACGCGCCGTCGTGACGTGGTCCTGCTCTACGCCTCCTACCCCCTCGGCGTGCTGCTCCTGCATCTCACGCTGGGCGGAACGATCTGGTACGGGATCGTGCACGTCCTCTTCATCGTCGCGGTCTGCGGATGGGGCGCGCTGGTGCGCGTGGGCGGCATGGGCCGATCGATCGCCGACGACCTCGATGGACGGTTGGACGAGCGGCAGCTCGCGATGCGGAACGCCGCGTATCTCGACGCCTATCGCATCGTCAGTACGGTGGCCGTGCTCGGCTGCGTCTGGATCGCGCTGGGGATCGATCTCGGGTGGTGGTGGGTCCCGACGACCTACCGTGAGTGGAATGACATCTTCTGGGGATTGTTCCTCCTGACGATGAGCCTGCCGAGCGCATTCCTCGTCTGGCGGGAACCTGACCGCGCCGAGGAGGCGCTACTGGTGATGGCCGATGCGTGAGCGTGGACGATGGGCCCTCGTGCTGGCGTGCGGATTCGCATGCGCGGCCTCGCCGGTGGTCGCGCAGGTCGCGGTGGTCGCCGACCGCGCGACGCCGGTCGCCCCGATCGCGAGCTTCGACTCCGCCTGGGCGTCGATCAGCCGCACCTACTGGGATGCGGCGCTGCTCGACGGCGCGTGGCGCGTCGCGCGCGATTCGCTCCGCGGCGCGCTCGGTGGCGCCCCCACCGACGACGCCGTGCGCGACGCGATCCGCGCGCTCATCGCGGTGCCGAAGCAATCGCACTTCGTGCTCATCCCCGCCTCCGCGGCCCCCGGCGGCGCGAAGGCGGTGCGCGAGCCCGGTGCGGCCGGGCTCGAGGTGCGCATGATCGATGGCGCTCTCGTCGCCTGGCGCGTCCCGAGCAACGGGGTAGCCCATCTCGCCGGCATCCGCGCCGGCGATCGGATCGTCCGCATCGACACGGTCGACATCGCGACGTTGCAGGGAACACTGCGCACGGCGGCGAACGGTGACACCGCGAAGGCCGACCACCTCCTCGCGACCTTCGCGGGGGCGCGGCTCGCTGGCGAGGAAGGGGACGAGATCACCGTGCAGTACATGAACGCGCGGAACGAACTCCGTCCGGTGATCCTCGAGCGCGGCCCGGTCGATGGCACGGTCACGCAGTACGGGAATCTCCCGCCCTTCGTCGTGCGCGCGACGGGCGAGCGCCTCGCGTTCGCGCCCGGCGATGCACGGCAGATCGCCGTCATCCGCTTCAGCGGCTGGTTCCCCGTGCTCATTCCCACGCTCGACAGCCTCTTCTTCGCGTCGCGCGATGCGGCAGGCCTGATCATCGACCTCCGCGGGAATCCCGGCGGCGTGATCGGACTCATCGCGGGACAGTCCGGGCACGTCCTCGACACCGCGGTCTCGCTCGGCGAGCTCAAGTCGCGGACCGGCACCATCCGCTTCACCGCCAATCCGCGGCGCGTCAATCCGCGCGGCGAGCGCACCGCGCCGTTCAGTGGACCGGTGGCGATCCTCGTCGACGAGTTCTCGGCGAGCACGTCGGAATTCTTCGCGACCGGGATGCAGGCGCTCGGCCGCGCGCGGATCTTCGGCACGCGGAGCGCGGGGATGGCGCTCCCGGCGGCGATGGGTCGGTTGCCCAACGGCGACGTGCTGATGCACGTGATCGCCGACCATGTGGACCCGAAGGGCCGGCGCGTCGAGGGCGTCGGGGTGGCACCGGATACACCGACGCCGTTGCGCATCAATGACTTGCGCGCTGGCCGCGACGCCGCCCTCGACGCGGCTCGGACCTGGATCGCCAGTGGCGCCCCGTAGGTCGCTCGTTCATCGTTCAGCAAGACCGGCGGCGCACCGCGCGCTGTCGTCACCCATCGGCCCAGAGTGGCCCGGAGGCTTCGTGCTGTCCCGTCCCACCCGTTCGTTCGCCACGCTCGCGCTCTTCCTCGTCGCCACCACCGCGGCCGCGCAGACGCCGGCCGAGATCCTCGCGAAGCACGCGAAGGCCGTCGATCCGACCGGCATGGCCGAGTCGATCCAGGGCATGAAGATGACGGCGAACTTCGAAGTCCCCGCCGCCGGCATGGCCGGGTCGGTGCTGCTCCTGCAGCGTCGTCCGAACCAGCAGACGATGACGATCGGCATCCCCGGCCTCGGCGAGATCCGCTCCGGCTACGACGGCACCACCGCCTGGGCGGCCGACCCGATGCAGGGGCCGCGCCTGCTCGCAGGGCTCGAGGCCGCGACGGCCGCCGAGGGCGCCGACTTCCGTTCGCTCACGCGCCCGGCGGATCTCTTCACCGCGATGGAACTCGCCGGTGAGGGCGACGTCGCGGGCGAGAAGTGCGTCAAGATCAAGCACACCTGGAAGTCGGGCCGCGTGAGCACCGACTGCTACTCGACCACCACCTGGCTGATCCTCGAGAGCGCAACGACGCAGTCCTCACCGCAGGGCGAGATGCAGTCGGTCACGCAGTTCGCGGACTACAAGAACCAGGGCGGCATCATGATGGCGGCGAAGATGACCGTCTCGGTGATGGGCATGCAGCAGGTGGTGACGACGACGTCGGTCGAGTTCGGCGAGCAGCCGGCGACCGCGTTCGAGATGCCGGCCGAGGTGAAGGCGCTCAAGAAGCCCTGATCCCCGGGGTGGATGGAACCAGTTGAACTTCGAGGCGGGCTTGCGTGTAGGAGGGGGCAGAACCCTTCCATCCGAGCCCGCCTCGATGCGTTCCCTCTCCGCGCGTCCCGTCCTCCTCGCCCTCCTGACCTCGACGCTCATCGCGTGCGATGACGTCCCGACGTCCCCGCCCACCGACTCGCTCGCCTGCAACACGACGGTGGGCACGGTCTCCCGCGGCAGCACGGTGACCGGCGTCCTCACGCCGGAGTCCTGCCGCTTCTCCGACGGCACGCGCGCCGACCGCTGGCGCCTCGTGCTCGACTCGGCCGCGATCATCACGATCGACATGACGAGCCCGGACGTCGACCCGTTCCTGATCATCCGCCACTCGGACGGCACGCTGATCGCGCAGGATGACGAGGGGGGCGGCAGTCCCAACGCGCGCGTCACGATCGGGCTCGCGTCCGGCACGTACTACATCGTGGCCAACACGTACTACCAGGACGAGTTCGGCGGCTACACGCTCGCTATCCAATGAGCCCGAGCCGCAGGTCCTCGAGGATGTCGTCGGGATGCTCGAGGCCGACCGAGACGCGGATCAGCCCGGGGGTGATCCCCACCTGCGCGCGTTCGGCCTCGGTCAACTTCGAGTGCGTCGTCGAGGCGGGATGCGTGACGATGGTGCGCGTGTCACCGAGGTTGGGCGAGTGCGAGCAGAGCTCGAGCGCATCGATGAAGCGTCGCGCGGATCCGTAGCTCGCGAGTCGGAGCGTCAGCACGCCCCCGCCCCACCGCATCTGCCGGCGCGCGAGCGCGTGCTGCGGGTGTGACGGAAGGAACGGGTACCGCACCGCCTCGACCGCCGGATGCCCCTCGAGCGCCGCCGCGATGGCGAGCGCGTTCTGCGAGTGCTTCTCCACGCGCAGCGCGAGCGTCTCGAGGCTCTTCGAGAGCACCCACGCATTGAACGGGGCGAGCGCGGGCCCCGAGTGCCGCGCGAGGAACCGCGCCTCGGCGACGAGCTTCGCCTCGCCGAGGATCGCCCCGCCGAGCACGCGCCCCTGCCCGTCGATGAACTTCGTCGCCGAGTGCACGACGAGCGACGCGCCCAGTCGGATGGGCTGCGTGATCGCCGGCGTCGCGAAGCAGTTGTCCACCACGAGCGGGATGCCGCGCGCGCGCGCGAGCTGGCCGAGCGCCGCGAGATCCACCAGGTCGAGCCCCGGGTTCGATGGTGTCTCGACGAACAGCACTTTCGTCTCCGGTCGGACGGCGGCCGCCCAGGCGGCGGGATCGTCGCCATCCACATACGTATGCGTCACCCCCCACTTGGCGAAGATGCGCGTGAAGAGCTGGTGCGTGGAGCCGAAGACGGCGCGCCCCGCCACCACATGGTCGCCCGGCCCGAGGAGCGAGGCGAGGGCGGTGTACACCGCCGACATCCCCGACGCGGTCGCGATGCCGTCCTCCGCCCCTTCGAGCAGCCGCAGCTTCTCGACGAACTCGTCGGTGTTGGGATTGGAGTAGCGCGAGTAGACGGCCCCGGGGATCTCCTCGGCGAAGAGGGCGCGCGCCTGTTCGGCGTCGTCGAAGACGAAGCTCGAGGTGAGGAAGAGCGGGACGGCGTGCTCGCGATGGGCGGAGCGCGCGGCCTGCGTGCGGATGGCGAGAGTCTCGGGATGCACGGCGCTAGAAGGCGGAAGGAAGAAGGGGGAAGGCGGCGGACGACCGCAGCAGATCCGCGAGCAGCGCGGATGCGGTCGCGTTGCCGCCCGCGCCGCGGCCATGGAGGGTGATGGTGCCCGCGCTCTCCGACTCGATGAGCACGACGTTCTCCTCGTCGCGCACGCGGGCGAGGGCGTGCGCCGGGTCGAGCGCGACCGGCGCGACCGAGGCGTGCACGCCGTCCTCACGGAGTTCGGCGTGCGCGACGAGACGGATGACGCGGCCGTCGAGCCGAGACTGGTGCACGCGATGCGCGATATCGTCACCGAGGCCCGTGGTGCGCACGTCGAGCGCGGTGGGGTCCACGCCGAACGCGAGCCAGGCGAGCACCGCGATCTTGTCGGCGGCATCGAGACCCGTCAGGTCGCGCGTCGGGTCCGCCTCGGCGAAGCCCGCGCGCTGCGCCTCCGCGAGCGCCTCGGCGAACGTGGCGCCGAGCTCGAGCCGCGTGAGGATGAAGTTGGTCGTGCCGTTGAGCACGCCGCGTACGGCGCGCACGCCATGGCCGGCGAGCGACTCGCGCAGCGCCCGCACGACGGGCACGCCGCCGCCGACCGCGGCCTCGAAGTCGAGGGCCGCACCCTGGAAGGCGTGCGCGCGGACGAGCGCGGCGAGCGCCGGCCCTTCGGCGCGGAGCAGCGCCTTGTTCGCGGTCACCAGCCGGCGACCGCGCGCGAGCGTGGTGCGCGCGATGGCCCCGGCGACCGTCGTGCCGCCGATCGCCTCGACCACCACGTCGCACGGCGTCGCGAGGAAGTCGGCGAGCTGGTCGGTCACGAGGTCGCGCGGTACCGCCGCCGAACGCGGCAGCGCCGCGTCGCGCACGAGGACGCGGACGACCTCGAATCGCGCGCCGGTGCGCCGCGTGAGCGCCGTCCCGTGCTGCGCGAGCAGGTCGAGAAGGGCGCCACCAACGGTGCCGCATCCGGCGATCGCGACGCGGATGGTCCGGTCCGGGTGCGCGGTCATCACGCCACCTCCAGGATGCACGCCGCCGGGGCGCCGAGCGATTCACGGAGGATCCGCGCGACGGCCTCGGTCTCGATGAGGAACGCATCGTGACCATGCTCGGAGTCGATCGCGCGGTAGGTCCCGCCCGCGGCCCGCACCCACTCCGCCACATCCTCCGCCGGAGCGAAGAGATCGCCGGGGATGCCGATGCCGGTGAGCGCCGTGCCCGACTCGCGCAGTCGCTCGGCGATCCCGCCGCGGCCGCGACCGATGTCGTGCGTGTCCATCGCATCGAGGAGCGCGAGGTAGCTCGCGCGGTCGAAGCGCGCGTCGAGCTTGGCGCCGTGCGCCCAGAGCCACTCCTGCACGCTGAACGCGCCGCGGGTGCCGCGGCGGCGACCGAAGCGGCCGCGGAGTCCGGTGGGCGTGCGATAGGTGAGCATCGCGACCTGGCGCGCGAGCTGGAGCCCTTCCTCGCCGCCGATGCGCAGCGCCTCGCGCTGCACATGGCTCCAGCCGATCGCGACCGCGGGTGTGGCCGCGGGTGCGGCGAATACCGCCGCGCGCTCGGCGCGCCCCGGGAAGGAGGCGACGAACTCGAGCGCGACCATCCCGCCGAGCGATCCCCCGGTGACCAGCGCGACGTAATCGATGCCGAGCGACTCGAGCAGCACGCCGATCGCGCGCGCCTGGTCGCGCGTGGTGAGCGCCGGGAAGCGCTCGCCGTGGGTGCCGGGACCGCTCGATCCGTAGCAGGAGCCGAGAAGATTGGGCGCGAGCACGGCGAAGCGGTCGGTGTCGATCGCGAGACCGGGCCCGACGACGCCCTTCCACCAGTCGCCGAGCGCGTCGGCCGATCCGGTGAGGGCATGGAGGACGAGGACGACGTTGTCGCGCCGGGGCGAGAGGGTGCCATCGAGGTGGTACGCCATCGTCGCGTGCGGCAGCACCTCGCCGCACTCGAGCGGGAGCGGGGGCAGTTGGGCGAAGCGGAGCTGGCGGGTCTCGGTCGTGGACATCGGCGCGTCCCTCTGGTGGGAAAACGAAACGGCCCTCTCAGGTGAGAGGGCCGCGGGTCAACGTGTTCGGGCGCCGACGTGGGAAACGAAAAGACCCACGGCGAACGCCGCGGGTGAAACGCGTTTTAGCACTTTATTTAACGTGGCGGCAATCGCGGCAAATGACCACGGGCTTCAGATGTGATTCCAGTATCGGCGCGTCCCGCCGGGAAGTCAAGTCCCGGCGGGACCTCGCAGGATCACTCCTTCCGGAAGAGATCGGTCATGATGAGCCAGCCGATGGTGGAGACGGCCATCGAGGTGATCGCGACGTTGCGATGCGTGCTGGCATTGCCCCCGCCGTCCTCCGCCTCCGAACCGAGCACGCCGGTCGTGACGAAGCCCGCGTCGGCGAGGAGCATGAGCGTGACGTGCGTGATGCGGCGCGCGCGCCCGTTCGGGTCGGCGCGCATCTCCCACGCGTTCCACAGGCCGGTGACCGTGTTCACGGCGAAGAGTCCGCCGACGCTCAAGGCGAGCGCGCCGTGGAGGTCCTCGTTGCCTTCGACGTTGCCGTCATAGAGCTGCCGGCCGACGAGGTACTGCGCCGTGAAGAGCGGCAGCATGGCGTAGCTGCCCCAGCGATGGATGGTGAGACGCTGGTAGTAGGCCTTGGAGTACTCGATGACGGTGTCGCGCGGCGCGGGGGCCGGTCCCACCGGACGGGTGACCGCGGCGGCGAGGCGCGAAGCGGGGAGCCGCGGGCCGTCGAGCTCGATTGACGGCAGGGACGGCTGCGAGGTCGCGAGCGTGGTCGCGGCGAGGACGACGAGGGAGAGATCCATGCTTGACGCTATGGGGCGGCGGTGCTCGGCACAACCGCGGCATCGCTCGCATGGACGGCACTGGCCCTGAGGTCTCAAGGCCGTCGCGATCGTCGGGCGTTGCGCCGGGCGCGCCAGCGCCCCGCTCACCCACTGTTCGCCGTGCGCGACAGGTCCGTGCTTCTCCTCTTTCAGCTCTGCGCACCGCGCGGGGGGACAGCGGGGAGAGAGGCACCGTGACGTTCGTTGGTGCGCGGCGCGGGCGGCGACCCCGTGACCGACGGCGCGGCATCCGCGGTCTGTTCACGAGGTTCCGGGCTCGGTGCGCCGCGAGAACGGCCCCTCCCGAGGGTCGCCCGCGAGTCCGCCAAACTCGCGCGGGAGTCCCGCGCACGTTCCCGCGACTGCGCACGCGGTCCGGCGACTCCGCACCCGGTCCCGCGACTCCGTCCACCCGTTCCCGCGAGTGCGCAGACGTTCACGCGACTCCCGCACCCGTTCCCGCGACTCCGCACGCGGTCCCGCGACTTCCGCACCCGGTCCCGCGACTTCCGCACCCGGTCCCGCGACTTCCGCACCCGGTCCCGCGACTTCCGCACCCGGTCCCGCGACTTCCGCACCCGGTCCCGCGACTTCCGCACCCGGTCCCGCGACTTCCGCACCCGGTCCCGCGACTTCCGCACCCGGTCCCGCGACTTCCGCACCCGGTCCCGCGACTTCCGCACCCGGTCCCGCGACCCCGCACCCGGTCCCGCGACTCCCCCGACGTCCCCCGCCCGCACCGCTAACTTCCATCGTGCCCGATTTCACCTTCCAGACCTCACACGACGCCGGCGCCGCGCGACTCGGCGCCTTCACCACCCCCCACGGGACCGTCGAGACCCCGGCCTTCATGCCGGTCGGCACCCATGGGACCATCAAGGGCCTCGCCGTCGAGGAGGTCGCCGCCGCCGGCGGGCGGATGATCCTCGCCAACGCCTTCCATCTCTACCTCCGCCCGGGCGACCACATGGTCCGCGCCCTCGGCGGCCTGCACGCCTTCACCCGCTGGCAGGGCCCGATGCTCACCGACTCGGGCGGGTTCCAGGTCTTCTCCCTCAGCCAGCTCCGCACCGTGAGCGAGGAGGGGATCGCCTTCCGCAGCCATCTCGACGGCTCCAAGCACCACTACACCCCCGAGCTCGTGATGCGCATCGAGCGCAACCTCGGGGCCGACTGCATCATGCAGCTCGACGAGCTCATCGAGGGGCGCTCCGACCTCGACGCCTCGCGCTCCGCGATGGAGCGATCGCTGCGCTGGCTCGACCGCTGCCGCACCGAGTTCGACCGCATCGGCCGTGACGGCCGCGACGTCCCCCCGGAGTTCACCGTCCCGGACGGCGCGCCCGCCCTCGCGACCCATCACCCCGACGACGACATGCCGGCGCCGCCGCAGACGCTGCTCCCCATCGTCCAGGGCGGCGTGCACGCCGAGTTGCGCCAGGCGTCCGCGCGGGGGATCCTCGCGGCCGGGGACTGGGATGCGATCGCCATCGGCGGTCTCTCCGTCGGCGAGCCCAAGCCCTCGATGCTCGCGACGATCGAGGTCTGCGACGCCGAACTGCCGCGCACCAAGCCGCGCTACCTGATGGGGGTCGGCCACCCCGACGACCTCGTCGAGGCCGTCGCCCGCGGCGTGGACCTCTTCGATTGCGTCGCTCCCACGCGGATGGGGCGGCACGGCACCGCCTTCACGCCCGACGGGCAGGTGCAGGTGAAGAAGGCGACCAATCGCACCGACCGCCGGCCGCTCGTGGACGGCTGTCCCTGCCCCGCCTGCACGCAGTACGATCGCGCCTACATCCGGCACCTCTTCGCGGCGGAGGAGATGCTGGGGCTCCGGTTGGTGGCGCTGCACAACGTCACCTTCCTCATCCAGCTCATGGCGCAGGCGCGCGCGGCGCTCCGGGCGGGCGACTTCCCGGGCTGGAGCCGCGCGTGGCTGCAGCGCTATCGCGAGCGGAGCGCTCGCTCGGCGCCCTGAATGCGGCGATATTTGGCGGGATGAACGCGCCGACCGGCCGACCGGAGGAGACGCTCGTGGCCCTGCGCCACGCGCTCGGCGCGCGGTACGCCGTGGACCGCGAGGTGGGACGCGGCGGGATGTCGCTGGTCTACCTCGCGCACGACCTCAAGCACGACCGTCCCGTCGCGCTCAAGGTGCTCCGCCCCGAGGTGGCTCTCAACCTCGGCGCCGAGCGCTTCCTGCGCGAGATCGGCACCGCGGCGCGGCTCCAGCATCCGCACATCGTCCCCATCTACGACTCGGGCGACGCGGGGACGATGCTCTACCTGGTCATGCCCTACATCGACGGCGAGTCGCTCCGCGACCGGCTCCAGCGCGAGCAGCGGCTCGCGGTGGCCGAGGTGCTGCGACTGGGGCGCGAGGTGGCGGAGGCGCTGAGCTACGCGCACAGCCGCGCGGTCGTGCACCGCGACATGAAGCCGGAGAACATCCTGCTGCAGCATGGGCATGCGTTCGTCGTGGACTTCGGGATCGCGAAGGCCATGGTGGCGGGGAGCACCGAGTCGGTCACGATGGAAGGGATGTTCGTGGGCACGCCGGCGTACATGGCGCCGGAGCAGATGTTCAGCGACGAGGCGGTGGACGAGCGCGCCGACGTCTACGGCCTCGCGTCGGTGCTGTACGAGGCGCTCGAGGGCGCCCCGCCCTTCTCCGGCCCCACCCCGACGGCGATCCTCGCGAACAAGGCGGTGCACACCGCCGTGGCGCCGCGCCGCGCGATCGAACCGATCCCCGGCCATGTGGAGCGCGCGCTGCTCCGCGCCCTCGAGCGCGACCGCGACCAGCGTCCGGCGACGATCGAGGAGTTCATCGAGCTGCTCACGACCCCGTCGCGGCAGTCGCGTCCCGTCGCGCGCCGCTCGGGGGCGACGTCGCTCAAGTCGATCGCCGTGCTCCCCTTCGCCAACGGCAGCGGCGACCCCGAGAACGACTACCTCGGCGACGGCATCAGCGAGGACCTCATCCACGCGCTCTCGGCGCTGCCGACCCTGCGCGTGGTGGCGCGGACCTCGGCCTTCGCGTTCAAGGGCCGGTCGGCCGACATCCGGACCATCGGCGCCGAGCTCGGCGTGACGACGATCCTGACCGGCAGCGTGCGCCGGATGGGCCAGCGGATCCGCATCACCGCCGACCTCATCGACGTCGCCTCGGGCTTCGCGCTCTGGTCGCAGCGCTTCGACCGCGAACTCACCGATGTCTTCGCGGTGCAGGACGAGATCTCGCAGGCGATCGTGGACCAGCTGCGCCTGCGGCTGATCGGCGATTCGGGACGCATCGTCGACACGCCGACCTCGAGCCTCGATGCGTACGAGTCGTATCTCCGCGGCCGCTTCGAGTGGAGCCAGCGGACGCCGGCGTCGATGCAGCGCGCGCTGGAGCACCTGCAGCGCGCGGTGGGGCTCGACCCCCGCTTCCTGCTCGCCCTCACCGGGCTCGCCGACTGCCATCTCACGCTGGCCATCTACGGCCTCGTCGCGCCCGCGGAGGCGATGCCGCGGGCGCTCGCGGCGATCGAGCAGGCGCTGTCCATCCGCGCGGATGCCGCCGAGGCGCTGACGGCGCGGGCGTCGGTGCGGGCGTTGCACGCCTTCGCGTGGGCGAGCGCCGAGGAGGACTATCTCGCGGCGCTCTCGTCGCGCGAACAGTACCCGGTGACGCATCAATGGTACGCGATGCATCTCTTGGCGCCGCTGGGGCGCTTCGCCGAGGCACGGGCACAGGTGGCGCGTGCCCGTGAGCTCGACCCGCTCTCGCCGTCGATCGCCGCGAGTGCGGGGATCCTGCGCGTGTACGAGGGCGACGCCGAGCAAGCGGCGCGCGAACTCGCGCTCGTCCTCGAGCAGCACCCGACGTTCGGGCTGGCGCACCTCTTCCAGGGACTCGCGCTGACGGAGACCGGGCGGCACACGGAAGCGCGCGAGGCGCTCGAACGCGCAGTGCTCCTCTCCGGCGCGAGTCCCGAGTCGCGTTCGGCGCTCGGCTACGCGCTGGCCCGCGGCGGCGATCCGGCGGCCGCGCGGACGACACTCGCGGCGCTCGAGGCCGAGGCGGCGACGCGCTACATCTCGCCGGTGCTGCTCGCGCAGGTGTGCGCAGGGCTCGGCGAGCGGGCCGCCGCGCTCGACCACCTCGAGCGCGCGGTCGCGCAGCGGGCGACGGACCTGCCCCATGTGCTGGTGCGGCCGGCGTTCGGCCCGCTGCGCGGCGACCCGCGCTACGAGGCCGTCGCGGCCGCGCTGCGGCCCTGACGCGCGGGCCCCGCCGGGGACAGATTGTCCCAGCGAATCAACGCCGCTGCGCCGTGTCCCACGGTCCGCGGCGAGAACATCCCGGAGAACGCCATGCACCATGCCTCCCGTCCGGCGGCCCGACTCGCGTCGGCCCTGCTGGCCATCCTGCTCGTCCCTCTCGCCGTCGCCGCACAACAGGACGCCACGCTGCAAGGCACGGTGCGCGACGCCGCCACGCAGCGACCGCTGGCGGGGATCTCGGTGACGGTGAGCGGCGGCCGCTCGGGCACCACCGATGCGACGGGCAGTTATCGGATCACGGGGATCGCGCCGGGGACGCGCACGGTGCTCTTCCGCTGGCTCGGCTACGCGCCGCGCACCGACACGCTCGTGCTGGCCGCGGGTGAGCGACGGGTGCTCGACGCGGCGCTGCGCGCGAACCCGGTGCTGCTCGGCCTCGTGCGCGTGAGCGGCGCCTCTCGCGTGCCGGAACGCACCGTCGACGCGCCCGCGGCGATCGTCTCGGTGGAGCCGGCGCGGGTGCGCGACCTCGCCGCCTCGGGGCAGGTCCCGATGCTCGTCGCCGATCTCACGGGCGTGCGCACGGCGCAGGCGGGCCTCTTCGACTTCAACGTGAACACGCGCGGCTTCAACACGCCGCTCAATCGCCGGACGCTCGTGCTGATCGACGGCCGCGACGTCTCCATCCCGATGCTCGGCAACCAGGAATGGGCCGACCTCTCGGTGCTCGAGGAGGCGACGCAGGTGGAGATGGTGCGCGGCCCCGGCGCCGCGCTCTACGGCGCGAACGCGTTCAGCGGCGTGCTCGCGATCACCACGCCGGCGGTGCGCGAGACGCGAGGGACCCGGGTGAACGTCTCCGCGGGCCAGCTGGGCCTGCTCAAGGTCGATGGACGACAGAGCTGGCTGACCGAAGACGGGCGGTGGGGATTCCGCGCGAGCGCCGGGTTCCAGCAGAGCGACACGTGGGATCGCGCGCGCACGAACCTCGGTGACCTGGAGGCCGAGTACGGCGCGGCAGGCTTCGGCGCGGGTGCGATCGCGGCGCCGGCTCCCGGCTACGAGTTGCTGCCGCTGTTCGGACAGACCAAGGCCGGCGCGTTCGGCCTCCCCGGCGCCGCGAGCGGCACGCCTGACCCCACGCAGGTCACGTTCGGGACGCTCCGCGCCGATCGCTACGCCGCTGACGGCGGTGTCCTCACGATCGAGGGCGGCACGAGCCGCGTCGCGAACACGGTGATCACGACCGGCACCGGTCGTTCACAGGTGAAGGAGGCGACGCGCCCCTGGGCCCGCATCGCGCTCACCGCCGACGACTACAGCCTCTTCGCCTATTTCACTGGACGTGACGGCGACCAGACCGCGCTGGCGAGCGGCACGCGCGGATTCGACCGTGGGAGCACGACGCACATCGAAGGGCAGCGCACCTTCCGCTTCGCGGGCGACGCGGGCCGCTGGGTGGTGGGCGCCTCGGCGCGCCAGATCAGCGTGGACTCCAAGGGCACGGTGCTCGATGCCGCGGAGGACGGCCGCACCGACGGCATCTACGCGCTCTTCCAGCAACTCGACTACACCGTCCTGCCACGACTCAAGGTGATCGTCGGCGGCCGCGTCGATGGCGGCTCGCAGTTCGCGTCGCAGGTCTCGCCCAAGCTCGGCGTGGTGTTCGCGCCGGCGCGCGACCAGGCGCTGCGCGTCACGTTCAACCGCGGCTACCTCGCGCCGAGCGCGTTCCAGCGGTTCCTTCGCTTCCCGGCGGGCGCGCCGCAGGACCTCTCGGCGCTCGAGGCCGGACTGCGCGCCTCGCCGCTCGGCGCCGCGCTCGGCGGCGTGCCGAACGGCGAGTTGTTCACCACATCGGCGGCGGTGCCGGTCTACGCGCTCGGCAATGCCTCACTCGAGCCGGAGGTCGTGCAGGGGCTGGAGGTGGGGTACAAGGCGCAGCTCGGGCGGCTCTTCCTCACGGTCGATGCGTACCAGAGCGTGATCACGGACTTCGCGACGGGCATCATGCCGGCGACGAATCCCGATTTCCCGATCTGGACGGCGCCCGCAGCGGTGCCGGAGCCGGCGCGGGCGGGCCTCGAGCAGGCGGTGATCGGGACCGTCGGCAACGCCATCAGCCGGCTGGAGAACGGCAACACCGCGTTCATCCTCTCCTTCGGCAATGCCGGGCGCGCGACCGAGCGGGGCGCCGAGGTCGGCGCGGCGTACCAAGCGAACGATCGCCTCCGGATCGACGCGAATTACACCTGGTACGACTTCACGATCGACCAGGACCGGTTCGCACCGGGCGACACCATCGACGCGAACGCGCCGCCGCACGCCGCGAACCTCGCGGCGAGCTGGCAGCACCCCGGCGGCCTGCGCGTCCGCGTGGGCGCGCGCTACACCGATGCGTTCGCCTTCCGCGTGGGGACCTGGCGGGCGACGCTGCCGGCCGCGACCGCCCTCGACCTGCACGCGCGGATGCCGCTGCGGGACGCCTTCACGCTGAGCGTGAGCGCGACCAACCTGCTCGACCAGAAGCGCGTGCACGCCCTCGGGGGCTCGGTCATCGAGCGGCGCGTGCTCGTGACGCTCGGCTGGGCGCGCTGAGCGTGACCGCACCCGGAGGGTTCGAGGCGCCGTTCACGCCGTTCGCGCTCGCGTGGGACGGCCCGCAGATGCCGGCGGCCGACCTCGCGGCGTTCCCGAGCGCATTCGAGTGGTGGTACTTCGACCTCGCGTGCGAGGACGGCACCGACCTCGTGCTGGTCATGAGCCGGCAGAACCCGGTGTTCGCGACCCGGAAGGCGTCGGTCTACCTCGAATACAAGGACCCGACGCGGGCGCTCAAGCGGATCCGCAACTACGCGCCGAGCGCGTTCTCGTTCCGTGAGGGCGCGGACGAGCGCACGATCGCCATCGACGCCTGCTCCGTGCGCATCGTCGGGGCGACGCCGGAGACGATGCACTACGCGGTGACGATCGACCTCCCCGGCTTCCAGGCCCACTTGACGATGCGGCCGGAGCACCTCGGCTTCCTTCCCACGCCGACCGGGCGCTACTTCACGGATCGCACCGACGCGCGCCTCTTCACCGCGGTCTCGTTCTCGGCGCCCCTCATGCGCTCGCAGGGGACGATTACGATCGACGGCGTCGCGCGCCCGGTGGACGGCCGCGGCTACCACGACCATCCGTGGGGGACGCAGCAGATCTTCTGGACGAACCTCGAGTGGAACTGGGCACGCACCGAGACGCCCGCCGAGGGCGTGATGTTCGCGAAGGTGACGCCGGCCGCGGAGTACGAGGGGGCGTTGACCTTCTGCTACTCGGCGGCGCTCGGCGTGTGGGAACCGACCGTGACGGGGTCGCTCGACGTGTCGCCGAGCGACTGGCGGAAGGACAACGCGATGGACATCCGCTATCCGCACACGCTCGGCGTGCGCACGCCGAGCCGGTCCTGGACCGCGGCGGCGACCGGCCCGCTGCTCGACACGCCCATCTACGTGCGCGCCTCGGTGACCTGGACGCCGTCGCAGGGCCCGGCGGGCAAGGGCTGGGTCGAGTACTTCCATTTGAGTCCGTGGGCGCGCGGCCTCGCCTTCCTCGGCGCGCGCGTGCAGTCGTTCTTCCTCCGTCCGTTCCCGTGGTTCGGCCGCTGACCCTTCGCACCCGCTCCTGAACATGGACCTCCCGGCCTGGCTCGTCGCGCTCGCCGTCCTCCCGCCGTTCGCCATCTTCGTCTACTATCTCGTTCGTGCGGCGAAGGTCAGCCGCTACCAGGCGGTCGCGCTCTTCGCCGCCTTCGCGTACGGGATGAGCGTGGAGGCCCTCGCGCTCCACACGACGCACGACTACGACTACGCGAACCTCTGGCTCATGTTCGGGCGCCGGCCCAACTGGGTGCCGGTGACGATCGGGATCTGCTGGGCCTCGATCCTCTACTGCGTGATGCGGACGAGCGACGCCCTCGGGCTCCCCTGGTGGCAACGGCCGTTCTACGACGGCGCGACGGCGATGACGCTCGACCTCGTCATCGACCCGGTGATGAGCAGCACGCGCGCGGTCGCGAACACCCTGCTCCCCTGCATGGACGAGACGGGTCCGCTGCGGGGCGGGCTCTCGCTCTGGACGTGGTGCGAGCCGGTGGACGCGCCGATCGCCTACTGGTTCAGCGTCCCGGTGTCGAACTTCCTCGGCTGGTTCATCGTCATCACGACGCTCTCCTGCACGGTGCGGCTCGGCGCGCGCTACTTCCGGGGCGAGGAGCGGCCGCTCCACGGCCAGGTCGTCCTGCTCCTGCTGATGGCGGTCTTCGCGATCGGGCTCGATGCGGGCGTCGCGAAGGTGTTCGGCATCACGGGCAGCGGGGTGACGGCCGAGTACACCGCACTCACCATCGCGATCGCCCTGCCGTTCCTGATGGTGCTCCTGCAGCGCCGGACGGTGCGCCTCGACAATCCGTTCTCGCCCGGCCTGCTCGCGTGGCCGGTCTACGCGTACCTGACCTGGGGCAGCCTCTACTACCTCGAGCGCATCGGGGCCGCGGCGTGGCCGGGCGAGGCGGTGCTGATGGCGGCGACGATCGCCGTCGGGCTGCTGATGCTGCTGATGCCGTATCTCGCCGGCTTCAGGCGACCGCGCCCGGCGTGAGCGGGAGCCCGTAGAGGGTCTCGACCTCCTTGCGGCCGCGGATGACGACATCGGCGTGCCGCACGAAGTCGCGGGCCGGCGCACCGGCGCGCTGGTGCGTGGTCGCATCGATGAGCACGCTCGCTCCCTTCTCGCGCGTGAGGACCTGCAGGCGCGCGGCGAGGTTGGTGGTGCTGCCGATGGCGCTCCAGATGGTCCGGTCCACGGCCTCGATGTTCCCGACGAAGGCGATCCCCGTCGCGATGCCCACGCCGACGCGGAGGACGGGGGCCTCGACCTCGGGACCGGCGATGCGCGGGACCGCATCCACGAGGGCGCGGGCGGCACGCACCGCGCTCGTCTCCTTCTCGGCGAGGGGGCGCGGCGCGCCGAAGACGGCCATCATGCCGTCGCCGTTGAACTCGACCACCACCCCGCCGTTCTCCGTCACGATCTTGCTCGCCGTCTCGGTGTAGCGGTTGACGGTGGAGAAGATGTCGGTCGCCTCGCGCCCGTCGGCGAAGGCGGTGTAGCCGCGGATGTCGACGAAGAGCACCGAGACCTCGCGTTCGCCGGTCGCGAGGTCGTCGCCGAGCGCGATCGCCTCCGCGACGGCACCGGGGACGTAGCGGCGCATCTTCTCCTGCATCGCCTTCGCGCGCTCGAGGAGCTCGGCCTCGTCGAAGCGCAGCATGTGGCTCGACGCGGTCTTGCCGAGCGAGGTGAGGAGGGTGAGGTCGGTCGCGGTGAAGATGTCGCCGGACCGCTTCTCGCCGAGGAGGAGGAAGGCCTCGAGGTGGCGGCCGCGGTGGATCGGCACGACGACGCGCGCGCCGAGGCTCTCGAGCATCGCGCGACCCTCGGCGCCGGGGCCGAGGACGCGCGCATCGACCTTCACCGCCCCGGGGAGCGCGTCGATCCACGCCACGAGCGGCGTGCGCGCGTCGAGGGCCGCGGGGAGGGCGTCGCCATCGGCGAAGACGGGCACGAAGGTGTCGCCGGCGGAGAGGAAGATGAGGCAGTTCGCCGGACGCAGGTTGGCGACGAGCGTCTCCCCGGTGAGCGTCCACATGCCGTCGGCCTTGCGCACGGCGGCGAAGCGTTCGGGGAGTTCCTGCATCACCTGTTCGAGCGCGAAGCGTTCCTTGAAGAAGAGCCGGTCGATGTACGGCCGCAGGCGCCGCTCGGTGATGATGACGACGGCGGCGAGGCCGATGGCGATGACGGTGCGGCCGACGGACGGGTCGAGCCCGAGGCGCGCGGCGAGCCCCGCGGTGAGCGGCGGGACGACGGCGAGCCCGCCGCCGACGACGACGATCGCCATGACGTTGTACGAGACGGTCGCCCCGACGATGCGGTCGACGTCGAAGAGGTCGGACCGCAGCATCGCGATGATGAGCGAGGCCGGGAAGAGGACCGACGCGGCGGCGATGGTCAGCGACGCCCAGCGCGGTGACGAGGTGGTGAGCGCGAGGTCGCCGGTCCCGAGGAAGACGAGGAAGCTCATCAGCGCCCCGACGTAGGCGAGGTAGAGCACCCACTTCACCTGGCGACGGCCGGCCGGCGAGCTGCGCCGGTAGTTCAGCGTGTAGAGCGTGAGCTGCGTGACGATCCAGAGACCGGAGAACGGCCGGGCGAGCTCCCGTGCGCGCACGGCATCGAACGGCACGCCGAAGACGATCGAGACCCAGAGCAGGCCAAGGCCCACGAAGAGCCAGGGCCAGAGGAGATTGCGCCCCTTGAGGCCACCGGCCTCGTCGGGGAAGCCCATCGCCTGGAAGACGAAGGCGACGGGGGCGAGCGTCGCGGTGACGCAGGCGATCCCGAACGAGACCCAGAAGAGCGGGCCGGGCGCGACCCATTCCGCCATGTACATGGTGGCGTAGATCGCGAGACCGAAGAACATCGCCGTCGCCCCGCGCGAGGGCCGCGCGCGCGCGAGGATGATCACCGCACCGATGGCGTTGGCCAGCGACGTGATGAAGACCTGGAAGTAGCGCGCCGGGAGGACCGGACGTCGCCAGGGGGCGACCTGCATCCGGGTGCCGCCGCGCTCGATCTCCACCGGCACGGTCGCGTCGGCGCGGTACCAGGCATCGCTCCAGACTGCGAGGAACCGCAGCTGGCCCTCCCCGCGGAAGTCCGTCGTCCCCACACGGACCAGACGGTCCCCGATCGCGAACGGCCCCTTCCCCTCCGCCGACTCGTCGTCGAACCCGGTGATCGTCGGATAGCCGCCGGCCGGATCGCGCGTGACGAAGAAGTCGTACGTCGGGATGTGCCGCGCCTCCCGGAGCCGCATGACGGCACAGAAGGACCAGATGCCCACGAAGAGCCACAGGACGAGTGCCTTGTGCCGTCGCAGGTCGAGGTTCATCTGGAGGGATGGAGGGGGAGGATGTGCGCGGCGGGGCTGGCGGCTAAGATAGTGGCGCACGACCCGCGCCGCTCCCCGGTGCCGGCGTCATCCCCTCGCCCCACCCCCACATGCGCAAGACCGATCCAGGCCGCGACATCCGCATCCTGCTCGGGATGGTCGTCACCCTCGGCCTCCCGGCCGTGCTGACGCTCGCGTCCATCCGTACCGGTCCGGCGGACGCGCTCAAGGACCCGAATGCGTCGCGCTTCGGCTACACCATCAGCCTCCTGCTCTTCCTCTTCCCGATCCTCGTGCTGTTCTGGCTGCATCTGCAGGCGCACAAGCCCAACGTGCATCGCCGGGCGCTCATCTGGTCGTCGGTCGCGATCGCCTCGATCGGCTTCGTGCTCGACACGGTGTTCGGGTACACCTTCTTCACCTTCAAGAACCCCAATGCCACGCTCGGCATCTTCCTGCCGTCGTGGGACTGGGCGGCGATGTCGTGGGTGAGCGGGTACCTGCCGGTGGAGGAGTTCGCGTTCTACATCCTCGGCGCCCTCTTCACGATCGCGGTCTACCTGTGGGCGAACGACGAGTGGCTCGCCGACTACGACCCCGACGCGCACCGGGACCTCTGCCGCGCGGTGCCGAAGCTCATCCACATCAGTTGGGGCTCGCTCTGGGTCTGGCTGGCCCTGCTCGCCGCGGGGATCGTCTTCAAGCGGGTCGGCCCGCATCCGGAGGGGTTCCCCGGCTACTTCATCTTCGTGATGACGCTCGGATTCCTGCCGACCTTCCTGTTCCTGCGCGCGATCAGCCCGTTCGTGAACTGGCGCGCGTTCGGCTTCGCGTTCGGCATCCTGCTGCTCGTGAGCCTCATCTGGGAGGCGACGCTCGGCGTGCCCTACGACTGGTGGAACTACCACCACGACCAGATGCTCGGCATCAAGGTGCGGGCGTGGGCCGACCTGCCGATGGAGGCGGTGCTGCTCTGGCTCGTGATCGCGTGGGACTGCATCATCGCGTTCGAGCTCTTCCGCGTCTACTTCCACATGGACCGGCCCGTCCGCGCTGCCCTGCTCGGGCAGCGCCAGACGAGCTACTGAGCGCCCGGCTCAGTCCATCGACACCGCCGACCCCTTCTCGATCACCAGCGACTGGATGAAGAACTCCATCATCCGCTGCTGGTTGAGCGCGGTGTGGCCCGCGTCCGGCCCGACCTGCACCTCGAAGCTCTTCCCCGCCTGCTGCAGCGCGCGGATGAGCTGCATGGCGTTGTTCGGGTGCACGTTGTCGTCGGCGGTGCCGTAGTAGATCATGAGGCGGCCGCGCAGGTCCTTCGCGTACTCCATCGCGCTCCCCCGCTTGTAGCCCTCGGGGTTGGCCTGCGGCGTGTACATGTACCGTTCGGTGTAGATCGTGTCGTAGTGGTCCCACGCCGTCACCGCGGACATCGCCGAGGCGGCGGCGAAGGCGTCGGGATGCCGGAGCAGCGCCAGCGCCGAGGAGTAGCCGCCGTACGAGGTCCCGAAGATGCCGACGCGCTGGCCGTCGACGTACGGCAGCTTCGCGAGGTGCCGTGACGCGGCGGCGAGGTCGTCGATCTCGACCTGGCCGAGCTTGAGGTAGATCGCGTCGAGCGCGCGCTTGCCGCGGCCGGCCGCGCTCCGCGTGTCGAGCGTCACCATGATGAAGCCGAACTCGGTCTGCGCCATCGGCGGCGTGAACGCCTCGCGCGCCCCGTTCGTCGCCGGACCCGCGTACACGGAGAAGAGCACCGGATACCGCTTGGACGGGTCGAAGTTCGACGGCTTGTGGATCATGCCGTGGAGCGGCGTCGTGCCGTCGGCGCTGGTGTAGGTGAAGAGCTCCGCCGGCTTGAAACCCGCCGCGTCGAACGCGGTGCGGTCGGTCTCGGCGAGCGTCGCCACGACGCGCCCGTTCGCGTCCATGAGCCGCGTGGTGGGCGCGATCGCCGCCGTCTGCGCCACGTCGGTGAAGAACCGGCCGTCGGGCGAGACCGAGACCGAGTGATTGAGCGCCGGATCGGTCAGACGCCGGTCGCCCTTGCCGTCGAGCCCCACGCGATGGAGCTGCACCTTCATGAAGTTGTCGCCGGTGCGGGCGTAGTACCACAGCTGCTTCGCGCGCTCGTCGACCTTCACGATCCCCGCGACCTCGGCCTCGTGACTCGTGAGCGTCGCGAGGAGCTTCCCGGAGAGGTCGTAGAGGTAGTAGTTCGAGAACCCCGTGCGCTCCGACTCCCAGATGAACCGCTTGCCGTCCGCGAGCCACGAGATCGTCGGCGAGTTCTCGGTCCAGCTCGGGAGCCACTCCTCGTGCACGATCACGCGGCAGGCGCCGGTGGTCGGCTGGCAGGCCGCGAACTCCATGATGTTCTGCCGGCGGTTGGTGCGGCGCAGCAGCAGCTCGCTGCCGTCCTTGGTCCACGAGATCCCGTAGACGTAGTGCCCGACCACGTCGTCGGTGAGCGGCTTGCCGTCGCGCGCGTCGATGCGCTGCGTGGCGCCGGTGGCGACGTCATAGACGAAGAGGTCGACGATGGGGTTCTCGGTGCCGGCCTTCGGGTACGCCTCGCTCGCCGCGCTCCCGGCGACGGTCGTCTGGTCCATCTGCAGCACGTAGTCGCGCACCGGCCGCTCATCGAACCGGTAGAACGCGAGCTTGCTGCCGTCGGGCGACCACCAGATCGCGGTGACCTGGCCGAGCTCCTCGCCGTAGACCCAGCTCGCGGTGCCGTACTTGATGCGCCCGCTCTCGCTGCCGTCGGTGGTGAGCTGGCGCTCGCCCGAGCCATCGCGGTTGGCGATGAAGATGTTGCGGTCCTTGTAGAAGGCGCGGCGCGCCGAATCGGCGGTCCAGGCCTCGGTGAACTGGCGTCCACGCGCGGGGAAGCCGCCCCGCCGGCCTCCATTGGCACCCGCGGTCGGCGCGGGCGCGTCGCCCACCGCGCGCGTCGTGAGGTCGAAGCGGCGGCGCTTGCCGTCCACCGTGAAGTCGAAGCTGCGCCCATCCTCGGCCCACTGCGGCGTGACGGCGCCGCTCTTGATGGCGCCCTGGAGGCGCGGGGCCATCGCCGCGTAGCGCTCGTAGCCGGGCATCTGGCGCAGGCGGTCCTGCGCGGGGAGTGCCGCGGCGGCGAGGAGGAGCAGCGCGAGGGAACGGGAGAGGGTGCGTCGCATGGGTCGTCGGGGCCGCAGGGTGGCGGACGGGTTCGGGGTGGGACGGGGAGAAGCTACGCGTGGGTGGGCGCGCCGGCGACGGCAGGCGCATATTCCGCGCGCCCCCTTCACCGCCTCATCGGATACTCGCCATGCGCGCACTTCGTTTGGACACCATCGGCGCCCCGGTGGTTCTCGCGGACCTCCCGACCCCGGTCCCGGCCGCCGGCGAGGTCCTCGTCCGCGTCCGCGCGGCGGGCATCTGCCATTCCGACGCGCACTACCGCGCCGGGCGGTCGGCGTCGCTCGTCGCGCCGATCACGCTCGGGCACGAGGTCGCCGGCGAGGTCGCGGCCCTCGGCGCCGGCGTGACCACCCACGCCGTCGGCGACCGCGTCTGCCTCCACTACCTCGTCACCTGCGGCCAGTGCGCGCACTGTGTCGCCGGGCGCGAGCAATACTGCACCACCGGGAAGATGATCGGGCATCACCGCGACGGCGGGCACGCCGAGTACATCGTGGTCCCGGCGCGCAATGCGGTCCCGCTGCCGGCGGAGATCCCCTTCTCGCACGGCGCGGCGCTCATGTGCTCGAGCGCGACGTCGCTCCACGCGATCCGCCGCGGGCGCCTGCAGCCGGGCGAGACGGTCGCGGTGATCGGCATCGGCGGGCTCGGCATCTCCGCCGTGCAGCTGGCGAAGGCGCTCGGCGCGCTCGCCGTGTACGCAGTGGATTTCGACGAGGCGAAGCTCGCGGCGGCGGCGCGGTACGGCGCGGTACCGGTGCGCTCGTCGCGGCCGGGGAGCGCGCCGGTGATCGATCCGGTGGCCGGCCTGCGGGCCGCGACCAACGGGCGCGGCGTCGACGTGGTGCTCGAGCTGGTCGGCTCACCGCTGACGATGCGGCAGGCGATCCAGATGTGCGCCGTGCAGGGGCGCGCGGTGATCGCCGGGCTCTCGCGCACGCCGATGGAGCTCGACACCTATCGCGAACTGCTCGGCCCCGAGACGGAGCTGATCGGGTCGAACGACCACCTGCTCGCCGAGCTCCCGCTGCTGCTGGAGCTGGCGCGCACGAAGCGCCTCGACCTGACGGATGTGGTGGTGCGGAGCGTGCCGCTCGAGGCGGCGGCGGTGAACGGCGTGCTCGACGAACTCGAGGCCTACACCGCGCCGCTCCGCACGGTCATAGCACCCTGACGGCGCCGGAGCTGCGCCGCTCGCGGCGCGGCCCCACGCGTCGATCGCCGCGCCGCCGCTCGGCGGTCCGCCGATCGGCATCCCGGCGGCCGGAGGCGCGACGGTCGGCGACGCGCCGTCCGCCGAAGCGCAGTTCGGGTTCGCGCCGCTCGCCCTGCCGGCGGTCCGGGACGCCCCGGCGTTCAGGCTGGAGGATCACGCTCATGGGCGAGTGGGCCACGGGACACCCTGGTCCCGACGCGACACGGGACGGATCCCGCGATAGACGAATCGCTGCAAACGCTTCCCCTCGTAGGTCTCGGTCGTGAAGATGTTGCCCTTGGAGTCCGTCGCGATGGAGTGCACCGCGAAGAACTGCCCCGGCTGCCGCCCGCCGTCGCCGAACATCGTGAGGATCTCGAGCGACTGCCGATCCATCACGTAGACGCGCTCGTTCTTGCCGTCCGCCAGATAAAGATACTTCTGCGCCGCGTCGCGGGAGAAGGCGATGTCCCACACGGCGCCGTCGCCGCGGGTGAGCGGGGCAACTTGTACCTCCTTCACGAACTTCCCCGCCTTGGTGAACACCTGGATCCGGTTGTTCACGCGGTCGCAGACGTACACGTGGCCATCGGTGGTGGGCTCGGCGCAGTGCACCGGGGTGCGGAACTGCGGGATGAGCGGCTTCGCCGGGTCGTAGGGCCCGTAGTTCGTGTCGCTCGGCGCGTTGCCGTAGGCGCCCCAGTAGCGCTTGATCGCGCCGGTGGCCATGTCGAGCACCGCGACCCGCTTGTTGCCGTAGCCGTCGGCGACGTACGCCTCGTTGGCCGCCGCGTCGAAGCTCACCTTGGCAACGCGGCCGAAGGAGGTCATCGAGTTCGAGTTCGTCGGCTGGCCGGGGATCCCGATCTGCTGCAGGAAGCGCCCCTCGTGCGTGAACTTGAGGATGTGCGAGTCGGCCATGTTCACCGAGTCGCGCGCCCCGTTGCCGCCGATCCAGACGTTGCCGAGGTGGTCGATGGTGATGCCGTGGTTGGAGCCGGGCCAGACGTAGCCCTCGCCGGGGCCGCCCCAGGAGTTCACGAGGTTGCCCTCGGGGTCGAACTCCAGCACCGGCGGCGCGGCGCTGCAGCAGGGGCCGACCTTCGCGTAGCCGCCCTCGGTGCGCGCGTTCAGCGTCGCCTGCCCGCGATGGACGATGAACACATGGTCGCGGGCGTCGACGCCCACGCCGATCACCATGCCGAGGAGCCACCCGTTGGGGAGCGGTTTGGGCCACATCGGATCGACCTCGAAGTACGGCGCCTGCACCTGCCGCTCGAGCGTGGCGGAGAGCTCGCGCTGGCCGAGGGCGAGCGAGAGGGCGGCGGCGCCCAGCACCGCGCCCGTGATCACCGTAGTCTTGCGTGGCATGTCCCACTCCCCCGAGTCGCGTGATGAGCCTGTGCGCGGACGGGGCCAATGCTATATCTCCCCGGCGTGATGCACCAGAGACGACTCCTCCTCGCCTTCGCCACGGCGCTGCTGGCCCAGCCGCTCCTGCCGCGGGCGCTGCCCGCCCACGAGATCCCCCAGCGGGTCGCGGTGCTCGGCTACGTGCGCCCCGAGGGCACGCGCGTGGACCTGCTGCTGCGGGTGCCGCTCGAGGCGATGCGCGACGTGGAGTTCCCGCTCCGTCCGGACGGGTCGCTCGACCTGGTGCGGGTACGGCCGCTCCTCGAGACGGCCGCGACCCAATGGCTCGCCGACTACCTCGCGCTCGATGCCGACGGGGTCCCGCTCGGCCGTCCGCGTGTGCTCGCGACCGCGCTCGCGATCCCGAGCGACCGCAGCTTCGAGTCGTTCGCCGCCGCGTCGGCACGGTTCGCGCGCGAACCGCTGGGGGAGGAGACGACGCTGCAGTGGCGGCAGGCGCTGTTCGACGTGCGGCTCGAGGTCACCCTGCCGGCGGCGGGCGCGCGGCTCGTGCTGCATCCGCAGCTCGCGCACCTCGGGCTGCGCACGACGAGCGTGCTGCATCTCATCGGCGCTGACGGCCGCGACCGGATCCTGGTCTACGAGGGGAATCCCGACCGCATCGCCCTCGCGCCGCGATGGCATGACGCGGTGCGGCGTTTCGTCGCCGAGGGCTTCCGCCACATTCTCGGCGGGATCGACCATCTGCTGTTCGTGCTCTGCCTCGTGCTCCCGGTGCGCCGCTGGCGGTCGCTCGTCGCGATCGTGACGGCGTTCACGCTGGCGCACTCGCTCACGCTCGGCGCGTCGGCCCTCGGCCTCGCGCCGACGGCGGGGTGGTTCCCGCCGCTGGTGGAGGTGCTGATCGCCGCGTCGATCGTCTGGCTGACCGTCGAGAACATCCTGCTGCCCGCCGACCGGCTCGAGCGGCGGTGGGCGATCGCGTTCGCCTTCGGCCTGGTCCACGGGTTCGGCTTCTCGTTCGCGCTCGGCGAACAGCTCCAGTTCGCCGGCGGACATCTGGTGATGGCGCTCGCCTCGTTCAACGTGGGGGTGGAGCTCGGGCAGCTGCTGGTCCTCGCCCTCGCGCTCCCGCTGCTCCGCTGGATGCACGCCCACGTGGGGGCCGACCGCGAACGGCTGGTGACGATCGTGGGGTCGGCGTTCGTGGCGCACACGGCATGGCACTGGATGACCGACCGCGCCGCGACGCTCGCCGAGTACCGGGCGCAGTTCGTCTGGCCGGTGATGGACGGGACGTTCGCCCTGGGACTGATGCGCTTCGCCCTGCTCCTCACGCTCGCGCTGGCCCTCGGGCTCGCGCTGCGGCACATTCTCCGGACCCTCCGGACCTCCTGACCCCCTGTTGCCCCCCTGCTGACTCCCGTGCTCCTGCGTCCTCTCGTCCCGCTCGCCGCCATCGCCCTCCTCGTCGCCGCGCAAGGCTTCACGCAAGGCGTGGCGCGGACGACCGCGGACGGCGTGTACACCACGCAGCAGGCCAACGAGGGGCGCGAACTCTGGGCCAGCGCGTGCAACAACTGCCACACGCCGCACAACGGCCTGCCCTTCAAGAACAAGTGGATCGGGCGAGACCTCGCCTCGCTCTACGCCTATGTCAAGAACGAGATGCCGAAGAACGATCCCGGCGGCCTCTCCGACGAGGAGTACCTGCTCGCGGTCGCGTTCCTCGTGCGCGCCAACGGCATGCCCGCCGGCGAGCGCCCGCTGCCGATGGACTCGCTCGCGCTCAGTCGTATCCGTTTCGATTCCGTCCGCACCGTCCCCACCTCCACCGGTCCACGGCGATGACCCTTCGACGCCTCTCGCTCCTGCTCGCGCTCGTCCCCGGTCTGCTGCAGGCGCAGACACGCCCCGCGAGTGCGCCCGGCGGCGCCGCCCCGGTGATGACGAACCTGGAGCGCGGCAACGCGTTCGGTGAATGGCGCTTCTGGGCCGCCGACGCGCACAGCACGCGCTACTCGCCGCTCGACCAGATCGATGCGACGAACTTCAACAAGTTGCAGGTCGCCTGGCAGTGGAACGCCGGCACCTTCGGCCCCGACGAGTACTACCGGACGACGCCGCTCTACGCGAACGGCCGGCTGTTCACCGTGGCGACGACGCGCCGCTCGGTGATGGCGATCGACCCCGAGACGGGCGAGACGCTCTGGATGTACCGGCTGGAGGAAGGGATCCGCTGGCAGAAGGCGCCGCGCCAGTTCGCGGGACGCGGCCCGTCGTATTGGACGGACGGGCGCGAGGAGCGGATCATCGTCGTGACGCCGGGCTACCACATTGTGTCGCTCGACGCGAAGACCGGGCTCCCCGATCCGCGCTTCGGGAAGAACGGCGTGGTGGACCTGATGGACGGGCTCGGCTTCCCGCTCGTGCCGCTCGCGGTGGACGACTCCGGTTCGCTGGTGATCTCCGACGCCGCGCCCGCGCGTCGGGCGCGCCCCGGCGAGACCTGGGACCCGGTGAAGAAGATCGGCGCCGACGGCACCATCGGCATCGACCCGGTGAACGGCCAGATCGCGGCGAGCTCGCCGGCGATCCTCATCAACGACGTGGTCGTCGTCGGCAACTCGAGCATCCACGGCTACTACCCGATCCGCGTCCGCAACATCCCGGGCTTCATCCGCGGCTTCGACGTGCGCACGGGGCGCCAGCTCTGGAAGTTCAACCTCGTCCCGCAGCCGGGCGAGTTCGGCGCCGAGACGTGGGAGAACGGCTCGAAGATCGGCACCGAGGGCGTGGGCAAGAACGACGCCTGGGCGACCTACTCGGGCGACCCCGAGCTCAACATGGTGTACATCCCGGTCGGCATGCCGCTCATGGACGAGTACGGCGGCCATCGCCCGGGCGCGAACCTCTACGGCAACTCGCTCGTCGCGCTTGACGCGCGGACCGGCGTGCGGAAGTGGCACTTCCAGATGGTGCACCATGACATCTGGGACTACGACACGCCGATGGCGCCGAACCTGCTCGACATCACCGTCGACGGGCGGCGTCGGAAGGCGATCTCGCAGGCGACCAAGCAGGGCTGGCTCTACACCTTCGATCGCGTGACGGGCGAGCCCATCTGGCCGATCGTCGAGACGCCGGTGCTGCAGAGCGACGTGCCCGGGGAGCGGACCTGGGCGACCCAGCCGATCCCGTCGAAGCCGGCGCCGTACTCGCAGCAGGGACTGCTCGAGAGCGACCTGATCGACTACACGCCCGCCATCCGCGACTCGGCGCTCGCCCGCGCGCGCACCTGCCGCATGGGACCGTACTTCATCCCGGCGGTGCTGAGCGACGGGTCGAGCCCCACCGGCACGCGCTGCGCGTGGTATGCGCCGGGCGCCTCGGGCGGCGTGAACATCGACGGCGGCGCGGCGGTCGACCCGGTGACGGGGATGATGTACGTCGCCTCGATCAGCGGCCTCTCGACGATCACGCTGCAGAAGGATCCCTGCTCGGAGTTCCGCTACAGCTCGCCGCGCGACAACTGCGGCCTGATCGGCGCGGTCGCCCCGCCGCCGGGCTACACGCCGCCCACGTCACGGGGCGGCGGCTTCGAGGGGCGCGGCAACGTCGCGACCATCGGCGGCGTCTCGATCCTCAAGCCGAAGCAGTTCGGCGGCATCACCGCCTACGACATGAACGTCGGCGACAAGCGCTGGTGGATCCCCAACGGCGGGATGGTACCGACGACGAGCACGCATCCGCTCTTCGCGGGCGTCCAGCTCCCGCCGCGTCCGGCCGGCGGCCAGCAGCCGCAGGTGATCAACACGAGGACGCTCGTGATCTACGGGACCGGCCGCTCGGGCGGCGTGCCCGGGGCGAAGCCGATGCTCTTCGCGGTGGACAAGAACACCGGCGCGCAGGTGGGGGCGGTGGAGATCCCGGCCAAGACGACCGCGATGCCAATGACGTTCCTGCACAAAGGGAAGCAGTACATCGTGTTCGCGACGGGGGCGGGGACGACGGCGGCGCTGGTCGCGCTCCGACTGCCCTGAGCTAAGGAGCGAGGACCGTCCGATCCGTGCCAGCGCCCACCGGTGGCGCTGGCGCGCAGTCCCGGCGCAGCGCGTCGTCGACCGCGCCGCGCATCACCGCCTGCGCCTGACGGAGCTCATCGGCGGCGGAGCCGTCCCCGACGCCGCGTGCGAGTAGCGCTGCCGTTGCGCCGAGCGCGAGATCGGCTCGGCGCACGCCGTCGCAGGCCCGCGTGACCGAGGAGAGCACGAGTTCGCTGCGGGCCATCTGTAGCCCTCCCGCCACCAGCAGGCCGCGCGTATCGGGGCCGGACTCGACGCTGTCGGCGAGCGCAAGGAGCGCGAGGGGCAACGCGTAGGAGGAGGGCACGGTGTCGGACGCCGACCGGAGCAGCTCGACGCCGCGCGCCATCGCGTAGCGGCGCAGCGAGGCCGCGCCGGCGATGCCCTCGCGCGGCGCGCGCTGCAGCACGCGCAACGCGCTGTCGGGGCGACCATCCTGGAACCAGAGTTCCGCGAGCCGCAACTGACTCTGCGCGAGCGTCGCGTCCGACGCGAGCGCCTCGCGCAACGCGACACGCTCGGCGGCCCGGTCACCGGCCGCGCGCGCCTCCTGCGCCGCGAGGACCCGCAACTCCGCCAGCCGAGGGAATCGCTCCAGCCCGCGCGCCAGGGCGACGGTGCGTTCGTCGGCGATGAGACGGAAGTACTGGACGTACAGCCGCGGATCGTCAGGATGCTCGACCACCGAGCGCGCGCTCTTCGCCACGGCGCGCAGCGTATCGCCGCGGTGCAGCAGCGCATCGACGTACCGCACCGCGTACGCCGCGCCGGCCGCGAACTCGGGATCGACGGTCTCGAGCGAATCGCCGAGAGTCGCCGTCGTCTCCCATCGTCCGAGGGTGTGCAGGGCGCGGAAGCGCAATCGCGGGAATCGCGCGTCGCTCGCATGCCGACCCACGAGCGCGTCGATCGCGTCGAGGGCGACCGCGGGACGCTCGAGCGCGAGCAGTCGTTCGAGCGCGACGACCGCCAGGTCCGCCGAGTCGGGACGCGCGGCGAGCACCTGCGCCCAGGCCTCCGCGGCATCGCGACGGCGGACGAGTCCGTCCAGCGCCTGTGCCCGGAGGGCCAACGCGATCACGCTCGCCGAGTCGCGCGCCAGCACCTGTCCGGCGAGCCGCAGCACCGAGTCGGCGGGCGCCCCCGACTCGACGAGCGCGCGCGCGAGACAGATCCGCGCCACCAGCCCCGTGGGCGTGAGTCGGAGCGCTGCGGTCGCGGCCCGGATGGCCGCCGCGCGATCGCCGAGTCGCGCCGCGTTCTCGCACTGGCGCACCTCGCCGAACTGCCGACGCACCTCGAGGAGCGCACGCGCGAGGGAATCCCCGGCCGCCTCGGGCGTGGCGGCGCGCAGCGACCGCAGCGGCTCCCGTTGTCGCGGATCGCGCACGAGCACGACCCACGCCTGCACGTCGATCCCCCCCGGGCCGGGCACGGCCCGCCCGACGAGCAGTTCGTCCGCCCGCGCGAGGCGCGTGACGGTGCGCAGGTCCATCTCCGTCGCGTCGCCCGGCTCGCGGATGCCGAGGGCACGCAGCATCCGCTCCAGGGAATCGGCGGGGACGAGTGCGATGGCGCGCCGATCCACGTCACGACGCAGCCCCGATCGCGCCGCATCGACGACACGGCGCCAGAGGCGCGAATCCCCACTGCCCGGCGCGGCCGCGATCGCGAGCGTTTGGCGCACGAACGACTGCGCCCCGAGCGGCGCGACGGCACACGCCCAGGCCAGCACGCACGCGACGGTCCTCATCTCATTGGATGAACTTCCAGCTCGCCCGATAGTCGCGGGACAGCGCCGCTCCCGTGAGCCTCGCGCGCACCATCTCGATCGGCATCCGCCCGCCCTGCATGATCGCGTCGTGGAACTCGCGGTTCGTCATCCGACCACCGCCCACCAGTTCGCGGTGGAGCGCGCGGATCTGCAGCCCGCCCATCATGTAGGCCGCCTGGTACAGCGGCGAGTAGGTGCCGTTGAACGACCGTCGCACCTCCGCCTCGGCGTTGGCGCGCTCGTGGCCGACGCGCGTGACGAGGAGGTCGATCGCCTCCTGCGGCGTCATCTGCCCCAGGTGGACCTTGAGCGAGAAGATGATCCGCGCGAGCCGGTGCGAGCGCCAGAAGAGCATCCCCATCCGGTCCTCGGGGGTCTTCGGGAAGCCCTGATCCCAGAGCAGCATCTCCCACCAGAGCGACCAGCCTTCGGTCCAGAAGGGCGTGCCGAACGCGCCGCGGTGCGTGTTGTATCGCGACGTCATGTAGCCCTGCAGATGGTGCCCCGGGATCAGCTCGTGGTGCACCGTCGCCATCGAGAAGTGCGGGTTGTTGCCGCGCATCGACATGAGCTTGTCGGCGTCGGCCATGCTGTCCGTCGGATACGAGACCTGGATGATCTCGCCGCCGAGGAAGAAGGGGGAGACGAGCTGCTGGCGCGGGGTCATCATCTCCATGCGCCAGATCTCGTCCGCCAGCGGCGGCACGGTGATGAGGTCCTTCGCCGTGATGAACGCGACGGCCTCGCGCGCCAGCCGGCGAATGAGCTCGGGCTGGTCACCGGGCGGCACGTAGGCCTGCTTCACCTTCTCGAGCGCGGCGCGCCAGTCGTCGCCGAAGCCCATCTCGCGGGCCGCCTTCTTCTGCTCGGTCTCGATCCAGGCGAACTCGCGCTCGGCGAGGTCGATCAGCTCCTGCGGCTCGTACGCGATCATCTCCGCCGCGAGATCCTCGCGCAGACCGTCGAGGCCGATCGGGTCGCCGACGATCGGCTCCTCCTGCCCGTCGCGTTGGCCGATGATCGCCTCGCGGATCGCCTTCTGGTAGTTCGTCAGCGCCGTGTTGGCACGGCGCATGGGGTCCGCCGTCCACCAGGTGTACTCGGGGTCGTAACCGGAGTAGAAGCGGTTCCAGTTGCGCAGCGTCCCCTGGAGGTCATCGAGGTACCCGACCGTGCGCAGGGCAACGATCCGCTCGGGGCGCGTGGCGCTGTTGGCCGGCTTCGCGCGCACCGCGCGGGTGAGCGAGTCGGCGGTGGCGGCGAGCTTCGCGAGCGCGCGCGCCGATCCGGGCGCGTCCACCGGTTCGAAGCGGCGGCGCTTCTCCTCGAGCTCGGTCACGACCGCCGCGAACGGCACGAGCGCCGCCATCTCCCCCGCGAGCTTCTCCTCGCGCCGCAACTGCGCCTGCTCGGCCTTCACCTTCGACTCGAGCAGCACGTAGTCGATCTTCCCTTCCTGACTCAGCCGGGCGAAGTCGATCTTCCGGAGCCGCTCGCGCCATCCTTCGTAGAACGTGCCGAACCGCGCGCGCCGCGTGGGAGAGAACTCCACCGTCCAGCGCCGGCCGAGCGCGGCGCGATCGGTCGAGTAGAGCGCGACGGTGTCGCGGAGTTCGCTCGCGCCGACGGGGATCATCCCGATGCGGCGCTGGGCGGCGAGCGGTGCGGCCAGCGGCGACGCGACGGCCGACGCGAGGAGGAGGACGAAGGCCAGCCTCGTCATGCCCGCGAGGCGGGAGCTGTTCGCCGTTCCCCCTTCCCCCATCATCCTTGAGCCTTCGCCGTTCATCGCTTCCTCTCATATCGCTTGAGCGCCCGCGGTCCGACCTCGGCGCCGTAGATGTTCCCGCGCGAATCGACGGCCACCCCTTCGGCCGCGCTCGTGTTGCGGGTGGTGGTCACCGGGTCCGGGATGAAGGCGGTCACCTCCCCCGTGCGGGCGCTGCCGATGCGGATCCCGCGCTGCCACTCGGGACGTCGCGGCTCGATCGACCCCGACTCGGAGTCGGCGGCGTAGAGCACGTCGTTGGCGTCGATGAAGAGCCCGCTGGCGCGCGAGAACTGGGTCCAGGTGTCGAGCAGCTTGCCGTCCTGCGAGAAGATCTGGATGCGGTCGTTCGAGCGGTCCGCGACGAAGAGCCGTCCCTGCGAGTCCATCGCCAGCGCGTGCGGCTGGTCGAACTCGCCCGGCCCGGTCCCCTTCTTCCCCCATGTCATGAGGAAGCGGCCGCTGCGGTCGAACTTGAGCACGCGCGCATTCGCCTCGGGACCCGACGCATGCCCCTCGACGACGAAGATGTCGCCGTTGGGCGCGACGTAGACCGCGTTGGGCTGGAAGAAGAAGCCCGGCTCACGCGCGCCACCATCGGTGCCGAGGCGGAGGAGCACCTCGCCGGTGGGCGAGAACTTGATGACCTGATGGCCGAAGACGCGTGAAGGCGTCGCCGCCGGAGTCGCGGGAGCGGGCTGTCCCGGACGGGGCGCCGGCGGGCGATTGTCGCGCCCGTCCACGATCCAGACGTTCCCTTCGCGATCGACATGGATGCCGTGCGGCCAGTTGATCATCCCCTTGCCGAACGAGCGCACGAGGTTGCCGTCCTTGTCGAAGAGCAGCACCGGATCGAGGTCCGACCCGACGCACGAGTTCTGGCCGCAGCGCTCGGCGACCCAGACGCTCTGGCCGTCGCGGTCGATCGCGACGGCGCTCGTGGACCCCCAGACGCGACCGGCGGGCATCTTCGCCCAGCCTTCGATGGTCGTGTAGGGATTGGGCCGGTCGTTCACCGGCGCGACCTGCGCGTCGAGCCGCGCCACGGCGGCGAGCGCGAACGCGGCGAGCGTGATGCGGCGGATCATTCGTCGTCCTCCCCGCGCGTCGGCGGCGTCGGCGGATACTCGTTGGCCGGATACTTGAAGGCCTCGGCGATGGTCGGGTCCCCTGCATTGCCCATCACGCGCCAGGCCGCGTACTCGCCGAGCACGATCGAGAACTTGAAGCCCTCCGCCTGTCCCATGCCGGTGATCCACGCATTCTCCGCGCCCGGGACCTTGTCCACGATGAAGTTCCGGTTGACGCTGATCTCGTAGTGGCAGGCGCGCGTGGAGAGCAGCGGCGCCAGGGCCATCGCGGGGAAGTACTTCTTCAGGACGTTGCGCGACCCATCGACGCGGTCGGCGTTGGTCCAGCGCGAGCTCGTGTCGGGGTCCTGCTGGGCCGGGTCGGCACGGACCTGCGGCGGGGGAGGCGGCGGCGCGGCAGGGGCCTCGCCGGGCGGCGTGGGCGGGGCCGGCGGCGCGATCGCGCCCCGCACGCGGAACCCGTGCGAGTCGGTCGGCAGCGCGGCCCAGCCGGTCACGCCGGGCACGTTCCAGCTCGGCATGTTGGGATGGGTGAAGCGCGTGTCGTCCATCGGCGGGCCGAAGTAGCAGACGTGGCCCACCGGCAAGCTCGTGCGGTTCTTCATCACCTCGGGGAAGACCTTGCCCATCCACGGCCCGCAGGCGAACACGAAGGCATCGGCGCCGATCCGCGTGCCGTCCTGCAGCGAGACGTACTGCATGCGCCCGTTCGTGACCGGCCCGGGCGTCACGCGGCCCTGCCGGAACTGCACCCCCGCGTCGCGCGCGAGCGTGACCACCGCCTGCACCGAGTCGCGCGCGCGCGCGACGCCGGCGTCGGGCTCGTAGAGGATGACCTCGTTCCCCTCGGAGCGGATCTGCGGGAAGCGGCGCGTCGCCTCGGCCTCGTCGAGCACCTCGTACTTCACACCGAGCTTGTCCCACAGCTCGCGCGAACGCGTGGTGAAGGCCTGCGGCTTGTCGCGCAGGATGATGTCGCCGGTCGTGTAGAAGAACCGCGTGCCGAATCGCTTCGTGTGCTCCTGGTCGAACTCGCGCCAGCGCTTGATGCTCTCGCGGGCCCACGCGACCCAGAGCTCCGGGGTGATGGTGCGGTCGCCGTACGAGGAGCGGATGCCGCGCGTCTCGTCGCCGCTCGTCGAGCGTGAGTTCGCCGCGCCGTACTGCTCCACCACCGTGACCTTGTTGCCTTCCTTGCGCAGGTGCCAGGCGATGAACGCGCCCCACGCGCCCGCCCCGACGACGACGACGTGGTTGTTCCGCGTGCCGCGCGGCCGCCGGCCGGTGTGGACGGGGAAGATCGGGGGCTCCTGCGCCTCGACGGCGAGCGGCGTCACGCCACTGAGGAGCGCGCCCGTGCCGAGTCCGGCCAGGCGAAGGAAGTCGCGGCGCGGCAGCTCGGAGGCGAGCGGCTCGCGCGGATCGGAAGCGTCTGACATCGAGAGGACCCGGGGCTGGGGATGGGCCGAAGATCGCTCCCGCGCGAGGGGGCCGCAATCGCGCCGGGAAGGACTCGCGTCCCGTTCCAACGCCCGACCGCTTGCACGCGTTGAGGCGGCGACCCAGCTTCCGAGCCGATGATCCCCCGCTCCCGTTCCCCTCGTGCCGCCCTCGGTGCCCTGCTGGGCGCCGCCGGCCTCATCGCCGCGCTACCGCTCTCGGCGCAGGAACCCTCGCCGTTGGACTCCGCCGCCCTCCGGCAGGTGGAGGTCGGCGAGCAGTGGTTCCGCTCGGTCTGTCTCGAGTGCCACGCGCAGAACCTCTCCGACCCGGATTTCCGCCTCAAGTGGGGCGGGCGCTCGGCCTACGACCTCTTCGACCAGATTCGCACGACGATGCCGGAGAGCGATCCCGGCTCGCTCACACCCGAGACGTACACCGCGGTGATCGCGTACCTGTTGAAGCGCAACGGGATGCCCGTCGCGCCCGCCGTGCTCGCCGCCGACGCTGCCGCACTCGCGGCCGTGAAGCTGACCTTCCCTCCCTCCACCCGCTGACCGGGCCCATCATGCGCACCCTCTCCCTCCTCCTCCGCGCCACCGCCGTGACCGCCCTCGTCGCGCTCGCCGCGTTCCCGTCGGTCGCGCGCGCGCAGGCCCGCGAGGCGATCGGCAACTCGAGCGCGACGCTCACGCCGGCGATCCGCGTCGGGAACCTCGTCTTCGCCTCGGGCGCCCTCCCCGGCCGCGACGCCGACTCGACCATCCAGAGCCAGACGACGAGCGCGCTCAACGCGATCAAGCGCAACCTCGAGGCCGCGGGCACGACGATCGAGAACGCGGTGAAGTGCACCGTCTTCCTGGTCGACGGCGCCGACTTCCGCGGGATGAACGAGGCCTACGCGAAGATGTGGCCGGTGGCGCCGCCGGCGCGCACGACGGTCGTGATCAAGGCGCTGGTGGTGCCGAACGCCAAGCTCGAGATCGAGTGCATGGCGACGATGCCCGCGAAGTAGCGACGGTCAGCGGGTCCAGACGACGATCACGCCGCAGCCCTCGAAGTCGTTGTAGCGGGCCGGCGCCTGTGTGGCGGGGTAGACCTCGATCGACTTCGCGCGATCGAGGAGTCCCGGGATCTCGGCGCCGTCGAAGTGCGGGCGTCCCTGGCTGTCGAACTGCGGACCTTCGTCATGGCCGTCGACGAACCAGCGGGGCCAGCACGGCATGGTCCCGCGCATCATCTTGATCGCGCCCCGGTCCATCTTGATGCGCGGCGCGAACTGGGCCACCGCGTTCGGCGTGACGCGGGGCAGGCGCCGCAGCTGATCCTCCGTGATGAACTGCCCGAGGCCGATCGCCCGACGCCGGTCGAACTCGTCCCGCCAGTCGAACGGGTCCTTCGCGGTGATGCGCACGGTGTCGAGTCCCTGCGCCACCGGGACCAGCATCACGTCATCGATCTCGACGAGCGCGGCGCGCGGGTCGAGGTCGATGATCCGCGGCTCGTAGCCGAGGGCGCGCACGCGCGCCTGCTGCGAGCGGCGCCCGCGGATCGCGAGCTCGTAGCTCCCGTCGCCGCGCGTGAGGGCGATCGCGTCCTCGTCGTTCATCGAGGCGACGGTCGCCTGCCGGAGCGGCGATCTGTCCGGGCCGACGACGCGGCCACGCACGCGCACCCGCGCGTTCGCATCGCCCAGCACGAGACTGCGCCGCCCGATGTCCCCCGTCGGGCCGACGCGCGCGCGCACGCCGACGGTGTCGGCGTCGGTCGCGTACGCGGTCACGTCGAACGGGACGTCCTTCGGCAGTCCGCAGAGCAGGTAGGCCCCGCTCACGCCGGTCGTGTCGGTGCGCTCCATCCGCTGCTGGCTGGGACGATCGCCCTCGATCCGCCAGATGCTCCACCGCGCGACGACGCGCGCGCCGGCGAGCGGCATCCCTTCCCCGTCGGTGATCTCGCCGTGGAGGAGGGCGTCGAGCGTGTCGAGCTGGGCGCCGCACTGCAGGAACTGGTAGGTCGCGAGGGCGGGCGTCGCCAGCGCCGTCTCGGTGAGCTCGCCGGCGCGCACCTCGAGCGCGTGCGTGAGCGGGCTGACGCCGAGGCTGTCGAACCAGGGCGCCCGGTAGAGGAGCGTGTAGCGCCCCGCGGGGACACCCTTGAAGTCGAAGGTCCCGGTGAAGTCGCTGACCGCTCGCAGTCCGAGCTCGCGCAGCACCACCGTGTCGCCGGCGAGCCGCACCGCGTCGCGGGTGCGGAGCGAGTCGGTGAGGGTGCCGCGGATGCCGCCGAAGGTGATCCCCGCGACGCTGCCGCCGTTGGCGCCGATCGCGGCGAGCATCCGGCGCTCGAGCGCCGAGTCCCCCTGGAAGAGGAGCGTGTCGGCGATGCGCATGGAGAGCACCTCGCCGGTGGAGCGTTCGTGCCCGTCCAGCACCGGGAACGGCATCCGGCCGCGCGAGACCGGCGCCATCCGGAGGCGCGGCATCCGCACCTCGAAGCGACTCTCGATCCAGGAACCATCGGCGAGCCTCGTGAAGAGCACCTCGCCGCCCAACCCGGCGCGCGCGAGCATCGGCACGAGTCCCACGTACTCGAAGTCGAGCCGGCGCAGTTCGTACGTCGCGCGATCCATCCAGAGCGTGCCGGCGATCCCGACCCGCGGCCGCTGCACGCGCACCGGCTTGAAGCCGATGCCGATCAGCCCCGCCTGCGTCCCCTGCCCCTCGACGAGCTGCAGGCAGTGCGACGCCGCGAACGACTCGGAGAGGAGCACCGGAGCGTCGGGCGCGCGGAAGAAGGTGTTGCCGTCCTCCTCCACCACGTAGCCGCGCCGCTCGATGTCCTCGAGGGGCACCGCCTGGAAGGGACGCACCGACTGCCCGGAGATGAGGCGGAACTCCGGCTCCATCAGCGACGCGCCGGTGAGGGACGTCGCACTCTTCGCCACCGCCACCAGCGCGGTCGGTCGTCCCTCCGGTGGCCGCAGCTGCGTCGCGACCAGCGCCTTCCGCGCCTCATCGAAGAGGCTCGCGACCGCCTCGCCGGCGCGTCCGACCACGTCGCACCGGGCGCTCGCGCGCAGCGTCACCGCCTGCAGCACGAGCGGGTTCTCGGGCAACACGAGCGAGACGCGGCGGATCTCGTCCGGCGCCAGCGTGTAGGTCCCGAGCTCGGCGGGGCGATAGCCGATCCGCAATGCACGCACGCGGAACGCGCCCGCGCGCACGGGCAACGCGAACTGTCCCCGCGCCCCTGAGATCGCGCGCGCGAGCACGGTGTCGCCCACCGGCGAATGGGCGAGAAGGACCACGCCGCTCACCGGTGCGCGCGAGGCATCGCGGAGCACGATGCCCGTGAGTTGCTGCGCGGCCAGCCGGTCGGCGGCCAGCAGCAACACCAGGGCGGCGAGCGCGCGGGATCGCATGCTACCCTTGCATCGCGATGCGCAGGTCCCGGTCGCTGAGATTGCCGCCGCACATCACGATGCCGACGCGCTTCCCCGCGAGCCGCGGCGCGAGCTTGCGCAGGCCGGCGAGCCCGGCCGCCCCCGCGCCCTCCGGCAGGTTGTGCGTGATGCGGATGAGGTCCCGCACCGCCGCGTACATCTCGGCGTCGCTCACCTTGATGAAGTCGCTCAATCCCTCGCGCAGCGCGGCGAAGGTGAGCACGTACGCCGAGCCGGTCGCGATCCCCTCGGCGAAGGTCCGCGCCGGCTGTCCGGTGAGCCGCGTCCCCTTCGTCCAGCTATCGTACTGCGCCGGTGCCCCCTCGGCGCCCACGGCATAGACCTTCAGCGCCGGCTTCTTCGTGAGCGCGACGGTGAGCGCGCCCACCGATTGCGAGCCGCCGCCCAGCGCGATCACGAGCGCGTCGAGGTCGGGCTGCTGTGCGAGGATCTCGAGCGTCATCGTGCCGGCGCCGGCGACGACGAGCGGGTCGTTCGTCGAGTGCAGCAAGGCGAGGCCGCGCTCCTCCGCGATCCGCCCGCACTCGACGACGGTCTCGTCATAGGTGGCCCCCACCTCGACGAGCTCCGCGCCGAGTGCGCGGATGGCGGCGTTCTTCTCGGGGTTGTTCCCCTCGGGGACGCAGACGGTGACCGGCGTGCGGGTGAGCCGCCCGCCGTACGCGATCCCCTGCCCATGATTGCCGGTGCTCGCGCCGATCACGCCGCGCGCGCGCTGCTCCGCCGAGCGCCCGAGGATCGCATTGAGCCCGTTGCGGATCTTGAAGCTCTGCGTGGGCTGGTGGTTCTCGTGCTTCACGAACACCTGCACGCCGCTCCCCACGAGTTCATCCAGTTGCGCGTAGGCGCGCAACGGCGTGGGGGCGAGATGGGGCCTCAGCCGCTCCTCCGCCGCGAGGACGTCGTCGAAGGTGATGGGCAAGGCCGCGGCGAGGGCCGCCCCGCGCGGCGCGCTCATCGGCTGTGCTTGTACATGAGGTCCACGAGCTCGTCGTACATCGCCTCGGCCTCCGTCGGTCCCGCCTGGATGGCGCCCGCCGCACAGTGCTTGAGATGATTGCGCATCAGCTCGCGGCTCACGCTGCGCAACGCCTCCTGCACCGACGAGATCTGCACCATGATGTCGGCGCAGTAGCGGTCCTCCTCGACCATCTTGTGGATCCCGCGCACCTGCCCCTCGATGCGGCGCAGCCGCTTGAGGTTGCGTTCCTTCACGTCGACGTCCACGGCGACGGCCTTGCGACCATCCTCGGCCTCGTGTGCCCCGCAGCCGCAGCTCGCCGCCGCATGGACCTTGAGCGCCGTCGCCATCAGGCGCTCGCGATCGCGACGTAGCCTTCTTCCGTCACGAGCTGCGCGAGGTGCGCCGCGGAGACCTTCGATTCGTCGTACTGCACCTTGGCGGTGCCAATGCGCACCTCCTCCACCTGTACGCCCTCGACGGCCTTGAGCGCGTTGGAGACGGCGGCGACGCAGTGGCCGCAGGTCATGCCGGAGATGCTGAGCGTGAGGTTGGTCATGGGGAGGTCCGGAGAACGGTGTCCCCTAGCATACATACCCCCTACCCCTATTGGCAAGATTCCGAGCGCCCGGGCCCGCCGCGCGATAATGTTGGCGGTCCCCAACTCCTCGCCGCCATGCTCCTGCCGCTCCTCGCCCTCGCCGCGCTGACCTCCGCGCCTGCCACCGCCATGGCCGTCGCGCCCGCGGCCGACTCCACGGTCTGGCTCGTCGACAATCACGGCCGGAAGGCCGGCGACCTCGTCGTCGCGACGCGCGGCGACACGACCATCACGCGATACATCTATACGGACCGCAATCGCGGCGGCCGGATCGAGGTGCGGCAGGTCATGCGCAATGGCCGACTGGCGAGCGCCGAGTCGAGGCCGATCAATCCGGATGGCGCGACGGGCGCGCCGACCGAGCGCTTCGAGGTCGCGGGAGATTCGCTGCGGAGCATCTCCGCGAGCGGCATGGCGACGATGTCCGCGATCCCGGCCGGCTCGTTCGTCGGGCTCCGCGGCGGCACCCCGCTCGACCAGGCAGCGCTCGCGCGATTCCTCCTCGCCCAGCCGGGCCGGCGCGGCACGCTCGCGGTGGGCGGCACCGCGCGCGCCGAGATCATCGCCGACACCACGCTGCGCCTCGGCGCCGCGCGCCAGCGCGCGCGCCTCGTCATGGTGTCGCGCGGGTCGAGCATCGTCACCAATGGCGTCTGGCTCGACGAACGCGGCGAGCTGCTGGCGACCGACGTGCAGTGGTTCATCACCGTGAAGCCCGCGGTCGTGCCGCTCCTGCCCGCCTTCCGCGCGATCGAGCTCAAGTGGCGCGATGCGCAGGGCGAGGCGCTCGCCAAGCGCGTCGTCACGACGACGGTCGGGACGATCGCGATCCGCGGCGGCGACCTGTTCGACGCCGAGGCGGGCGTGATGCGGCCGGCGCAGACGATCATCGTCCGCGGCGACCGCATCGTCGCGGTCGGTGCGGCGGACGCGGTCACCGTCCCCGCCGGCGCGACGGTCATCGACGCGACGGGAAAGACGGTGATGCCCGGGATGTGGGACATGCATGGGCACATCCAGGTGAACAGCCAGCTCACGCTGGGCACCACGCAGCTCGCCAACGGCATCACGACGCAGCGAGACCTCGCGGCCGACTTCGACGTCGCGACGTCGCTGCGCGACCGCGAGGCGCGCGGCCTCCTCGCCGCGCCACGCGCCGTGCTCGGCGGGTTCATCGAGGGGCCGCTCGCCTGGGCCGGACCGAGCGAGGCGCTCGTCGCGACCGAGGCCGAGGCGCGGCGCTGGGTCGTGAAGTACGACTCGGCGGGCTACAAGCAGATCAAGCTCTACAACGTCACGCATCCCGACCTCGTCCCGACGATCGCCGCCGAGGCGCATGCACGTGGGATGCGGTTGAGCGGGCACATCCCGCGCGGCCTGAGCATCGAGGCCGCGGTCGGCCTCGGCTTCGATGAGATCCAGCACGCCGCGTTCTTCTTCTCGAACTTCTTCCAGGACTCGCTCTACCTGCCGCGCATGCGCGCCTACTCGCAGGTGGCGACGGCGGTCGCACCGACCTTCGACGTCTTCTCGCCGCCGATGACGAAGCTGCTCGAGTACCTCAAGGCGAAGGGGACCGCGGTGGACGGGACGTTCAACCTCTGGATCGGCGGTGGCGGCGCGATCGTCGGCGCGGGCGGCTCACCGGACCAGCTGAAGGCCGACAGCGCGTACCTGAACCTCATCCGCCGGCTCTACGCGATGGGGATCCCGCTCATCGCGGGGACCGACAACTCGTCGGGCTCGACCTATCGCCGGGAGCTGGAGATGTACGAGAAGGCGGGGATCCCCGCCGCGCGCGTGCTGCAGATCGCGACCATCGAGGCGGCGCGCCACATGAAGGACGAGCGCGACTTCGGCAGCGTGAGCGTCGGCAAGGTCGCGGACCTGCTGATCGTCGCGGGGCGCCCGGCGGAGCGGATCGGGGACCTGGCGCGGATCGAGACCGTGATCCGCGGCGGGCGCGTCTACAAGGTGAGCGACCTCGTGGCCGCGGGGTCGCGTGGGCCGAACGGCGCCGAGGGCGACGACGGCCACGACCACTAGGGTGCGAGGATCCCGCTCAACCAGTGCAAGGTGTTGAGCGCGAACCGCGGATTCTGCTCGGCGAGTTCGGCGTTCATCCCCATGGGCCGCTTCTGCGGCCCCGCGACCTGCGCGCTGAACATCGCCGCCTCGCCGAAGAAGGCGACGCGGCCCTGCCCCACGCGACGCGTCGCGCCTTGCAGCCAGCCGCCCACCGCCTCCTGCCGCGTGCGCGCATCGAACTGCCAGGCGTAGCGCGGCAGCAGCACGATGAAGTCCGCCGGCAGGACCATCACCGGCTCGACGTCGGCCCCCTCCACGCGGAAGGCCTGCCCCGTGAAGCTGCGGACCTGCGTGACGCGCTCGGTGCTGTCGCGCCCGCGGACGATCGCGTGCTCGGGGAGCGTGCCATCCTGCGGCACGAACAGGGTCGGCGTGCCGCGGATGCGCGTCACCATCGAATCGGGCGCGCCGGCGGGCGTCGCCTTGTACGCGAAGCCGTCGGTGAAGCTCGCGCCGAAGGCCGCCGCGAGCTTCGCGGCCGCACCGGCGAGCGGCATGTGGTCGGCGATGAGGAGCAGGCGTCCGCCTCCCTCGACCCACGCGCGCATCGCGGCGATCTCGGCGTCACTGAACGCCGAGGGCGTCGGCGTGGGATAGCGATCCCACTCGAGCGCGCTCGACTGCGCGTTGGAGATGACGAACAGGTCGCACTTGGCGAGCGCGGCCGCGGTGATCGGCTCGCGTGATGGCGCGACGCGATAGCCGTCTCGCCGCGCGAGTTCGCCGAACGCCCAGAAGCGGTCGTCGAGGGTGTGGAAGTTGTGATGCGCCTCGTCGAGGCAGAGACGCGGCCCGGCACCGACCGCATACGCCGGCCGCGGCACGGGCGGGCGGAAGGCGCGGTCGGGGACCTGCTGCGCCGTGAGCGCGCGCACAGCGACCAGCGCGATGAGACCCGCCGCGAGCGCGGCACCGTTCCGGGGACGACGCATCCTGACCTCCGAGAGAGACGCCTCAAGTTGCGGCGCCGAGCGGTCCCGGACAACTTGCCGCATGCCCTTCTCCCACCCGCGGCTCCTCCGCGACGGACGCGCGCTCGTCGCCGCCCTCGCCCTCGTGATCGTCACCGCCCCACTCGGCGCGCAGGCGGCCGGCCCGCGCGCACGCTGGGAGGCCCAGGCCCGCGCCCTGCTCAAGGAGCTCGTCGAGATCAACACCACCGAGAGCGTCGGCAGCACGCTCGCGGCCTCCGAAGCGATGGCGCGGCACCTGCGCGCGGCCGGCTTCCCGGCGAGTGACGTCGTCGTCACGCCGATCACCGAGCGGAAGGGGAACCTCGTCGTCCGGCTCCGGGGCCGGAACACGGGGAAGAAGCCCATCCTCCTCCTCTCGCACCACGACGTGGTCGAGGCCGACGCGCGGGACTGGACGCTGCCGCCGTTCACGTTCATCGAGAAGGACAGCACCTTCTTCGGCCGCGGCGTCGCCGACGACAAGGACGAGGGCGCGATCCATCTCACGGTGCTGCTCCGCCTCAAGGCCGAGGGGATCGTCCCGGACCGCGACATCATCGTCGCGCTCACGACCGACGAGGAGAACGGCGAGCACAACGGCGTGGAGTGGCTCCTGCGCAACCGCCGCGAGCTGATCGACGCCGAGTTCGGCTTCAATGAGGGGGGTGGCGGCCGGATCGAGGAGGGGAAGAAGGTCTCCAACGACGTGCAGGCGAGCGAGAAGAAGTACACCGACTTCCGCCTCGAGACGACGAACCCGGGCGGCCACAGCTCGCAGCCGCGCGCCGACAACGCGATCTACGCGCTCGCGCACGCCCTCGAACGCATCGAGTCCCACCGCTTCCCCGTCCACCTGAACGAGGTCACGCGCGAGTACTTCCGCCGGCAGGCGGCGATCGTCGGCGGCGAGATGGGCGGCGCGATGCGGCGCATCATCGCCAACGAACGCGACTCGGCCGCCGCGGCGCTGCTCTCGCGCGACCCGGCACACAGCTCGCGCCTCCGCACGAGCTGCGTCGCGACGATGCTCGAGGGCGGGCACGCACCCAACGCGCTCCCCCAGCGCGCACGCGCCAACGTGAACTGCCGCATCCTCCCCGACGAACCGGCGGAGGAGGTGCAGCGCACGCTCGAGCGCGTCATCGCCGACACCGCGGTGAAGGTCACCAACGTCACCGGGTCTCGCGAGAGCCCGCCGTCGCCGCTCACCCCGGACCTGCTCCGGAGCATCGAGGAGACGACGCGCGAGGTGTGGCCGGGGATGCCCGTCGTTCCGACGATGAGCACCGGCGCGACCGACGCGCTCTACCTGCGCCGGGCCGGCATCCCCGTCTACGGCGTCTCGGGCCTCTTCTACGCGGCGCCCAACGCGCACGGGATGAACGAGAAGGTCGAGGCGCGGGCCTTCTACGACGGCCTCGAGTTCATGTATCGTCTCGTGCGCCGCATCACCACCACCGGACCCGGAATGTGAGCCCCATCTTCCTGCGCCTCCGCCTCGCCGCCACGCTCCTCGTCGCCGCCGCTTCGCCGCTCGCCGCGCAGCAGGCGACGCCGCCCGCCCTCGCCCCGCGCACGCGCTGGGAGGCGCAGGCGCGCGCGATGCTCAAGGAGCTCGTCGAGATCAACACCACGCATTCCGTGGGCAACACCGTCACCGCCGCCGAGGCGATGGCGAAGCACATGCGCGCGGCCGGCTTCCCGAGCGAGGACGTGATCGTCGTCGAGAACGCGCCGCGGAAGGGGAACCTCATCGTGCGCTATCGCGGCAGGAGCACCGGCCGCAAGCCGATCCTGCTACTCTCGCACATCGACGTCGTCGAGGCCGATCCGAAGGACTGGACGCTGCCGCCGTTCGAGTTCATCGAGCGCGACGGCATCTTCTACGGCCGCGGCGTCGCCGACGACAAGGATGAGAGCGCGATGCACCTGACGATCCTCCTGCGGATGAAGGCCGAGGGGGTCGTTCCCGACCGGGACATCATCGTCGCGCTCACCGCCGACGAGGAGGGCGGCCCGCACAACGGCGTGGACTGGATCCTCCGCAACCGCCCCGAGCTGCTGCAGGCCGAGTACGCGTTCAATGAAGGGGGCGGCGGCCGGACGGAGGAGGGGAAGAAGGTCTCCAACGACGTCCAGGCGAGCGAGAAGAAGGTCGCGAACTTCACGCTCACCGCGACCAACTCGGGCGGACACAGCTCCGTCCCGCGGCCGGACAACGCGATCTACCAGCTGGCGGCCGCGCTGGACCGGATGGGCAAGTACCATCATCCGGTGCACCTGAACGAGATCACGCGCGAGTACTTCCGGCGGCAGTCGGCGATCGTCGGCGGCGAGACCGGTGCGGCGATGCGGCGGATCGTCGCCAACGCGCGTGACTCGGCCGCGGCGGCGACGATCTCGCGCGACCCGGCGAACAACTCGCGTCTCCGCACCACCTGCGTCGCGACGATGCTCTCGGGCGGCCATGCGATGAACGCCCTCCCCCAGCGCGCGACCGCGACGGTCAACTGCCGGATCCTCCCCGACGAGACGCAGGCCGAGGTGCAGGCCCGCATCGTCGCCGCGGTGGCCGACACCGGCGTGAAGGTCACGGTCGAGCGCGAGGCGGCCGACAGCCCGCCGTCACCGCTCACGCCGGAGCTGCTCAAGGCGATCGAGGAGACGACCCGCGAGATGTGGCCCAACATGCCGGTGGTCCCCACGATGAGCACCGGCGCGACCGACGGCCGGTACCTGCGCAACGCGGGGATCCCCGTCTACGGCGTCTCCGGGCTCTTCTACGCCAATCCCAACGCGCACGGGATGAACGAGAAGATCGAGGTAAAGGAGTTCTACGAGGGGCTCGAGTTCATGTATCGGCTGGTGCGGAAGGTCACGGCCGGGCCGGGGATGTGACGGCGGCGCTCGGCCGACGCGTGTCAGCCGGCACGATCGCCGTCACGCGGATCCCCGCATCGCGTACCGCGCCGTAGATCCAGAACACGTCCTGGTACGCGACCGTCCGCGCGCCATCGATGAAGAGGATCTTCTCGGGCCGGCCGTCGTAGATCCGCGTGAGCTCGGGCAGGAGCGCCGCGGGGGCGATCGCGCGTCCGTTGACCGAGTAGCTCGGGCCCGGGTCCACCCGGAGCACGATGTTCGGGGCGCTCGAGTGCGCGCCGGGCGTGGTCGCCGGGACGGGAAGCGGCAGCTCGACCTTCCATTGCTCCTTGGGCAGCGCCCAGAGGATCGCGGCGATCAGCAGCACCAGCAGGATGTCGATCATCGGCACGACGTTCGGCTCGCTCGCGAGCCCGCCACCGCCCATCGGTCCCATATGCACTCCGGGTGAGAGGTCGTCCTGACGCTCTCACCCGGAGATTGTCCTGCGATGGGCGCCGCATGACGGCGCGATGAAGCCTGCGTGAGGTGTCCCTTAGCGGATCACCGCGGCGGCCCCATCTCGCGCAGCCGCTTGAGCACCTCGCCGAGCAGCTGCATCTCGCGGCCGTAGGTGGCCCAGTCGTCGGCGCGCTGCGCCGCGCGCGCCCGCTCGTAGTGCTCCGACGCCTCCGTCGCGAGTGCCGCCCGTTGCGCGTCGCCCGCCGCGCCCGGACGTGCGGCGGCGGTGGCCGCCGCCCCGGTCGCCGTGCGCGAGGTGGCTCCCGGCCGCGCAGCGCCCGACCCGCCGAACATCACCTGCAGCGCGCCGAGGAAGGTCTCGTTCATCACCACGCGCCCCTCGTGCGCGACGACCACGCGCTTGAGCTCGGGGATCTTCCCGCCCTCCGACTGCAGGTAGAGGGGCTGCACGTAGAGGAGCGACGCCTCGATGGGGATCACGAGCAGCTCGCCGCGGATGACCTGGCTCCCGCCCTGGTCCCAGAGCGAGACCTGCCGCGACACCTCGGTGTCCTGGTTGATGCGGCTCGTGACCTGGCGTGGCCCGAAGACGAGGCTCTGCCGCGGGAAGCGGTAGGCGATGAGCTTGCCGTACTGCTCGCCGTCGTTCCGCGCGACCATCCAGGCCGCGAGGTTGTCCTTCTGCCGCGGCGTGAAGGGCCGCATGATCAGGTACTCGGCCTCCTTCTCTCCGGGAAGCCGCATGACGATGTGCCGCTGGAATCCGTTCCCTTCCTCGTCATCGGCGCCGGGGATCTGCCACTGGTCCTCGCGGTGATAGAAGGTCTCCGGATCGGTCATGTGGAACGTCGCATACAGGTAGGTCTGCGCGTCGAAGAGCGCTTCCGGATACCGCACGTGCGAGCGGAGGTCGGCGGGCATCTCGTCCATCGGCCGGAGCAGGTCGGGATAGATGCGCGAGAGGGTGCGGATCATCGGGTCCGCCGGATCGCTCAGGTACGCGGTGATGGTGCCGTCGTACGCCTCGACGGTCACCTTCACGCTGTTGCGCAGGTAGTTGGTGCCATCGCCCATGCGGGCCGAGTACGGATAGCGGTCGGTGGCGGTGTAGGCATCGAGCATCCAGACGAGGCGCCCGCTGTCGGTCACGACGAGGAACGGATCGGGGTCGAACCGCAGGAACGGCAGCGCCTTCTGCGCGCGCTCGCGGACGTTGCGGTAGAAGAGGACGCGCGTGCTGTCGGTGAGGTCGCCCGAGAGGAGGATGTTGAGCGACTGGAATCGCAGGGCGAAGAGCGCCTTCCGCATCAGCGATCCGATGGGGACGCCGGCCGCACCGGTGTACGTCGAGTAGACCCCCTCGTCCCCTTCGGCGGCCGGATGGTCGAACTCCCGCTGACGGGACGGCGCGAGCGCGAAGGTGCTCGCGACCTCGCCGAAGTAGATCTGCGGGCGCGTGACGTCGCGGTCGACGCTCGTCGAGGGCGGGAGGTCCTGTACCCAGAGCACGGGCAGGCCTTCCGGGGTGATCTCGTTGGTCGGGCCCATCGTGAGCCCCATCCCGTGCGTGAACGTGAGATGCTCGTTCACGAAGGTGCGCGTGGGCAGCGACGCGACGTCGAGCTCGCGCGCCGAGAGGAGCACGTGCCGGAGGCTGCCGTTCACCTGGTAGCGATCGTCGTCGACCGCGATGAACTCGTAGTAGGTGCGGATGGACTGCAGCTGGCCGAAGGTCCGGAGCAGCGGCGCGCGGTCCCAGAGCCGCACGTTGTCGATCGTCGCCCGGTTGGCCTCGAGGTCGCGCGCGGTGAGCTCCTGCGCGCCGTCGAGTTCGCGGCGCTCCACCGCCTCGAGCCCCCACGCCTTCCGCGTCGCCGCGATGTGATGCGCGATCTGCGGCGCCTCCTTCGCGAGTTCGTTGGGCTGCACGACGAGGCGCTGGTAGAGCGAGGGGATGATCCCCGTGAAGACGAGCGAGAGGACGAGATACCCTACGATGACGCCGCTCGCGGTGCGCACCACCCGGCCGCTGCGGGCGCCCCAGAGGACCGCGAGGCACCCGGCGGCCAGCAGCGCGGCCATCACGTACAACGAGGGCAGCACGATGCTCACGTCGGTGAGGGTCGCTCCCTGCAACGGACCGTGCGACCCGAAGAGCAGCGACGGCGCGCTGACGAAGGCGAGGCGCGCGGCATGCACCAGCAGCAGCGATGCGACGAGCGACGCGGTGTGGAGGCTCACCCGCGGATCCACGCGCAGCCGGAACGCCTGCATCCCGATGTCGCCCCGCGCGAGGTAGATCGGCACCACGAGCAGCACCAGCGAGAGGAACAGCGCGACCGTCACGATACCGAGCGCGAGTTCGAGCGTGGGCAGCGTGAAGACGTAGTACGCGATGTCGCGACCGAAGATCGGGTCGGTCTCGCCGAACGGCGTGCGGTAGAAGAACTGGATGAGCGTCCGCCACTGTGCGGCCGCGCTCAGCGCGATGAGGGCAGCTCCGCCGAGCGAGACGGGGAGCGCGAGCATCTCGGCGAGCCGGACGAAGAGGCGCTCGCGCGTCTCGATACCCCCTTCGGCGAGCACGCGCACCGACTCGCGCACCTGCTCGATCCCCCGGAGCGCGATCCGCGCGTTGCCGTACAGCACGGCGAACCCGCCGATGCCGGCGAGGAGGCCGAGCGTCCACTGCGCGCCGATCTGCAACAGGAAGACCCGCTCGAACCCGACCTCGCGGAACCACCACCAGTCGGTGATCCGCGTCGCGATGGCGCGGGCGAAGAGGAAGAGCAACAGCAGCGCGAACATCCACAGCACGAACGACGGGCGGGACGAGCGCTTGGGGAGCGACTTCTTGGCCATCGGGATCTCGGTCGGGGGGAGGAGCACCAACGCATGAAGTCTGGGCACCTGCCGCGGGCGGCGCCATGCCGCCTCCTGCTGCCCGCCACCGCCCGCCGCGTTCCACCCCGCCCACTCCCGATGTAGCTTCCCTCCACGCCGCCCACCCGTTCCCACTTGTCGAGCCTCACCGACCGCCTCCGCGCCGCCCTCGCCGGCCGCTACGACATCGAACGCGAACAGGGACGCGGCGGCATGGCGATCGTGTTCCGGGCGCGCGACCTCCGCCACGACCGCACGGTGGCAGTGAAGGTGCTCCTCCCCGAGCTGGGCGAGGCCCTCGGGGCCGAACGGTTCCTCCGGGAAGTGCGGATCACGGCCAAGCTGAGCCACCCGCACATCCTGCCCCTCCTCGACTCGGGCGAGGCGGATGGGCTGCTCTTCTACGTCATGCCGTTCGTCGAAGGCGAGTCGCTCCGCGACCGCCTCGCCCGCGAGGGAGAGCTCCCCGTGGACGATGCCCTCCGCATCACCCGCGAGGTGGCCGACGCGCTGGGGTACGCGCACACCCATGGCGTCGTCCACCGCGACATCAAGCCGGAGAACATCCTGCTGCAGGGTGGGCACGCGCTCGTGGCGGACTTCGGGATCGCGCGCGCCTTCGACGCGCCCGAGCTGCAGCAGTCGATCACGATGACCGGCACCTCGATCGGGACGCCGCTCTACATGAGCCCCGAGCAGGCGCACGGCGATGCCAACCTCGACGGGCGCAGCGACCTGTACTCGCTCGGATGCGTCGCGTACGAGATGCTGACGAGCGAGCCGCCGTACACCGGCCCGAACGCGATGGCGATCACGGCGCGCAAGCTCACCGAGCCGGTCCCGCCGCTCCGGTCGCGCCGCATCTCGGTGAGCACGGGGCTGGAGTCGGCGATCACGCGGGTCCTCGCGCGCACCCCCGCGGACCGCTTCCGCACCGCGCACGAGTTCCTCGAGCAGATCAGCGAGAAGGCCATCACCGGCGAGACGACAGCCCCGACACGATCACTCCCCGCCGTCGCATCCGGCCGGTCCCGTGCGGTGCTCGCCGGCATCGCGCTACTCGTGCTCGCCGCCGTCGACTGGTTCGCGTTCCGGCCGCGCGCTGGCGCCGCCACCGCCGGTGGCATCTCGTCGGTCGCGATCCTCCCCTTCGAGAACCTCAGCCCCGACACCGCGCAGGCGTACTTCGCCCTCGGCCTCGCCGACGAGATCATCACGAGTCTCTCGATGGTGGAGGGGATGAAGGTCGCGTCGCGCACCTCGACGACGGTGCTCGCCGCGCAGGGGCTCGAGATCGCCGAGCTCGGGCGGCGGCTGGGCGTCGCCACGGTCGTCGAAGGGAGCGTCCGCGCCGCCGGCGAGCGGATGCGCGTCACGGCGCGGCTCGTCCCGGTGGACGGCGGCGCGCCGCTCTGGTCGGAGACCTTCGAACGCACCGCCGACGACGCCCTCCGCATCCAGGAGGAGATCGCCGGCTCGATCGTCGAGGCCCTCAAGGGCAAGCTCGGCGGCGGACAGCTGCAGGCGGTGAGCAGCGGCACGACCGACCCCGAGGCGTACGATCTCTACCTGCAGGGGCGATCATTGCGGCAGCGACAGACCGAGCAGACCATCGCGCGCTCGGTGGAGTTCTTCCAGCAGGCGATCTCCCGCGCCCCCGATTTCGCTCGCGCGCACGCGAGCCTCGCCGAGGTGCGCGCGGTGCAGGGCTACTACGAGTACGTCGAGCCCGGCGTGGCCTTCCCGGCCGCCGCGCGCGCCGCCGAGGAGGCGCTCCGCCTCGACGCCCGCATCGGATCGGCGCATGCGACGCGGGCGTACGTCTCGCTCTACTACGCCTGGGATCTCGCGAAGTCGGAGCGGGAGTTCAAGCAGGCGCTCGCGGTGGAGCCCAACTCGGCGATCGCGCACCAGTGGTACGCCAACCTGCTCGTCGCGCAGGGGCGGTTCGAGCAGGCGGAGCAGGAGTTCCGCACCGCGCTCGCCATCGACCCCGCGGCGGCGGTCCGCCGCGCGGCGCTCATCTACGTGGACCACTACAGCGGGAACCATCCGCGTGGCGTGGCGACCTATCGCAACGCGGTCGCGATCGACTCGAGCTACGCGCTCACTTTCCTGTGGGGCTCGTGGGTCCTCGAGGGCGCCGGACTGAAGGATGAGGCGATCGCCGCGTTGGAGCGCTCGGTGGACCTCTCCTCGGGCGGGATCGGCTTCGTCGCCGCGCTCGCCCGGATGCGCGCGGTTCGCGGCGAGGCGGCCGAGGCGCGGCGACTGCTGGCGCAGGTCACGGCGTCGAAGGTGGTGCCCGCCTACGACGTGGCGCTGATCCACCTCGCGCTCGGCGACCGTGCCGAGGCGCTCCGCTGGCTCGAGCGCGCGTACCAGTCGCGCTCCCACTCGATGGTGCTCATGCGGCACGACCCGCATCTCGACCCGCTCCGCGGGGACCCCGCGTTCGAGGCGATCGCGAAGAAGGTCGGGATCTGATCAGGGCGTGGCGCCGCACGAGTCGGTGCGGCGCGTGAACACCATCTGACTGGCGAGCCAGCGCCCGCCCGACCGGACCAGCACGTAGTGGTCGATCCCGCAGTGGCTCACGATGCCGTCGAAGCGCGTGACGTACGGCGCCACGAGATGCGCGATCGGGCCGTCGACCGTGACCGCCGGCGACCGCAGCACGCCGCTGAACACGCGCGGATCGCTGGCCATCCCGACGAGGAACTCACCGAGCGTCCGCACGGCGACCGCGCCCGTCGCCACGGTGACGCCCACCGTCGCCATGGTCGGCAGGGAGGCGGCGCGAAGGTAGGCGGTGTCGCGCGCGCTCATCGCGGCGATGTACCGCTCGACCACCCCGACGACGGCCGCCGAGTCGGCCGACGTGGTCTGCGCGCGTGCGGGCGGCGCGACAAGGAGGAACAGCCCCGCCAGCATCGCGGCGCGGCGGACCTGTCGCCGGTCGTGCGCGACGAGCACATCATCGCGGCCGCGACGCCGCTCCAGCCGCCGCACCGCCACCGCCGCCAGCGCGAACGACCCGCACCAGAGCCAGTACCCGGCGCGCAGGTCGAGAAACTCCCCGCCCCGCGGCCAGATCCACTGTACGTTGAGGACGAAGGCCGCCCAGAGCTGCGCCGAGAGGCGGTACGGCACCGGGAAGTGGATCCGCGGCCAGGCGAGCACCAGCGCGAGGGTGTAGGCCATGAGCAGATTCGAGAGCGCGCTCATCGCCATGAGCACTTCGCGGATGGTGAGGAGGTCGATTTCCGCGAACTTGTGCCAGGTCGCCGGGCCGATCGCGACGAGGAAAGCCTGCCAGCCGGGAAGGACACCATCGGCCAGAGTCGCCGAGGCGGCCTCGACCGGGAGGAACCAGGCGGTGGCGAACAGCACCAGCGCGGCGAATGCGGGGCGCTTCTCCCGTTCCATGTGACTGACTCAAGGTCAAGGTGGCAGGCTTACGGTGCACTCGCCGGCCCACCGGCGCAATGCGGGAATCCCCGGTCATCCACTGCAGCTCGCTTGACCATTCTCGCCGTCGGAATCAGACTTGGGGCCGAGTGATCGTGCCGAGCGCTCGCGCACGAGTCGCGCGATTCGCCACGGTCTCGAACGACCGGCGACGAACGCGCCGGCCTCGGAGCCCACCGCCTCCCAGGAACTCCGTGTCCCGAATCGCCTGCCGTTCCGTCTGGTTCGCCCTCTTCCTCGCCCTGCCGGCGTCGACGGAGGCTCGCGCGCAGTCCGCAGGTCCGACTCTAGAGGTCGGCGAGCGGGTGCGCGTCTCGGCGAGGGACTACCGCCCGTATACCGAGTACATCTTCGAGGGGCGATCGGGGGACTCGCTGCAGTTCCGGCATGTCGGCACGACCCTCACGCACTGGAAGCATGAGCGCGATGTCCGACGGCTCGGACGATTCGTCCGGCCTCGATCCCGGGGCATGGGAGCGGTGCGTGGTCTGCGCTGGGCCGTCGTGGGGGTCGCTCTGGGCGCGGCCGTCGGCGCGGTGCAGAAGGATTGCACGGAGTGCCTGGAGTCACCCACGAAGGGTGAACGCATGACGACGTCCGCGACGGAACTGGGGGTCATCAGCGCCACGATGGGTGCGACGATCGGCGCGATCGCGCCGGGCGACGTGTGGCAGCGCATCGACCCGCGGAATCGCGCGGCCTTCGCCTCCAGGCGCGGATCCCGCCGGGGATGGGGGCAACAGACGGCGCCCCCGGCCGTCGTTCTGTCCGGAGGCGCCTCGCCCTCGATCCGTTGACCTCGCGATCACCGCATTCAGGCCAACGCCATCGCCCCCGCCTCGACCACCTTGCCGTCGAACAGGTGCACCTCGCGATCCGCATGCTGCGCGTACCGCGAATCGTGCGTGACCATGCAGATCGTCGACCCGTTCTTGTTGAGCTCGCGGAGCAGGTCCATCACCGCCTCGCCGTTCTTCGAGTCGAGGTTGCCGGTCGGCTCGTCGGCGAGCAGGATCGCCGGGTCGCCGGCGACGGCGCGCGCGACAGCCACACGCTGCTGCTGGCCGCCCGAGAGCTGCGTCGGGTAGTGCTTGGTGCGGTGGCTCATCCCCACGCGCTCGAGCGCCGCGGCCACGCGGTCCTTGCGCTCGCTCGCCGGCATGTCGCGGTAAGTGAGCGGGAGCTCGACGTTCTCGAAGACCGTGAGGTCGCCGATGAGGTTGAACGCCTGGAAGATGAAGCCGATCTGCCGGTTGCGGACGCGGGCGCGCTCCACCGGGGCGAGCTTCGCGACCTGGTGCCCGTCGAGCAGGTAGTTGCCGTCGCTCGGCGTGTCGAGGAGGCCGAGGATCGAGAGGAGCGTCGTCTTGCCGCAGCCCGACGGGCCGCTGATGGCGACGTACTCGCCCTTCTTGATCTCGAAGTGGATGTCCTGCAGCGCATGGGTCTCGACCTCGTCGGTGAGGAAGACCTTCTTGATGCCGGTCATCGAGATCAGCGCGGGGGCGGTCGGGTTCATCATTGCGGCTCCGGGGGTTGGGCGGTGGAGGTCGTGTAAGCGGCTACTTGATGCGCACGCGGTCCACCGCGGCGTACTGCGTCATGTCGCTGAGGATCACCTGGTCGCCCACCTTGAGGCCACCGAGGATCTCCACGGTGTTCACGCTCGTGCGGCCGAGCTCGACGGGCATCCGCACCGCCGCCGAGCCACCGTCCACGAGCACGAACAGTCCCACGCGCCCGCTCGCCGCGCCGAACGCCGGTCGCCCGGTGTGCAGCACGTTGTTCAGGCGTTCGATCTGGATGGTGCCATCCACCGAGAGGTCCGGCACCGCGCCGGCGGGGAGCGGCCCCTCGAGCGAGACGTCGATCGTCACCGTCCCCTGGATCGCGGACGGGTCCTTCCGGATCACGCGCCCCTTCACGATCCCGTTGCGCGTGTCCACCGTCGCCGACTGGCCGAGCACGACGTCCTTCGCCTGCGACTCGGGGATCCGCAGCACGGCCTTGAGCTTGCCCGGCTGCACCACCTTCGCGAGCGTCGTCCCTTCGGGCACCCACTGGCCGAGCTGGAGCGTGAGGTCCTGCAGCACGCCGCCCTCAGGGGCTCGGACACTCAGCGAGCCCAGACGGTTTCGCTGCCGCTCGGCGATCGCCTCCAGCTGCGCGACCTGGCCCGTCTGCGTCGCGATCTGCGAATCGATCGAGGCCCGCTGCAGGTCCAGGCGCTCGCGCTCCACGCGGAGACGCGTCGTGGCCTCCTCGGCCTGCGCCCGACGGTTCGCCACCTCGAAGGCCGAGATGAGGTTGCGGCGCTGCAACGAGTCGGCCGCCTGCGCCTCCTGCGACGCGGCGACGAAGGTCGTGCGCGCGGTCGCGACCACGCCCTCCTGCGTGAGGATCTGGCTGCGGAGGTTCGTCTTGAGGTTGAGGAGCTCGATCTGCGCCTGCCGCACCTGCTGCTCGGCCTGCATCGTCTGGATCTGCAGGTCGGGGTTGCTCATCTCGAGCAGGACCTGCCCCGCGCCGACGCGGTCTCCCGACTCGACCGACTTGCGATCGACGCGCGCCGAGGCCTGGGCGGTGATGAAGCGGATCTGCTCGGGCACGAGCGTGCCGGGGCCGCGCACCTCGCGGACGACATCGCCCTGCCGCACCGAGTCGATGAGGATGGCGACGCGTTGGACGGTGGGTGCCGCCGGATCGAGCTGCGAGAGCGCGATCGTCGCGAGGATCACGACGGCCACGCCGGCGCCGATGGCGATGTTGCGGCCGGTCTTCTTCTGCGGAGCGCGAACGATATCCATCGTGGTCAGTCAGCCCTGAGAGTGATCGCCGGATCCACCGCCGCCGCCCGCCGCGCGGGCGCATAGGTCGCGACCGCGGCCACCGCGAGCAGCACGAGCGGGACCAGCGTGAACGTCATCGGATCGAGTGCGTTGCCGCCATATAGTACGCCCGCGAGCAGGCGGCTGGCACCCACGGCCCCGGCGAGCCCGAGGACCGCGCCCACCACCACCAGCAGCATCCCCTGCCGCATCATCAGCCGGATCACGTCCGACGCCGCGGCGCCGATCGCCATCCGGATCCCGATCTCGCGAGTGCGCTGCGAGACCGAGTACGCCATCACCCCGTACATCCCGACCGCCGCGAGGAGCAGGCCGAGCAGGCCGAAGACGCCGAGCGCCATCCCGGTGATGCGCGCCGGGAGCAACGCGATACTGAGGTGCTGATCGGCCGTACGGAGATTGCTGACGGGAAGATTCGCGTCGAGGTCGGCGACGACCCGGCGCAGCGTGGGGATCGCGGCCGCCGGGTCGCCTGCCGTCCGGATCACGACAGCCATCGACGCCCCCCAGAGCTGGGCCTGGGGGAACCACATGAAGGCCTTCGGGTCCTCGCCGAGCCGCTGGTACTTGCCGGTCGGCACCACGCCCACGACGGTCCAGTCGCCACCGGCGGTCCGCACGACCTTCCCGACCGCCTCCTGCCCGGGCCAGAACCGATCGACGAAGCGCTGGTTGATGATGATCGCCCGCACCGCGCCGCTGTCGTCCTGCACGGTGAAGTCGCGGCCGCGCAGGAGCGGGATGCCCATCGTCGCGAAGTAGCCGGGCGCGGCGCGTGAGTAGTTCACCGACATCCCCTCGTCCTTCGCGGGCACGTACCCGGGGATCTCGACGCCGCGGTCGCTGCTGTTCAGTCCGAGCGGCACGGCCTCGGTGAGGCTCGCGCCGCGGACCGTCGGCTCCGCCTGCAGCCGCGCGACGAGCTCGCGATAGAAGGTCTCGGTGTTGCCGCGCGCGTACCCTTGCATCGACGGGTCGAGGTCGGCGATGAGCAGGTTCGTCTCGTCGAATCCCTTGTCGAGCGCCGTCGCCGCGCGGAGGTTGCCGAGGAAGAGCCCGGCCGAGACCAGGAGCACGATGGAGAGCGCCATCTGTGCGACGACGAGTCCGCGTCGCACGCGCGAGCGGCCGTCGCCGGCCGGTGCTTCGCCCTTCAGCGCAGGGATCAGCGCCGGTCGCGTCGCCTGCAGCGCCGGGGCGAGCCCGAAGAGGACGCCCGTGAGCACGGTCGCGCCCAACGCGAAGCCGAGGACGCGACCGCTCAACTGCAGGTCCGGCGCGAAGTCGATCGCGATCGGGAATCGGATGCCGTTCACCAGCGCGATCGCCCAGGTCGCGACGAGCAGCCCGGCCGCGCCCGAGACCAGCGAGAAGACCAGGCTCTCGACGAGCAGCTGCCGGACGAGCGCGGCGCGACGGGCGCCGAGGGCGAGGCGGATCGCCATCTCCCGCGCCCGGTCGCGCGCCCGCGCGAGGAAGAGGTTCGCGACGTTCACGCAGGCGATCAGCAGGAGGATCACGACGACGGCCATCACCACCGCGGAGAGTCCGACCTGCGCCCCCCGGAAGGACGGATGGACCCCCGCCTCGTCCTGTGCCACCATGTGGATCCCGCTCTGCTCGTACTCGTCCGGGAACTCCGCGCGCAGCTCCGTCTCGAGCGCGTCGAGCCGCGCGCGCGCCTGCTCGAAGGAGACGCCCGGCTTCAGTCGTGCGACGATGTTCATGTAGTTGTTGCCGCGCGTCTCGAACCCCGCCTCGCCGCCGGGCCGGACCTGGCCGAGCTGCATGAGCGGGATCCAGAGCATCGGCTGCACCATCGGCATCACGCCGAGGAAGCGCGGCGGCGCGACGCCGATGATCGTGACGTTGCGCCCGTTGAGCGGCACCTCCTTTCCGACGATGTCCGGATCGGCACCGAAGAGCGTCCGCCAGCCCGCGTCGGAGAGGACGATGACCGGATGCGCGCCGCGCCCCTCGTCCTCCTCGGGAAGGAAGGTGCGCCCCCGCGCGGCCGGCACGCCGAGCACGGAGAAGAAGTCGGCCGAGACCATTTGCGCGAACACCATCGTCGGGCGCCCCGAGGCGGTGATGCTCACCTCGGACCAGTTCCAGGCCATCGCGCCGTCGAAGACGTCGGTGGTGCGGCGCCGGACGTCCCAGAAGTGCGGGATGGAGCTCGAGCCGTAGAGCTCCGGCCCCGGCCAGGTGCGATAGAGCTGGACGAGCCGGTCGGTCCCTTGCACGACGGCCACGGGCCGCAGCAGGAGCGCCTCCACCGCGGCGAACACCGCGGTGTTGAGACCGATGCCAAGCGCGAGCGTGACGACGACGATCGTCGTGAAGAGCGGGCTCTTCGCGAGCATGCGGCCGGCGAAGCGGAGGTCGTCAATCATAGCGGAGGGCCTGCATCGGGTGGACCTGCGCAGCGCGGCGCGCCGGGACGAAGCCGGCGGCGAGCGCGACGAGCGCGAGGAGTACGACGCTCGACGAGAAGACGAGCGCATCGTGCCCTTCCAGTCCGTAGAGCAGCGAGCGCGCGGCCTTGCCGAGCCCGAGCGCAGCGGCGACCCCGAGGAAGCCGCCGACGATCGTCATGAGGCCCACCTGCCGCATGACCATCGCCCGCACCTTCGCGCCGTCCGCCCCGAGCGCCATCCGCACGCCGATCTCCCGCGTCCGCTGCGCGACCGAGTACGCGAGCACGCCGTAGAGCCCGACGCCGGCGAGCAGGGTCGCGAGCACCGCGAAGCAGGCCGAGAGGATCGAGATCATCCGGTCGAGGAAGACGTTCTCGCGCACCTGCTGCGGCAGCGTCTTGAGGTCCTCCACCGGGATGGTCGCGTCGACGCGCTTCACCACCTCGCGGATGCTCGCGAGCATCTGTTCCGGCGGCAGCGTGGACTTCACGTAGAAGTTCATGTAGCCACTGGCCAGGGTCTGCGGCCAGCTCGTGTAGAAGACCGGCGGCACCGAGTCCTTCACGTCGGAATACTTGATGTCCGGCACGAGGCCGACGATCTGGGTGTCGAGCGTGTCGCGGCTCGTCTCGTCGGTCATGAACTTGCCGACGACGTCGTTGCCGAGCTTGAACTTCCGGGCGAAGGCCTGGTTCACCACGGCGACCTTCATGCCGCCGCGGATGTCCGATGCGGCGATGTCGCGACCGGCGAGCATCGCGACCCCGAGCGTCGTGAAGTAGCCGGGGCCGACCGAGTTGAGGCGCGAGTTGTTGTCGACGTCGGGGCCGCGCTCATAGCCCTGCACGAGCACGTCGGTGCCCCAGTTGTCCCCCGCCAGGAGCGGCACGAGCGCGGAGGTCACCCCGGTCACGCCGGGCATCGACCGCAGTTCCTCCTCGACCCGCTGGAAGTAGAGGGTCGAGCGCGTCGAATCGTACCCCGACCGTTCCGGCGAGAGGCCGAACGTCGCGAACTGCTCGATCCGGACGCCCAGATCCACGCGACTGACGTTCGCGAGGCTCTTGAGGAAGAGCCCGGCCGACACCAGCAGCGCCATGGAGAGCGTGATCTGCACCGTCACGAGCGAGGCCCGGAAGCGCGCCGCCGCCTTTCCGCCCGTGAGCTGCCCCGCGCCCGACCGGATGACCGAGATGAGGTCGCTCCGCGTGCTGTGCAGCGCCGGGAACATGCCGAACAACACGCCCGTCGCGATCGAGAGCCCTGCGGCGAAGAGCACGACCGATGGCTGCAGCTCGAACCGCAGCGTCTCGATCGCATCCGACGGCATCAGCGACCCGATGAACGTCAGCGTCCACTGCGCCACCACGAGGCTCACCGCGCCGCCGAGCAGCGACAGCAGCACCGACTCGGTGAGCAGCAGTGACAGCAGCTGCCGCCGCGTCGCGCCGAGCGCGAGCCGCACCCCCATCTCGGCGGCGCGCCCCGCGCCGCGCGCGAGCAGCAGGTTCGCGATGTTCGCGCAGGCGATGAGGAGCACCACCCCGGTGACGCCGAAGAGGAGGTAGAGCGGCGTCCGCGCTTCGCTGAAGATCGAGCTCTGGCCCTGCTTCCCCGGCTCCACCCCGAGGGTCTTGGTGCGGAACCGCTGTATCGTCTGGTCGCTCATCCCGTCCTGCAGCGGCGCCTCGACATCATTGATGATCGGACGATAGATCCCGTTGAGCGCCGCGGTCGCCTGGTCGAGCGAGACGCCCGGCTTGAGGCGCCCGAAGACGTAGACCCAGTAGTTTCGGCGCCGTTCGAACTGCTCGGTGCGGAACCAGCGCTCGAGCTGCGCCCGCATCGAGATCGGCACGAAGAACCGCGGGCGCGAGCCCAGCGTGGTCCCCGTGAAGCCCTCCGGCGCCACGCCGACGATGCTGTAGGTGGAGCCGTTGATCAGGAGCGTCCGGCCGATGACACCGGGATCGGCGCCGAAGCGTTCACGCCAGAAGTCGTGCGCGAGCACCGTCACGTAGTTCGCGCCCGGGACCGCGTCATCGCTCGGCGTGAGGAGCCGCCCCACCGCGGCCTGCAGCTGCAGCGTCGGGAAGTACGAGCCCGACACCATCATCCCTTCGGCCGTCATCGGTTCGTTGTCGATCGCGACGCTCGCGCCCATGTTGCGGTGCGCGGCGAGCCCCGTGAGGACCGTCTGCGCCTTCTCGAGGTCGCGGAACATCGGATACGAGAGGACGACATCGCAGTCGCCGGCCTGCGAGCAGGACTGGGAGCCCGGCTTGGGGCCCGGCGCGCTCAGGTTCACCAGTTCCGTGGGCGCCGGCACGGGCAGCGGCCGCAGGAGGATCTGGTCGAACAGCGAGAAGATCGCCGAGTTGGCGCCGATCCCGAGCGCGAGGGAGAGCACGGCGACGGCCGTGACGAACGGCGTGCGGAGGAGCATGCGCGCCGCGAGCTTCACGTTCTGCAGCATGGGACGGGGCTTGGGGGGCGGTGGCCTCGATGACGCGGGATTGGACAGTCCCCGCGGCCAGACCGTTTGACCTTCCCCGACTACCTGCGGGGCCGGGGGCGAGTTTCAGCCCCGGGCCGACCCGTCACGGGGTCCGGCGGTACCACCCGTCGAACGAGACCGCCCAGGTGCGACCGCCGTCCCCGCTCGTCTCCCATAGCTGACGGACCCGACCGTCGCCCTGCGGGATCCAGCTCACGCGCTGCCGGAGCAATTTGCCCGCGGGGTCCTTCGCTTCGCCCTCGAGCACCATCCGGCCGTCGCGGAGCCCGCCCCGCAGATGGAGTACGTCACCGCCGCTCCCGACCCAGTCCTGCCCCCACTGGCCAGTGCCGAGGTCGTAGGCGTTGAGGCTCTGCCCGGTGTTCGGCACCGAGCCGCCCGCGACCCAGTGCTCATGGACGGTGCAGCCGCCGTCCTCGAGGGTCACCGAGTTGCGCCCCATGACCGTGGTGCCGGCGCTGTCCGTCACCGTCCACTCGCCGACCCAGAAGTCGAACTGGCGGTGCATCGGGGTCTTGCACCCCGGCGGAGCGCCCTGGGCGAGGGCCGTTGTCGGCAGGAGCGTCAGGGCAACGAGCAGGCCGAGCAGTCGCATCAGCGTTCACTCCTTCGGACCATGAGTTTGAGACCCGACCAGGTCTCGTCGACCGCACACACCTTCACATCGACCCACCCCATGGGGAGCGCGACCTCGCGGATCACGTCCTCGGTGACGTCGGTCTTCACCTTCGAGGCCTTCTTGGGCCAGGAGACCCAGACCGTGGCTTCCGGGCGGAGGGTCTGCCGCAGGGTCTTGAGGGCGCGCTCGAGGCGCGACCGGGCCGTCGCGAAGACGTGGACCAGATCCGCGTTGGAGTCCAGTCCCTTCGCGAACCGCACCCCCGTCGGCAGGGGCGCCACGAGATCGCGGTAGTCGGCTGGCCCGTCCCAGACGAAGAGACGGGCGCCTTCCTTGATGTCGAGCTTCTTCGCGAGGGGGGTCCCCGAGTATCCGGCGTCGCTGGGCATGACGAGTCTACCCGTGCCAGTCCGAAAACCGCACAGGAAGGCTGGTCAGCGCCGCGTTCCGGAACGAAGTCAGGCCGTGGGCGGCGCCGGAGCGGCCGCGGCGGGAGGCTCGGGGTCGCGCTCCACGAGGATCGCGTAGTCGGTGGCAAGCACCGCCACCGCTCCCACCGCTGCCCAGAACGGGAGCAGCGCCATGCCGGCGATCCCGGCGTTGAGCGGCATGTCGAACAGCGTCCGCCCCTCGGGATTCTTGAGGATGATGCGGCGGACGTTCCCCTCGTGGATGAGCTCCTTGAGCTTCTCCATGAGTGCGGCGCCACTGACCTTGAACTCTTCCATGGGATCGACCTTGCCGCGCGGGGCGGCGGTGGGTGCCATCGGGGCGTACGCATCGCGGGGGGCATTGGTGTCACCGGACCCCGGGATGTCGTACCTTCCGGCATCGAGCGGGGCCGCATTCCCGGTCCAGGCCACTTTCCTCCTTCTTCCTTCTACCTTCTTCGTTCTCCTTATGGCCAAGATCGGCGAATCCGAGTGGATCTGGCGCGACGGTTCCCTCGTGAAGTGGCAGGACGCGACCGTACACGTGCTCGCTCACTCCGTGCAGTTCGGCTCGGCGGTCTTCGAGGGCATCCGGTGCTACCCGACGCCGAAGGGCCCGGCGATCTTCCGGCTCCGCGAGCATCTCAAGCGGATGCTGAACTCCTGCAAGATCTACCGCATGGACCCGCCCTGGACGATCGACCAGCTGGTCGAGGCGCATCGCGAGGTCGTCCGGAAGAACGGCATCGCGCAGTGCTACATCCGCCCCATGGTCCTGCGCGGCTACGGCGCGGCGGGGATGGTGCCCTTCGACAGCCCGATCGAGACGTTCGTTCCGTGCTGGCCGTGGGGCGCGTACCTCGGCGACGAGGCGCTCGAGAAGGGGGTCGACGCCTGCGTCTCCACCTGGAACCGCGTCGCGCCCAACACGATCCCCGCCGCGGCCAAGATCGCCGGCAACTATCTGAGCGGCCAGCTCGTGAAGATGGAGGCGCTGCGCAACGGCTTCGACGAGGCCATCGCGCTCGGTCCGGACGGGATGCTCAGCGAGGGGTCGGGGCAGAACGTCTTCGTGGTGGACGGCGGTGAACTCTACACGCCGCCGCTCGACGGGACGCTGCTCCCCGGCATCACCCGCGACACGGTGATCAACATCGCGAAGGACGAAGGCCTGACGGTGCACGTCCAGCCGCTCACGCGCGAGACGCTCTACACGAGCGAGGAGTGCTTCGTGTGCGGCACGGCGAGCGAGGTCACGCCCATCCGGAGCGTCGATCGCCTGCCCGTCGGCGACGGCAAGGTCGGCCCGGTGACGCGGCGGATCCAGCAGCGCTATCTGGACATCGTGTACGGCCGGATCCCGGACACGCACGGGTGGCTGACGTACGTGTGATCCCGTTGCACGCGGCGAGGCAACGAGGAGTCCGACTCCTCGTCGCCCTGTCGGTCGTGCTCGCATCGCCGATGGCGATGGCCGCGCAGGCCGGCGCGGTCTCCGGTCAGGTCGTGTCCGAGACCGGCGTCCCGCTCGCCGGCGCTCGCGTGTCGGTGCCGACCGGCCGGCGGGAGGTCGCGACTGACGCCGCCGGCCGGTTCCGGATCGAGCGGCTCGCGATCGGCCCGGCGACGATCACGGCGAGCGCACCGGGGTTCGAGACGGCGCGGCGAACCGTCGAGGTCCGCCTCGACCGGCCGACCGAGGTGCGCCTCGTCCTGACGCCAGTCCGTACGCGCCTCGGCGCCGTACTCGTCCGCGAACAGGCACCAGCGGGGACGATGCGTCCCGCGGGCGACACCCTCGGGCCCCTCATGGTGCCCGGCGCCCGCACCGAGGTGATCGCGCTCGAGGGATCGGACGCGAACCTCGCCGAGAAGGTCGGCCGACAGATCTTCGCGCGGGTGCCCGGCCTCCAGGTCTACGACATGGACGGCGCAGGGAACCAGACGAACGTCTCGACCCGCGGACTCGATCCGCATCGCTCCTGGGAGTTCAACCTCCGGCAGGATGGGGTGCCCATCAACTCGGACCTGTACGGGTATCCGGCGAGCCACTACAGCCTGCCGATGGAAGCGATCGAACGAGTGGAGCTCGTCCGCGGCACCGCCTCGCTGCAGTACGGGTCCCAGTTCGGCGGACTGCTGAACTACGTCACGCGCGCAGCGGACACCTCGCGAGCGCTGGCGCCACGGGTCGTGATGAATGGCGGCTCGTTCGGCCTCGCCAATCTGTACGGCGAGGCGAGTGGCCGCGTCGGCGGCGTCGACTATGTCACCTATGCGGCTTGGCGCGAGAGCGACGGGTACCGGGACGGCGCCCGCTCGCGCTACTCGGCGCAGTACGCGTCGGCGACGTGGCGCCTCACGTCGACGCTGCGACTCCGCGCCCAGGTGGCACGGTCGTGGTACCTGTATCGGATCCCCGGGCCGCTCACGGATGCGATGTTCGCCGCGGACCCCAGGCAGTCGACGCGGTCGCGGAACTGGTTCAGCCCGACCATCACGATCCCGGCGTTGCAGGCCGAGTGGCGGCCGAGCGCGCGCACGCGACTGTCCGTCCAGGCGAGTGGCGTCCTCGGCGACCGCAGCTCGGTGCAGTTCGTCGGATTCGCCACCGTCGCGGACACCGCACTGACCGCCACCGGTCGCCCGGCGAACCGGGCCGTCGACATCGACGACTTCGACAGCCGCACGCTCGAGGTCCGACTCACGCACGCGCACACGGTCGGCGCGCGCGCCGCGACGATCGCGGCCGGCGTCACGATGTCCGACAATCACATGCGCCGCCGGCAGCAGGGGGTCGGCACCACCGGCGACGACTACGATCTCGGCATCACCGGCGCGTTCGGTCGCGACCTGCGCTACCGGTCGCGCGCGGTCGCCGCGTACGCGGAGGAGATCGTGCGCGTGACCGACCGCTGGACGCTCATCCCCGGCGTCCGCATCGAGCGCGGCGAGACGCGCATGACCGGACGGCTCGCGTACTACGACCCGGCGGACGTGCCGCGCACGGTGCGGCACGATTTCCCCCTCCTCGGGCTTCGCACGAGCTATCGCGGTGCGCGCGCGGAGTGGTACGGGGGCTGGAGCGAGTCGTACCGGCCGATGCTGCTCAAGGACCTGCTGCCGGAGAACGCGCTCGAGCGGAGCGACCCGGCGATGCGCGACGCGCGCGGCTGGACGGCGGAGAGTGGCGTCCGCGGCACGCGCGGGGCGCGGCTCACCTACGACGTCGGCCTCTTCTGGATGCGGTACGATGGGCGATTCGGCGCGCTGCTGCGCGATGACGGCGCGGGGCCGTACGTGTTCAAGACGAACCTGGGGTCCACGCGAACGGCGGGGGCCGAGATCGCCCTCGACGCCTTGCTCGCGACCTCGGCGCACGCGACCTGGCGGGGATTCGCCTCCGCGGCGCTCTTCGACGCCGTCTATCGCAAGGGCGTCGCCGTGACCGGTGGCGCGAACGTCGCCCTCGACGGGAATCGCGTGGAAGGGGTGCCCGCGATCATCGTCCGGACCGGCGTCGTCCGCACCGGCGCCGCTGGCACGATGACGCTCCAGGTGAGCCACACCGGCGAGAGCTTCGGCGACCCGCTCAACACGCGCGAACCGAACGTGACGGGTGCTCGCGGCATCGTGCCGGCATACACGCTCGTGGATCTCACGCTCTCGCGTCGTGTCGGCGCGCACGCCGTCGTGCGCGCGGGGGTGACGAACGTCTTCGATGTGCGGTACTTCACCAAGCGCCCGGCGTTCTACCCGGGCCCCGGCGTCTGGCCGAGTGATGGCCGCGGCGTCACCTTGGGGATGTCGCTCGGCCGGTAGCGTCGCGGATCTGGCACGGTCCCTGCCTCGTAGGGAGGCGTAGGGCCGAGGAAACCCGCGGTTCTGTCCTCCCTGCAGGTCACTCGCTCGGTCCAAGTGTGTCATTCCGGATGGAACGCGTATCTGGCGTGCTCTGAAGGGGTTGGAACTTCCCGGAACTCCCCCCCTGCGCCACGGTACGACCGGGTAGGCCTGTCACGCAGGAGACCGTATGACCCGCTCCACCGCAGTCCTTCGCCTCGCGCTCGCCCTCTCGGCGGGCGCCACTCCGCTGGTCACCCCGGCACTCCTCGCGCAGGAACCGACCATCTCGGCCGATTCCCGCGTGCGGGACGATGAGCTCTTCACGGTCGAAGAGCTCGACAATCTGCTGGCGCCGGTGGCGCTGTACCCTGATCCGATCCTGGCCCAGCTCTTCATCGCGGCCACGTATCCGGAGCAGGTCGAGCTCGCGGCGCGCTACGTCGAGAACTACGGCACCGACGGCATCGACGACCAGCGCTGGGATGTCAGCGTCCGGTCGATCGCGCACTACGGTCCGGTGCTGAACATGCTCGTCGAGCGCCCGAACTGGGCGACGGCGGTCGGCCGCGCGTACGCGATGCAGCCGGGCGACGTGATGGCGAGCGTCCAGAGCCTGCGCCGCATGGCGCGCGCCCAGGGCAACCTCCAGTCGACGGAGCAGCAGCGCGTCGAGGTCGAGCGCGAGTACATCCGGATCGTCCCCGCGCAGCCGCGCGTGGTCTACGTCCCGGTCTATGACCCGTACGTCGTCTACTACCGTCCGGTGAACTACGTCCGCCTCGACACGCCCTACTGGTCGTTCGGCGTGGGCTTCCCCATCGGCGCGTGGCTCAACTACGATCTCGACTGGGACACGCGCGTGGTCTACTACCACGGGTGGAACGGCTACGGCCGCCGCCACACCTGGTACCACGTCTCGCGCCCGTTCATCTCGTACAACAGCATCTACATCGGGTCGCGCTACACCGTGGTCGCGATCAATCGCACCATCTACGGCCGTCACGTGAACTACGGCGGCTTCGGCTACTACAACACCGTGCACCGCAACACCGGGTGGGACCGTCCGCGCCTGCCTGGGCGCGGCTATGCCACGGGCCCGAATCGCGCGCCGCAGCCGGATCGCTATGGCGTGCCCTCGTCGGGTGGCAGCGCCTATCGCCCCGACAAGCGTGGTGAAGGGAACGTGGTGCCGCGCGTGGGCGGGAGCCGTCCGGTGGGTGGCGGTGAAGCGCGCGGCAGCGGCAACGGCCGGGGCAATGGCGCGGGCGTTGTCGGCAGCACGGCCAACGTCGACCGCGTGAAGCCCGTGCGCATCGGCGGGAACGAGCGGCCGCTCTATCCGCGCGGCGAGGATCGTCCCGCCGAGCGCGGCCAGCCGCGCACGTCGCCCGAGGGCTTCGGCTCGACCGGCAGCGTGAGCCGTGGCCGCGATGCGGACCCGGTGCGCGTGCCGCGGGCGAGCGCGGAGCGGATCTCGCCCGCGTCGTCCGGCGATCGAATGGAACGGAGCGCGCCGCGGGGCACCACCCGCTCCGAGCCGCGCTACGAGGCGCCACGAGCGGAACGCAGCTCGCCGCGGTACGAATCGCCGCGCACGGAGCGGAGCACGCCGCGGTACGAGTCCCCGCGCGTCGAGCGCAGCACGCCCCGCGCCGAGTCGCCGCGGTCACAGCCGCGGGCCGAACGCTCCGAGCCGCGCAGCGCGCCGCGGGCGAGTGCCCCGCGGGCGCCGGAGTCGCGGTCGAGCGCGCCGCGTGGCGGCAGCTCGGGCTCGGCGCCGCGGGCCCCGCGCGGCGGCAGTCGCGATCGCGGCTGATCGCGCGCCGCAGGTCCGGACACGAGAACGCCGCCCCGAAGCTCGGGGCGGCGTTCTGGCCTTCAGGGCTTGATCACCGGTCCGCCGCTGTCGGCGGCCGGCACTGCACTCAGCGGACCGAGCCCGAGGCCGGCGAGGCGCCCGTTCTCCAGCATGACGAACCGCAGGACGAACGGCTCGGGGAAAGTGGTCATCTCCATGGTCCGCCAGTACTGACGGCGACCGTTGCGCCAGGCGAAGCGTTCCTCGAGCACGCGCATCGCGAGCCCGGCGCGCTGGGCGACCATGCCCTGCGCATCACGAAGCGCATCGACGCCCCCCATCTCCGCGAGGAACTCCGGCGTGGCCGCGGCCGCGAGGCTGTCCGCGTGGCCGGTGAGGAACCAGCCCGACCAGCGCCGGGCGATCGCGAGCGAGTCCGAGGGCAGGCGTTGCTGCGCATCGGCGCGTGCGGGGTCGGACGCGAGGAGCGCGAGCGTGAGGGCGGCGCACGTCGCGCGCACGAGAACGGACATCGGGACTCCGGGAGAAGGGATGCCGGACCTACGGCAACTCCCTCGGGCGGTTTCGCCCGCACCGGTCAACGCTCCCGACGGCTCTCCTTGAGCTTCGCCAACGCCTCACGCGCCATCTCCGCCTCGCGCGTACCGGGAAAGCCGTCGATGAGGCGTCGGAGTTCGACGAGCGCACGGCCCTCATCCTCGAGCGGTCCGAGATAGAGGTCGACGATCTTCGCCTGCGCGTAGCGCACATGTTCGCGGCCTGCGGTCGGCATGTCACGCACGGTCCGGTAGAGTCCCAGCGCAGTCGAGGCATCCTGCCGGAGCCGCAGGTGGAAGTCCGCGGCCTTCACGTGCACGAGCGCGTTGCCCGCGTGCGTCGCGCAGGCATCGGCCCAGGCGGTCGCGGCCCCCTCGAGATCGCCGCGGATCTCGAGTGCCTCGATGTGCGAGAAGGTCGGGACGTAGGCGGTGGTGTCGCCGCTGGGCATGTGCACGGTGCCGGCCACGCTCCCCGAGCCCTGGATGACGGCGTAGTTGATCGCCCACGAGAGGAGACCGAACCCGATGCCACCGAGCAGCAGGACGAACGGGCCGTTCGGGACCATGCCTCGGAACTGCATGAGGCCGGTGAAGAACATCCCGAGCAGCCCGCCGAAGATCCCCTGCGGGACGCCGCGCTCCATCGCGAAGAGACTGCCATTCCCCGACATGCCCGGAATCCTACCGCCCGCACGCCGCGTCGGCTACATCCGGAGGAAGCGGACGTACTTGGCCACGAGGGCCCCACGCAGCGGACGGTCCCACGGGATGCCTCGGTCGAGCCCGGTGGGCCAGGTATTGTTCCACACCACGTAGAGGTCGCTGCCCGGCGACGTCGTCCAGCGGACGCGCGCATTCACCGCGGCGCGATCACTCTGGTCGTCGTACTGCACGAAGGCGGTCGCCGTGAGTCGCGGCGAGAAGGCGTAGTCGCCACGGAAGCGCATCGTGTTGGCGACGAACGCGCCGCTCGGCAGCGAGACGTCGTTGCGCGAGAGGTCGAGCGAGAGCTCGACGTGCGGTTGGAGCCGCAGCTTCCCGGAGAGCGTGAGGTCGGTGCGATCACCGTCGTAGAAGGTGCCGGTGACGACGGCGGCACTCATGCCCCAGGTGCGCACGTTCGACCCCTGGTACTGCAAGCCGACCTGATTCCACCAGTAGTCGCCGGCGGCGACGGTCGTGCCCGGAACGAGATCGAAGTCGGCCGTGGGACCATCATATCGGCGCTGGACGGTGACGTTCAGCTGGTCGCCGCTCTGGAACTGGATGCCGAGCGGCCGCACGGTGAAGCTCGCGTTGTCGAGCGGCCCCCCGATCCGCTGCACGATGTCGTAGTTGAGCAGCGAGAACTCGAAGCGGCGGATCACGCGCGCGTTCTTCGGGCGCGGCGAGATGCTGAACTGCCCGGCGAAGCGGTCGATGCCGCGTTGCGGCACGAAGCCGAGCGCCGGGTCGTAGCCCTCCTCGATCCGGTCGTAGCGGAAGACGACGTCGGCCTTGTCGTTGGGATAGTCCGCGACGAACCGATAGTGCGCGCCGCCCGGCGCGCCGCTGCTGTCGCGGCTCCAGGCCGCGTTGCCGGCGAAGATCAGGTTCTGGCGATTGCGCAGGATGAAGGGGAACTCGAAGTCCACGCCGCCGGAGAGCGCGCCGGGACGCGCCGCACGATCGCTGTAGGTGCTCATCGCGCCGACGTATCCACGGCCGAGCACGTCGTGCCGCACGCGCGCGACGAGGTCGGTCGCCTGCTCGTCGTCCCCGGTGCGGACGGCGAGGAGCCCGAGCTGGTTGGAGCCCACCCGCCCCTGCATCCGCGCGCCGAAGGGGATCTCCACCGGCGTGCCGCCCACCCCGAGCCCGACACGCCGCGAGTAGAACATCTGCGACTGCTGCGGCCGCCCGAAGGCGAAGATCGCCGATCCCTCGGTGAAGAACGGCCGCTGCTCGGGGAAGAAGAGCGGGAAGCGGGTGAGGTTCACCACCTGACGGTCCACCTCCGCCTGCGCGAAGTCGGGCAGGACGGTGAGGTCGGCGGTGAGCGTGTTGGTGACGGGCACCTTGACGTCGAGCCCGGCGGCGAAGGTGCTCGCGGGCGCGGCCCCCAGTGTCTCGGTGCCATTGGCATCGAAGCTCCGCTCGCGCAGGCGGCCCTCGCCGAGGACGAACGGTCGCAACTCGGCGCGCGCGCGAGGCGGCAACGCACCGAAGCCCTCGACGGTCCCCTCCTCCTCGAGGAAGCGATAGCCCTGACCCCGGCGCCACGCGCGCCAGAGCACTTCCTCGTTGGTCCTCGGCAGGAAGCGGCGGAAGTTCATCCCCATCGCCGAGACGTCCTTCGGGTAGCGCAGCGTGGCCCAGGGGATGAGCATCTCGGCGCTCCAGCCGCCCTCGAAGACCGCCGTGCGCGCGTCCCAGATGCCGTCCCACTCCTCGTTCCCGCTCTCGAAGGTGACGTGCTCACCGTCCCAGAGCGCGCCGTTGGAGTTGGTGCGGAAGTAGAACGCGCTCCGCTTGTCGCGGAGGCCGTCGATCATCAGGCTGACGTAGTCGTCGGAGCGGAGCTCGGCGTCGCGACGCAGCTGCGAGCGGCGCCGTCCCTCGACGTCGCGATCGTAGTTCCACCACCCGATGGCGAGCCCGGTCGGGGTCGCGAGCAGGCGGACGATGGTCCGCTCGCTGGGGACGCCGCCCTCGGTCGGCTCCTTGGTCTTGAAGTCCCAGATGGAATCGGCGAGCGCCCAGTCCGCCTCGTCGAGCTGGCCGTCGAGGCGGATGTTCGGCGCGGTGCGCACGCGCGGCCACGGCGCGCCCCCGCTGCCCTGCGCGAGCAGGGCCGCCGGGAAGGCGAGGAGGACCACGGCGGCGAGGCGGCGGGGGCTGAGCATCGTCGCAACCTAAACGCGCCGCGAAGCCCCGCCGTTGGGTCACCCCCGCTCGGCGACGCGCTTGAGCTCGCTGGTGAACCAGACCCAGCCGAAGGGATAGTCGGAGATATCCACGGTGCGCGTGAATCCCCCGTGCACGAAGTGCACCGTGGTGCGGTCGCCGTCGCCCTCGAGCGTGAAGGCGATCCACTGGCCGCTCACCGACGCATCGCCCCGCCAGTCGGGCCAGTCGAGGACGAGTCGCCGCTCCGGCTCGATCTCGAGGATGCGGGTGGGGCCGCCAAGGACATCGCGGCCCTCGATCTGGTACTCCCACCCGACGCGGTATTCCCCGCCCGTCTCCGGCGTGATGCGGACCTTCGGGGCGCCGAACCACTCGGCCACGCGGGCCGGATCGAGCAGCGTCGTCCAGACCACCGCGCGCGACGCCGCGATCTCGATCGACATCCGCACCTCGGGCGCCGGATCGGCGAAGTCGGGGCGCACGATCCCCGCGCCGCCGGCGAGGTGGGCCGTGAGGTTGCCGCACTGGAATCGCCAGTGATCGTCGAGGTACTCGCGCGCGCGCGACACGGGGAGCTCCCCGTCGACGGTGTGCGTCACCTTGAGCGACGTGCCCTTCTCGGTCGAGGCGATCACGAGGTCGACCGTGGTCGCGCACCCATGCAGCATCCACGTGAAGACGAGCCGCTCGCCCGGGACGAGCGCGGTGATGCGCTGCGTCGCCTCGTCCGCGGCGGGGGTGTCGAGCGTGTGCCGACCCCAGAAGCGATAGGGTCCGCCGACGCGCGCGTCGACCTCCGCCTCCTCGGCGAACCAGCGGCGCAGGGCCTCCGCGTCGGTGAGCGCCGACCAGACGGCGGCCGGCGAGGCGTCGAGGGGCTGCGTGTGCGTGACGACGAGGTTCATCGCGTGCGATCCGTGGGAGAGGTGGCGCGTTGCGCGGCCTCGGCCGCGAGACGGAGGTCCTGCAAGCGGGCCGCCCAGAGGACGCGATAGCCGTCGAGCCAGCGGTCGACGTCGCGGAGCGGCGCGGGGCGGAGCGAATAGAGACGGAGCCGCGACTCGCGGCGCTCGGACACGAGTCCGGCCTCGCGAAGGACCCGGAGGTGCTTGGAGATCGCCGGCCGACTCACGCGATAGTCGGTCGCGATGGTGCCCGCGCTCCGCTCGCCCGCGCGGAGCGAGTCCAGGATCGAGCGCCGCGTGGGATCGGCGATGGCCGCGAAGACCGCGGCGGAATGCGTAACCATTGGGTTACATATATGACGAAGAAGAACGGGGCGCAAGCCCCGTCCTCCGGTCAGCACGTCAGCGCGAGACGTTGCTCACATCCGCGGCCGCCCCGAGCGCAGGTACTCCGCCGCCGCGTTCGCCATCAGGCGCACCCCCGTCTCGAGCGCCGCGTCATCACCCTGGAAGAGCGGCGAATGGTTCGACGCCGCGGTGCGCCAGTCGATCGCCGTCGGCGTCACGCCGAGTCCGAACACCACGCCGGGCACGCGCTCCTGGAACCGCGAGAAGTCCTCGGCCGGCATCGACGGCTTGCCCACCGAGACCTTCCCCGCCCCGACCGTGCGGCGGAGCACCGGCGCGAGGAACTCGGCGAGCGGGGTGTCATTCACCGTCGGCGGATACCCTTCGACGATCGTGACCTCCGCCGTCGCGCCCGACGCCTCGGCGATGTTGGTCGCCGTGCGACGCAGCCGCTCGTGCGCGATGCGGCGTGTCTCGGGGTTGAGCGAGCGGATGGTGCCGATCATCACCGCGGTGTCGGGGATGATGTTCTCGCGGAGTCCGCCGTGGAACGCGCCGACGGTCACCACGAGCGCCCCGTCGGCGAGATCCACCTGCCGGCTGACGATGGTCTGCACGCCGAGGAGGATCTGCGCGCCGACGACGAGCGGATCGACGCCCGCGGCCGGCATCGCGCCGTGCGTCTGCTTGCCGCGCACGACGATGCGGAAGTTGTCGGCGCTCGCCTGTCGCGGACCGGCGGACCACTCGACGGAGCCGAGTTCACCGGGGCCGACATGGAGCGCGAAGATCGCATCGACCTTGGGATTGTCCATGACCCCGGCGGCGATCATCGGGCCGGCGCCGCCGACGGGCGATCCCTCCTCGGCGGGCTGGAAGATGAACTTCACGGTGCCGGGCAGCTGCGCCTTCATCCCCGAGAGCACTTCGGCCGTGCCCATGAGGATCGCGACATGCATGTCGTGCCCGCAGGCGTGCATCACGCCGGTCTCGACGCCGTTGTAGACGGTGCGCGTGGTGGACTTGAAGGGCACGTCCACGAGTTCGGTGACGGGGAGCGCATCCATGTCGGCGCGGAGCGCGACGGTGGGGCCGGGACGGCCACCGCGCAGCGTGCCGACGACGCCGTTCCCGCCCACGCCGGTCTGCACCTCGAGTCCCAGCGCGCGCAGGTGCGCCGCGACGAGCGCGGCGGTGCGGGTCTCCTGGAACGAGAGTTCAGGATGCTGGTGGATGTCGTGCCGCCACTCGATCACGCGCGACGCCACGGCCTTCGCCCGGCGGTCGATCTCCTCGACGAGGGCGTCGGGGCGCTGCGCGGCGGCGGTGAGGGGCGAGGCGACGAGGACGAGGGCGATCAGGCGGGTGGTGAAGCGCATGCCGGCTCCGGCGAAGGGATGCCGGGCAATTTGCGCGCGGACCGAGGCCGCGGCCAACTTCCACGCATGCCGGGTGTCCCCGGCCTTCCCCCAGGATCCCCACATGACGCACTCCCTCGCTTGCGGCGCGCGCCGCGCCGCCTCGTTCGCGGCCCTCGCCCTCCTCGCGGCGCCGATGGCCGCACAGGACGTCGAGCGCACCAAGCAGTACGACTTCCGCATCGTCACCGTCGCGGAAGGCCTCGTGAGCCCATGGGGCTTCGCCTTCCTCCCCGGCGGCGACATCCTCGTCACGCAGCGCGGCGGTCAGGTGCGCATCGTGCGCTCCGGGAAGCTCCTCCCCGACACGGTGACCGGCGTGCCCCGCGTGCGCGCGAGCGGGCAGGGCGGCCTGCTCGATATCGTGCTGCATCCGAAGTTCGCGGAGAACAAGCTCGTCTACCTGAGCTACTCGAAGCCGAGCGAGGACGGGACGCAGGGCGCGACGGCAGTGGCGCGCGGGCGGTACGAGAACGGCCGCTTCGTCGACATGACCGACATCTTCGTCGCCAAGAACTGGTCCACCGGCCGCGGCCACTACGGCTCGCGACTCGCGTTCGACCGTGACGGGTTCCTCTTCATCTCCCTCGGCGACCGTCAGGTCCCGCCGACGGGCGACCTCGAGAAGCATCCGGCGCAGGATCTCGCCACGCACCACGGCAAGACGATCCGCCTGAAGGACGACGGCTCGGTGCCGGCGGACAATCCCTTCGTGAACACCGCAGGGGCGCTGCCGGAGATCTGGAGCTACGGGCATCGCAACATGCAGGGCATCGTGGTCCACCCGGAGACGAACCAGCTCTGGACGGTGGAGCATGGGCCGCAGGGCGGTGACGAACTCAACCTCGACGAGGCCGGCAAGAACTACGGCTGGCCGGTGATCGGCTTCGGCGTGAACTACAACAGCGGGCTCGCGATCCACACGGGCACGACGCGCCGGGGGATGGAGCAGCCGGTGAACGTGTGGGTCCCGTCGATCGCGGTGGAGGGACTGCTCGTGTACACGGGCGACAAGTTCCCGCAGTGGCGCGGCAACTTCTTCGTGGGCGGGATGGCGGGCCAGCGCTTGGTGCGCCTCACGATGGACGGCACCAAGGTCGTCGACGTGGAGAACATGCTGCAGCGGCGCGGACGCATCCGGGCGATCCAGCAGGGGCCGGACGGATTCCTCTACATCGCGTTCGAGGACCAGGCGGGCGGGCCGTCGAAGATGGTGCGGCTGGAGCCGGCGCCGCGGCGCTGAGCTCGACGGCTGGAGTGACGCGGGGGGCGGCGCTTCGCGCCGCCCCCCGCGTCGTTCCTCACCGCGGCCGCTGGCGTCGGCTCACGGTCACCGTGATCGGCGCCGAGACGAGCGGCGGGCCGATCACCTTGTGCTCGTGGTCGGCGAGCACGAGCCGGAGCGTGTAGCGCCCGGGCTTGAGCGTGAGCATCGTCTCGATCTGCCCGCCGCCGAAGTGCCGATGCAGCGAGTCCGCCGGGATGACGGTCCCCGGCGCCGACGGCTCCACGTTGATCAGCACATGGAAGTGCCCGGTGTTGGCCAGGTTCACGCCGGCCGGGGCGACCCCGTAGTTCTTGAGCCCGAACGCGAGCTCGAAGGTGGTGTCCACGACGGCGTTGTTCGCCGGCGCGCGGAAGTAGATCTGCGGCGCCGGCATGGTCGAGGCGGCCGCCGGAGCGGGCTTGGCCGGCCGACCGGTCCCGGGGGTCTGGGCCGCGAGGGGCGCGGCGGCAAGGAGCGCCAGCAGTGCGAGGCGGATGGGGGGAGTCATGCCCATTGAACGCCAGTGAGGGGGCGAAAGTTCAACGCGAGGCCGACAGCTCCGTGATCCACGCCCCGATCGCGCGCTCGAAGTAGCGCGGATTGAAGAGGACCCACTCACCGAGCGCCGCCGGGATCTGGTACTCTGCCCCGGCGGCCTGCGCAGTGAGTCCCCGCTCCACCGCGCGCCGCGCCGCCGCCTCGACCGAGTCGAGCAGCGCCAGGTAGCGGTCCATGTCCGCGACCGTCGCCAGCGTGCCATGCCCGGGCACGAAGGTCGTGGCGTCGCTCGCGCGCAACGCGCGGACACTGCGCGTGAGCTTCGACGGGAGCGCATCGACGAAGTTGGGGAACATCCCGTTCCAGACGAGATCCCCGCAGAACAACACCGGCGTGTCGTCCACGCGGGCGCTCACGTCGCTGGGCGTGTGCCCGTCGTGCGGCGCGATCCGCACGCGGCGGCCGCCGAGGTCGAGCGTGGCGCCGGCCGCCGGGTCGACGAGGATCGCGTCCTTGAGGAGATCGGCCGGCGCGCCGGCGTTGCGTGAGGTGGTGAGATCGCGCGTCACGGCGGTCGCGTGTAACCGCACGCTTCCCGGGGCATGCGCCGCGGAGAGGCCACCGGTGTGATCGGCATGGTAGTGCGTCACCGCGACGTGCGTCGGTGCCTGGCCGGTGAGCACGCGCGCCTGCTCGGCCATCCACTTCGCCCCCGCGTCGCTCCCGAAGGCCTCGATCATCAGGACGCCATCGCGCCCCGCGACGAGCCCGCCGTTGCAGAGCGTGGTGCGATCGACGAGCGGCGTGGAGACCATCGCCCACACGCCCTCGGCCACGCGCTCGAGACGTCCCCACGGTTCGAGCGCGGCGACGGGGAATCGTGCGCGGGCGGCCCATCGCGCGCGCATGGGCGCGGGAACGCCCGCCGACATGAGCGCGAGGTGGGCGGCGCACCCGCCGCCGACGCCGAGGAACCCGCGACGATCCATCACGGCGCACCCAACTGGTCGAGTCCCTTCAGCAGGCCGCTGAAGAAGCGCACCGCCACCGCGTAGTCCTCCACTCGCACCCGCTCGTTCACGCCGTGCACGCGCGCCACGTCCCCCTCCCCGAGCGGGATGGCGAGGAACCGGAACACCTTGTCCGAGTGGTCGTTCCAGTACTTCGCGTCGGTGCCGCCCATCACGAGATACGGGAGCACGGGCACGCGCTCGCCGGGCATCATCCCGCGGATCGTCCGTGCGATGAGCTGGTACGCCGGCGACCGGATGTCGGAGACCGGCGATGGGTCGGTGCGCGCGGAGTCGGTCGGGGCGATGGTGATGAGCGTGTCATCGATCACGCGCGTCACGTAGGCGATCACCGACTGCTGCGTCTCGCCGGGACGGATGCGGAAGTTCACCACCGCCGAAGCCTCGGGCGGCAGGACGTTGTCCTTGATGCCGGCGTCGAGCATGGTCGGCGAGATGGTCGTGTGCATGAGGGCCGCGCCGAGCGGGGCCTTGCCGAGCGAGCCGACGACGAGGGGCGCGGTGAGCCAGAGATTGCCGAGCACGACCTTCTGCCCGAATCCCGAGTAGGGCGCCATCGCCTCGAGCATGCCGCGCGTGGGACCGTCGAGCGAGAGCGGGAACGGATTGGCCTCGAGCGCGGCGATCGCGCGGCTCAGCGCACCGACCGCGGTCCGCTCCGTCGGCATGGACGAGTGACCGCCCTGGGCCTTCGCGGTGAGCCGGAGCGAGAGGTACCCCTTCTCCGCGATGCCGACGATCGCCGCGCGGCCCTCGATGCCGGGCATGACGCCGCTCGCCATGAACCCGCCCTCGTCGATGACGAGCGCCGGCTTCACGCCACGCCGCACGAGTTCGGCGACGATGGCGCGCGCGCCGTACCGTCCGCCCACCTCCTCGTCGTGCCCGAAGGTGAGGTACACCGTGCGCGAGGGGACGAAGCCCTGCGCGACGAGTCCCTCCACGGCTTCGAGCGTCGAGAGCACCGTCGTCTTGTCATCGAGCGTCCCGCGTCCCCACACGTAGCCGTCGGCGATGGCACCCGAGAACGGGGCGTGCGTCCACTCGGTGAGGTTGGGCTCCGGGACCGGGACCACATCCATGTGCCCCATGAGGATCACCGGCGCGGCGGTCGTGTCCTTTCCCTTCCAGGTGTAGAGCAGGCTCAGGCCACCGATGCGTTCGCGCGTGAGCGTGGCGTGCGCCTGCGGGAAGGCGCGCGCAAGGAAGTCATGGAAGCCGAGGAAGGCGGCGGTGTCGATGGGCGCGCCGGAGGCGTACGAGACGGTGGCGAACCGCACGGCCTCGGCGAGCCGCTGCGCGGCGACCGCGGTATCGACCGCCACCGCCTCGCTCGCGGGGGCTGGCCCGTCCGGCGCGGAGAGCATCGCGGCGCGCGCGACGAGGACGGCCGCGAGACCGACGACGAGCGAGAGGAGCGCGAGCAGGGCCTTCTTCACGGGTCGTTCCGGGGTGAGGGTGGCGGGAATATCGTCCCTCCGCCCCTGACGGGCGAGCCTCCGGGCGGCATCTTCCCCCGGTCCGCTCGCCCTCCGGCCGATCGCCGGATGCCCTCACCCGCCCGACCCTCGTGACCGCCCTCCCGCTTCCCTTCCGTCCGCGTCGGCTCGTCGTCGGATCGAGCACGCACGCCGAGCTCATCGCCTGGCTGCGCGCCCGGCGGCCCGACCTCGAGTTCCGCGGCGCCCTGCACACCGCGATCACCCCTGACGACCTCGCGTGGGCCGATGCGTACATCGGCTTCCGGCGTCCGCCGTCGGCGGCGACGATGGGCGCGGTGCGCTGGGTCCACTGCACCGGCGCGGGCGTCGACTCCTGGCTCGACGCGCCCGGGCTCGATGCCGGGATCCTGCTCACGCGCACGCCGGAGTCGTTCGGGCCGCCGATCGCCGAGTGGGCGGTCGCGCGCGTCTTCGCGATCCAGCAGCAGCTGCTCGACGTGGCCGCGGCGCAGCGCGAGGCGCGCTGGGCACCGCGCGACGTGGCGCGCGTCGCGGGGACGCGCGCGTTGATCGTGGGCACGGGGGACATCGGGCGTGCGATCGCGCGGAGCTTCGACGCGCTGGGGATCACCGTCACCGGCGTCTCGCGGAGCGGGGCGATGGTCGATGCCCCGTTCGCGGCGGTGCATCGCGTGGACGCGCTGGCCGACCTCGTCGTCGACGCGGACTGGATCGTGCTCGTCGTGCCGGCCACGCGCGAGACGCGCGGGCTCGTCTCGCGCGCCGTCCTCTCACGGTGTCGCGGTGCGGTGTTGCTCAACGCCGGTCGCGGAGCCGTGGTGGATGAGGCCGCGCTCCCGGAGGCGCTCGCGCTGGGATGGCTGCGCGCGGCGGCGCTCGACGTCTTCGAGCGCGAGCCGTTGCCGGCGGAGTCGCCGCTCTGGGCCGACCCGCGCGTGCTCGCCTCGCCGCACATCTCGGGACTCACCACGATCGATGGCGCGGGGAGCGGATTCCTCGAGTGCCTCGAGTCCCTCGAGGCCGGGCGGATCCCGAAGTGGCAGGTCGATCGACTCGCAGGGTATTGACCACTACACGTCACCGGTACCGCGCATGCGCCTCGTCCTCCGCTCCGCCGCCTTCGTGCTCGCCACCGCCTCGACGCTGGCGGCGCAGTCCCCGTCCTTCGAGGACGTGCTCAGCCTCCGCCAGGCGGGGTCGCCGGCGATGTCGCCGGACGGCCGGCACGTCGCCTTCACGGTGCGCACCACCGAGTGGAGCGAGAACCGGTACGACACGGAAATCTGGCTCGCGCGCGAAGGCGGCACGCCGATCCAGCTCACGCGCACGGCCAAGGGCGGATCCTCGTCGCCGCGCTGGTCGCCCGACGGCCAGTGGATCGCCTTCCTGACCGACCGCGGCGACAAGCAGCAGGTCTTCGTGATGGCGCTGTCCGGTGGCGAGGCCTTCCAGGTGACGGCGTCCAAGGAAGGCGTGAGCGACTTCCGCTGGGCGCCCGACGGACGCGCCATCGCCTTCACCGCCACCGAGGCCGAGAGCGACGCGATGAAGCAGCGGCGCGAGCGCTTCGGCGAGTACGCGGTGGAGGACGGGGAGTATGCGCTGACGCATCTCTGGATCGCGCCGGTGGTGCCGGAGGAGTGGGCAGCGGGCAAGCGCCCCGATGCCGCGCGGCTGACCGGTGGCGACACCTTCACCGTGGGGAACTTCTCCTGGTCGCCGGACGCGTCGAGGATCGCCTTCGACCACGCGGACGACCCGCTCATCAACTCCTGGCGGACGCGGGACATCTCGATCATCACGGTCGCGACCCGTGAGCTGCGTCCGCTGGTCCGCACGCGCGGCAGCGACGACTCGCCGGTCTGGTCCCCGGACGGACGGGCGATCGTGTTCGCCTCCGCCGGTGGGGACACGACGGCCAACTACTACAAGAACGGTCTCGTCCTGCGCATCCCCGCCGAGGGCGGCGCGACGACGCGGCTGGCCGCGGACTTCGACGAGCAGGTGAGCGGAGTCGCCTGGACCCCGCGCGGCATCTTCTTCAACGGCCGCACGCGCACGGCATCGCGGCTCTTCCGCATCGACCCCGAACGCGGCACCACCACGGTCGCGGTCGACACGCCGATGAACATCTCGTCCGCCTCCTTCTCGGCCGACGGATCGCGCTTCGCCTTCCTCACGCAGGACGCGACGCATCTCCCCGAGGTCCACACCGGCGCGCTCGACGGCTTCCGGCCTGCCCCGGTGACGACGATGTCCGCGCAGATCGCCGCCTGGCCGATCGGGACCGCGGAGGTGGTCCGCTGGCGGAGTACGGACGGCGCCGAGATCGAGGGCGTGCTGCACAAGCCGCGCGACTTCGATCCGGCGCGGAAGTACCCCCTGCTCGTCGTCATCCACGGTGGCCCGACGGGGATCGACGTCCCGCAACCGCTGCCGGGGAGCGTCTATCCCATCGCGCAGTGGGTGGCGCAGGGCGCGCTCGTGCTGCGTCCCAACTATCGCGGGTCCGCGGGGTACGGCGAGGCATTCCGCGCGCTCAACGTACGCAACCTAGGCGTCGGCGACATGTGGGACGTGATGAGCGGCGTCGACCATCTCGCCCGCCAGGGGATCGTCGACACGACGCGCATGGGCGCGATGGGCTGGAGCCAGGGCGGCTACATCTCGGCCTTCCTCACCACCAACACGACGCGCTTCAAGGCGATCTCCGTCGGCGCCGGCATCTCCAACTGGGTGACCTACTACGTCGCCACCGACATCCATCCGTTCACGCGGCAGTACCTCAAGAACGACCCGTGGCGCGACGCGGCGATCTACGCCCGGACCTCGCCCATGACGAACATCGTCCGCGCGCGCACGCCGACGCTGATCCAGCACGGCGAGTTCGACCGCCGCGTGCCGATCCAGAACGCGTACGAGCTCTACCAGGGACTGCAGGATGTCGGCGTCCCCACACGGCTCGTGGTCTACAAGGGATTCGGGCACGGGATCACGAAGCCCAAGGAGACGCTCGCCGCCCTGCGACACAACTGGGCGTGGTTCGGTCGATACGTCTTCGGCGACTCGGTGACGCCACTGCTCGGGGAACGCTGATGCGGTCCGGGGACCGCACGTGAGCCCAGGCGCCCGTCGCGCGACCGCATGCCTGCTCGCATGCCTGGTCCTGCTGGCCGTGTCACTCACCGTGCCGCTGCGCACGGCCGCGGCGCAAGCTCGCCAAGACCGCACGCCATCCCGCGCCGTCGGCGGCACCGTCCTCGACTCGGCGACGATCGCGGCGAGCCCGGCGCGCACGCTGGCCGACCTGCTCTCCGGCCGCGTCCCGGGATTGAACGTCACGTACACCACGGGGGCACCCGGCTTCGCGCCGGAGATCACGGCGCGCGGGTCGGCCTCGCGATACGGGCCGGGACGCCCGCTGCTCTACGTGGATGGCGTGCTGATGCGCGAGGATCCGCATCAACTCGGACTGGGCGAGGCGCTCGACCGGCAGGTGCCCGCGCCGGCGTGGAGCTTGCCGACGTCGGAGATCGCCGAGGTGGAGGTCGTCCTCGGTCCGGCGGCCGGGACGCTCCTCGCGTTCGGTGCCCCGCGCGGCGCGGTGATGGTCCGCACGCGGCGCGGCGGCGGCGCGTGGCGTTCGACGGGATCCGTCGAGGCGGTCGCACAGTCCGCTCCTGCACCGTTCTCCAGCCGCCTGCTGAATCGCGGCCTCGTCATCGGCGGCGGCACCACGGACTTCTGCCCGCTCACCGACCAGGCGACCGGCTACTGCGTGCAGACGAGCAGCTACACGGCGCGACCGTTCGGCGGCGAGACGCCGTTCCGTTCGGCGGCCGCGATGCGCGCCGACGTCTCCGCCACCGGGGACACGCCACTCGGCGCGCTGCGGGTCGGTGCGGCCTTCGACCAGGCGCCCGCGGTGCTCGCCCGCGATGCGGTGGAGCGCCTCGATCTCTCGCTCGCGGCACGTTCGCGCGCATGGCGTGGCCTCTCGGCGACCCTCGATGCGCGCGTGTCACGTCACGCCGGCGCGTACGTGCGGCGCGGCGAAGGGGGCGTGGGCGAGCTCGGCACCAATCTCATCCAGCCCACGGACACCACCTTCGGCGCGGCGTTTCGGACCGTCGACTCGACCATCGCGCGCGCCACGCCCTATCGCAGCGAGCGCGAGAGCGCGTCGCTCGATGTGCGATGGGCGCCGCGTGACGGACTCCTCGTCTATGCGCAGGGCACCGCCACGCGCGCCGCGCGGCAGAACGACCTCACCGTCGCGCTCTACAGCGCGTTCGCGCCGTTCGCGTACGGCGGGACCGAGCGGACGTTCAACGCGTACCTCGAGACGCTTGGGTCGGGCACCGCCGGGGTGCGCTACACGCGCGCGCTCTGGCGCTCGCTGCGCGCGAGCGCCGAGATCGGCGGGCACCGGACCAACGTCGACCAGCACGAGGAGCGCCTGCGGACGCGGGAGAGCACCGTCGGCACCTCCACGCTCGAGGACCGCGCCGCCTCGCCGGACATCCGCGGCAGTTCCTTCTTCACCGCCGCGCGGCTGGAACTCGGACCGGCCCGCTGGATCAGCGGCGGATTCCGCAAGGAGACCACGACGCTGTTCGGCCGCGCCTATGGTGACGACCCGTTCAACACGCTGCAAGCCGCGTGGACCATCTCGCAGGAACGCTTCTTCCCGAAGGTCCCCGGTGTCGATCGGGTGCACCTGCGGGCCGCGTACGGGGAGTCGGGAGACCACGAGGCGGTGCTCGCGGTCGGGACCGCCTTCGCGTTCACCCCGGGCGTGTCCGAGGGGCCGGCGCGACGGCTGCAGCGTACGCTCGAACGCGAAGCGGGGGCTGATCTCGACCTGTTCGACGGCCGCGTGCAGTTGCGCGGGACCGCCTTCGCGCGCGCGCTCCGCGACGGCTATCTGCCGAGCGGCGCCCCGCCGGGGAGCGGCGGGGCGGCGCTGGTGTTCGCCTCATGGGTCACGCACGGGCATGAGTGGTCGCTCGTGCGCCCGGCGCGCGGGACCGGTCCCTTCCGTTGGAGCGGGGCGGTCCACTGGTCGAGCGCGCGCACGCGCATCACGCCGCTGAACGCGCCGACGCTCCAGTCCACGCTGCAGGGCGGATCGGTCGTGCGCTTCGCGCCGGGTGAGTGGTTCGGGGCGATGCAGGCCGCGCGCCACTACTTCTCCGATGCCAACGACGACGGCATCATCGACGCGAGCGAGATCACCATCGGCGCGCCGACCTTCGTCGGCGTCACGCAGCCAACGGACCTCGTCGGGGCCACGTTCACCGCCTCATGGCGTGAGTGGCTGCGCGCGGGCGTCACGCTCGACGGGAAGTTCGGCCACGTCCGCGCAAACGGCACGGCGCGCTACGCCTGCCAGGCGCTCGTCTGTGACGGCCTCTACGCGGGGACGCTGGCCGAGCAGGCGCTCGCCGTGGCGAGTGGCTATTCGGGGACCTTCACCGGACCGGTGCACGCCGCGGACTTCGTGCGCGCGCGCGAGCTCTGGGTGCGCGTCGCGATCGCGTCGCGGTTCGTCCCTCGCGCCCTCGGCGGCGCCGCGCTCACGCTCGCCGTGCGCAACGTGGGGAGCTGGTCGCGCTACCCGTCGGGCGATCCCGAGGTCGGCAGCTTCGCCTTCCCCACCGTCCAGCGCGGCGACTACTTCACGCCGGCGCTGCCGCGCCTCGTCTCGCTGCGCCTCGACCTCGTGCCCTGACTCGCGGGACCGCGCCGCGGCTCACCCGGCGAAGAGGCCGATGAAGAGCTGACAGAAGAGCGCGCCGAGGATGGTCATCGAGAGCCCCCAGAGCAGCAGGCTGCGGAAGAGGCGGGCCGGCTCCTGTCCGGTCGGCAGTGCGGCGATGCAGAGCGCCCCGAGCGTGGAGAGCGGCGAGACGTCGACGAGCGCGGCGCCGACGTTGATGCTCAGGGCGATCTCGAGCGGGTCCCCGCCGCCCAGCCGCTGCACCAGCCCCGGGACCGACGGCAGGAAGGTCGGATAGACCACGCCCGACGTCGAACTGTACGTGGAGATGGTCCCGGTGATGAACGCGATCACGCCGTTCACGCTCGCCGGCGACGCGACGCGGGCGAGCAGGTCGGTGAAGAGCGCCATCCCGCCGGTCCCTTCGAGCACGCCGATGAGCACGCTCACGCCGCACACCATCACGAGCACGCTCCACGGCACCGCCTTCACCATCGCGGCATCGTCGGCGGTGCGGGCGAGCACGAGCACCGCCGCCGCGGCGAACGCGGCGAGCCCGAGATTCACCTTGAGCACGACCACGGCGAGGATCCAGAGCGCCCCGACGCCCAGCGTGAAGCGATGCGCACGCGCGAACGGCGTCGGCGTCTCGCGCGCGAGAGTCGCGCCCGCGCGGAGCAGGGCCGGCCCGCCGAAGAGCGCCCACGCCAGCCCGCCCGCGAGCGCGTGCGCGACGAAGTTCGCCGCCCAGACCCGCCACTCGTGTCCGGCGAGCCCCGCCTTCTCCATCGCCGAGGCGACGATCACGCCGACGGCGCTGAAGGGCGAGAGATTCCCGGCGTTCGCGCCGTTGCCGATCATGAGCGCCGTGAGCAGCACCGGCACGCCGGCGCGGACGCCGGCCGCCATCGCGAGCGGGGCGAGCAGGGCGAGCGTCGCGATCGCGCCGGGCCCGAGCGTGCTGATCGCGCACGCGAGCACGAAGAACAGCGCCGGCAGCAGGCCCGCGCGACCGGCCGCGAGCGCGAGCGAGCGCTGCGTGAGCGCGGCCATCGTCCCGTTCACCTGCGCCACGCCGAAGAGGAGCGTCACCCCCAGCAGCGTGAGGAAGAGCGACGACGGGAACGCCGCCATCAGCTGGTCCGGCTTCCATCCCGCCGCGTAGACCGCGATGGGCCAGGCGAGCGCGACGGCGAGCACCCCCACGTTGAGTCGCGTCCCGAAGCTCGCGACGACGACCACGAGGATCGCGACGAGCGAGAGTTCGGCGGGGCTCACGTGGCCTTTGACGCGAGCAGGTGCTTCTGGACCTTCCCCAGCGCGGTCCGCGGCAGCGCATCGAGCCGCACCCAGCGCCGCGGCACCTTGAAGGACGCGAGCTCGGCGCGCACACGCTGCTCGAGCGCGTCGAGGTCGAGCCCGGCATCACCCACGACGTACGCGACCGGCACCTCGCCGCGCACCGGATCGGCCTCGCCGGTGACCGCGGCCTCACGCACTCCGGGGAGCGTGGTGAGCAACTCCTCGATCTCGCGCGGATAGATGTTGAACCCGCCCGAGATGATCAGGTCGCTGCGCCGTCCCTGCAGCGTGATGTAGCCGTCGGCCGCGCGCACACCGATGTCGCCGGTGCGGAACCAGCCGTCCTTGAACGCGGCCGCCGTCGCCTCGGGCCACTCCCAGTAGCCGCGACAGACGTTCGGCCCGCGCACCCAGAGCTCGCCGACCGCGTCGGCACCCGCGACGTGCCCCTCGTGGTCGCGGATCTCCACGTCGGTCATCGGCAACGGCAACCCGACGGTCCCAGCGCGGCGCTCCCCGACGAGCGGATTGCTCACGTTCATCAGCGTCTCGGTCATCCCGTAGCGTTCGAGGATGACATGACCGAAGCGTTCGCGGAACTGTTCGAGCACCTGCGCCGGGAGCGGCGCCGAACCCGAGACGAAGAGCCGCATCCCGGCGCCGATCGCGCGCGCGCGCGCCGCCTCCGCCTCCAGCAGCCGCACGTACATCGTCGGCACGCCGAAGAACAGCGTGGGGCGGTACGCCTCGAACCAGCCGAGCGCCTCCTCGCGGTCGAACCGCTCGACGAGCTTCATGTGGCAGCCGCTCACGAGCCAGCATTGCACCCCGTTGCCGAGCCCATGCACGTGGAAGAGCGGCAGCGCGGCGAGATAGCGGTCGTGGCGCGTGATGTCCCACGCCGCGCAGAGCGCGAGCGCGTTCGCGCCGAAGTTGCCGTGCGTGAGCACCGCCCCCTTCGCCACGCCGGTCGTGCCGGAGGTGTAGATGATCGCCGCCGGTGTCGCCGCGTCGGCGCGCGGCGCGTGCGGCCGCCCGTCAGGCGCTGCGTCCGCCTCGGCCGCGAGCGCGTCCACGTCCCAGAGCGCGGTCCCCGCCGGAAGGTCGGCCGCCCGGTCCGGCGTCGTCACGACGGCGAGCGGCTTGGCGTCGCCCACGATGTGTGCGATCTCGCGACCCTTGTACAGCACGTTGATCGGCACGACGATCGCGCCGAGCTTGAGGCAGGCGATCCAGAGGTCGATCACCTCCACGCGGTTGGCCAGGCAGAACGCCAGCCGATCGCCCGCGCCGAGGCCGCGCGCCCGGAGCGCCGCGGCAAGGCGGTCACTCCGCCGGTCGATCTCGCCGAAGGTGAAGTGCCGTGTGGCGCCGTCCGCGCCGGCGCACTCGAGCGCGGGCGCGTCCGCGCGGCCGCGCAGCGAGAGGTCGTAGAGGTCGAGGAGGGACATGCGAAGGGGAAGGTACGACCTCCCGACCCCGCTCGTCCATCAGCGGCGCGCGGGAAACCGCGCGGGCGTGCGCGCCGTCAGCCGCGCGAACTCGGCCGCGATCGCGTCGAACACGCGCTCGTCCTCGATCACCGCCCCGCCCACCGGCGCCGGCTGCGCCGACCACACCACGATGACCACGCGCGCCGCCGGGTTCACGTAGAGGAACTGCCCGTGGATGCCCTGGGCGCTGAACGCGCGGTCGCCGCGTCCCGCCGGCGTGGTCGCGGGCCACCACATGTAGCCGTACTCCAGCGGCGTGCCGTCACGCAGGAACTTCGCCGACGTCGCCTCGGCCACCCAGCCCGGCGGCAGCACGGTGTCGGTGCCGATGATGCCCTCGTCGAGGATGAACTGCCCGAAGCGCCCGTAGTCGCGCAGGGTCGCACTGATCCCGCTCCCCCCGATCTCCACGCCATCCGGCGAGTCGAGCCACCAGCGCGCCTCGGCCTCAGTGCCCAACGGTTGCCAGATCCGCTCCGACAGATACTCGGCGAGCGGGCGCTTCAGCGCGCCACGCAGGACCTCGGCCAGTACCTGCGTCTCGCCCGTGCTGTAGGTGTTCACCGTGCCCGGTGGCGCCGCGCGCGGCAGGGCGCGCATCACCGCGAGCGCTCCCCCCGGGAGCTGCGCGATCTGCGCCTCGAGGAGGCGACGGCGATCGCTCGTGGGGTCCGTGTAGCGCTCCGTCCACCGCACGCCGGAACTCATCATGAGGACGTCGCGGATGCTCACCCCCTCGTACGCGCTCCCGGCGAGCGACGGCACGTAGCGCGTGACCGAGTCGTCGATCGACCGGATGAGGCCATCGCGGAGCGCCGCGCCGACGAGCGTCGCGCTCACCGACTTGGCGATCGACATGCTCATCCAGCGCGTGCGGGGCCCATTGCCGTAGCGGTAGCGCTCCACCGCGATCCGCCCGTCGGCGAGGATCAGGAGGCCGGCGACGCGGTTCCGCTCCATGTAGGTGGAGAGGTCGTAGGTCGAGTCGCCGATGCTGAACCGGAAGGCGGGCAAGGTGCGCGCCGAGGGCGGCAGCGCGCGCGGCCGCCGCGGCGCGGCGATCACGCGCGTGGGGAAGAGCCGGTGGATGTTGCGGAAGGTGTGCACCGCGAGCGAGTCGCTGAGCGTGCCGTCGTAGGACTCGCGCACCGTGCCGATCGCCTCGCGTTCGTGCGGGTAGCGGTCGGGGGGCGGCGCGATCGTGTCGCAGGCGGCGAGCGCGGCGACCAGTGCGCCGGCGAGCGCCAGCAGGGAGCGTGCCCCCGGTCGCCCCGCCCTCCCCGCGGACTGCACGCTCACTTCCGCAACCAGACGACGAGCCCCGCGGGATCCGGCGGGCAGTTGCAGCCCGTCGACGGCGGGAAGCGCCCGCAGAAGGTGCGGGAGTTCTCGCTCCCGACCGGGAAGATCTCGACCAGTTCGACCTCGGAGGCACGGAAGAAGCTCAGGAGGTCGCCGCTCGCGATCTCGTGCCCGTTGACGAGCACGCACGAGACCGTCGGGGCGTTCGCCGCGCCGATGGAGGAGCGTGCGCCAGCCGTCCCTCGGGTATCGATGGAGCCGGGGCCGCGCGCCGAGCGCCGGTCGCGCGGCACGTCCACCAGCGTGCGCATCGCGAGCGCGCCGGAGCTCCCCATCAGCGCGTTGATGAGCGGGGCCTCCCCCCAGCGTTCGAGTTCGGCACGCGTGACGAAGGCCGCCTGTGCGCCGGCGAACGACTTCCGTCGATCCATCTCCGCCGCGACCACGCGCGCGAGCGCGAGGCTCGTCCGTTCGTCCACTCCGGCGTAGAGGCGCACCGCCAGGTCGCGCTCGATCCGCGCGACCATCTGCACGGCCCGCCGCGCGAGGCCGTAGCCCTCCTTCCGGACCTCCAGGAGGTAGTTCCCCGGTGCGAGATCGACGAAGATGAATCGCCCGTCGGCATCGCTCACCATCGCGCGGCGGAGTCCGACGACGTCGACCTCCGCGCCGGCGATGGGCCGTCCCTGCTCGTCGATCACCACGCCGCTGAGCTGGTTGAGCAGCTGCTCCTCGATCCGGACCCCGGCGAGGGTCTGCGCATCGGCGACCATCGTGACGGCGATGACCATCGCGCTGTCGGGGCGCACCGCGAGCTGCGCGCGCGCGGGCCGGAAACCGATGCGGCGGATGGTGATCTCCTGGATGCCGACCGGCACGCGCTCGAGCGCGAAGCGGCCGGCCGTGTCGGAGCGGGTCTGTCGCGCCGTGCCGTCGACGGTGATGACCGCCTGCGGGACCGGGCGTCCCGCCTCATCCCGGACCGCCCCAGCGATGATGCCCGTTGGCTGGGCTTGCGGTGCCGGCTCCTGTGCGCGCGCCGCGAGGGGCGCGCACAGGAGCAGCATCGCGGCGATGCGTCGCATCAGGGGCACGTCGCGCCTGTGCCCGTCCCGCCGATGGTGCCGCCGAGGTTCGAGCAGGTGCCGGTCTTCACCAGCGCCCCCGTGACCGTGGTCGACGAACCACTGTAGAGCGAGAGCAGCCCGCTCACCGTGAGGGTGCGCCCGGTCGCCACGGTCATCGTCCCTCGCTGGTCGAGCGGGGCGCCGACGGTCGCGGTCGCGTTGGCCTGGAAGCTGCCGAGGTTGTCGATGAGCGCCGCGTTGATCGTGCGACTGCCGCCGCTGCCCTGCTGGATCGCGATGGTGCCGGTCGCGGAGTTCGTGAGCGTCTGCGTGCCGAGGCCGAGTGTGACGGTGTACCCGGCCCCCTCGGCGTTCAGCGTGAGCGTCCCGTTGTTGGTGAAGCCGTTCGTGAAGGTGACGTTGGCGAGCTGGCTCACACCGCGCACCGCGAGGGTGGATCCCGCGCCCGACGTGTACGCGGTGTTCACCGTCAGCGTGCCCTCGAGCCCGACGAACCCGTTGTTCACGAGGGCGGTCGGGGCGAAGGTCCCGCCCAGGACACGGAGCGAGTCGCTGACCCCGACGGTGAGGGACACGGGCACCGTGGTCGTCGCAGCGAAGGTGACCCGCGGCTGCACGTTGGACGGTTGGAACTGGACGGCAGCGGCGCCGGTCGTGATGAAGCGGCCGCCATATCCGGAGATGAGGCCGTCGGTCAGCTCCACCGCGCCGGTGTTGATGGTGAGCGTCCGCGCGTTGGCCGCGATGGTCCCCGTGTTGGTGAAGCTCGGCGCCGCGCCAGACTGGGTCACGGTGAGGTCGCCGGTGGTCATCGTGAGGGTGCCACTGTTCAGGTGTGCGGCGTTCGCGCCGTTGATGCTGAGGTCGTACGGGATGTTCACCGCGCCGGCGTTGACCAGCGTGCCGGTGAAGGTGCGCGTGCCGCCCGAGCCCGCGAGCGACGTCAGCGTACCCGTCGCCGTGTTCGACAGCGTGGGCACGATGAGCACGCCGTTATAGCCCGCGGCCTCTGCCGTGAGTTCGATCGCGCCCGCGTTGGTCAGTGGATTCGTGAAGGTCGCGGTCGGGGCGCCGGCGATGCCCGTGCCGCGTACGCGGATCGTCGAGCCCGTCCCGGTCGTCACCGCCGAGGTGATCGTCGGCGCGCCCTCGAGGATCAGCAGCCCATCATTGGTGAGCGACGGCGGCGCGAACGTCCCGCCGAAGACCCGTAGCGAATCGTTCGCCGGCACCGTGAACGGATCCGGCAACACGGTCGTCGCCGAGAAGGTGACGCGCGGCTGCACCGTCGGGACGGTGAAGCGCACCGTCGGCGCGCCGGTCGTGACGAGGCGACCGGTGTACCCGGTCACCACACCCCCGAGCAGGTCGAGCGTGCCGCCCGTCACCGTGAATGTCCGCCCATTGGTGGCGATCGTCCCAGTGTTCGTGAAGCTCGGCGTCGTTCCGGTCATCGTGACGGCGAGATCGCCCGTCGTCATCGTGATCGTGCCACTGTTCACGTGCGACGCGTCCACGCCGGTGAGGATGAGATCGTGCGGGATGCTCACCGCGCCGGCGTTGACCAGCGTGCCGGTGAAGGTGCGCGTGCCACCGGAGCCTGCGAGCGACGTCAGCGTGCCCGTCGCCGTGTTCGTCAGCGTGGGCACGATGAGCGCGCCGTTGTAGCCCGCGGCTTCCGCGGTGAGCTCGATGGCGGCCGCGTTGGTCAGGGGGTTGGTGAACGTCGCCGTCGGGCCGCCACCGACGCCAGAGCCGCGCACGCGGATCGTCGAGCCCGTCCCGGTGGTGACGGCCGAATCCACGGTCGGCGCGCCTTCCAGGACCAGCAGGCCGTTGTTGGTCAGCGACGGCGGGGCGAACGTCCCGCCCAGGATGCGCAACGAGTCGCCCGCCGGGACCGTGAACGGATCCGGCAGCACCGTCGTCGCCGAGAACGACACGCGCGGCTGGACCGTCGGCACCGTGAACCGCACCGTCGGCGCGCCGGTCGTGACGAGGCGACCGGTGTACCCGGTCACCACACCCCCGAGCAGGTCGAGCGTGCCGCCCGTCACCGTGAATGTCCGCCCATTGGTGGCGATCGTCCCGTTGTTCATGAAGCTCGGCGTCGTTCCGGTCATCGTGACGGCGAGATCGCCCGTCGTCATCGTGATCGTGCCGCTGTTGACGTGCGCCGCGTCCACGCCGGTGAGGATGAGATCGTGCGGGATGCTCACCGCGCCGGCGTTGACCAGCGTGCCGGTGAAGGTGCGCGTGCCACCGGAGCCTGCGAGCGACGTCAGCGTGCCGGTCGCCGTGTTCGTCAGCGTGGGCACGATCAGCACGCCGTTGTAGCCCGCGGTCTCCGCGGTGAGCTCGATGGCGGCCGCGTTGGTCAGGGGATTCGTGAAGGTCGCCGTGGGACCGCCACCGACGCCCGAGCCGCGCACGCGGATCGTCGAGCCCGTCCCGGTGGTGACGGCCGAATTCACGGTCGGCGCGCCTTCCAGGACCAGCAGGCCGTTGTTGGTCAGCGACGGCGGGGCGAACGTCCCGCCCAGGATGCGCAACGAGTCGCCCGCCGGGACCGTGAACGGATCCGGCAGCACCGTCGTCGCCGAGAACGACACGCGCGGCTGGACCGTGGGGACGGTGAAGCGCACCGTCGGAGTGCCGGTCGTAATGAGGCGGCCGCTGTAGCCGCTCACCACGCCACCCAGCAGATCGAGCGTACCCCCCGTCACGGTGAACGTCCGCCCGGCCACCGCGATCGTGCCCGTGTTCGTGAAGCTCGGCGTCGTGCCCGTCATCGTGACGGCGAGATCGCCCGTCGTCATCGTGATCGTGCCGCTGTTCACGTGCGCCGCGCTCGCACCGGTGATACTGAGGTCATGCGGGATGTTCACCGCGCCGGCGTTGAGCAGCGTGCCGGTGAAGGTCCGCGTGCCACCCGACCCTACGAGCGACGTCAGCGTGCCCGTCGCCGTGTTCGTCAGCGTCGGGACGATCAGCACGCCGTTGTAGCCCGCGGCCTCCGCGGTGAGCTCGATCGCCGCGGCATTGGTCAACGGATTGGTGAACGTCGCCGTGGGACCACCGCCGGCGCTCGAACCGCGCACCCGGATCGTCGAGCCGGTTCCAGTGGTCACGGCCGAGGTGATCGTCGGCGCGCCTTCGAGGAGCAGGAGCCCATCATTGGTGAGCGACGGCGGGGCGAACGTCCCGCCGAGGATGCGCAACGAGTCGCCGGCCGGGACCGTGAACGGATCCGGCAGCACCGTCGTCGCCGAGAACGTCACGCGCGGCTGCACCGTCGGGACGGTGAAGCGCACCGTCGGTGTGCCGGTGGTGACGAGGCGGCCGCTGTACCCGGTCACCACGCCGCCGAGCAGGTCGAGCGTACCGCCCGTCACGGTGAACGTCCGCCCGGCCACCGCGATCGTGCCCGTATTCGTGAAGCTCGGCGAGGTCCCCGTCATCGTCACGGCGAGGTCGCCGGTGGTCATCGTGATCGTGCCGCTGTTCACGTGCGCCGCGCTCGCGCCGGTGATGCTGAGATCGTGCGGGAGGGTCACTGTCCCTGCATTGACCAGCGTGCCGGTGAAGGTGCGCGTGCCGCCCGAGCCCGCGAGCGACGTCAGCGTGCCCGTCGCCGTGTTGGTCAGCGTCGGGACGACGAGCACGCCGTTGTAGCCCGCGGTCTCCGCCGTGAGCTCGATGGCGGCCGCGTTGGTCAGGGGATTGGTGAAGGTCGCCGTGGGACCACCGCCGGCGCTCGAGCCGCGGACGCGGATCGTCGAGCCCGTCCCGGTCGTCACGGCCGAGGTGATCGTCGGTGCGCCTTCCAGGACCAGCAGGCCGTTGTTGGTCAGCGACGGCGGGGCGAACGTCCCGCCGAGGATGCGCAACGAGTCGCCGGCCGGCACCGTGAGCGGATCCGGCAGCACCGTCGTCGCCGAGAACGTCACGCGCGGCTGCACCGTCGGCACCGAGAACCGCACCGTCGGTGCGCCGGAGGTGACGAGGCGGCCAGTGTAGCCGGTCACCACACCCGCCGAGAGGTCGAGCGTACCGCCCGTCACGGTGAACGTCCGCCCCGCCACCGCGATCGTCCCCGTGTTCGTGAAGCTCGGCGTCGTGCCCGTCATCGTCACGGTGAGATCGCCGGTCGTCATCGTGATCGTGCCGCTGTTGACGTGCGCCGCGTCCACGCCGGTCACAGTCAGGTCGGCCGGGAGCGCGATCGTGCCCTGGTTGTCGATCGTGCCCGTGATCGTGCGCGTGCCGCCCGTCCCCACGAGCGACGTGATCGTCCCGGCGGGAAGGTTCGTCAGTGCCCCGCCGGTCACCGTCATCTGGAGGTTGTATCCGGTCGTCGAGGTGGTGAACTCGATGTTCCCCGCGTTGGACACGCCGCCGCCGAAGGTCGGCGTCGCCGCGCCGGTGGTCGACTCACCGCTCACGCGCAGCATCGCGCCGACGTTGTTCGTCACCGCCTGCGTGAACCCCATCGCTCCGCGCGCGGTCACCGTCCCGGCGTTGGTGAGCGCCTTCTGGATCGACCCACCCGCTGTGGTGATCGCCCCCTGGCTCGTCAGCGTCCCCGCCCCGCGGACGATGCCGCCCGTCGAGATCGTGAGCGCGCCGCTGGTCGCGACCGACGCGTCGCCGTCCACCTGCAGCGTCCGCCCGACCACCGCGAGCGTCTGCGTCCCCGCCCCGCCGCCCACGAAGAGCGCCGCGACCGTATCACCCACGTCCATCGTCACCGTGTACGTGCCCAACGCGGCGATGCTCACCGTGTCGGTCGCGATCGGCGTCCGCCCCAGGCTCCAGTTGGCGATGCCGCTCCAGTTGCCGCCGGCCGCGCTCGTCCACGCGTTCACCAGCCCAGCCGTGGGGCCGAGCACCGTCGCGCCGGTCGCCGAGTACGACGGCGCCGCCTGGAGGCCCGCGGCGGCGTTCACCGTGCCGAACGTCCCCGTGCGCGTGCCGGCCGTGAGCACGTCGAACGAGCTCCCGGGTGTCGGCGTGAAGCCGCCGAAGAGCCCGACGTTCAAGGTGCCGCCGAGCGTGGCCGTGCCCGAGATCGTCAGCTGGTCGTACTGCGTCACCGGCACCAGGCCGCCGAGGTCCACCGCGACGGTGCCACTGCTGCCGGTGAAGTTGCCGGTGATGGCGAGCTGTCCCGCCGCGCCGGGCGCGATCTCGAGCAGACCCTGGTTGAGCACCGGCCCGACGATGCTGCGCGTGCCGCCGCCATTCCCCGCCGCGGTCGTGATGAGGCCGCCCACCGCGTTGGTGAGCGTCCCCGCGCTCAGCTGCAGCGTCGCGTCGACCGCCTGCGGGCTCGCCGTCTGGTTCGTCAGCTGGATCACGCCGCTGTTCGTGAAGCCCGACGCGAGCGTGAGCGTCGTCGCCGCCGTCTGCGCGCCGATGGCGCCGATGCGCAGGAACGAACCGCTGTTCATCGAGAACGACCCGCCGATCGAGCTGGCGCCGCTCACTTCCATGAGGCCGCTATTGGCGACGTTGCTGAGCACCGCGCCGTTCAGCAGGCGCAGCGCGGCGCCAGACGTCACCGCGAGGCTGCCGCCGCCGGTCATCAGCGCCCCGCTCGCCTGCGTGAACGAACCCGCGGTGAGCCCGAGCACTTGCCCGGACGCGATCACGATGGTGTCGAAGTTCGTGAACGTCGGCGCCACACCCGAGATGCCGAGGCTCAGCTGGGCGTTGACGTTGATCGTGCCGTTGTTCGTGTTCGCGCCATCCTGCAGCTGGATCACCGAAGGCGTTGCGACCGTGATCGTGCCCTGGTTGTCGAGGCGGCCGAAGAAGGTGCGCGCCCCGCCCGTCCCGGCGGCGAACGTGATCGTTCCGCCGGCCCCGTTGACCAGCGTGCCGGTCGAGAACGCGAGCCCGGCGTCGAAGACTCCGCCGGTCGAGGTCAGCAGGATGTCCCCGTTGTTCGTGAAACCGTTCGCGAAGGAGACACCGATGTCGCCGGCCCCGGCGTTCGCCTCGATGTCGATCGCCGACACCGCCGTGGTCGTCACCGCCCCCGAGACGACGGTCGTCCCCCGCGCGAGGAGCGAGCCGTTGTGGACGAGATCGGCCGCGATCGACCCGCCGTTGGACCGGATGAGGCCGTCATTCGCGACCGGTGCGCCGAGGATGATCGCGCCCAGTTCGAGCGAGAGGATCCCCGGTCCGTTCACCTGCACGCCTTCGGTGGTGGTCAGGGTGAAGGTGCCGTCCACCGACAAGGTCGCGTTCCGCCCGCCGGCGCCGCCGATCTCCACGCGCGCCACCGTCGCGTCCTCGGCGAGCACCACGGTGTACGTGCCGACGGCATTGAGCCGGACCGTATCCGTCGGGATGGGGGCGCGACCGAGACTCCAGTTCCCCGCGACATCCCAGGTGCCGCCCGCCGCGATCCACTCGTTGATCCCGCCGACGGCCACACCGATGTCGAACGCCGCACTCGTCGCGCTCGTGAGCCCGCCGGACGACGCGACGAGCGTGTAGCCCGTCGCCGCGCTCGAGAGCGTGATGGTCGAGAAGGTGGCGAGCCCGCCGACGACGATCGCCGTGGTCGTGCCGCCCAGCGTCGCGCCGCCCGGGTTCGCGCCGAGCGCGAGCGTGACGTTGCCGTTGAACCCGGTGACGGTGTTGCCGAGCGCATCGCGCACGCGCACCGTGATCGGCGGCGCGATCGCCGCGCTCACGGCCGCGTTCGTCGGCTGCTGCACGAACTCGAGCGCGGTCGCCGCCCCCGCCTGCACCGCGAACGGCGTGCTCACCACCGACGCGATCCCCGGCGACGTCGCGAGCAGCGTGTATCCCGCGGCGATCGAGTCGACCGACAACCCCGCGAACGTCGCGATGCCGCCCACGGCGTTGACCGTGAGCGTTCCGCCCAGCGTCCCGCCGCGCGGATTGTTCGCGAGCGCGAGCGTCACCGGCCCGGTGTAATCCGTCTTGAGGCGGCCGAGCGCATCCTCCGCGCGCACCACGACGGCCGGCGTCATCGCCGCGCCCGACACGACGTTCGTGGGCTGTGTGCCGAAGACGAGCCGGCCGAGCGTCGTCACGCCCGTCGTGTACAGCGCCGTCACCTGCGCCGGCGTCAACGCCCCGCGATGCACGCGGAACTCGTCGAAGTCGCCGAGGATGTAGCTGCCGCCCGACCCGTACGCGCGCCCGAGGCGTGTGTTCGTGCCGCCCGCCGCCGGCACGATCGCCGTCGGGAAGAGCGCGACCTGCACGCCATCCTGGTACAGCCGCGACTGGTTCGCCGCCGAGTCCACCACCAGCGCGATCTGGTGGAAGAGTCCGTCATCACCGGCCGGCTGGACCCCGGTGCTGCCACCGCCATCACCGACCGCGAGATCGATCTGCCCGAGCGTGTAGCCGATGACGAGGCCCGGCCCGCCGGATGTGCCCTGCGAGAGATACGCCCCGTCGCCCTGGATCACCGCGCGCACGAACATCGACACGGTGTAGCTCCCCGACGTCGGCACCACCGCCGACGCGAACTCGGCGTACCCCGTCGTCCCGTCGAGCGTGAGCACGCCGTTGGACACCGACGCCCCGCCGAACAGCGTGCCGTTCGCCCCGCCGACCGCGTCGGCGAGATCACCGTTCATCGGATAGTGATGCAGCAGCTCCGCCGTCGGCAGCTGCGCGGTGAAGGTCAGCGGCGACCCGACCAAGCCAGTGGCCGTCGCGGTCACCGTCTGCGCGCCGAGCCCGCTGCCGACCGTCCACGTCACCTGCGCGAGCCCGCTCGCGTCCGTCACGACGGACGCGGAGCTCACGCTGCCGCCGCCCGACGTCACCGCGAAGTTCACCGCCACGCCGGCCATCCCCTGCCCGTCCGTCGCGTTCACGCGCACGACGAGCGGCTGCGACAACGGCGTGTTGAACGTGCCCGACTGGTTGTTCCCCGACACGAACTGCAGCGCCTGCGCGCGCGGCTGGATGTCGAGCACCACGGTATCGGCCGGTCCGGTCAGCAGCTGTGCGATGATCGCGACCGGCCCGCGGGCGGGCAACGTGATTCCGGTGCCGGCACCGGGCGTGTTGATCCGCGCGCGCGTGGTGTCCGCCGACCGCCACGCGATCGGCGTGCCCGCGATCGGCTGCCCCTGCGCGTCGCGCGCGGCGGCGACGAAGGCGAATGGATCACCCGACAGGATCGTCGTGACCCCGGGTGCGATCTCCACGACCGATGCCTGCGAACCGGGGCCGGTGTAGTTCACCGGCACCTGCGGCGCGGGCGGCGGCGCCTGCCCCGGCCGCGACGGCACGACCGGCACCGAGACCGGCCCGCCACGGAAGACCGTGTCCCCCTGCGCATTGATGAACGCCAGCGCCAGGCTCATCAGCTCGCCGCTCGCCGGCGCCGAGGACGACACCGGCACGTCCACGCCGAGTTCGACCGAGTCCGCCCCGTTCGGGAACGGGATCACCCGCTTCACCACCGTGTCGCCGGTCGCGTTCACCAGCACCACGCGCACATCGGTGAAGTCCACGAGCGTGCCGGCGACCCCGTGCGCCAGTCCCGGCGCGTCGAACCGCGCATCGAACGCGAATCCGCGCATCAGCGACATCCCCGGCGGACCGGTGACCTCGCGACCGCAGCTGAGCGTGGCGAGGAGACAGGCGGCGCCGAAGAGGACGGCACGGCGGAAGGTCGGACGATCGAATCGCGGCAAGCGCGGGTCCTCGCGTGTGACGGCAAGCCGCTGGCCTCCCCCGGGTCGGGGGCAGCGGCTCTAATGATGCGAGGAAAGGTGCGGGTCCGGACGCGGAGGTGGCAAGAATGCAGGCCCCTGTCGGCGCGTGACCCGCGTCACAACCGATCGCCGCGGGCGATGCCCGCGGCCCGCTCACCGCAGCCGCGTCACCGCCGCACGAGCACCGGCTGCGTCCAGGCCTTCGCGCCATTCGACTCGAGCACCGTCGCCCGCACGTAGCCCTCGTCGCCGGTGATCCGGTACGTCGCCGACGTCGTCGTCACCTCGCTCAGCAGCCGACCGTTCCGTCCGGTGAAGCGCACACGATACTTGCTGAAGGCCGTCGGCTTGATCTCGAGCGTGATCTCCGTGGCCGTCGCGCGATAGTCGCGCAGCTCGACGCCCGTGGACGAGTAGAACTCGCCCCGCTCCACCGCGTCGAGGATCGCGCGCGGCGTCAGCGTGTCGGCGCGGACGACGATCCACCCTTGCCCCGGCCTCGACGCGGTCGGGTCCTCCGGCCGCGTGAAGTGGTGCGCATCGTCCGTCGCGAGGCCGTAGATGAGCTTCCCGCTCGAGAGGATCTGGTCCCACGCCTCCTCGAGCCCCGGCACGCCGCCCCCGCCGACGTTGTTCACCATCGGGTGGCCGTTGAACACCTCGAAGAGCGAGAGCCCTTCCACCTGCTTGATCTCGTCCGCCGTGACCGACCAGCCGAAGTTCGGATGGTTGAGATGCGGCACCGCATCGGCGGCGCGGATCGCGCGCACGTCACGCTGCAGCGCGTCGAGGACGCTCGTCCCGCCCTGCGGCGCGATGAGCCGCGACGGCGCGAGCGCGTTCACGTGGATGTTCTTGTCGCCGAATCGGTCGGTGACCTCTTCCCCGCGGATCACGAGGAAGCGCTCGTCGAGCCCGTGCAGCGCGTTCAGCGCCTCGACGCTCGTGAGGACGTTGTGGTCGGTGAGCACGAGGAACGCGTACCCGCGCTGCTTGTACCACTTCGCCACGTCGTCGGGGTGCGAGTCGCCGTCGCTGTTGAGCGTGTGCGTGTGCGTGTTCCCCTTGTACCAGCGGAGCCGCGCCTGCGCGTCCCGGCCGCGCGGGTCGCGCAGGGCGAGCGACGAGACGGCGACGACACCAACGAGCACGACGGCGATGAGACGGCGGGGCACGGACGCTCCGGGACGTGGGATGCGCGCAACTTGCCCCCGCTCGGCGCCCGGTTCAAGTCGGCGAGGTTCCGCGCGCGTATCGATCGCGCCAAGTTCCCCCGATGACGACCGCCGACCCCACACCGCGCTTCGAGCTGCCCGTGCCCGTGATCCCCGAGGACTTCGACGAACTGGGGCACGTGAACAACGTCGTCTACCTGCGCTGGATCCAGGATGTCGCCACCGCGCACTGGCGCCACGCGGCGACGCCCGAGCAGCAGGCGCGCTACGCCTGGGTCGCCCACCGCCACGAGATCGACTACAAGGCGCCCGGGCTCCCGGGTGACGCGATCGTCGCGAGCACCTGGGTCGGCGCCGCCGAGGCGGTGCGATTCGAACGGTTCGTGGAGATCCTGCGGGCGAGCGACCGGAAGGTGCTCGCGGCCTCGCGCAGCATCTGGGTGCCGATCGCGCGGGCGACCGGACGCGTCGCTCGCGTGGACGAGGATGTGCGACGGGTGTTCTCGCGGTCCTGACGGTCGGATCGACCCTGTCCGACCAGTTAACGGCCTGCGAGCGGATGCCGCCAACGCAGCCCTTCGAATCGCGCGAAGTCCTTGTCCGCGGTGACGAACTCACACCCGTGCTCGATAGCCAGCGCGGCGAGCCACGCATCAGGCACGAGGTTGCCGCGAGCGCCCGACGACCGACAGAGCGCCGTGAAGATCGACCAGTGATCCGCGCCGGGCGTGATGAGTCGGGCGCGCGGCTGCACACGCAACGCTTCCACGAACCCCAGTGCGTCGTCGAGGGGGGTCGGCACCTCGAAGAGGCGGGGATTGGTCACGATCCGCAACTGGCTCGCGAGCACCGCATCCGAGATCGCGAACGGCTCCGGGGCGCCGACCATCCGCTCCAGCCACGTGCGGTACTCCGCATGCTCCGCCAGATCGTCGCGCGACGCGTACACCAGCACGTTCACGTCAGCGAGGATCATCCGCCTCGTCCATGATGTCGAGCAGGGCGGCCATGCGATCGAACGTCACGCCTGCGCGAGGTCCCGTTCCACCAGTGAAGACCGGGATGGGCGGCCCCACGTCGGCTCGGCGCGCCGCCGCCGACTGCGCATCGAGCGCACTCAGGCCGCGCCGGAGCACGTCCGACTTCGTCGCGCCCAGTCGCGTCGAGAGGCGGTCGAGCAGATCGAGGTCGGGACCCGCGAGATAGACCTGGACAGGCTCCGAGACCCGACCGCTCCGTGCCCCGGAGGTACCGGAACGCTTCTTCATGATCTCATGATACGAGACGACTCGTGATCAGGCAACCCGCTCGACCCACCCCACGGAGTCGAACCCCACGTCGAAGCTCATCACCCGGGTGATCCCGTGTCGCTTCATCACGGCGACGTGCAGTGCATCCCGCGCCGAGATCTTGCTCATCCCCATCATCACGTCCTTCGCCCGCTGGACATCCGCGGCATCGATCGGGAACACCTCGTCCACGACGCCGAGGAGCGCGTCGAGTGCCGGCTGGATCGCATCCGGACGCTGGATCCTTCCGTAGCGATGCAGGATCTCCTGCATCACCTCGGCGCTCGTGACCATCCGCTCCCCGCGCGAGATGACGAGTTCCAGCGCACGACGCGCCGCATCCTTGTTGGGATGCGGCGCGCCGATCAGGTACATCGGGATGTTCGCGTCGATGAAGATCACGCGCCACCCTCGAGGCCGTCGAGCTGGCCGAGCGCGGTCTCGGCGAGCATCTGATCGATGTCGGCCGTCGGGTAGTCGCCCCGCGCCGCCTCACGGACCGCCGCGAGCTTCCGCGTGGGGGCCGCGTAGGGCTCGTCCGCGCGCGCCAGACGCAACGCCTGGCGCACCCACTCGGCGACGGTCATCCGGTGCCGCTTGGCGATCCGCCGGATCTCGGCGAACTCGTCCTCGTCGAGGAGGACCTGCAGGCGCTGTGTCATGAGCATGAGTATATACCACTCATCATGATGAGTCAAGTAGGAAGCGCGGGAACGAACGAGGGGCGAGCGCCAAGTTGGCGTCGCCCCCGTCCTCCCGTGCCATCGGAATGCCGCCACGCGTACCGTTCCGCGCGGTGCGCCCCCCCCGTTCGCCGGATCCGATCAGCCCTGCTCCACCGCCCGCTGCTTCGAGGTGACCAGCAGCAGGAATGCGCCGACGACGAGATAGAACGCCAGGATCCCCGCCGCATTCCGCGCCGCGCCGCCGAGCCCGATGGTGTTCACGTCGACGAAGAAGTACGGATACTCCCCCACCATCGCCCCGCGCGCCACGAGATAGAGGAAGTACGCCGTGGGATAGACCGCGAACCAGGGCAGGTGCGCGAAGCGCAGCCCCGCCTTGGGCGCCGCGAGCACCCAGTGCAGCGTGAAGAGCGTCGGCACGATGTAGTGGAGCCCGAGATCGGTGACGTACTCGATCCCGGTGGGGTGGTTGATCGAGCTGAGCAGCACATGGTACGCGAGCCCGACGACGATGATCGCCGCGCAGGTCATCGCGGTCATGTGCGGCCGCCCGAGCCACGTCGCGGCGGGGCTCTCGGGGGCGAGCCACGGCACGGTGAGCACCAGCGCGACGAGGGTGTTCGTCGTCACGGTGAAGTAGCTGAAGTAGTCGATGGTCGCGCGCGCGAACGAGTCGCCGGCGGCGAGGCCGTGCTGGATCGACATGACCATCTGGACGAGGACCGAAGCCCAGGCGATGGCGGCGGTGAGGGGACGGAGGAGGCGGGGCATCGGGGGCGGGCGAGTGAGAGCCGGGTCGCGGCGGAATCTACCGCGCATCCGTGGGTACGACGACGGCCAGCGGTCGCGCGCCGCTGGCCGTCGCCATCCCCCGACCGGCGTGCCTACGCCGCCCGCTCGAGCGCGGGCATCGGCTCCTCCTCGTCGGTCGTTCGACCGGCCGCGCCACCGCGCGACCGCTGCACGCGCTTCGCCGATCGCCAGGCGGCGAGCGTCATCTCATCCGTGAACGAGGCGCGGACGATGGAATCGAGGCGCCGCACCGCCGCTCGGCCACGCCGCGCCTGCACGGCGAGCCCGGCCCGTGCGCCGACGTGCACACCCACCTGCAACTGGCGCCCGCCGAGCACCGCCTCGAGCGCGTTGCGCGCCGCGGCGAAGCGCGCGAGGAAATCCGCCGGGAGCCCCTCGGCGATGAACGTCGCCTCGAACGGGCGCACGGCCTCGATCATGCCATCGCACTCCTGAAGGATCCGCGTGATGCCGCGGTTGAGGCGCGGCAGCCGCAGGGCCGCCGGCAGGAGCACGCTGGACCCGGTGTCGACCTGCGACTGCGCGATGGCGACGATCGGCCGCATGTGCCGATCGACGAGATCGCGCACCATCTGCCGCTGGCGCTGGACCTCGTTGCGGCTGAGGTCCCGTCCGGTGAGCTGTGCGCCGGCGTGCTCCCGCAGCCGCCGCACGACGTCGTCGAGCGTCTCGCGGACGCCAGCGTAGCTGAGGGGCCCGCTGACGGGGTGTGCTTCGAGGAAGGAACGGACACGCACGAACGACTCGATGAGCTGCTTCTGGATCTCCTTCATGGATCGCTCCTATTGGTATTGGGTGAGTGGAACCACGGGACTGCGTGACGCACGGGCGGTCGGGTCGGACGCGAGGAGGGGGACGCGCGTCGCAGACGCGGGTGCGCATGACGCGGCCGCGGGCGCGCGTGACGCAGCCGCAGTCGCGCGTGTCGCAGCCGCGGGCGCGCGTGTCGCAGCCGCGGGCGCGCGTGTCGCAGTCGCGGTCGCGCGTGACGCAGTCGCGGTCGCGCGTGTCGCAGCCGCGGGCGCGCGTGTCGCAGTCGCGGTCGCGCGTGACGCAGCCGCGGGCACGCGTGACGCAGCCGCGGGCACGCGTGACGCAGCCGCGGGCACGCGTGACGCAAGCGCGGGCACGCATGACGCAAGAGCGGGCGCACGTGTCGCACGCGCGGTCTCGCGTGCCGAACGGGTGGTCACGCGTGCCGCACGGGTGGGACAGCGCGCCGCAGCGCGGGACACGCGTCTCGAATCGCGGGACGGTTCGACGGAATGACGGTCGGGTAGTTCGCACGGGTCGGCCGGTCGGTGGGTTCTCGCGCCCGACCCGCGGGAATGCGGGGCGGGCGCCGAGATGCTCGGGACTCTCCCTACCACGCGACTGGCGGCCCGCCCTTTCGACGGCGCCGCTGCGGCAAGGCCCGGTCCGCGCGATCGATCCGCGGTCTCGGGCGACGACTCCTGCTCCTGCGCCAACAAGTGGATCGGGCGGATCCGACGGAGACCGGGATGGCGTCCGGTCCTGCCACACGTCGTCTCTCCCCTTCCTGCCACCGCGCGCGCGGCCGCGGACGGCCGGCGCGAGATCGAGTTCACTGCCCCCTCTACTTGTGTATCTCTCGAGAAGGCCAATTCGAATTATCGTCCAGATGTAACAATCTTCTTGTCCAAGTATTTGGCCGGTTTTCGCCGCCCAAACGCCCCGTTGCAACCATTTCCCGCTGGATCCCGTCTTACCCTAAGAAGCTTAGGTAAGAACCCGAACCGGGATCCCGATGTCCGACGCCGACCTCGAGCTCGTCCGCGGCACCCTCGACCTCATCCTCCTCAAGGCCCTCGCCTGGGGACCCATGCACGGGCTCGGCGTCGTCCGATGGATCGAGCAGACCACCGACCGGCAGCTCGTCGTCGAGGAAGGGGCGCTCTACCCCGCCCTCCACCGCCTCGAGCAGAAGCGGCTCCTGGCCGCCGAGTGGGGACTCACCGAGCAGAACCGCCGGGCGAAGTACTACCGGCTCACCGAACGCGGGCGCGACCACCTCGCCGCCGAGGTCAGTCGCTGGTCGCGCTACACCGCCGCGGTCTCCCGCATCCTCGCCGCGGAGGGTGGCCGATGAGCTGGTGGAATCCGTTCTCCCGGGATCCCAAGCGCACCTTCGCGCTCCCGCCCTCGCCGGCGCGCGTCGCCGCCGAGGTGGACGAGGAGCTTCGCTTCCATATGGAGGAGCGGCGTGCCGAGCTCATCGCCGCGGGCCTGTCGGCCGAGCAGGCCGATGCCGAGATGCGCCGTCGGTTCGGCGACGCGGAGGCGTATCGTCGGCAGACGGCCGCGATCGACCACGTCACCATCCGCCAGGAACGGCGCGCGCACTTCGTCACCACGCTGCGGCGCGAGACGCGCCACTCGGCGCGGGCGCTGCTACGCGACCGCGGGTTCAGCGTCGTCGCTGGCGTGACGCTCGCACTCGGAATCGGTGCGACGGCGGCGATGTTCGCCGTGCTCGACGCCGTCGTGCTACGCCCGCTCCCCTATGCCGATGCCGACCGGCTCGTCTCGGTGATGCATCCCGCCGTCGTCCCGGGGAGCGGCCCGCAGCGCTGGGGCGTGTCGCCCGGCGGCTACATCCACTTCAAGCGTGACGCGCGCACGCTCGCCGACTTCGGCATCTACCGCACCTTCACCGTGACGGTGACGAGCGGCGGCGACGCCGAGCTCGCGCGGGTCGCGATGGCCACGCACGAGGTCGCCGGCATCCTCGGCGCGCGCGCCGAACTCGGCCGCCTGCTGGGCGCCGAGGACGACCGGCCAGGTGCCGCGCGGCGGGTGATGCTCAGTCACGAGTACCACCAGCGACGCTTCGGTGGCGATCCCGCCGTCGTCGGGACGATGCTCGAGACCGCGTTCGGGAACTACGAGATCGTCGGCGTGACCACGCCGGGCGTCGCGTTGCCCATGCCCGGTCCCTTCGCCGAGGCGTCCGACCTCCGCACCTTCGGCGTGGATGTCTGGATGATGCAGCGCATCGATCCGGCGGGACCGTTCTGGAACAACCATCCGAACGTCGGCGTCGGCCGGCTGCGCGCGGGCTCCGCGGTGGAGAGCGCGAACGCCGAGTTCGCGACGCTGCTCGCGCGCTTCCCCGAGCAGATGCCCAACGCCTACTCCGCGAAGTTCCTCACGAGCTACGGGTTCGGCGTCGAGGTCGCCCCGCTGCAGGACGCCGTCCTCGGCGCGAAGGTGCCGCGCGCACTCTGGATGCTCTTCGGCTCGGTGCTCGTGGTGCTGCTCATCGCCGCGGCGAACGTGGGGAACCTCTTCCTCGTGCGCTTCGAGGCGCGCCGCCGCGAGGCCGCGGTGCGCGCCGCGCTCGGCGCCGACCGCGGGCAGATGGCCGCGCACTACCTCTCGGAGTCGCTGCTGCTGTGCGGCAGCGCGTCGCTCGTGTCACTCGCCGTCGCGTGGGCCGCGCTCCGGCTCGTGCTCCTCGTCGCCCCCACCGACGTGCCGCGCCTCGCGGCGGTGACGCTCGACGCGCGGACCGCGGGCGTCGCGCTCGCGATCGGCCTGGCGATCGGTGTCGTGCTGGGGATCCTGCCCCTGCTGCGACGCGACGTGGACGTGGGCGCGCTGCGCGAGGCGAGCCGCGGGATGTCCGCCTCGCCGCGACGGCGTGCCGCGCGCCACGCGCTCGTGGTGGCGCAGGTCGCGCTCTCGCTCATGCTCCTCGCCGCGACGGGCCTGCTCTGGCGGAGCTTCGCGCAGCTGCGGGCCGTGGCGCCGGGGTTCGACACCGACCGCACGCTCGTGTTCAACGTCTCGCTCCCCTTCGTCGCGTACGACACGCCGGAGAAGGCGATCGTCGCGCACCGTGCGCTGCACGACGCGTTCGCGGCGATCCCGGGCGTGCGCAGCGTCGGCGCCGGCGCCGTGCCACTGCGCGACTTCGCGAGCGGCTGCACGGTGGTCTATCGCGAGTCGCGACCGTACGGCTCGAACGAGGAGACGCCGTGCGTCGCGTCCGCGTCGGTGCTGCCGGGGTGGTTCGAGACCCTCGGCATCCGCGTGGACGGTGCGACATCGACCTGGCGCGACCTCGACGCGCGGACGCAGCCGGCCGTCGTGACGCGCGCCCTCGCCGACCGCCTCTGGCCCGGCGAGGATCCGATCGGCCGCGGCATCGGCAGCAACGGCCCCGACGCCAAGGCGTTCTACCACGTGGTCGGCGTGGTCCCCAGCGTGCACCTCGACGGGCTTGATGCGAAGCCGACCGAGGCGGTGCTCTACCCGGCGACGAGCCTCATCCCCAACGAGCGCGGGGAGTGGGTGAACGATGTGGCGTTCTTCGTGCGCACCGATGGTCGCGACCCGCTGTCACTGCTGCCGCAGGTGCGTGATGCGGTGCGGCGGATCGACGCGCGGGTGCCGATCATCGAGCCGACGACGTTCGATGCCGTCGCGGCGCGGTCGATCGCGCGGACGTCGTTCACGCTCGCGTTGCTGGGGCTCGCCGGGGTGCTGGGGCTCGTGCTGTCCGCGGTCGGGCTGTATGGCGTGGTGAGCTATCTGGTGCAGCAGCGGCGGAGTGAGCTCGGGCTGCGGCTCGCGCTCGGGGATACGGCCGCCGGGGTGCGGCGGCTGGTGGTGCTGCAGTCGCTGCGGCTCGGCGTGGTCGGCGTGGTGATCGGGCTCGTGGGGGCGATGGCGTCCAATCGCGCGCTCGAGGCGATGCTGTTCGAGGTGCGGGCGATGGATCCGGTGGTGCTGGTGGGGGTCGCGTTGTTGCTGCTGGGGACGGTGACGTTCGCGAGTTTGGGGCCGGCCGGGCGGGCGGCGAGGATCGAGCCGGGGGAAGCGATGCGGGGGTGAACGAAAGCGGGCCCCTCTCTCGAGGGGCCCGCATCGTTTCCGACCATGACGCTCGTGACCGCTAGTGGCTCAGCCGCACTCGGAGAACCCGCAGACGTGGCACTTCACGCATCCTTCCGCGAACTCCAGCTGGCTCCCGCAATCCGGGCAAGTCCCGATGAACGCATCCCCGCCGCTCATCGCCTCGAACTGCATCTGCGCCCCGCCCTGGCTGGTGACCATCACCGGCGTCGCGGCCGGCGCTGACGGCGCCTGCTGCTCGGCCGTCGTGGTCAGCAGCTCCTGCTGCACGCCGTTCTTGGTGCGCATCCAGTCCTCGAGCGCGAGGCCGATCGCATCCGGCACCGAGAGGACCTTGTTCGGGCCGAGGCCCACGGCGCGGTCGGACGAGATGCCGCGCATCTGGCGGTGCACCTGCGGCATCGAGATGCCCGAGCGGAGCGCGAGCGAGATCAGGCGACCCATCGCCTCGGCGTCGGCCATCGCGCTGCCGCCGGCCTTGCCGAGGTTGATGAACACTTCGAACGGCTGGCCCTTGTCGTCCTCGGTCACGTGGACGAACATCGTGCCGAGCGGGGTCTCCTTGCGGATGGCCGTCGAGCGGAGGATGTCGGGACGCGAGCGCTTCTGGCGGCGCTGGAGGTTCTCGGCCTCGGCGTCGAACAGGAGCTTCTTCAGGCGGTCGTTGTCGCTCGTGATCTCGGCCAGCTGACCCTTGAGCTCGGCGAGTTCGCGCTTGAGCGAGGGATCCTCCTTCGCCCCGTCACGCTTGGCGGCCGCATCGGCGGTCGCACCGGTCGAGAGCACCTGGCCGTCGCGCGAGCCGTCACGGTACACGGTGACGCCCTTGCACTTCATGTCGTACGCCAGCTCGTAGATCGCGCGGACGTCTTCCTTCGTCGCGGTGTGCGCGAAGTTGGTCGTCTTGGAGATCGCGGAGTCGCAGTGCAGCTGGAAGGCGGCCTGCATGCGGATGTGCCACTCGGGCGTGATGTTGTTCGCGGTCGCGAACACGTCCTGCCACTTCTTCGGCACCTCGGCGTGGATCACCGAGCCGGTCTTCGCGATGCGCTCCATGAGCGCGTCGGAGTACCAGCCTTCCTTCTTGGCGATCGCGACGAAGTCCTCGTTCACGTCCGGCATCATGACGCCGGCCTGGTTGCGCATGAAGGCGACGGCGAAGAGCGGCTCGAGGCCCGACGAGCAGCCGGCGATGATCGAGATGGTGCCGGTCGGCGCGACGGTCGTCACGTTGCAGTTGCGGAGCTTCTGCATCGGGCGGATGCGCTCGCCGTGCTCGTCACGCGCGCAGGTCTGGTCCGGGCCCCAGATGGACTGCGCCCACTCGGGGAAGCAGCCGCGCTCGTCGGCGAGGCGCTCGGACTCCTTCTTGCCCTCGACGTCCACGAACTCCATGACCTTGCGCCCGAACTCCACGCCCTCGGCCGAGTCGTACTTGACGCCGAGGCGGATGAGCGCGTCGGCGAAGCCCATCACGCCCAGGCCGATGCGGCGGATGCGCTTGGCGAGCGCGTCGATCTCGGGGAGCGGATACTTGTTGGCGTCGATGATGTTGTCGAGCATCCGCGTGGACAGATGGATGTCGGTCGCGAAGGCCGCCCAGTCCATCTTCCCGTCGACGACATAGTAGCCGACGTTGATCGAGCCGAGGTTGCAGACGTCGTACGGGAGCAGCGGCTGCTCGCCGCAGGGGTTGGTCGCCTCGTAGGCGCCGAGGTGCGGGACCGGGTTGTAGCGGTTGGCCTCGTCGATGAAGAAGACGCCGGGCTCACCGGTGCGCCACGCCCCCTCGATCATCTTGTCCCAGACTTCCTTGGCGTCCATCTGCCCGACGACCTTCTTCGAGATCGGGTCGACCAGGTCGTAGGACGTCCCGGCCTTGAGCGCCTCCATGTACTTGGAGGTGATGGCGACCGAGATGTTGAAGTTGGTGATCTTGGTGAGGTCTTCCTTGCACGCGATGAACTCCATCACGTCGGGATGGTCGACGCGGAGGATGCCCATGTTGGCGCCGCGGCGCGTGCCACCCTGCTTCACCGCGTCGGTGGACGCGTCATAGAGCTGCATGAAGGAGATCGGGCCGCTCGCCACGCCCGTGGTCGAACGCACCATCGAGCCGCGCGAACGCAGCCGCGAGAACGAGAAGCCCGTGCCGCCACCCGACTGATGGATGAGCGCCATCGAACGGAGCGTGTCATAGATGCCGCTGTGGCCGTTGCTCAGCGCGTCCTCGACGGGGAGCACGAAGCAGGCCGAGAGCTGGCCGAGCGGACGCCCGGCGTTCATGAGGGTCGGCGAGTTCGGCTCGAACCGACGCTGCGTCATGAGCTCGTAGAACTTGTTCGCGACCTCCTCGACACGCTTGTCCGTCGCGCCATACCGACGCTCCGGCTCCGCGACCGTGGTCGCGACACGCCAGAACATGTCCTCCGGAGTCTCCACCGCCTTCCCGGCCCGATCCTTCACGAGGTAGCGCTTCTCGAGCACGGTCCGGGCATTCTGGGACAGCGTCGCGGGCGTGGCGGGCGGATTCACCGGAAGCGGCATTGCAACTTCTCCAACGAAGGGTTCTGGACCAAGGGCGAGGGCGAGCAACATACGGCCATCGTGAGGCCGCGCAAGCATTTTGTAAGGTCCTACGAAACAACGAGTTACAAGAGGTCAATCACGAATCGGTCACAGGATGTGGCTTTTCCACGCCACCAGAACTGTCGCCTGTCCCTACCACCGTGCCGACACCGTGACGCCATCCACGCCGTTACAATCCAGCGTCGCAAATCACTACACCCGAACGACTTACGACCGATTCCCCTACACACACCTTCGGGCCCGTTTCGCTCGGGGGACGCAACGTACCCCACCCCCATTCCGCACGCCAGTCCTTGCTCGCAAGCGCGACATGCTGTAGGACCGACGGTCTTAATTCGCCCGACGCAACTATTCCGCGGTCACGCCGCGGTAACGCTCCTTCAACGCCACGTACGTCCGCCAGTTCGCTGCCACCCGCGCCCGCTGCTCCTCCGTGAGCGCACGCATCACCTTCGCCGGCACGCCCGCCACCAGCGCCTCCGACGGCAGCACGCGCCCCTCGCCCACCACCGCGCCGGCCGCGACCAAGGTCCCCATCCCCACCACCGCGCCATTCAGCACCACCGCGCCGATCCCGATCAACGCCCCGTCCTCCACGGTGCACCCATGCACCACGGCGCGATGCCCGATCGTCACCCCCGCGCCCACCACGCACGGCTTCCCCGCGTCGCAGTGCAGCACCGCCCCGTCCTGCACGTTGCTCCCGCGTCCCACGCGGATCGACTCCACGTCGCCGCGCAGCACCGCGCCGGGCCAGACGCTCACGTCCGCCTCGAGCGTGACGTTCCCGATGATCACCGCCGTGGGATGCACCCAGGCGGTCGGATGGATGGTCGGCGTCCCGAAGGCCGACTCGTGCGGGTCGCGTGCGGTGGTCAGAACGAACTCCCCAGCGAGAAGTAGACGGTGTTGGACTTGGCGGCGAACGCCTCGCCGCGCACGGGATGGGCGAACCCCAGACGGAAGCGATAGACCTGGTCGTACTGGATCGCCGCATCCACCCCGAGCTCGCCGCCGACCGACGCCAGCGTCGTGCGCGCGGGGAGCGTCGCCGGACAGATGAACGAGCCCGCCACGGGGAACTCGCACCAGGCGCGCCCCGCGTCGGCGAACGCCGTCACCGACGTCTTCTGGAAGAAGACGGGCAGCAGCTTCACGCCGCGCCCGAGGAGCGTGAGCGGCGCGCGGTACTCCACGCTCGCGGCGAGCGCGCGCACGCCGAGCTGCGCGCCGCCGGGGAACCCGCGCACGCCGAACGTCCGCCGCGTGGACCCGATCACCATCCCGGGCAGCACCTCGAGCGAACTCCCGCTCACGCCGCCCGCACCGAAGGCCGCCGTGGTCGCATGCCCGGTCACGCCGTACGCGCCGCGCACGGCGATCACGTGCCGCGCGAAGCCCGGGAACGGGATCGACTTCGCCGCCGATCCGCTCACGATCGTCTCGCCCACGTCCTCGAAGTTCACGCCGACGTTGAAGCGCTCGCGGTGCGTCACACTTCCCGTGATCCCGTCCTCGGGCGAGACGGCGTTCGACGGGCGTTGCATGGTGCTGAAGCCGAGCGTCGCCTGCACGGCGTGCGAGTAGTTCTCGCGTTCGAGCGCGAGGTTGCCGAGTGCAGGGATCAAGCCGCCCGGATACGAGCGATACCGCACCGCCTGGAACTCGCCACCCAGCACCGCATGGCTCGAGAAGCGGATCCGCGGCCGCTCGGCGATCACGTTGAACTCCACCCGCTGCGCGCGCTGGCCGAGGTAGCCGACGAAGTCGCCGCCGGTGTTCCGGATGACGCCGTGCTCCCACTCGTTGAACAGGTCCACCTGCAGCACGGGGACGCCGAACCCCGCGAAGGCGTAGGCGGCGTGCGCGGTCCACTCCTCGCGGTTCGGCTCGAGCGAGGCCTCGAGCGCCCAGGCGTGGCGACCGACGACATCATGTGCCGCGGACATCGCGCCGATCGACGCGGTCCCGGGGTCGGTGGTGATCACGACCGGCAGCCACCAGCTCGGATAGAGCTGCTCCCACGGCGAGTAGTCGGACTCGATCGCCTCGCGCGCCTCGGCCGCCGGTGCGAGCGGCCGGAGCGGATCGGGCAGCGTATCCGCGGCGGGCAGTTCGAGCGGGACCATCGTCGGTCGATCGCGCAGCACGACATGGTAGCCGTCGGCCCGGAGCTCGACCGCGGCCACGCGACGCCCGCTCGGCGAGACATCCGGCGTGTGCAGGATGGTCGCACTCGTCCAGACGCGGCCGTAGGCCCCCGTCCGCACATCGCCTCTATATATGAGGGCGCGCCCTTCGTGATCGCTCACGAACAGCAGCGTCGTGTCGCCCGGCTCCCACACCGGCGACGAGACGACGGTCATCCGCTCGCCGCGCGGCGCGAAGCTCCGCTGCGGGCGGCCGGTGCGGTCCATCACGACCACCGCGTTGCGGCCGCCGCGCTCCCAGCGCACGGCGACGATGCGCTGCCCATCGCGCGAGAACCGCGGCTCCGCCCAGGTACGGTCGAGCGTGCCGAGCACGACGTCGCGCGTGACGAAGTCATCGGCGGGATCGACGGTGACGAGGCTCGTCGTCCCGGGGTCGGTGCGCACGGCGACGATCATCCCGCTCGCGGCATGCACATCGGGCGAGGAGAGCCGCTCGCCACGCGTGACGGCGCGGCGACGGAGGCCGCTCCCCGTGTAGAGCTCGCTGCGCAGGGTGTACGGGTCGGTGAAGTCGAGTTCGCCCTGCACCGAGCCGCGATCGCCGAAGGGCGCGCTGATGTCCACGCTGTTGCGGCGTCCGAGCCGGACGCGCCGGCCCTCGAGGTCGAGCCGATACGCGCCGGGCGTCCGGCGCGCCTCGTCGGCGACGTAGAGGAGCGCATCGTCGCGCACGAACCGAGGGAAGCGGGCGGTGAAGCCCTCGTCGGTGAGGGTCGTCGCGGGGTCCACGGCGATGCGGATGGCCGTCTCGCGCCGGACCACCGAGTCGCGCCACTCGGTCCAGCGAGCGGTGAAGTCGACGCCGAAGGCGTCCTTCGCGTTGCGGTCGTGCCTCCAAGGGAGGAGCCGCGCGCTCGACGCCTCGACGAAGCGCCCCATGCGCGCGGAGTCCGCGCGCGTGACCGCGTAGCTGCCGAACAGATAGGCGGCATTGCCGCCGGGGAAGAACGGCGTCTCGATGGAGAGCGCGTCGAGCGACGGCAGACGGCCTTCGATGGCGGCCGCGCGCACGTAGGCGGGGAACTCGGTGCCGCGGAGGCGGCCCCCGCCGGCGAGCTTGCTCTCGTAATGGACGGCGAGCCCTTCGGTGATCCAGCGCGGCGCGTACGTGTTGGGGAAGAGCGGTGCGGCGCGCCCGAAGACGCGCTGCCCGAGCGCCCAGATCCCCTTCACCCGGTCGAGGTGGAAGATGTGGACCAGCTCGTGGGTCACGAGGAGGCGGTTCCAGTCCTCGTGATTGCGGAGCGCGTGGTCCTCGACGGGTGGCCGTGCGTACACCACGATGCGGTTGGTGGGGTACGGTGTCGCGTAACCGTTGGCGTAGTCGGCGTTGTCCGCGACGACGATATCGACCATGGTGCGCGGCGGCACCAGTTCGTTGCGCAGCTCGGCCCAGGCGGCCTCGGCGTTGGCGGCGGTCCGGCGGGCGAGGGTCTCGAGCTCCGGGGTGAAGTGGACCCGGAAGTGCTCGGTGGTGAGGGTGCGCCACTCGAGGTCGGGGCGGACCTGCGCCGTGGCGCGCAGGGGGAGCAGTTGGGCCGCCACGAAGGCGACCAGGCGGAGGCGGGTCATGAGGTGCACGGGGCCAAAGTCTATCCCTCCCGGGGGTGACGTGCATCCTCGGCGCGGCTTCTCCCGTAGTGGCCGCGCCAGCCATATATTCGCCGGATTCCCTCTCGCCCCTGGATCCCTTGACCACCCGATGCGCAGTCTGCGGCCGTGAGAACGACCCGGCCTCGAAGTTCTGCATCGATTGCGGCAAGCCCATCGCCCCGAGCGGTGCGGTGAGCGCGGCGCTCGGTGAGACGATCGGGGGCGTGTACCACCAAGACCCCAAGGCCAAGTTCGGGGTTCCGGCGACCCGCGTCTCGGCGAGCGCGCCCCCGGCGGCCGGCCTGGGCTCCACCGGTCCGGCGCGACCGGGTCCGTCGATCCCGCCGCTCTCGGCGATGCCCCCGGGCAAGGCCCCCTGCCCGACCTGCGGGACGGCCGTGGACCCGTCGCTCCCCTTCTGTCCGAAGTGCGGCGGGCGGGTCGCGGGACAGCCGCCGCAGCCGGCCCCCTCGCGCGCGGTGTGCGGCGGTTGCGGCAACGCCGTGGTGCCCGGAGTGGACGTCTTCTGCGCGCGGTGCGGGACCCGCGTCGCGGCGACGGTCGCGGCTCCCACCCCAGCGGTGGGGACGGCCGTCTTCTCGGCGACCGGGGCCGGGCTCGGCCCCAAGCTCTCGCTCCTCGACGGGGCCGGCGCGGTGAAGAAGACGGAGACGCTGCCTGGTCCCGAGGCGACGCTGGGGCGGTCGGACGGCGAGCTGCGCTTCCCCGACGACACCTTCATGAGCCCCGTCCACGCGCAGTTCTCGATGCGCGACGGGCAGTTGTTCATCCGCGATCTCGGGTCCCGGAACGGGACGTGGCTCTTCATGCAGGAGCCATACAAGCTGGCCGACGGCGACACGATCCTCGTCGGGTCGCAGCTGCTCCGGTTCCGGCGCCTCGGCTACCCCGGCCCTCAGCCGGCCGAGGCCGATGCCACGAGGCGCCTTGGATCGTCCACCCCGAGTGCGGACATCGCCGTCCTGCAGCAGTTGCGGGCGGACGGCAGTGCGCGCGACAACTGCCACCTTTCGCCCAGCCGGAACGTCGTGATCGGCCGGGCGGAGGGGGATTGGGTGTTCGCGTACGACAAGACGATGAGCGGCCGGCACGCCGAGATCCGGAGCGAGGACCTCGACTTCATCGTGCTCGACCTCGGGAGCCGGAACGGGATCGCGATCGCCGTGCGCGGCGAGCGCCAGGTGAAGGCCGGGCAGAAGCTGCTGATCGGGGACCAGACCATGCGTGTGGAGAGCTTGTGAGCGAACAGAAGACCTGTCCCACCTGCGGCACCGAGTATCCGCTCAGCGAGCGCTTCTGCCCGCGGGACGGGACGGCGTTGCGCTCGTCGAACACGCAGGACCTGCTCGGGTCGGTGGTCGCCGACCGTTACCACATCCTGAAGAAGCTCGGCGAAGGCGGCATGGGGACGGTGTACCTCGCCGAGCATGTGAAGATGGGGCGCAAGAGCGCGCTCAAGGTGATGAACCCGGGGATGAACACCGACCCGGACGCGATCGCCCGGTTCAATCGCGAGGCGTCGAACGCCTCGCGGCTGAGCCACCCGAACATCTGCGGCATCTACGACTTCGGCGAGACGTCGGAAGGACTGATCTACCTCGCGATGGAGTTCATCGAGGGCTCGTCGCTGACGTCGCTGATCGAGAAGGGCGGCTCGCTTCCCGCGCCGCGCGCGGCGAGCATCGTGCACCAGACGGCCGACGCGCTGCAGGTGGCGCATGACGCGGGGATCGTGCACCGCGACCTGAAGCCCGACAACATCATGGTCGCGAAGGGTCGCGACGGCTCGGACCAGGTGAAGGTGGTGGACTTCGGGATCGCGAAGGCGAGCTCGAGCGACGCGCAGAAGGTGACGAAGACGGGCCTCGTGGTGGGCACGCCGGAGTACATGAGCCCCGAGCAGCTCGCGGGGGACAAGCTCGACGGGCGGTCGGACATCTATTCGCTCGGGCTCGTGGCGTTCAACTGCCTCACGGGGACGCTCCCCTTCCCGTCGAACTCGGCGCAGGAGGCGATGATCATGCGCCTCACCGACCGGCCGAAGACGCTGGCGGAGATGATGCCGGAGAAGAGCTGGCCGGAGACGCTGCAGGCGACGCTCGACAAGGCGCTGGCGCGCGATGCGGACGACCGGTACGCGAGCGCGGCGCAGTTCGGTCGCGACTTCGCGGCGGCGATCGCGGACATGCCGATGACGCAGGCGGTCGAGGCGGGCACGATGATCGTGAACGCGGCGGCGGCGGGTGCGGCGGCGAAGGAGATCGCGAAGACGCGCGTGGCGCCCGAGGGGCGTCCGAGCGCGAACACGATGCCGATGCAGGCGGCCGGCGCCGCGAAGAAGGGCGCGGCGAAGGCGGCGCCTGTGGAGGTGGTGAAGAAGAGCGCGATGCCGATGGTGCTCGGGGGCGTGGGCGGGCTCGCGGTAGTGGGGTTCGCGGCGATGAAGTTCCTCGGTGGCCCTACGCCGACCGTTGCGCCGCCGGGGCCTGGCACGCAGACCCGGCCGGATTCGCAGGTGGCACAGGTGCCGGACCCCACGCCTGCCGCGTCGGATACGGGTGCGGGGACGAAGGTGGTGACGCCGCCGCGACCGGATCCGAACCTGCTGTCGAAGTCAGGCGCCCCGACGCCGACGAAGTCGCCGACGACGGTCCCCGCTCCGACGACCCCGGCTGGGCCCAGCGTGATGTCCCGACTCGAGACCTGGCTCAACGAGGTCCAGACCGAAGGCGTGTCGAAGTCCGCCGCGCGCCGGGTCCTCGCCGATGTCGAACAGCTCCAACCTTCGCTCACCGGGATGCAACTCGCCGAGTCGCACTTCGTCGCGCTGATGTCGTACGTCGCGCTCGAGGACGAGACCGGTGCTTGCCGAGTGGCACGCATCGTGAAGGGTACGCATCCGGACCGGACGCGCGTGACGGCCGCAGGCCAGATCGTCGATGCCTGTCCGTGACCTGCATCACGTTGCCCCACAACGACATACTGTCGCATCCGACCTCTGTCCAGTAAAATGCTGGTAACCCTTTCTCTTCAACCTCGTACTCGCGCCTCGTGACGGGACCAAACACGCCGCAGGGTGACGTCATCGTTCACGTCTTCGGACGGACCGACGTCGGTCGCACGCGCGAACACAACGAGGACACGTTCACCGTCGCCGACCTGTCGACGATGAATGCGTCGCTGCAGCCCGAGGTCCGGACGCATGTCACCGGCTCGCGCGGCACGCTCTTCATGGTCGCCGACGGCATGGGCGGTGCGGCGGCGGGTGAGGTCGCCTCGGCGATGGCGACCGAGGTCGTCCTCGCGGAGATGGACAAGCGCTGGCGCATCTCCGACGACCACGACCCGGAGATGTTCGCGCACTCGCTGCGTGTCGCCACCGAGGTCGCCAACACGCGGATCCACGCCTACGCGCAGGCGCATCCCGAGAACCGCGGCATGGGCACCACCGCGACCATCGTCGGGCTGCTCCACGATACGCTCTACGTCTGCCAGGTGGGCGACTCGCGCGCCTACCTCGTCCGCGACGGCGTCTGCTCGCAGATCACGAAGGACCAGTCGCTCATGCAGAAGCTCGTCGAGGCCGGCGAGCTCACCGCCGAGGAGGCCGAGGTCTCGGAGCGGCGCAACATCATCCTGCAGGCGCTCGGCCCCGAGCCGATCGTGAAGGTGGACCTCACGTCGCAGCAGGTGAAGCGCGGCGACACGCTGGTGCTCTGCTCGGACGGCCTCTCGGGCCAGGTCCGCGCGCACGAGATGGCGCAGATCGTGAAGGAGAACACCGACCTCGTGCAGGTCTGCAAGAAGCTGATCGACCTCGCGAACGAGGCGGGCGGCCCCGACAACATCACGGTGGTCGCGGCGCGCTTCGAAGGCCCGGGCCTCGTGGAGACCGGCGCCGAGCAGCCGGCGCATCGCGTCTACCGCGGCTCGCAGCAGCAGCGCAGCACGGTGCCGCTCGACCGCGGCTCGGTCCCCGCCCTCGCGGCGATGGACATCTCGGAGATGCCGACGCTCGAGACCGAGCTGTCGCTCGGCAAGATGCGCACGCCGCGCGTCAATGCCGCGGTCGATCCGTCGGCGGAGACGGTGGAGGTCTCGCCGCGCGAGGTCGCGGCCGGTCCGGTGAAGGTCGGCACCGCGAAGGCCGCGCCCTCCGGGACGCCGCCGCTCGAGACCGTCGAGATCGCCCCCGCGCGTCCGCGGCCGCCGGCCGCGCCCAAGCAGCCCAAGGTCGAGCCGAGCCAGCTCCGGCTCATCTTCGGCGCGCTCGCGGTCGTGGTGCTGGTGGTGTACGTCCTGCGCTGGTTCGTCCTCAAGGGCGAGTGATGTCGGTCGAGTTCCGCATCACCACCGGCGCCCGTGCGGGCGCGAGTGAGCGGTTCGAGAAGTCGGTGGTGTCCATCGGACGCCACCCCATGAACGACCTGCGCTTCGACGCGAACAAGGACATCGACGTCTCCGGCCGCCACGCCGAGCTCCGCTCGGTGGGCGGCCGCCACGTCCTGCACGACATCGGGAGCACCAACGGCACCTTCGTGAACGGCGATCGCATCACCGAGCGCGAACTGGTGGATGGCGACCTCGTCACCTTCGGCGCGGGCGGGCCGCAGGTGAGCTTCCATGTGGTGAGCACGGCGTCCGCCCCCTCGCCCGCGACGCGGGTGGACTCGGCGGACCGCCCCGCGCCGGTGAGCCCGGAGCCGGTGCGCACGACGGCGGCGCCGCACGCGGCCAAGCCGGCGGCGCCCAAGGCCCCGGCCGCGAAGGCGCCCGAGGCCAAGCCGCGCCTCAACACCGAGGTCCGCGTCGCGATGGCGGTCGAGAAGCAGACCGGCAAGCTCCGCCAGATGGTGATCGCGCTGGGCGCGCTCGTCGTCGTGGGCGGCGCCGGCGCGGCCTGGGTCCTCTCCAAGCAGGCCGACCTCGCGCAGCAGCAGGTCGCGGCGCTGCTCGCGGCCAACGACTCGCTCTCGCGGTCGTTCGAGGCGCGCCTGCGCGCGACGGGCATCGCCGACGCGGCGCTCTCGGCGGCGCGGGCCGAGCGTGACAGCCTCGACAAGGCGCTGCGCGCCCAGCAGGCGGCCGGCGCCGACGTGAGCGCGCTCTCCGCCGCGATGCGCTCGTCGCAGCAGCGCACCGCGAGCCTCGCCGGGACCGACTACGCCGCCATCGCCGAGGCCAACAAGCCGGCGATCGTCTTCATCGCGGTGCAGATGCCGGACGGCTCGCCGTCGAGCGGCACGGGCTTCAACATCCTGCCGAGCGGGCTCATCGTCACCAACCGGCACGTGGTGCAGGCGTCGAACGGCACGCGGGCGACGCGCGTGGGCGTGATCTTCGAGGGACAGCAGGGCGCGTGGCGCGAAGCGCGGATCGAGTACGTGAGCGACACCGACGAGCTCGCGCTGCTGCGGCTGGTGACGCCGGGGAACCACCCCATCGTGAGCGGCATCGCCGGCGACGCGCGGAGCGTGCGGCTCGCGAACCCCATCGCGCTGCTCGGGTACCCGCTCGGCACCGGCACCGCCGGGATGGACGGCGACATCAACACGCTCAAGCCGGTCGCGACGATGAACATCGGCACGGTGAGCAAGGTGCTCGACGACAACGTGCAGCTCGACGTCTACGCGGCGCCGGGGTCGAGCGGCTCGCCGGTGTTCGACAGCCGCGGTCTGGTGATCGGCGTGCTCTACGGCGCGGCGCGCGAGAGCGAGGGGCGCATCATCTACTCGGTGCCGAGCTCGCGTCTCGCGAAGCAACTGCCCGCGGACGCCGCGGGCGTCATCCGCTGACCGACGCCCCTTACGGCAGCTGCGGCTGAGCGGGCGGGCGAGGCGGCATCTGCCGGAAGCGCGCCCGTTCCATCTCGACCATCATCGGCAGGACCTGCGGCATCATCGCGCCGATGCCCGCCGTGGGGTCGCTCGCGAGCACCGGGCTCGCGATCACGCGGCGATCCATCCCCTGCGCCGCGTGCAGGTCGTGCACCGTGATGAGCCGCACCACGCTGTCCTTCGACGGCACCAGCGAGACGGAGACGATGAAGTCGGCGGAGAGGCGCATCTTCACGCCGTCGATGGTGCGCGACTCGCGGAGCGCGGCGGCGACGGAGTCGGCAGCGATCACCATGTAGCGCGGCGACGCGTCGATCCGCAGGCGCAGCGAATCGACGAGCGCGGCGGCGACCTTGTCGACATCGGGCCGCGAGCGTGACGGCCGCGGCGGCGCGACGACCACGCGCCGCGGCTCGGTGGAGCGCATCCCCGGCGGCGGGCCGGGTGGCCGCCCCGCATCGAGCGCGCCCTCCATGTTCGTCGCGAGCGCGGTCGCCTCGGCGATCTGCGCGGCACCGCTCGGGCCCTGGACCACGCGCGTCCGGGCGACGCCCATCCGCGCGCCCAACTGCACGAGCGAGTCGAGCACCGCGCGCTGGATCTGCTGGCGGATGGAGTCGGCGAGCTCGGCGATGGCGGCGGGATCGGTGCGGCCGACGGGCCGCGCGAGCCGGTCGCTCACCGCCTTGGCGATCGCCATCGAATCCTCGCGCGTGAGCATCGCCGCGGCGGAGGAGACGACCTCCATGGAGTCGGCGGTCGCGAGCGAGTCGCGGAAGGCCTCGCTGACGGTCTCGGTGGCCGACTGCTCGCCGGCGATCCAGGCGGTCGCGATCACCGCCGCACCCGCGGCGACGAGCCCGAGCGTGCGCCCGACGGACGGCTTGCGCGTGGGACGGATCGGCGCGAGGTGCTGCCCCGACGTGAGCGCGATGTCGTCGAGCGCGGTGACCACCTCGCTCGCGTCCTGCGGACGCTCCTCGGGGAGCTTGGCGAGCAGGCGCGCGATGAGCGCGGCCAGCGGCGGCGGCACGTCGCCACGCGACTCGGCCAGCGGCGCCGGCTCGCGCGTGAGCTGCGCGGCCATCGTCTTCTGCGGCGAGTCCTCCTTGAAGGGGACCTTGCCGGTGAGCATCTCGTAGCCGAGCAGGCCGAGCGCATAGAGGTCCATGCGATGGTCGGCCGCGGGATCGGCGGCGATCTGCTCGGGGGCCATGTACGCCGGCGTGCCGATGGCCATGCCCGCGCTCGTGAAGCCGGAGCTCGGCATGGAGGCCGAGATGGCCTTCGCAACGCCGAAGTCGGTGACGAGGGCGTGCGAGCCCATCAGCAGGACGTTGCCCGGCTTGATGTCGCGATGGATGACCCCGAGCCCGTGCGCGTAGTCGAGCGCCTCGGCGACGTCGCGCATGATGCGCACGACGTCCTTGATGGCGTAGCTCGCGCCGCCGGCGATCGCCTCGCGCAGCGACTGGCCGTTGATGAACGGCATGGTGTACCAGATGAGCGTGCCCTGCTCGCCGGCCGAGAGGAGCGGCACGACATGCGGATGTTGGAGCTGGGCGGCGACCTGGATCTCGCGCCGGAAGCGCTCGTGGTTCACGCCCGCGGCGAGCTCGGGCGGGAGCACCTTCACGACCACCTTGCGGGCGAGCGCGACATCGGTGGCGACGAAGACGCGCGACATGCCGCCGCCCGTGAGTTCACGCTCGAGCGTGTACCCCGGGGCGAGCGCTTGCTGCAGGATGTCGGCGAAGTCGGACATGATGTGCGTTTGACCTGCTGGATGATACGTACGGTTGCCCGGAGGGGCGAGGTTCCACGCCGTCAGCCCAGACGACGGGCCAGGGCCTGCTGCATCGCGCGCGTGCCGTCCCAGGCACAGACGACGTTCGCCGCCTCGGGGATCTCGGCGGCGAGTCGCGGCGGCCCGAAGAGCGCCACCACCACCGTGCGCCGCGCCTGCCGCGCATCCGCGATCACCTGCGCGACCCGCCGCCGCGTCGGGACATCGTACCCCGCCCGTCCCTTCCCCGTGCCGGGCCCGCCGAAGAGCGCGAGCAGGACCGCTCCCTCCCCTTCGGCCGTCGGCGCGTCCACGAGGCGGGGCGCGTGCCCCATCGCGCGGAGCGCGTCGACGAGATGCTGCCGCGGCGGCACCGGCCAGCGCGACGACGCGTCATCATCCACCTGTATGACGTCCACCACCGGCCCGACGTTCGCGAGGATCCCGCGGACCGGGTGCACGAGGGTGTCGGCGAGCTGGCGCGCCCAGAGGACGTCCTCGAGCGTCGGCTCCCGCCCGGGCCCCGGCATGGCCCAGTCGGCCCAGAAGGTCCGGCGGTTCCGCGCCTCCTCGAGCGCCAGCGCCGGGAGCATCCCGCCGTCGTAGCCGCGCTCGAGGGTCTCGAGCACGCCATGCAGGTCGTGCGGGGCGAGGAGCAGGTCGCAGCCGGCGGCGATGGCCTCGATGGCGGCGATCCCCTCGTCGTCCCCTTGGCGCAGGCCCGGGGCCGAGAGCGCGTCGCTCACGATCAGCCCCTCGTAGCCGAGCTCGCCGCGAAGGAGTTCGGTGAGCATGGGGCGCGAGCGCGCCGCCACGCGGCCGGTGGCATCGAGCGCGGGATAGGCCGCGCTCGCCGCCATGATGCTCGCGACGCCGGTGTCGGCCGCCGCACGGAAGGGGAGCAGATCGTCGGCCCAGAGCGTGCCGGCCGCGGTCGGGATCACGACGGGTCCGAGATGCGGATCGGCGTCGGCGCGCCCCATCCCGGGATAGTGCCGCACGCATGCGAGCACGGCCTCGGCCTGCATCGCGTCGACCCACTCGACCGTCCACTCGGCGGCGCGCTGCGCGTCGAGCCCGAAGGTGCGCGCGCCGAGCAACGGGTTGGCGGGCTCGCGTTCGAGGTCGCCGCTGGGGCCGAGCGCCCAGTTGATGCCGAGGCCGCGCAGCTCGCGCGCGGTGAGCTTGGCGGCGCGGCGCATCACGTCGGCATCGCGCAACGCGGCGAGGGCCGCGAGGGGCGGCAGGCCGGTCGCATCGCTCACCGCGCCGCCTGGACCGCCGTCGATCTCCGCGCCGATGAGGAGCGGGAGGCGCGAGCGGCGATGCAGCTCGGCGGTGAGCGCCGCGACCTCGGCGCGCGACCCGCCGCTGATCCAGAAGCCGCCGACGCCCACGTCGATGGCGTCGCCGATCATCTCCTCGAGATACGTGAAGCCGAGCCCCGGGTCCCACCGGAGCTGCGGGACGAGGAGCGAGGCGAGCGGGTGCGTCACCGCGGGTGGAAGGCGCCGAGGAGGCGCGGCCCGCGCGCGCCGGTGGCGCGCGGCACATTGCCGGCGCGCCCTTCGAGGTGCAGCCACCCGAGGAACGCGAACGCGACCGCCTCCTTGGCATCGCCGTCGAAGAAGACGCGATCGAAGGGCCGCACATGGCGGCCGGCGAGGGCCATCGCGATCGCCTCGCGGAGGACCGGATTGCGCGCGCCGCCACCCGAGAGGAGGATGTCGTCCACCGGCTGCGGCACGAAGCGCTCGAAGGCGAGCGCGATGCTGCGCGCGGTGAACCAGACGGCGGTGCAGATGATGTCCTCGTCGGTCGCGGCGGGACGGGCGGCGCGGCAGCGCGCGACGAAGTCGGCGATGAACCGCGCCGTGTAGCGCTCGCGCCCGGTGCTCTTGGGCGGCTCGACGGCGAACCAGGGATCGGCGAGGAGCGCCTCGAGGACCGGCTCGATGGGCGTGCCCTGCGCGGCGAGCGCCCCATTCAGGTCGAACGCGAGCGCGGGACGCAGCAGGCGCGTGACGCCATCGATGATGCAGACGCCGGGGCCGGTGTCGAAGGCGCGCACGCCGTCGAAGTCGGCGCCCTGCGCGCTGCGCGGCGGGACGACGGTGAGGTTGCCGATGCCGCCGAGGTTCTGCAGGACACGCCAGTGCGTGTCGTCGGCGAAGAGGAGGGCGTCGGCGATGGGGACGAGCGGCGCGCCCTGCCCCCCCGCGGCGACGTCGCGCACGCGGAAGTCGGCGATGACGTCGAGGCCGGTGCGTTCGGCGATCACCGCCGGTTGGCCGAACTGCCAGGTGCCGTGCGGCGGCTCGTGCCAGACGGTGTGCCCGTGCGAGGCGACGGCGTCGATCTCCTCGCGCGGCACGCCCGCCTCGGCGATCGCGGCGACGGCGGCGTCGGCGAGCCAGCCGCCGAGGGCGAAGTCGAGGCGCGTGTACTCGCTCGGCGTCGCGCCCTCGAGCGCGGCGGCGAGGCGCGCGCGCGTGGCGGACTCGTAGGCGCGATCGACATGCGCGAGGAGCTCCGGCGTCACGCGACCCTCGCCGTCCTCGTGGAAACGCACGACGGCGGCGGTCACGCCGTCGAGCGAGGTGCCCGACATGAGGCCGACGAGCACGCGCGGTCGCGTCGCGCGCGGGATCGAGGCGTCGGTGTCGCGCACGAGCTGGAGCGTCACGCGGTCTCCACCGGCGGCGGCGCGTCGGGGACGACGCGGCGGATGACGCCGCCGGCCTCCGCGAGCCGCGCGAGCGCCGTGGCGCGATCGAGGCCGAGCTTGTGCATGGTGATCGCGACCTTCACATGGCCCTGCGCGTCGGCGAGCAGCCGCCGCGCCTCGTCGCGTGTGAGGCCGCAGGTGGTGATGACGAGGCGTTCGGCGCGGTCCTTGAGCTTGTCGTTCGAGGTCTGCAGGTCCACCATCAGGTTGCCGTACGTCTTGCCGAGGCGGACCATCGCGCCGGTGGTGATCATGTTGAGCACCATCTTGGTCGCGGTGCCGGCCTTGAGGCGGGTGGAGCCGGTGACGACCTCGGGGCCGGTGATGGGGACGATCGCGACATCGAGCGCGGCGACGAGCTCGGGGAGCGGGGGGCGAGCAGGCGAGGATGCCGGTGCGCGCGCCGAGGGTGCGCGCGTGCTCGAGCGCGGCGCGCACGTACGGCGTGGTGCCGCTCGCGGCGATGCCGAGGACGAAGTCACCGGCGGTGACGTTGGCGGCGGTGAGGTCGGCGCGGGCGCCGTCAGGGCGGTCCTCGGCCCCCTCCTGCGAGCGCGTGAGCGCGGCCGGTCCGCCGGCGATGATGCCGACGACCATCGACGGATCGCTGCCGAAGGTGGGCGGACACTCGGAGGCATCGAGGACGCCGAGGCGTCCGGAGGTGCCGGCGCCGAGGTAGAGGAGGCGGCGGCCGTCGCGGAAGGCGGCCACGGCGAGCTCGATCGCGCGCGCGATGGGTTCGCGCTGCGACGCGACCGCGTCGGCGACGGCGCGGTCCTCGGCGTTCATGAGGTCGACGATCGCGAGCGGGCTGGCGAGGTCGATGTCGGCGCTGCGCGGGTTGCGGCGCTCGGTGACCCGGGGATCGAGCACGAGGGGGCGGGGTCTGAGAGGGGCGGCGGGGCGCCCGGCGTCGTCGGTGTCGCCTGCGGCCCGCGTCCCCTAAGTTATCGCACGTGATGACCCCTCGCATCCTCCTCGCCTCGCTGGTCCTCCTGGTCGCCCGCCCCGCGTCGGCGCAGATCATCAGCGTCCCCTCGGTGGACGAGGCGCGCCGGCCGCTCGCGGTGAGCGCCACCTTCGGCTTCCTGCAGACGCAGAGCCGCTTCGACGGCCAGAGCGGCGTGCTCTGGAGCCTGGGCGAAGCGCTGCAGTACCGCGCATCGGTGGAGCTGGGGATGAAGAGCGGCGCGTTCGGCGTGGCGGCGGCGCTCGCGAGCGTGCCGATCCGTCGCGACGGCGGGACGGCGCCGCTCAACTCGAACGGCGACATCGAACTCCGTCAGTTGCTCGCGACCTTCCGCACGCCGGAGATGGAAGGCGCGCACCAGATCGTCGAAGTGGGGATCGGCGCGTCGCAGTGGGCGAACTACTCGGGCACCGACCAACTGACGGCGGCCGAGGCCGAGCCGCGCAACGCGTTCACGCTGGTGGTGGGCTACGGCTTCGGCTTCACGATCGGCGACCGCGCGGCACTCACGCTGGTGCAGGACGTCTCGACGCTCTGGGGCTCGAAGGAAGGGCTGCCGAGCGGGGCGTCGCGGATGGTGCGGCAGTATACGACGCGCGTCGGGATGAGATACCGATTCTTTGGGAGGCGATGAAGTGTCACGATGAAGGCTGAAGGATGAAGGGTGAAAGTGAACTGCTCCTTCTTCCTCGTGTGCCCTTGGTCTCGAGCGCGTTCTCCGTCTTCTCTGTGTCCTCTGTGTCCTCTGTGGTGAATAGCAGTTGCCGTTCCCCCGCACCCCGAATCGCCATGCGCACCATGTTCCGACGCCCGATCGCCCTCGTCACGCTCGCCGCGTTCGCGTTCACCGCCTGCCGTCCGACGGCGGCGGCGCCTGCCCCGACGGCGCAACCGACCGATGCCCGCTACTCGGGCACCTTCGCCGGCGGATTCCGCTTCCCCGAAGCGCGGGAGGCGGCGTTCGGCGCGCATGCGATGGTCGCGAGCAACAGCGAGCTCGCGAGCGCGGCCGGACGCGAGATCCTGCAGGCGGGTGGCAACGCGATGGATGCCGCGGTGGCGGTCGGGTTCGCGCTCGCGGTGACCTATCCGTTCGCCGGCAACATCGGCGGCGGCGGGTTCATGGTGATCCGCATGGCGGACGGCCGCACCGCGGCGATCGACTATCGCGAGATCGCGCCGCTCGCGGCGACGCGCGACATGTTCGTGGACTCGGCGGGGAAGCTCACCGACAAGAGCGTGGTGGGACATCTCGCGTCGGGCGTTCCGGGCGCGGTCGCGGGGATGGATGCGGCGCTCGACCGTTTCGGGACGATGTCGCTCGCGCAGGTGATGGCGCCGGCGATCCGGCTCGCGCGTGAGGGCTTCACGGTGGACAGCGCGCTCTTCCGTTCGCTGAGCGGCGCGAAGCAGCGGATCTGCCGGTTCGAAGGGTGCGCGACCTTCTATCCCAACGGCGAGACGGTGGCGCCCGGGGCGCGGCTGGTGCAGGCCGAGCTCGCGCGGTCGCTGCAGCTGATCGCCGAGCGGGGGCCGGCGGCGTTCTATGACGGTCCCGTGGGCGCGGCGCTGGTCGCGGAGATGGAGCGCGGCGGCGGGATCATCACGCGCGAGGACCTGCGCCGCTACGCGCCCAAGTGGCGCGAGCCGGTGGTGAGCACGTATCGCGGGCACACGCTCATCACGATGCCGCCGGCGTCATCGGGCGGGATCACGATGACGGAGACGTTCAACATCCTCGAGACGTTCGGACCGCTCCCCGCCTTCGGCACGCCGGAGTACATGCACCTGGTGGCGGAGGCGTTCCGGCGCGCGTTCATCGACCGCAACGCGAAGCTCGCCGACCCCGACTTCGTGCCGGTGCCGCGCGAGGAGCTCACGAGCAAGGCGTACGCGCAGCGACTCGCGGCGCAGATCGACCGCGCGCGCGCGTCGGTGACGCCGGCCTTCGACCAGGGGCGCGAGCCGGAGCACACGACGCACTACTCGGTGGTGGACGAGAAGGGCAACGCGGTCGCGACGACGACGACGATCAACGGCGGCTACGGCTCGGCGGTCTGGGTGCGCGACGGCGGGTTCTTCATGAACAACGAGATGGACGACTTCGCCGCGCAGCCGGGGACGGCGAACATGTTCGGGCTGGTGCAGGGCGAGGCGAACGCGGTGCAGCCGGGGAAGCGGATGCTCTCGGCGATGTCACCGACGATCGTGCTCGACCCGCAGGGGAACGTGCTGCTGGTCGTGGGGGCGGCAGGCGGGCCGACGATCATCACGGCGGTGACGCAGGTGATCCTGAACGTGATCGAGCACCGCATGACCCTGGCCGACGCGATGCGCGCGCCGCGGATGCATCATCAGTCGCTGCCGGACGAGATCCGGGTGGAGAGCGTCGGGTTCCCCGAGGCGTCGCTCGAGCGGCTGCGGGCGATGGGGCACAAGGTCGTGACGACGCAGGGGATCGCGAACGTGAATGCGGTGATGCGGGTGCCGGGTGGCTGGCACGGCGTGAAGGAGCCGCGCGGTGCTGGGGCGGCGCTCGGGTACTGATTCACTGCGTTCACCACAGAGGGCACAGAGGGCACAGAGCACTGCGGAGAGGTGCAACTGCTTTCACCACAGGGGCACAGGGGGCACAGGGGCATCCGTGCGCTGGAGCCGAGCTCGGTGGGGGCTCACGGTCCTTTTCTTGGGAATGACAACGACAGCGTTCGATGACGCGCTGTTCACCCCAAAGAGCCGTTCCCTGTGTCCCCTGTGCCCATGTGGTGAACGTGGTCGCTCCGAGGAAGGCGGAAGGATGAAGGATGAAAGCAGAAGGGCGGAGAGCGCCAAGCGCCCTCCGCCCTTCTCTGTGTCCTCTGTGCCCTCTGTGGTGACCGCCGTTCAGCCGTTCACCGCATCCGGCATCACGCACGCGGCACGGTGAGCGCCTTGGAGATCGCGATGGTGATGGTGCCGTTGGCCGGGAGGCAGCCCTCGTAGTCGGCGGTGCCGGCGGCGACCGCGCCACCCGCGGCCGCGCCGACGGCGGCGCCGATCACGGTGCTCTTGGTGTTCTTGCCGAGGAGCTGGCCGGCGACCGCGCCCACCGCGGCGCCCGTCGCGACCTTGCCGACCTGCTGGCCGGTGCTCTGCGAGCGCACGGCCTCGATCGTCGCGACCTGCGTCACGTCACCCTCGACGGCGAGCGTCTGCGAGCCGATCTGCACCGAGACCACGTCGAACGCGAACTTCCAGTTGTCCTTCGAGTTCTTCGAGATGGCCGACTCGGTGACGGTGAGCGTGACGACCGAGCCCGCGGGGATCCGCGCGCCGTTGGTGCCGGTGACGTCGGCGCCGAGGGTCGCGGTGAAGGTGTCGCCGGCCTTGTGCGTGTTGGTGCACATGCGCGCCGCGGTGGTGACGGCGAACGAGGTGCCCGCGGCGATGGTGCCGGAGCGCGCGGCCGGCGCCTTGGTCGGCGTGGTGGCGACCGGCTTGGGCGCCGGGGCCGGGGCCTTGGTCTCCGGGGCCGGCGTCGGCGCCGGGGCCGGGGCGGCCATCGCGGTGTCGGCCATCGGCGCGCCCGAGTCCGCCGGGGCGAGCTGGATGTCGCGCGCGGCGGCGTCGGTCTTCGGCTCGCCGCCGCAGGCCGCAACGGCCGCAACGATCATGAGCGGCGCGATGGCGCGCCGGATAGTATTCGACAGCATGGGGCTTCTCCGTGGGGTGTGGGGGCGTACGACCCCTGTAAGATCGACCCCGCGCACGCGCAAAGCAACGATTCCAGCCATTTGTGACCTCGCTCACACGTCTCCTCCCCTGGGCCGGCCCCTACCGGCGGCAGTACCTCATCGGGCTCGCGTGCGTCGCCATCTCCACGGCGCTCTACAGCGTCCAGCCCACCCTCGTGCGCCGCGCGATCGACGCCATGGGCGCCGATGCCCCGCTCCGCGGCGTGTTCACCATCGCCGGCCTGATGGTCGCGACCTCGCTCGTCACGGGGTGGTTCCGCTTCCACATGCGCGAGATCCTCAACGGCGTCTCGCGCATCGTCGAGAACGACCTGCGCGACGCGCTCTTCGCGCGGCTCACACGACTCGACCCCGCCTGGTTCGCGCGCAACCGCACGGGCGAGGTGATGGCGCGCCTCACCAATGACCTCGGCGCGGTGCGCATGGCCGTCGGCCCCGCGGTCATGTACCTCACCAACACGATCTTCGGCGGCGTCTTCGCGCTCTCGTTCATGATCGCGATCAGCCCGCGCCTCACGCTGCTCGCCCTGCTGCCGATGGTGCCGCTGCCCCTCGTGATGTGGGGACTCGGCCGCGCCATACACCAGCGGTTCGAACGGGTGCAGGCGCAGTTCGGCGACCTCACCACGCATGTGCAGGAACACCTCTCCGGCGTGCGGATCGTGCGCGCCTACCAGCAGGAGGGGGCGGAGGTCGGGCGCTTCGGGCAGCTGAGCGCCGACTACCTCGAGAAGAACCTCGGGCTCGTGCGCCTCAACGGCCTGATGAACCCGAGCTTCACGCTGCTCGCCGGACTCGGCGCCGCGATGGTGCTCTGGCTGGGCGGGGGGATGGTGCTCGACGGCACGCTGACCATCGGCGCGTTCGTCGCCTTCGGCCTCTACCTCGCGAACCTCACCTGGCCGCTGATCGCGCTCGGGTGGGTGACGAGCCTCTTCCAGCGGGGCGCGGCCTCGATGACGCGCCTGCTCGAGATCCTCGACGCCACGCCGGCCATCGCCGATCCGCCGGCCGCGACGTCGCTCCCGGAGACGCACGGTGGCCGCGCCCTCACCTTCGAGGGGGTGCGCTTCGCGTACCCTGACAAGGCGGGCGGGCTCGGCCGCGAGGTCCTCGACCGCATCTCGGTCACCGTGCCCGCCGGCGGCACGCTCGGCATCGTCGGTGCGACCGGCTCGGGGAAGACGACGCTCCTCGAACTCATCCCGCGTCTCGCCGACCCGACCGAGGGGCGCATCCTCCTCGACGGCGTCGATCTCCGCGCACTGCCGCTCGCGGTGCTGCGGCGCGAGATCGGGTTCGTGCCGCAGGAGAGCCTGCTCTTCAGCGAGACGATCCTCGACAACCTCACCTATGGCGGCGCGAGCGCCGACGATGCGCGCTGGGCCGCGGGGATCGCGCAGCTCACCGAGGCGATCGACGGCTTCCCCGCGCGCGAGGCGACGATGCTCGGCGAGCGCGGCGTGAACCTCTCGGGTGGGCAGAAGCAACGGGCCGCGATGGCGCGCGCCCTCGCGCGTCGGCCGAGCGTGGTGATCCTCGACGACGCGCTCTCGGCGGTGGACACGCACACCGAGGCAGCGATCCTGCGCGGGCTGCGCGAGGCGCTCGCCGGACGCACGGCGATCATCGCGTCGCATCGCATCACCGCGATCCGCGACGCGCACTGGATCATCGTGCTCGACGAGGGGCGCGTGGTCGAGCAGGGACGGCACGACGAGCTGCTCGCGGCGCGGGGGCGCTACTGGACGCTGTTGCGGCGACAGCAGCTCGAGGACGAGCTCGCGTCGGAGCCGACCGCTGTGACGACCGCTGTCCCGTTGTGACGCCTTGGGGATCGGGAAGTCAGGTAAGGAGAACCCTTATCCCGGAGCTCACAGTGCACAGATTCGTTCGCACGTCCGTCGCCGCCGCCTCCCTCCTCCTCGCCTCGGCCACGGTGTCGCAGGCGCAGATGGCGGAGTCGCGCTTCGGCGCGAAGGCCGGCATCGCGCTCCCCATGGGCGACTTCGGTGACGCGGTGGGGCTCGGCTTCCATCTCGGCGGCCACCTCGCGCTCCCGTTGCAGGGCAAGCTCGCGCTTCGCTTCGACGTCGACTATGGTCGGTACAGCGGCGAGGACGGCTTCGGCATCGACAACGTCTCGCTCCTCGGTGGCGTGGCGAACCTCGTCTATCGCATGGAGACGAGCAGCGAGCTCAAGCCGTACATCCTCGGCGGCGTCGGCTTCTACAACACCACGATCGAAGGCAACGGCGGCGGCTCGGCCGACGAGTCGAACCTCGCGTTCAACGCGGGCATCGGCTACGACTTCAAGTTCGGCAACTCGAACCTCTTCACCGAGCTTCGGTTCCTCTCGATCCAGACCGACGGCAGCTCGACCACCACGCTCCCGATCGTGATCGGCCTTCGGTTCTGATCCATCGGTCATCTGACGGAACGCGGGGGGCGGCCATCGGCCGCCCCCCGCATGCGTTCCGCCCCTGCCCTGCGTTCAGCGCGCCGCGAGTCCGCGGACGAAGGTGTCGAGCTCGGCGTCGGTGATCGGCGCGAGGTGGGTCCCGAGTTGCGCATCGAGCTCCGCGACGAGCGCCTGCACCCAGTAGGCATTGAACACGGTCCCCGCGTGCCCGTCGGCGACGGCAGCGTGTGTGAGCGCGTCGCCCTGCGAGAGGGTGACGGTGAGGCCCCCGATCGTCTGGGCGCGGTAGTCGCGCGTGACGGTCGCGCCCGAGGTGCCCGAGGTGCTCCAGCTGCCCCAGCGTGCCGCGAAGGCGGCGCGATCATCGATGAACGCGACGCCCGGCGTGGCCGCCGCGAAGGCGCGCAGTGCGCCGTCGAACGCGTCGAGCAGGTGCCGCTGCGCCGCGAGTCCCCTCGCCTCCTTGAAGAGGTCGAAGTTGGGCGGCCAGTTGGCGTTGTCGAGGATGCCGACGAGGACGATGCGCAGCGCCGGCTGCGCGGCGCGCAGGGTGCGCACGCTCGCGAGGATGGTGTCGGTGCATTCGCGCGCGAGCCCGCGGAACGCGTCCGCATCGGCCTCGCGCGAGAGGCGTTCGAGGACCTCGCGCCGGCCGAGGTCGTTGATACCGATGCGGAAGAGCACGAGGCCGTCGCGCCATGCCTCGGGATCGCGCGCGATATCGTGCCGCAGTTGCGCAACCTGGCCGCGCGGCCCGGTGAGGTTGGCGCAGCGCGCGCCGGAGTAGGCGACGTTCCACGCGTAGTCCTGCTTGCGGGGCGAACGGAGGCGGATGCCGACCCAAGCCGCGACGCGCGCGACGCGCGGATGCACCCCGCGCGCCCCCCACGCGCCCTGATCGATCGCGTCGCCGCGCAGGCGCTCGAGGATCTCGGTCCACTGGAAGGTGACCGCGCGCTGCGGACCACCGCGCTCGGGTGACCCGTCGGCGAAGGAGACCGAGTCGTGGAAGGCGTGGCTGTCGGAGTTGCCGAGGACGGCGAGGCGCATGCGGGTCGGGGCGGCGGGATCGGGACGGGCCTCGGGGGCGCCGCACGCTTCCGACGCGCTCACGAGCACCAGCAGCAACGGCAGCAGCAGCGCGGTCGCGCGACGGCGCGCGCGCTGCCCGCTCACGGGACGAGGGCGCCGAGCCACTCCGCGGTGTCCTTCACGAACGAATCCACCTGCGCGCGGGACCCGAACACATGGTCGAGGTGCGAGGCCCAGACGACCTCGAACTGCGCCGGCGTGAAGGCGGTCGGGAGCGCCTCGCGGACCTGCTCGGGCGCATTGCAATAGTGGCGGACGCCGGACGAGAGGACGAAGCGGAGCCGGCCGCCGTGGTCGCGGAAGGCGCGCGCGCGACGATCGGTCTCCTCGGGCGAGGCGACGAGCAGGCCGTAGTAGCCGGGCGGGCGGCGCAGCGGATCGACGCTGCCGCGCCAGCGGTCGATGCGGGCCTTGAGGGAGCGCCCGGTGAGGAAGTTCCCCCACGCGCGCCCGCTCGTGAGCGACCGCGCCCACTCGCGACGCAGGAAGCCGCTCGTGCGGTGGACCGTCGGATCGAAGAGCACCGCCGCATGCACGCGCGGATCGTCGCTGCCGGCGTGCAGCGCGTTGTCGGCGCCGGAGCAGAAGCCGACGAAGGCGATGCGACCCGCCCACTTGCCGTCCTTGTCGCGCGCGCAGGCGAGGTCCACCGCGTCGCGGATGTCGGCGGTGACGGCCGCCTCGAGCGAGGGCTCGGTGGGCCGCCCGCTGTCCCCGATGCCGGAGAGGTCGAAGCGCAGCACGGGGTGCCCGCGCGCCGCGAGCGCGCGCGCGAGATGCACCGCCACGCGCGACGGCCCGATGCGATGCAGGATGCCGGCGCCGAGGATGATGACGGGGATCGCCGTCGCACCGCCCTTGGGTTCGGTCCAGATGCCGAGGAGCCCGCCGTTGCGCCCGAACATCACGGCGCGCTCACGATAGGCGCTCACCACGGGGTTGCTCGCGGGCGTCGTCATTCGCCGAGGGCCTTCACGAGGCGTCCGAGGAGTTCGGTGGGGACGGCCCCCGCGCCGAAGTCGTGCTCCTCGATCCAGCAGGTGGGGGACCCTTCGACCGAGACGACCTCCTCGACCGCGGCGCGCAGCGGCTCGGGGACGCCGTGCCCATGCTCCGACATCGCGAGGTGCATCCGCACGCGGCCGGTCGCCGCCGTGTGCACGGTGAGCGCATCGAGCTCCGCGCGCAGCCGCGAGTCGGGGACGTCGGTGTAGGGCGTCCGGTCGATCTTGGTGGGCGTCTGCACTTCGGTCGTGACGATCGGCGGGTCCCAGAGGATCACGTGCTCGATCCCGCGCGGCCGCCGTGCGGCGACCTCAGCGGCGATGGCCGCGCCGGCGCGGAGGCCGATGAGCGAGACGCGCGTCGAGCCCGACAGCCCACCCACCTCCTCGATCGCCTCCTCGACGTCGCGGATCCACTGCGCGAGCGTGAGCCCCTGCCCGATGTCCCCCCAGCTGTCGCCGGTGCCCGAGTAGTCGAAGCGGAGGACGTCGTAGCCCGCCTCGGCGAGGCGATTGGAGAGGATGCGCAGCGTGCGGTGCGCGCGCAGGTGCTCCCAGCCGATGGGGCTGAGGATCACCACCGCCATGCGACGACGCGGGGCGTGCCCCTCCTCGTAGAGCCCGAAGAGCTGCTTGTCGCGCGCGCCGAAGTGGATGGGGAGCACGGCTACTCGGCCAACTGCGCGAGGGTGGAGAAGAAGAAGCGGCGCGGGTCGATGCGACGCCCGGTGCGCTGCTCCACCGCGGCGACCGCCTGGAGCGAGAGGAGCGAGTAGCCGCCGAGCTCGAAGAAGTTGTCGTGGCGGCCGACCTGCGGGAGATCGAGCAGGCGGCGCCATTCGATCGCGATCGCCTCCTCCATGGTCCCCTGCGGCGGCGCGAACTCCGTGCGATCCGTCGCGGCGGTGCGCGTCGGATCGGGGAGACGGCGGCGGTCGACCTTCCCGTTCAGGGTCAGCGGCATCTCGGTCACGGGGACGAGGATGGCAGGGACCATGAAGGCGGGGAGGCGAGTGCGCAACTCCCGGCGCAGCTCCGATGAGGTCGGCGGGTCATCGAGCCCGTCCTCGAAGAGCACCCAGCCGATGAGTCGGCGGTCGGCGACCTCGCCGCGCGCGTCCACGGTCGCCTGGCGGATGCCGGGGAGCGACTCGAGCACGCGTTCGACCTCGGCGAGCTCGATGCGGTGTCCGTGGACCTTCACCTGCGTGTCCACGCGCCCGAGGAAGGCGAGCGTGCCGTCGGCGCGCCAGCGCCCGACATCGCCGGTGCGATACATCCGCGCGCCCGGCACGTCGGAGAACGGGTCATGCACGAAGCGCGCGTCGGTGAGCTCGAGCCGGTTCCAGTAGCCGAGGGCGACGCCAGCGCCGCCGATCCAGACCTCGCCCGGCATCCCCTGCGGGACGGGGCGGCGCTGGTCGTCGAGGACGTAGACGTTGGTGTTGAGGATCGGCCGGCCGATGGGGATCGGCCCCTCGCGGTCCACCACGCGATGTGCGGTGGACCAGACGGTCGTCTCGGTGGGCCCGTACATGTTCCAGAGCGTGTCGCAGCGCTCGAGCAGGCCGTCGGCGACGGCGCGCGGAAGGTCCTCGCCGCCGGCGAGCGCGACGCGGAGCCGGCCCGGCCAGCCGTCGTCCAGCAGCAGTCGCCAGGTCGCCGGGGTCGCCTGCATGACGGTGACGGCGTTCGAGCGCATGCGCTGCGCGAGCGCGGGCGCGTTGAGCGTCTCGTCCGACGAGGCGATCACGACGCGCCCGCCACTCACGAGCGGGAGGAGCAGCTCGAGGAGCGAGATGTCGAAGGCGATCGTCGTGACCGCGAGCAGCACGTCGTCGGGGGTGAGGTGCAGGAGGTCCTGCATCCCGGCGAGGAAGTTGGTGAGCGCGCCGTGCGTGACGGCGACGGCCTTGGGCTGACCGGTGGAGCCGGAGGTGTAGAGCCGGTAGGCGACGTCGGTGACGTGCGGATGCGCCTCGCCGGCGGCGCTCGACGACATCATGAGGTCGTCCTTGAGCAGCGGCCGCAGGCCGATCTCCTCGGCGAGGCCGCGGGTGCCGGCATCGACGATGGCGAGCTGCGCCCCGCCGTCCTCGGCCATGAAGCGGAGCCGTTCGACGGGGTAGCTCGCGTCGAAGGGGAGATAGCTCGCGCCGGCGCGGAGGATCCCGAGGAGCAGCGCCGGCAGGTGCCGGTCGCGCTCGACGAGCATCACCACCGGATCGCCCGGGCGCAGGCCGCGCGCGCGGAGTGCGGCGGCGACCGCACCGGCGCGGGTCCAGAGTTCGCCGTAGCGCACCGCCCCGTTGGGGTCCTCCACCGCCACGCGCTGCGGCGCGCGATAGGCGTGTGACTCGATGTCGGAGAGGAACGAATCGAGCGACTCGAGGTCGCGCTGCGGCCCGCGCCGGCCGCGGGTCTCGGCCTCCGCCTCCGCCGCGTCGAGGAGCGGCAGGTCGCGGAGCGGCGTGTCGGGGGCCGCGACGGCGGCGACGATGAGCCGCACGAAGGCGCGCGCGAGCGTCTCGACCGACCGCCCGTCGTACAGGTCGGTGCGCATGTCGATGCCGGAGTCCAGGCGGTCATGGTACTCGCGCATCCACATGCTGATGTCGAACGTCGTCGCGTGGATCGGATGGTTGATCGACCGCACGCGGACGTTGCCCCACATCCCGGGCCGGTCGGCGGCGTACTGGTGCGTGAGGAGCGTCTGGAAGATCGGCGTGCGGCTGGGATCGCGGCGCGCGAGGCGGCGCACGAGCCATTCGAACGGCGTGTCCTGGTGGTCGAGCGCCGCGATGGTGCGGTCGGCGACCTGCCGCATCAGCTCGCGGAAGGTCATCGTCGGCGTCGGATGCGCGCGGATCGCCATCGTGTTCACGAAGAATCCGACCACCTCGTCGAAGCGCGGCTCGTGGCGTCCCTGCACCGGCACGCCGACGATGAGGTCGTCCTGTCCGGTGAATCGATGGAGCATCGCCGTCCAGGCGGCGAGGACGACGCTGAACACGGTCGCATGCGACGCCTTCGCGAGCGCGCGGAGGCGAGCGAGGTCGGCATCGCGCAGCTCGAAGTGCACGCGCATGCCGCCGTACCCCACCTCGGCGGGACGCGGACGGTCGCCGACCAGCTCGAGGTCGGGGATCGGCGCGGCGAGGGCCTCGCCCCAGAAGCGCTCGCTCTCGCGCGCGCGGTCGCCGGAGACGCGCTCCCGCTGCGACTGCACGTAGTCGCCGTAGCCGGCCGTGAGTGCGGGGAGCACCGGCGCACGGCCCTCGAGCCGCGCGGCGTAGCACTCGGCGATGTCGCGGTAGCAGATGTCGAACCCCCACCCATCCCAGATCGCGTGATGGATGAGGATGTTGAACACATGCAACTCATCGCTCACGCGCAACATGGTGAAGCGGATGAGCGGTGGCTGGTCGAGCGGGATGGAGGTGCGTCCCGCATCGGCGACCCAGGTGAGGAGCGCGGCGGGGTCGTTCGGGTCGGCGAGGACATCCGCCGCCTCGAGCTCGTCGTACGAGAAGACGGTCTCGGCGGCATAGTCGAGGAAGGGGCGGCCGGCCTCGGTGCGCAGGTGCACGCGCCCGAGATCGTGGCGCTCGACGAACTCGCGCACCGCGGCCTTGAAGAGGTCGGGACGGAGCGGGCCTTCGAGCCGCACGGCGCCCTGCAGCACCCATCCGGTGAGCCCGGGCTGGAGGCGATCGAGGTACCAGAGCCGCTCGAGCTGCCCCGAGACCTCCACGCCCCACCGCCCCGCGCGCCGCAGCTCGGCGACGAGCGCCGGCTTGTGCTCCTTCAGGAGGCGCACCTCCTCCGGCGTGAGCGCGCCCTTCGGCGCGCGCACCTTCAGCTCGTCCCCTTCGACGCGCAGGCCGACGCCGCGATCGTGCAGCCGCGCGAGGAGGTCGCGGATCATCACAGGCTCAGCTCCTCGTACGAGGCGCCGCTGACACGCGACTGCGGGATGGCCTGCACGAAGTCCTCGAGCCGGCTCTGCTCGAAGAGGCGCCGCAGGCCGATCGTCACGCCGAGCTGGTGCTCGAGGCGCGAGATCACGCGGCCGACGAGGATCGAGTGCCCGCCGAGCGCGAAGAAGTCGGCGGAGCGGCGCGTGACGGGCGCGCCGAGCACCTCCGTCCAGACGCGGGCGACGAGCCGCTCGCGCTCCGACCACTCGGCCGGATCATCGGGCGTGTCCTCGACGGTCATCGGCGAGGGGAGAGCCGCGCGGTCGAGCTTGCCGTTGGGCGTGAGCGGCATGGCGGCGAGCGTGACGAGATGCTGCGGCACCATGTAGGACGGCAGCAGCGCGCGGAGCCGGCGAAGCATCGCCTCGGCATCGACCGCGCGTCCGGCCGCGGGCACCACGTAGGCGGCGATGCGCGCGTCGCCCTGTCCGTCATCCCAGAGACGCGCGCCGGCGACCGCGACCTCGGGCATCGCCGCGAGGACGGACTCCACCTCGCCGAGCTCCACGCGGAAGCCGCGGATCTTCACCTGCGCGTCGGCGCGCCCGAGGAAGACGAGCGTGCCGTCGGGGCGCCAGGCGGCGAGATCGCCGGTGCGGTACATGCGCGCACCCTGCGCGAGCGGATGCGCGACGAACCGTTCGGCGGTGAGCTCCGGCCGCGCGTGGTAGCCGCGCGCGACGCCGTCGCCGCCGATGAGGAGCTCGCCCGGTACGCCGACCGGCACGCGGCGGTCGCGCGCATCGACGATCTCGACCTGCGTGCGCGCGATGGGACGCCCGATGGGGACCACCGACTCGACGGCGGTGATCTCCTGCAGCGTGGACCAGATGGTCGTCTCGGTGGGTCCGAAGACGTTCCAGAGTCGCGCGACACCGCGGTGCAGGCGCGCGGCGAGCTCGGCGGGGAGCGCCTCGCCGCCGCAGAGCGCCTTGAGGCCGGCGGGGGGGACCCAGCCGTCGTCGAGGAGCATGCGATAGGTCGAGGGCGTCGCCTGCATGAGCGTGATGCCCTGCGCGGCGATCGCGTCGGCCAATGCGCGCGGGTCGCGCGCGGTGGTGCGGTCCACGACGAAGACGCTCGCGCCGGTGACGAGCGGCAGGAGCAGTTCGAGCGCGGCGATGTCGAACGAGAGCGTGGTGAGCGCGAGGACCCGGTCACTCGGCCCGATGGGCAGCGCCGCGGCCATGGCGGCGAGGAAGTTCGTCACCGCCGCATGCGGGACGAGCACGCCCTTGGGTCGGCCGGTGGAGCCGGAGGTGTGGATCAGGTACGCGATGTCCGCGGCGACGAGGGCGTCGTTCGCGCCCGCTGTCGCGCCCGCGGCCGCGCTGGCGCGCGCGCCGGTCGGGAGCGCGGCGAGGTCGAGCACGGCGGTGCCCGGCGGCGCGAACTCGGGGAGCGCGCCCTCGACGAGCCAGACGCGCGGCGCCGCATCCTCGAGCATGAAGCGCACGCGGTCGCGCGGATACTCGGGGTCGATCGGCACGTAGGTCGCGCCGGCGGCGAGCGTGGCGAGCAGCGCCACGGGGAGCGAGCGCGACCGCGAGACGGAGAGCGCGACGCGGTCGCCGGGCGCGACGCCAGCGCGCTGGAGCTCCTCACCGAGCGCGCGCGCCTGCGCGACGAGCCCGGCGTAGGTGAGCGTGCCCGCGGCGTCGCGCACGGCGATGGCCGTCGGCGATGCGGCGGCGGTGCGCAGGATCCACTCGTGCACCGTCGCCGGTGGCGCGGCGGCGAGCGACGGGCCCTGCCATTCCCCGTCGAGCCGGGCGCGCGTGGCCGGCGGGATCGCGTCGAGCGCGGCGGCGGGGCGGTCGGCATCGGCGACCATCGACGCGAGGAGCGCGACGTAGCCGGCGAGCCACTCGCGCACGAGCGCCTCGCTGAAGCAGTGCGCGTTGTACTGGCACTCGATGACGAGCGGCCGCCCCTCGTGCTGCACGAGGTTGAGGAAGAGCTCGAAGTACTCGGCGACGCGCGGGATGGTGCGCACCTCGCCGCGCAGCGCGGTGCCGGCGAGCAGGGTATCGAGCTTGAGCCCCTGGTCGACGTTGAACATCACGGGCGTCACGGGGATGCGGCCGGGGACGCGCGGGAGCGCGACGGTCCGGAGCAGGCGGCCGAGCGTGAAGCGCGCATGCTCCTGCACGTCGAGGAGGCGCGTCCCCGCGCGGCGCACGAGCGCGCCGACGGACTCCTGCGCATCGACGTAGAGGCGCACGGGCAGGACGTTCACGCAGTGCCCGACGAGTCCCGGCATGCCGAGCGTCGCCTGGCCGGCGGAGGGGAGCGCGAGCACCACGTCATCCTCGCCGCAGAGGCGGCTGACGGTGGCGGCGGCGGCGGCGAGCATCGCCGCGACGAAGGTCACCTGCTGCCTCGCCGCGAAGCGCCGCACCTCGGCGACGAGCGCGGGATCGACGTCGACGTCCACGCGCGCGGCGCGGTAGTCGCGCACGGGGCCGCGCGCGCGCTCGGCGGGGAGCTCCATCCGCGGCACCGAGCCCTCGAACTGCCGGCGCCAGAACTGCTCCGTCTCGGGCGCGATGGGCGCGCGGTCGCGCTGGGCGTAGTCGATGAAGCGCGGCGCGTCCCCGAGCGCGGCGGCGGGATCGCGATAGAGCGTGAGCAGTTCCTGCACGAGCACGCCGAGCGACCAGCCGTCGCAGGCGAGATGATGCGCGAGGAGGACGAGCTCGGTGCGGTCCGCGGGGCCGTCGAGGAGGATGGCGCGGAAGAGCGGCCCCTCGTCGAGGTCGAACGCCTCCACGGGCGCGGCGGCGCGACGCTCCACCCGGAGCGGCCGGTCCCAGACGAAGAACGCCTCGTCGTCCTTGCTGAAGGTCATCCGCAGCGACTCGTGCCGGCGATGCACGGCCTCGAGCGCCGCGATGAGGCGCGCCTGGTCCACCGCGCCGTGCAGCGTGAGCTGCGTCCCTTCGTTGTACGCGAGGTTGGCGTCGTCGCCGAGGCGGGCGACGGCGAGGACCTCGCGCTGGGCGTCGGTGGTGGGGGCGGACGCGACGAGCGCGCCGCCGGCGAACGGATCGAGCGGGGTGCTCGCGCGCTTCGACCTCGGATCCGCCATCAGGCCTCCACCTGCACGTACGTGCCGGGAGCCGCCGGATCCTCGACGAACCAGGCGGCCGAGCCGTCGGCGGCGCGCCCGAGGCGCGCGCCGGGGACGGGCGGCGTGCTGAAGCGCTCGGCGGCGGGCGCGATGCTCGGCGCGGCGGCAGGCGAGGTCCAGAAGCGCGCGGCGAACATCCGCGCGATGGCGCGACGGAAGGCGGCGACGACCGCCGCGAGATCGTCGTCGCTGTGCGCGAGCGTGAGATAGGTCGGGAAGCCCTCGAGCAGATGCACGCCCTCGTCGCGGAGGAAGTGCCAGAGGAAGGTGTTGAGCGGATCGCGCGGGTCGGTGGCCTTCAGGTGCATGATCGACCCGAAGTGCTCCATGGAGACCGGCGCCTGGAGTTCGCGCGCGACGGCCTGCATGGCGGCGACGAAGCGCGCCGCGCGGGCGTTGAGGTCGGCCTGCAACGACGGTCCCGCGTCGCGCAGGTAGCGCAGCGTGGCGACCGTCGCCGCGAGCGCGAGCGGGTGGCGCACGAAGGTGCCGGCGAAGAACGAGACGCCCTGCTCCGGCGCGCTCTCGTCGCCGAAGGCCCAGGGGCCGCCGTCGAGCACGTCGATGAAGGGCCGCCGGCCGGCGACGACGCCGATGGGGAGTCCGCCGCCGAGCACCTTGCCGTAGGTGACGAGGTCGGCCTCGACGCCGAAGTGGTGCTGGGCACCGCCCGGATGCACGCGGAAGCCGGTGACGACCTCGTCGAGGATCAGCACCGCGCCCGACTCGCGCGTGATGCCGCGCAGCGCATGGAGGAACTCGCGCGGCTGGAGCGCCGGATGCCGCGACTGCACCGGCTCGACGAGGACCGCGGCGAGCTCGTGCGCGTGCGCGCGGATGTACTCGAGGGCGCGATCGCTGCCGTACTCGAGCACCGTCATGTCGTCCACCGCGCGCTGCGGGACACCCGGGGCGCTCGGCACGGTGCGAGGGCCGCGCGGCCCGTCGATCCCGCGCAGGAGCACCTCGTCGAAGTTGCCGTGGTAGTCCACCGCGAAGGTGACGACGCGCGTGCGCCCGGTGACCGTGCGCGCGATGCGCAGCGCGGCCTGCACCGCCTCGGAGCCGGTGCAGACGAAGGTCGCGCGATCGACGCCGGTGAGTTCGCAGACGAGCCGTGCCGCCTCGCCGGCGAGCGGCGACGAGGGCCCGAGCTCGAAGCCGCGCTCGAGCTGCGCGCGCACGGCCGCGACGACGAACGGCGGATTGTGCCCGAAGAAGGTCGGACCGAAGCCGCTGAGCAGGTCGATGTAGCGATTGCCGTCGAGATCCCAGAGGTACGCGCCGTCGGAGCGGTCGACGACGAGGGGATACACGATCTCCTTCCACTGGTCGTTCCAGCCGCTCGCGGTGCGCGGGTCGGCGTGCACGGCGCGCTCGGCGCCGATGATCGCCTTGGAGCGGGCGGTCTTGCGGTTCCACGCCTCGGCGAACTGCCGGACCGCCGCGTCCTGGTGCGGCGTGAGCGCTCCCGGTTCGGCGCCGGCGGACACGACGGGGCGGGCGACCGGGCGGGCGACGGGGCGCGCGCGGGGGGCGGACGGCTTCGTGACCGGCGCAGGGGCCGCGGCCTGCACGAGCGCGATGCCCTCGGCGTTCGCGACGGCCTGCAACTGCGCCTTCATGAGTTCGAGCTGCGCGACCATCATCGGCACCATCGCGGCCGCGCCCTCACCCGTCGCCGTGCGGACCGCGGCGGACAGCGCGTCGGGCGCGGCGGCCGGTGCGGTCGATCGCGCGGCGTCGTGCGTGGGGGCCGTCTCCCGCTCCGCGCCCTCGGCGGCGATGCGCGCGCAGACCGCGTCGATCGTCCGCGTGGTGGTGAAGAACTCGCGGAAGCCGATGGTGATGCCGAAGCGGCGCTGCAGGCGCGACGCGAGCTGCGTGAGCGTGAGCGAATCGAGGCCGAGCTCGGCGAGCGACGTGGCGGGATCGAGCTCATCGGCGGTGATGCCGGTGAGTTCCTCGATCAGCGACGCGACGGCCTCGCGCAACGCGGGCGTGCTCACTCCGTGGCTCCCACTGCGGAGGGATCCGCGGTCACGCTGCGCAGCACGCTGAGCTGGTCCTGGATGAGATGGAGTTGATCCTGCAGCAGGCCACGCAGGTCGCGGGCGGTGCCGGTCTGACGGGAACGGACACCCGCGTCGCGCGACGGCTCGACCCACAGCCGACGCCGCTCGAACGGGTATCCGGGCAGTGCCGCACGAGAAACGGTCAAGAGACTGTCGAATCCACTCCAAGTCAACCCATCGAGGCCACTTCGCCAGAGGGCACCGACCGCGGTCAGGAAATCCCCGAACTCCTGCGCCTGGTCGCGTGCCGGCAGGAGGGCCGCGCTCACCGCGCGAGCACCGAGGTTCTGGAGACCGAGGGCGGACAACGACTCGCGCGGTCCGGCCTCGACGAGCAGCACCGGACGGTCGGCGGCAGCGGCCACGAGCCCATCGGCGAAGCGCACCGGCTCCCGCAGCTGGCGCGCCCAGTACGCGGGATCGATCGCATCCGCGGCCGTGATGAACGTGCCGCTCACGCACGAGATGAACGGGATCGTCGGTGAGCGCAGTGTCACCTTCCGCATCACCGACTCGAAACGACTCGCCGCGTCGTCCATCGAGGGCGAGTGGAAGGCGTGCGAGGTCTGCAGGCGGCGACAGCCGATGTCGTCGGCCGTGAGCGCGACCTCGAGCGTGGCGATCGCGGCCTCGGGACCGGCGAGGACGCAGAGTCGCGGCGCATTCACGGCCGCGACGACGACGTCCGCGCCGAGGCGGGGCCGCACCTGCTCGGCGGGGAGCCGTACCGCGAGCATCGCGCCGCCGGGCATCGCGGCCATGAGCCGGCCGCGCGCGACCACCGCGCGCATCGCGTCGTCCGGGGTCATCACCTCGGCGAGCGCGGCGGCGGCGAACTCGCCGATGCTGTGCCCGACCATCGCCGCGGGACGGAGCCCGCCGGCGAGCAGCCGCTGACCGAGCGCGTACTCCAGCGCGTAGAGCACCGGCTGCGCGATCTCGGTCTCGCGCAGCAGCGCGGCCGTGGTCGCGTCGTCGGCGAAGAGCCAATGCGTGAGCGACTTGCCGCGAATGCGGCCGGCGGCCTTGGCGCAGCGGTCGATCGCCGCGCGGAAGATGGCGTCGGCGGCGTAGAGCGTCTTCCCCGCCCCGGCGGTCTGCGCGCCCTGGCCGGGGAAGAGGAGGATCGCGTCGCGCGCCGTGGTGCGCGGCAGCGCGTCGTCGCCCGCGGCGAGCTGATCCAGCGCGGTCGCGGCCTCCTCGCGCGACGAGGCGACGACGACGGCGCGGTGCTCGAAGGCGCGACGTCCGAGCCGCAGCTCGGCGGCGACGGCGTCGAGGGCGGGCGCCGGCTCGCGCCGCAAGCCCTCGGCGAGGTCGCGCGCGCGCGCGCGCAGGGCGCCCGGCGTGCGCGCCGAGAGGAAGAGCATCCGCGCCGTGCTCGGGGAGGGCGCGTCACGCCTCGTGCGGGTGCCGTCGCGGGAGGTTCCCCGCGACGCGGCGCTCGCGTCCGCCCCGCGATGCTCCTCGACGAGCAGGTGCACGTTGGTCCCGCCGACGCCGAACGAGCTCACGCCGGCGCGACGCGGGTGGCCGTCGGTCTCCCACGCGATCCCGTCGCGCGCGACGAGGAAGGGCGAGTCGGTGAAGTCGATGCGCGGATTGGGCGTCTCGACGTGCAGGGTGCGCGGGATGAAGCCGTGGCGCATCGCGAGGAGCACCTTGATCACGCTCGCGGCGCCGGCGGCCGCGGTGCAGTGACCGATGTTCGACTTCACCGAGCCGATCCAGCAGAAGCGGCGGCGGTCGGTGGTGCGGGCGAAGGCGCGGGTGAGCGCCTCGACCTCGATGGGATCACCGAGCGGCGTGCCGGTGCCGTGCGCCTCGACGTAGCTCACCGAGTCGGCGCGCCAGCCGGCATCGGCGAAGGCGCGCGCGACGGAGGCCTCCTGGCCCTGCACCGTCGGGGCGGAGAAGCTCGCGCGCCCCGCGCCGTCGTTGGTGACGCCGACGCCGTGGATGACGCCGAGGATGCGGAGCCCGTCGCGCTCGGCGTCGGCGAGGCGCATGAGGAGCACCATCGCGACGCCGTCGCTGAACACCGTGCCCGACGCGTCGGCGTCGAAGGTGCGGGTGCGGCCGTCGCGCGAGAACATGCCGCCCTCGACGTGCGCATGCCCGCTGTTCACCGGCACCGTCACCGACGCGCCGCCGGCGAGCGCGCGATCGCACTGCCCCGCGCGCAGCGCCTGCACCGCCATCGCGATGGCGGTGAGCGACGTGGACGACGAGGTCTGCACCGCCATCGCGGGGCCGCGGAGGTCGAGGCGATGCGCGATGTGCAGCGCGGCGTAGTCCTTGTCGTTCTGGAAGAGCAGCGCCGCGTCGCCGAGGGCCTCGGCAAGCTCGGGATGCGTGCGGAGGTTCTGCGACGCGTAGGCGTTGTGCGAGACGCCGGCGTAGACGCCGGTGAGGCGCTCGCCGTCGCCGGGGACGATGCCGGCGTCCTCGAAGGCGTTCCATGCGGCCTCGAGCAGGAGGCGCTGCTGCGGGTCGGTGATCTCGGCGAGGCGCGGGTTCATCCCGAAGAACTCGGGATCGAAATCCTCCACGCCGTCGAGCACGCCGCGCGCCGGCGAGTAGTGCGGCGCCAGGCGATCGGGGATCGAGGCATCGATCCCGTCGCGCGAGAAGTGGCGCACGCCGTCGCGCCCCTCGCGGAGGAGCGTCCAGAGCGCGTCGGGCGACGCGGCGCCGGGGAAGCGGCCCGCCATGCCGACGATCGCGATGCGCGCGTCGCGCGACGGAGCGTGGGACGGATCGTGCGTCGCGGCCCCGGACGACGCGCGCGACGTCGACGTCGCGCCACTCCTCACCACGCCCGACTCGCGCTCGGCGAGATGCGCCGCGAGCCGCGCGATGGTCGGGAACTCGAAGACGCGCACGATCGGCAGCTCCACGCCGAGGCGGAGGCGGATGGCCTCGGCGAGCAACAGCGCGAGGAGCGACGTGCCGCCGACATCGAAGAAGGCCGCGTCGCGGTCGGTCACGGGCGCGCCGAGCAGCTCGGTCCAGATGCCGGCGAGCGCCGACTCGAGCGCGGTGAGCCGCGCGGGAGTCGCGGCCTGCGCCGCTGGCTGCGCCGCGCGCTGCGCCTCGGGCGGCGCGACGAACATCGACGCGATCGCGCGGCGATCGACCTTCTCGTGCGGCGTGAGCGGGAGGTGCTCGAGCACGACGAACTCGGCGGGCACCATGAACGCCGGCAGTCGCTCGGTGGTCAGGCGCGTGGCAGCCGCGATGGCGGCCGGCGCCTTGGCGCGCGGCGCGAGCACGAGCGCCGCGCGGAGCCGCGCGCCGGCCCCTTCGCCGACGAGGACCACCGCCGCCGCGCGCACGCCGGAGGCGGCGACGAGGGTGCGCTCCACCTCCTCGAGCTCGACGCGATGGCCGCGCACCTTCACCTGCGCGTCGGCGCGGCCGAGGAACTCGAGCGTGCCGTCGGCGCGATGGCGGGCGAGATCACCGGTGCGATACACGCGTTCGCGACGGCCGCCGGGGAAGCGCGCGGTGACGAAGCGTTCGGCGGTGAGGTCGGCCCGTCCGACGTAGCCGAGGGCGAGGCCGTCGCCGCCGGTGCAGAGCTCGCCGACCATCCCCGGCGGCACGAGGCGCTGCGCGGCATCGAGGAGATAGACCGTCGTGTTGTCGATCGGCCGACCGATCGACACCGGCGCGTCCTCGGCGTCGCGCCCGCGGACGCGGTACTCGGTGGTGTAGTTGTTCTCGGTGGGACCGTAGCCGTTCACCACGAGGAGCCGCGGGTAGCGCCTGGCCGCGCGCACCGCCTCGCGCGGGGGCATCGCCTCGCCGGCGACGAGGAGCAACCGGAGCGTGGCGAACCTGGCGAGCTGCGTCTGTGCCATCTCGCGGAAGATCCCCGGGGTCATGCAGCTCACGGTGATGCGATGCGCCGCGAGCAGGCCGCCGAGCTCGGCGAGGGAGTGGAGCGCCGCGGAGGACTGGTGGAGCGTCGCGCCGTTGAGCAGCGCCCCCCAGGTCTCGAAGAGGTTCACGTCGAAGGTGAACGGCGTGTGGCCGAGGACGCGATCGGTGGCGCGCACGCGCGTGAGGCGGTTGCCGACGACGAGGCGCACGACGGCGCGGTGCGGGCACTCGACGCCCTTGGGCTCGCCGGTGCTCCCCGAGGTGAAGAGCACGTATGCCGGCCGCGCGCCGCCGCTCCGCGCCGCGGGGAGGAGCGCGGGGAGCGTCCCCGCGACGGGCGTGTCGAGCGGCGCGAGGACGATCAGGCGCGCGGCCCGTGCGCCGCTGCCGGCGATCGCCGCGGCCTGGTCGCGTCCGTTCGCGAGGCAGACGATGGCCTCGAGCCCGGCGATCTCGCGCATGCGCCGGAGCCGCGCGATGGGCTGCGTCGCCTCGAGCGGGACGGCGACCGCACCGGCTTCGAAGACGCCGGCGAGCGCGACGGTCTGCGCGGCCGAGCGCTCGACGAGCACGCCGACGCGCGCGCCGGGCTTCACGCGCGCGGCGATGAGCTGGGCGCGAAGACGCACCGCCTGCGCGACGAGCTCGGCGTAGGTGAGCCGATGCTCGGCGTCCTCGACGGCGACGGCGGTGCGGCGCTGGGTCGCGGTCGCGCGGAGGAGCGCGGCGAGCGAGGCCTGCGCGGGATAGCGGTTCCGTCGACCCGCCCACGCGCCGAGGAGCCGTGCACGCTCGGTGGCGGTGACGAGGTCGATGGCGCCGAGCGCGACGCGCGGCGACCGGATGGCGGCGGCGAGCAGCGTGACTAGGCGCGCGAGGAGCTGCGCCACGACCTCGCGCGGCAGCCCCTGCGCCGAGAGCGCGAGCGACCCGCGCCCGGCGACCCGGACGATGGCGAGGTGGAGCGCGCGCTCGTCGGCGGCGGGAGCGCGCGGGACGGCGTCCGACTCGGCGGCGCGGATGCGTTCGGCCGCATCGTGCAGCGTCATATCCGCGTCAACGCCGACGAAGAGCGGCAGGACGCGCGAATCGCCACGCGTGACCAGCAGCGGGACGGCATCCTCGGGCGCGTAGCGGCGGAGGATGTCGGCGAAGGCGGCGACGAGCAGGCGCGGGATGGCGGTGTCGGCGACCGTGGCGCTCGCCTCGAGCGCGGCGATCACGGGCGCGGGGAGCGCGTGCGTGACCCGGAGCGGACGGACGGCGCGGCGTGCGGCGACCCACGGCAGCCCGGGCACCCGCCCCAGGCCCGCGATCGACTCCGCCTCCGTGCCGCCGTTCAAGAACGCATCCTCGAGGATCGTGGGTTCAGGTGGGGAGATCGAGATAGATGCAGATGCGTCCAACGACAGCGGCGGCCTGCGAGTTCAGGTACTGGTGCCCTCCGGCGAACGACTCGTAGCGGACCGGACCGATCACCCGCTGTTCCCACCGCTTGAGCTCGGATTCCTCGGTGGTCGGATCGTCGGGACTCCAGAGCACGGTGAGAGGGAGATCGAGGGCCGGGACCGGTTCGGTCGGGACCTGTGCCATCAACGCCCAATCCCCTCTCAGCTTGTGCAAGACGGATGCCATCAAGAGGGGGTCCTGTTCGAGCTCCGGCGCGAGCCCGCCATTGAGGATCCGGAGCCCCTCGATCATCCCCGCGTCATCCCGGAGATGCAGGTCGGGAAAGCGCAGCGGGACCTCGGCGGGCTCCTTCGCGGAGACGAAAAGGTGCAGGGGGGGTCTGCCAGTGGCGGCGAGCCGCCGGGCGACCTCGTAGGCCATGAGACCGCCCAGGGAGTGCCCGAACAGCGCGATGGGCATGAACGGGTCGTCCCGGAGGGCGGCGAGGATGCCGTCGAGATAGCGCGACAGGTCGGCCTCGGGGTCCTCGTCCGGACGGAGTTCGCACCCGGGTGGGGCGATCAGTCGCAGTTCGACGGCGGGGGGCAGGTGCCGGACCCAGCCGAGGTAGCCGGAGGGGCCGCTCCCCGCGTAGGGGAAGCAGACCAGCCGGAGGCGGGCCATCGGACGCGGGCGCGGGTTCCAGATCCAGGACCCGGCCACCGGTCAGATCCGGTCGAGGATGAACTCGGGCGTCAGGTCCTGCAGCCAGCTGGACAGCATGGTGAAGCGTCCGGTCACCATGAGCAGGCCCACGAGGACGAGCATGACGCCGGCGATGCGGTTCACCCAGACCATCTGGTGCCGGAAGCGCGCGAACGCCGTCAGGAACTTGTCCACCATGAGCGCCGCGAGCAGGAAGGGCACGGCGAGGCCGGCCGAGTAGGCGGCGAGGAGGAGGAGTCCGCGCTGCAGGTCGCCCTCGGTCGCGGCCATGGTGAGGATCGCGCCGAGGATGGGGCCGATGCAGGGCGACCAGCCGGCGCCGAAGGCGATGCCGACGAGGAGCGTGCCGAGGTGGCCGATGGGCTTGCTGCTGAGGTGGAGCCGCGTGTCCTTCGCGAGGAAGGCGAAGTTGAACACGCCGAGCATGTAGAGGCCGAAGACGATGATGAGCGCGCCGCCGACGCGGCTGATCCACTCGCGATAGCGCAACATGACCTGGCCGAGCACGGTCGCGCCGGCGCCGAGGGCGAGGAAGATCAACGAGAAGCCGCAGACGAAGAAGAGCGCGTGCGTGAGCGTCTCGCGCTTGGTCTGCTGCATGTCCTCGAGCGTCATCCCGGTGATGAACGTGATGTAGCTCGGGACGAGCGGGAGGACGCAGGGGCTCAGGAAGCTGAGCAGTCCGGCGCCGAAGGCGATGAGGAGGCCGAGCTGGCCGGCGGGTTCCACTAGTGGTGTCCTCGCGTCTGGCAGTCCTTGCAGACGCCGTGGATGACGAGCCGGTGGCGCTGGCGCATGAACCCGCGCGACTCGGCGACGATCGTGGTCATGCGTTCGAGCCGTTCGTCGCGGAACTCCTCGACGCGGCCGCACTGGGTGCAGACGAGATGCTCGTGATGCGGGATGTCGCGGGCGGGCTCGAAGCGGCGGAAGCCCTCGCCGAAGTCGCGCTCGACGACGAGCCCGCTCTCGAGGAGGGTGTCGATGGTGCGGTAGACGGTGGCGGTGCCGACGGCGCGCCCGCGGGCGGAGACCTCCTGCGCGACCTCCTCGGCGGAGAGATGCCGCTCGGAGGTGAGGAGCACGTCGGCGATGGCGAGCCGCTGCGCCGTGACGGGCAGGTTGTGCTCGCGGAGGTAACCGACGAAGCGCTCGACTACGGGGTGGTCCGGCACCGGGCGTCGGTGATGCGGGCGCGGGCCTCGTCGCCGGAGACGCGCTCGGGTTCGACGGTGTCGTTGGAGCGCTGCTGGACGCCCTTCACGACGGCCTCGACCGTCACGAGGGGGGCGTCCGCTTCGGCGACGACCTCGGACTCCCATTTCCCGCGCTCGGGGCCCTTGCGGGTCCAGCGGTAGCGGGCCGTGTAGACGACGTGCCGTTCGCGCTCGGGGACCTCGGCGACGGACCGCAACGCGGCGACGACGGCGACGCCGGTCTCGAGGGTGCCCTGGCGGATCGGCGGGAAGAAATGGACCTCGGCGATGCGGTCCGGGTCGACCTGCTCGGCGATGGCGAGCAGGAGGCGTTCGCGGGCGTCGGACGAGAGCGGGATCGTCTGCTGGGACATGCCTGCAATCTAGTCGGGCGGGGGAACAGCCGTCACCACAGAGGGCACAGAGGGCACAGAGAACGGCGGAGAACTGCCGGAACGGCAACTGCTTTTCACCACAGGGGGCACAGGGGGGCCAGCGCGGGGGGCTGAGCCCCCTGTGTCCCCTGTGCCCCCCTGTGGTCCATGCCGTTGCGGTGGCGGTGGCCGCGAACCTCCGCCGTTCTCTGTGCCCTCTGTGCCCTCTGTGGTGGATCAGTTGAGGGATTCAGAGCAACGACACCGGATCCCGATCGACCACCAGCCGCAACTCGGCATGCGTAGGCACATCGATCCCGGTCATGAGGCCACGGATCAGTCGCGTGAGCGGCGCGGGGGTGTGCGACTTGAGGATCGCATGCCACCGGAACCGCGTCTTGATGCGCTCGATGGGGGCGGGGGCGGGGCCGAGGATCGTCACGTTCAGCCCGAACTTCGCATCCGCCGCCACCAGCCAGTCGGTCACCTGCCGTGCGAACTCGGCGACCGCCAACTCCTCGAGGCCGCTCACCACGACGTTCGCGATGCGCAGCGTTGGCGGATACGGCGGACTCTCGCGCGCCTCGAGTTCCTCGGCGGCGAAGGCGAGGAAGTCGTGCGTCGCCGCATGGCGCACGGCGTGGTGGCTCGGCACGCGCGTCTGGATCACCACTTCCCCGCCCTTCGGGCCGCGACCGGCGCGACCGGCCACCTGGCTCAGCAACTGGAAGGTGCGCTCGCTCGCGCGGAAGTCGGGGAGGTTGATGCCGATGTCGGCGTCGATCACGCCCACGAGCGTCACGTTCGGGAAGTCGAGGCCCTTGGCGATCATCTGCGTGCCGAGCAGCACGTCCACCTCGCCACGCGCGACGCGGTCGAGGATCGTCGAGTGCGCCCACTTCCCCGACGTCGTGTCCACGTCCATTCGCGCGATGCGCGCTTCGGGGATGCGCTCCACGACCAATCGCTCCACCTGCTGCGTGCCGAGTCCGCGCTGGCGTTCCATCGGCGCGCCGCAGTCGCTGCAATCCTTCACCGCCGACTCCTGGTGCTGGCAGTAGTGGCAGACGAGCCGCTCGGGCGTGCGATGATACGTGAGCGAGATGGAGCAGTTGGGGCAGGTCGCGACGTGGCCGTCGGCGCACTGCACGAAACTCGCGTAGCCGCGACGGTTGAGCAGGAGGATGCTCTGCTCGCCCTTGCGCAGGCGATCGCGCAGCAGCGCTTCGAGCGGCGCGGAGAGGACCTGGCGGCGCGCCTTCTCGTCCGGGGTGCTCGCCTTGAGCTCCTGCCGCAGGTCGAGGACGCGCACGACGGGGAGTGCGCCACCGCCCACGCGGTCGGTGAGCGTGAGGAGCGTGAGGCGGCCGTCGAGGGCGTTCTTCCAGCTCTCGAGGCTCGGTGTGGCGCTGCCGAGGACGCAGCGCGCGCCGGTCTCGCGGGCGCGGACGAGCGCGATGTCGCGCGCATGATAGCGCGGCGTCTCGGCCTGCTTGTAGCTCGCCTCGTGTTCCTCGTCCACGATGATCGCGCCGAGGTTCGCGAGCGGGGCGAAGATCGCCGAGCGCGCGCCGACGGCGATGCGCTTCTCCCCGCGACGGAGCGCGCGCCAGGCATCGAGGCGCTCGCCGTCGGAGAGGCCCGAGTGGAGGACCGCGACCATGTCGCCGAAGACGGCGCGGAAGCGGTCGACGGCCTGCGGCGTGAGCGAGATCTCGGGGACGAGCACGATCGCGCTCTTCCCTTCGCGGCGCACGACCTGCTCGAGGACCTGCAGGTAGACGAGCGTCTTGCCGCTGCCGGTGATGCCGCGGAGGAGGAAGGCGGCGCCCGGTGCGCCGGCGAGGATCGCGTCGATCGCGGCCTGTTGCGCGGGCGTCGGCGTGATCGCCGGCGCCGTGCCCGCGGGACGCGTGGCGAAGGGATCGCGGTGCTTCCCTTCCCGCTCGGCGCGCGCGATCCCGCGTTTCACGAGGGCGCTCACCACGCCCGCGGAGACGGCGTGCCGCTCGAGCAGCAGCTTCACCGGCGCGCGGCCGCCGAGCTGTTCGAGCAGCTCGTACAGCGCGCGCTGCTGCGGCGCGCGCTTGAAGGCCGCGTCCCGCTCGAGGAGCGTGGGGAGTTCCTGCGCGATGACGAGCAACCGCTCCGACTTCCCTTCGGGGGCGGGCTTGGCGGCGACGCCGAGCGCGGCGGGGAGGACGGCGCGACAGACGAGGCCGAGCGGCACGACGTGGTAGTCGGCGATCCAGCGACAGGTCGCGAGCAGGTCGGGCTGGAGCGACGGCTCCGCGTCGGGGACGTCGAGGACGGCGAGCGCCTTGCGGTCGCCCAGTGCGACGCCGTCGCTCTCGCCGACGCAGAAGCCGATGGCGCGCTTCCCCTTCACCGGGACGACGACGCGGCTCCCCGCGACGAGCGGATGCCGCGTGGCGTCGGGGACGGCGTAGGTGAAGGTGCGGAGGAGCGGGAGCGGGAGCGCGACCTCGACGAGTCGCGGGGTGGCCCCTTCACGCCCCGCGTCGGCGGGGGCGGGGGCGGTCACGCCGACGGGCGACTCGCGCGCGCGGGCGGCTCGTCGTACACGCCATCGGTGTGCATCCACTCGTAGATCGCGCGGGCGAGGTCGTGCCCGCGCTGGAAGCGCGCGTCGGGGGTCTTCTCGAGGCAGCGCATGGTGATCTCGCAGAGCGCGCGCGGGAGGTGCGGCGCGACGTTCTGCAGCGGTGTGGGGAGCTCGTGCACGTGCTTGTAGCCGATCGCGTAGCCGTCGGGGCCGTCGAAGGGCGTGGTGCCGAGGAGGCACTCGTAGAGCATCACGCCCACGGCGTAGAGGTCGGCGCGGCCATCGACGAAGCGGCCCATCGCCTGCTCGGGGGCCATGTAGTGCGGCGTCCCCATCGCGCGGCCGCCGGCGGTGAGGCGGCCGTGGAAGTGCGCGGTCGCGATGCCGAAGTCGGTGAGGATCGCGTTCCCGTCGGCGTCGAAGAGGACGTTGTCGGGCTTCACGTCGCGATGGACGACGCCCGCGCGGGCGGCGTAGTCGAGCGCCGTGGCGACCTGCGCCGCGATGCGCGCCGCGCGCGGCGGCTCGATGATCCGCGTCGCGCCGAGGTCGTCGGCGAGGCAGCCGCCGGCGATGAACGGCATCACCAGATAGACCGCCTCGTCCGTCTCGCCGTAGTCGAGCGGCGACGCGATGAACGGATGCAGCAGGCGGCTCGCCGCCTCCGCCTCGCGCTTGAAGCGCTCGCGCATCTCCTGCTCGCGCGCGAGGTGCGAGTGCAGGACCTTCACCGCGAGGGGGCGGTCGAGGAGGTGGTGGCGCGCCTCGTAGACGTCGGCCATGCCGCCGCTGCCGATGCGCCGGACGATCTTGTACCGCTGCCCCGTCGCCTGACGGATCGACGTGATCAGGTGGTCGGGCGCATCGATCGCGACCGGCACCTCCGGCAGCACGAGACTGCACTGCCCGCAGTTGCGGGCGGCGCTCCGGTTCCAGGTACCGCAGTCAGGGCAGAACACGCTGGGAATCTACAGCCAACCGCGGCGCTTGAGGACCCAGATGAGCCCCCCGCCCAGCCCGAGCTGGACGGCGAGCATCACCCAGAAGCCGTGCGGCCACCCCGAGAGGGGGATGTTCGTGAAGTTCATCCCCCACATCCCGCTCACCACCACGAAGGGCACGCTGAGCGTCGCGACGACGGTCAGGCCCTTGGTCACGAGGCCCATCCGGTTGCTCACCTGCGTGAGGTACGAGTCCATCGTGCTCGAGAGGAGGTCGCGATAGGTGTCGAGCGACTCGTTGAGGCGGATGACGTGGTCGTAGATGTCGCGGAACCAGATCTGCGAGTCGGCGGGGATGACGGCGCAGGGGCGGTTCTGCAGGATGTTGAACACCTCGCGCATGGGCGAGAGGTGGCGCCGCAGCTGCAGCACGAGGCGCTTCACCGAGAAGATGTCGCGCAGCGACTCCTGGTCGAAGTGCACGAAGACCCGCTCCTCGAGCCCGTCGACGAAGGCGTCGAGCTGGTCGATGATCGGGAAGTAGGCGTCGACCGTGGTGTCGAGGATGTTGTGGAGCAGTCGCGCCGGGCCGCGCTCGAGCAGGTCGGGGCCGAGCCCGAGGCGCTGGTGCGTGGCATCGACGCCGGGCGCATGCGGTCCGTGCACCGTGACGACGAAGTTGTGCCCGATGAAGCACGAGAGGTTGAACGTCTCGATATCGTAGAGGTCCTGCGTCTCCTCGACGAACCGCACGGCGCGCACCACGCAGAAGGCGTAGCCGGGGAACTCCTCGAACTTCACGCGCCCCTCGGCCGAGCGCGTGTCCTCGATGCTCAGCGGATGGAACTTGAAGACCTGCTCGAGCAGCTGATGCTGTGCGTCGCTGCGATGGTCGATGTCCACCCAGAGCAGGCCGGCGCCCGACTGGAGGATCGCGGCGAACTCCTTGGGGTCGAGATCGCGGCTGACCTTCCCCGCGGCGTCGCGGTACCACGAGCGCGGCCGCGGCTCGGTCACGACGACGACCGGATGCTCCTCGGTGATCGGCCGGATCCGGAGGGTCTTGCTCGCGCGCCGCTTGCGTGCCATGCGGAGAAGTTACCGCAGGGCCTCGAGGTGCGCGACGACCGCCTCGGCCACCCGGTCGGGCTCGTAGCCGCCCTCGAGCACGCTCACCACCCGGCCCCCGCACCATCCCTGGGCGCGCTCGACGAGCGTCCGCGTGAGGGCGCGAATGTCGTCCAGCTCGAGGGAGAAGCCGCCGAGCGGGTCGCCGGCGAGGGAGTCGAAGCCGGCCGAGATCATCACGAGGTCCGGGGACCAGCCATCGGTCGCGGCGTCGATCGCCGTGAGGAGCGCCTCGCGATACGCGGCGGCCGGGAGGCCGGCCGGCATCGGGACGTTCCAGACGGTGCCGTGCGGCCCGCGATCCTCCGCCGCCCCCGAGCCCGGATACCAGGGCCACTGGTGCATCGAGATGAAGTGGATGTCGGCATTGGTCTCGACGATCGCCTGCGTCCCGTTGCCGTGGTGCACGTCCCAATCGACGATGAGCACGCGGCGCGCGCCGAGCTGCTGCGCGCGCAGGGCGCCGATGGCGACGTTGCCGAAGAGGCAGAAGCCCATCGGCTGGTCGCGCAACGCGTGATGGCCCGGCGGCCGCACGGCGACGAACGAGCGCGCGTTGCGGCCGTCGATCGCGCGCTCCACCGCCTCGAGCACGCAGCCGGCCGCCGCGGTCGCCGCGGCCCACGAGCCGGGACTCGCGGTGGTGTCGGCGTCGAAGCGGCCGCCGCCCGCCTCGCTCATCTCGCGCACGCGCGTGATGTTCGCCGGCGTGTGCGCGAGCGCGAGCTCCGCCTCGGTCGCGTGACGCCCCTCGACATGCTCCAGCGCCATGAAGAGCTCGGGGTGGTAGCGCATCGCGCGCGTGATGGCGCGCATGCGGCCCACATGCTCGGGATGGTTCCAGCCGTTGTCGTGCATCCCGACGTCGGAATGCGAGATGAAGGCGAGCGTCATGCGGCACCTCGGGCCCGGCGCGACGCCCACTCCGCGAGCAGCAGGAGCAGGGCGACGGCGCCGGACCAGGCAGGGAGTGAGGAGGGAACGGGGCGCGTGGCCGGCGCGTCGGCGACGGCGGGACCGAGCCGCTGCACGAGCGCGGCGAGCGGCGCCTCGTCGAACGTGCGTACGATCGGCGCGGATCCCGCGCGCGCGGTGTCCGCGGTGGACGACGGCACCGCCGCCGCAGCGGTCGCGACGAGCTGGTTCCAGAAGGCGCGATGCGCCGCCGGACCATCCCGCTCGGCCTGCATCCGCCAGCGCCAGGTCTCGTCGTAGCCGACCTGCACCACGCGCCCCGCGGCGAGGCGTCGCGCCGCGATGGCGACCGCGTCGTCGCGCCGCTCGAGCGGCACCGCGTCGGCACGGAGGGAGACGAGCGGACGGAATGGCAACGCATGCTTCGGCTCGTCGCGATCGAAGGCGTCGCGCTCGCCTTCCTCCGTGGCGCCGGCGCGCGCCGGTGCGAGCGCGGCGAAGGCCGGCGCCCCCGCCGCATCGCCGGCCAGCACGAGGCCGCCGCCGCTGCGCACGAAGCGCGCGATCGCGGCCGCCTGCGCGCCGACCGCCGTGTCGAGCACGACCACGGCGGCGTGCGTCGCGAGTGACAGCGGCGCAGTGCCCCCCTGCGTGATGCGCAGCGTGTCGGCCAGTCGCAGGCGCGCATCGACGAGCCATCCCGCCTCCTCGAGCGCGGCGATGGTGAACTTCGTCTCCCAGCCGAGCCGGCCGAGCACGAGGACGCGGCCCACGCGCGCGCCGAGGGGAGGGCGCGTGGAGGCCGCCGTGCGCGCCGCGCCGCCCGCCGCGGTGCCCGCCTCGGTGCCCGCGACCATCAGCACGCGCACCGGCCCCGCGAGCCCGCTCGTCGTGAGCGCGCCGCCCCCCGCCGCGAGCGAGTCGAGTGCGCCGAGCGAATCGCCGAGCGTCGCCGCGGCCTCGCCGGCGACGGCGATGCGCGTCCGCGCCGAGGGATCGCGCACCGGTTCGCTCGCCACCGCCAGCGCGGCGACCGCGCCGCTCCAGGTGACGCGCGCGCCGCTCCGCGCCAGCGCGGCGAGCGAGTCGCGCGCCCCCGCCTCCAACCCGCCCTCGGCGCGCACATGCACCGACGGCGTCCCGCTCGCCGTGCCCGCGAGGATGAGGCGCACGAGCGCGACCACGAGCAGCGCGAGCGCCCCCGCGCGCAGCAGCCACTCCACCCGCTCGCGGTCAGCGCGAGAGCGCATAGACCACCAGGTTCACGCCGAACTTCGTGTTGTCCACCGAGAAGTAGCGCTTGTTGTCGGGATGGTAGTTCCACTCCGAGCTGTAGTCCTTGCTGGAGTAGAGCACGGCGATGCGGTCGCCGTTGAGCACCGCCTGCAGGTGCTTGTGCACGAGGTTGTCGCCCCAGCCGTTGAGCTCGTGGCTCGTCGTCGGAGGGCCGTCGGCGAACTGGAAGAACGACCGGTAGATCGCATGGTCGTTGGGGAGGTCCTTGAGCGGCCCCACCGCGCGCGCGATCTCCTCCCACGCCGACTTGTGGAACTGGCCGTCGATGTCGTGGTTGTGGTCGTCCACGAAGAGCAGCCCGCCGCGCGCGCAGTACTCGCGCAGCGTGGTGCGCTCCACGTCGGAGAAGCGCACCGGGAGATGGCCGGTGAGGTACGCGAGCGGATACTTGAAGAGGTCGCGCGACCCGAGCGGGACGATCACGCCGGTGGGCGCGACGTCGAGCGTGGTGTAGCGCGCGAGCGAGTCGATGAGGTTCGCGGGGACGAGCGGCGCGCTGTCCCAGTCCCCCGAGTCGTACTGCACCGTGGCGAAGGTGAAGTCGGCCATCACATCCCCCAGGGGCCGAGGCCGTCGGTGCGGACGGGCGCGCCCACCAGTGCGCGACGCGCCCGCTGGAGCGCGTCCGTCACGTCCCCGCCTCGTCGCACCGCATCGGCGGCGGCGGTGAGCGCATCGGCGGCGACGCGTTCGGACGCGGGGAGCGAGAGGCGGAGGAGCAGCAGCGCATCGGTCGCGGCGAGCGGATCAGCCACGACCTGCGCGAGCACGCCGTCGAAGCGCGCGAGCCGCGCCTCGCGCTCGGGGTCGAGCGCCGGACGCGCCGCGCGCGCGGAGGGCGCGCCCTTCTCCTTGCCGGTGCCGCGCACGCGCGCGAGATCCACCACCACGCGCGGCGGACGCCCGCGCAGATAGATGCGCTCGGCGGCGCGCGCGCGCTGCAGCGCTTCGATGGCGCGCTCCATCCAGGGGATCGCGCCGGAGGGACTCCCCGTCTCGAGCTCGGTGGAGGCCTGCCACATGTGATTGTAGGCCTCGAGGAGCGGACGGTTGATCGCGACGACCGGCGTCTCGTCGCCCTCGCCCTCGAGGTTGCGCGTGGGATCGACGCTCGCGGCACGTTCGGCGGCGGCGAGGACCTGATCGGGGTTCAGCGGGCGCTCGGTACCGTGCTCGTGCCCGTCGCCGGCGAAGTGCGCGTGCTCGCCCTGATCCTCGTTGAGGCGAGTGAAGACGATCTCGCCGACGCGCTTGCGGAGCTTGTTCTGCTCCACGGCGAGCTGGCGCGCCTCGCGCGTGGTCTGCACCGGGCCAATGCGGCGTTCGCGCGCGCGGAGCTCGGTGGTGAGCTGGAGGAGCATCCGCTGGGAGAGGGCGTTCTTCTCCGGCTCGGTGGGCGGCATGGGATCGACGCTCACCGAGTCGTACTCATCGGCGCGGGCGATGCGCAACGTGCGCGTCTCGCTCGCGCCGGCGCCGGGCCCGGTGACGTCGTTCCGGTCGCGCGCGACGGCGCGCAGGTGCACGAGGTCACCCGGCGCGAGCTTGAGCGTGTCGAGCGCGAAGGCGCCGCGGAGCTGCGCGCGCCCCGTCCCCGCCGCGTAGCGCGTGGCGGCGATGCGCCCGCCGCGGAAGGTGAAGGTCTCCCCCGCCCCGCTGCTCACGATGTACTCGAAGGCCGCGTCGGCGAGGCCGTGATCGTCGGTGAGGTCGGCGGCGAGCTGCACGGTGCCGGTCGCCGCGCGCAGCACCGTGTCGCGCGCGGGCTGGTCGAGCCGCACCACGGGGACGGAGTCGGCGAACGACTCGATCACCAGCACGCGCTCGCGCGCCGGACCCTGCAGGCGGACGCCGAGCGGCTCGGCGGGTGCGGGGAGCGTGAGGCGCCAGCGGTCGCCGCTCGCGGTCGCGGTGAGCGAGGCAGCGCCGACGACGGCGCGCACGCCCTCGCCGCGCCCTTCGATGGTGATGCGCCCGCCGGCGAGCGCGCGGACGGCCGAGGGATCCTCGAAGACCTCTTCGCCGAGCCCGGTGTACGCGGGCGGGCGCACGCGGACGACGATGGTCGCGAGCGGATCGGCGACCGCGCGCGCGGCGGCGCCGGGCCGATCGAGGATGTCGCCGACGGCGGGCGTCGCGACGCGGCGCAGCGCGGCGGCGGGCACGAGCAGGAACGCGACCGCGGCGAGGAGCGCGAGGATGGCGGGCCGCTGGAGCGCGGCGCGTGTCGCCTTGCGTACCTCGTCCTCGAGCGGCGCGGCGGCGATCGGGGCGAGCAGCGCGTGCGTGATATCCGTGCGCGCGACCGTGCCCCCTGCGGGAGTGGCTGGCGTGGTCCCCACCGCCGTGACCAGCGCGTACCGGAGCGTCGGGATCCGCTGCTCGAACCAGAGCGCGACCGCTTCGAGATTCGCGTCGAGCGCGGGCTTCACGCGCTGCGCGATCTCGCGCGCCAGCACGAGCAGCGCGGCGAGCGACGCGATGGGCCACGCGATCCGTCGCACCGCGATCGGGAGCCCGACGAGGAGATCGACGACGACGAGCAGCAGCGCGACGCCCATCGCGACGGTGAGCGCGACGAGCAGCGCGCGCGCGCCGACGGCGAGCGCGAGCGTGCGACGGGCGCGCAGGAGGCGAGCTTCGACCGCGGCGGCGCTCATCCGTCCCTCCGGCGCCGCAGCATCCACTCCGCGGCGAGCGCGAGGAGCGCGCCGCCGAGGAGCCAGGCGGCGAGCGTCGCATCGGCGGCGACGGCGGCGGTGAGGAGGCGCGAGGGCACGGCGGCCTCGTCGCGCGCGAAGGCGCGCGCGGCGGAGTCGCTCACCGCGATGCCGCGCGCGCCGCCGCAGGGTTCGACCATCGCCTGCAGAAATGAGGCGAAGGCGGGACGCAGCGTGATGTCGCCGGCGAGCGGGATGCCGGCGCCGATGTCGCGCACGCAGCCGGCGCCGATGCGGCGCTCGGTGGCGGCGGCGGCACCGTCGCGCCAACGGGCGATGATGCGCGCGGCGGAGTCGGCGAGCGGGAGCCGCACGAGCGGCGCGACGAGCGTGGCCGGGCGGAGCCCGAAGGCGGTCACGCCGTCGGCGCGTGCGGTGGTGGTGTTCACGCCGGCGTTGTTGCCCGAGGCTTCTCCTTCGACCAACGGCCAATGCACGAGCACGCGGCCGGGCTCGCGCACCCAGGCGGAGTCGGCAGCGACGAGCGCGCGGCGCACGAGCCGCACGTCGTGCGCACCTCGCGCGGCGCGGAGGCCCGCGAGCGCCGGCGCGATGGGATCATCGGCGAGCGGCGTGTCGACTCGTGGAGCGGCCCCGCGCAGCGTGTCCGCCACGCCCGTGGGCCGCACCAGCGTGATCCCGCCGGGCCACTCGGCGCGCGCGCCCGCGGTCGCCGCATCGAACAGTTCCTCGGCGAGCGGCGAGACGAGCACCATCCGCACCGAATCAGCGCCGCGCGCGATGACGCGCGCCTCGCGCACGCCGGCGACCAGCGCCGCGGAGAGGATGCCGTCCGCCGCGCGCGGGGGCCCGGCGCGATACGCGCCGCTCGCATCGACCACGCCGGTCGCCGCCTCGCGCGCACCGGCGAGTTCACGGAGCGACGCGACCTCCGTGGTGCCCAGCGCGCGGACGACGGTATCGAAGGCGACGATCGCACCGCCCTCGCCGAGCCGTTCCGTCGCCTCGCGGGCCGCGGCGGTGCGATCCTGAACGCTCGACGACGCGTCGAGCAGCACCACGGTGCGCACGCTCGGCCCCGGCGCATCGAGCACCGGACGTGCGAAGGCGGCCCCGATGAGCAGTGCCGCGAGCATCCGCGCGGCGAGCAGCAGGAGATCGGTCGGCCGCGACGAGCGCGAGACCGCGCGCGCTTCGCTCTCGGGGACGAAGCGCGCCGTCGGCAGCACCGCGCGCGGCGGGCGGCGCGTGGAGAGGAGATGCAGGACCACGGCGCCGAGCGCGGCGAAGACGCCGACGGCGAAGGCCCAGGGCGCGAGGAAGCTCATCGGCGCGGCTCCGCGCCGGCGGGCTCGGCCGCGCCGCGCGCGACGCCGGCCGGCATCACGATGCGACGCACGAGCTGCTCCGCCGGCGCATCATCGACCACCTCGTGGTACGCGATGCCGTCGGCGCGCAGGCGGGAGGCGACCTCGTTGCGCCAGGCGGCGAAGCGCGCGCGATACGCCTCGCGCGTGTCGGCGACGAGCGGGCGCGCGATGGTCTCGTCCTCCGGATCGGTCGCCATCACCGCCTCGCCGTCCGGTTCGAGCTCGCGACGCGCGACGACATGCAGCAGGTGCGCCTCGCCGCCCTGCGCGCGATGGCGCGCGAGGGCCATCCGCAGCGCGTCGGCGTCGCCGAGGAGGTCGGTGACGACCACGCAGCGCGACGCGGAGGCGGCGACGAGGGGCGCGAGGTCGATCGCGCCGTCGCAGGTGGTCTCGTCGAGCGTGCGCGCCAGCTCGGCGATCACGCCGCCACGCGCCCGCGGCGGGAGGCGGCGCGCGCGGCTCGCCGACGCGACGACGAGTCCCACCGGATCGGCGCTCGCGTGCGCGACCGCGGCGAGCGCGACGACGAGCCGCTTGGCGAGCGTCCACTTCGCCGCGAAGCCCATGCTCGCCGACGCATCGACGATGAAGGTGGTGCCGAGCGTCGCGTGGTCGGGCGCCAAGCGGATGAAGGCGCGATCGGAGCGCGCGAGCAGCTTCCAGTCGATGCGCCGCGGGTCATCGCCCTGGCGATAGGGGCGATACTCGGCGAACTCCGGCGCGATGCCGCGTGTGCGCGCCTGGTGTGCACCGGGGGCGCCGCCGGGGACGGGACCGCGCGCGAGCCATCGCACGCCGCGCACGGCGTCGAGCAACGCGCCGTACGGGCCCACCGCCACGGCCTAGATCCCGGTGAGGCCGCGCGGCTCGGGCACGCGCGCGATGAGGTCCTCGACGATCCGCTCGCCGTCGATCCCTTCGGCCTCGGCGGCGAAGTTGGGGAGGACGCGATGGCGGAGCACGGGTCGCGCGACGCGGCGGATGTCCTCGGGCGCGACGGCGTGCCGTCCGGCGAGGAGCGCGGCGGCCTTTGCGCCGAGGATGAGCGCCTGACCGGCGCGCGGGCCGGCGCCCCAGCGCACGTACTGCTCCACGAGCGGCGTCGCCTCGCCACCCTTCGGGCGCGTCGCGCGCGCGAGCGAGGCCGCGTAGCGCAGCGCCGCATCGGAGGCGGGGATCTCGCGCGTCATCCGCTGCAGCGCCTTCGCCTGCGCCGCGTCGATGATCGGCGTGAGCGCCGCCTGCCCAACGCCGGTGGTGGCGCGCAGGATCGCGACCTCCTCGTCCGCGCCGGGATAGCCGATGCGGATGTCGAAGAGGAAGCGGTCCAGCTGCGCCTCGGGGAGCGGGTAGGTGCCTTCCTGCTCGATGGGGTTCTGCGTCGCGAGGACGAAGAACGGCTCGGGGAGCGGCATCGTCTGGCCGGCGGCGGTGACGCGGTGCTCCTGCATCGCCTCGAGCAGCGCGGCCTGCGTGCGCGGCGGGGCGCGGTTGATCTCGTCGGCGAGGACGATGTTCGCGAAGACGGGGCCGCGCACGAAGCGGAAGGCGCGATGCCCCGTCTGCGAATCCTCCTCGAGCAGCTCGGTGCCGGTGATGTCGCTCGGCACGAGGTCCGGCGTGAACTGGATGCGGCGGAAGTCGAGCGCCATCGCCTCGGCGACGGCGCGGATCATCATCGTCTTGGCGAGGCCGGGGACGCCGACGAGCAGCGCGTGCCCGCCGGCGACGAGCGCCATGAGGATCTCATCGAGCACCTGCTCCTGTCCGACGATGCGGCGGCCGACCTCGGCGCGCAGCTGCGCCGCCGCGGCCAGCAGGGCGTCGCGTTCGCTCGGCGTGGGGGTGCTCGCGGCGGCGGTCAGCGGACCGGCCGCCGGAGGCGGTACGTCATGAGGAAGGTCGAGCCCTCGCGCGCGCCGGCGACGGTCACCGGGGCCGACTCGTCGAGCACCTCGAAGCCGCGGAGCTTGAGCACGTAGTCGTCGGCCGGGTGATGATGCTGGCCGAAGGCGTCGAGCACCGCCTGCTTGAGCGCGCGGCAGGTCGCGCCCTCGCCGCAGCGCACGGCGAGCGTGTCCCACAGTTCGGGGACCTGCACGCGCACGGTGATGGCGCCGGGACCGTCGGTGCCGAGGGCGACGACGCCGGGGCGCGCGCGCAGCGCGTTGACGAGCGCGCTCACGAGACCGGCTCCATCTGCGCCGCGGGCGGCAGCGTGGAGAGGAACTGCGCGACCTGCGCGTCGAACATATAGGAAGAGCCGGTGACGGCGGTGCCGCCGGCCTCCTCGTTGGCGGCGATGACGATCTCCTCGCCGCCCTGTCCGCGAAGGCTCATCCAGGTGGGCCCCTGCTTCTCGAGGAAGGCGGAGTAGATGCCCGAGCCACGCGAGAAGTACTCGCGCGCCGCCTCGAGGACGTCCGCGGCGGGGAGCGAGGTGCGCTGCTGCTGGAGGGTGCGGCCGGTCTGCTGGTGTCTCACGTGGTTTCCTCTGTTGCTTCGACAACCGGTACGGTCGGGGGGTTCACGGCGTTGATGGAATCTAGCGCGGCGTCGGCGCGGCGCAGGCGGTCCTGCAGGTCCGACTTCTCGGCGATCGCGGCCATGATGTCGGCGACGGCGCGGAGGAGGTGGCGGACGCGCGAGTCGGGGGAGCCGGCGTCGGTGAAATAGAAGGTGGTCGCGCCGACGACCGCGCCGTTGGTGAGGAGCGGGAGCGCGACGAGGGCCTTGAAGCCGAGTTCGCCGGCGACCTCCTGCCAGTCCTCGAGGGTGGGATCGGCGAAGACGTCGGGGACCTCGATGACGCGGCGTTCGCTGACGGCCTCGCCGCTGGGTCCGAAGCCGACGCGGACACGCATCTCGCCGAGCCAGGGACGCCAGCGATCGGGCCAGGCGTGCGCGGCGACGAGGCGCATGAGTTCGGAGGCGCCGTCGAGGACGAAGACGGACCCGAGCGACGCGCCGACGACGGGACAGGCGCGATCGAGGGCGAACTGGAACGCTTCGTCGGCGCGTTCGGCGACGAGGAGGGTGTGCACGAGGTCGCGGAGCAGCGCGACGTCGCGATCAGGGCCCGTGGCCTCGGTCGAGGCGGGGGTCGGGGTGCGCCAGATGCGGCGGCGAGGCGTGGAGGGCACGCCGGAGAATAGCGCCACAACGTGGGGCAGGAGAAGGAGTTACGCGGTCGTGCGAGCGGCCAGGCGGTTCGGCGAGTGCAGATTTGTGATCTGGCAGCGTCAACAAATGTCTGACGGGGCTCAACGAGTGCGCTGCGGGGCTCAACGAGTGCGTGGCGGGGCTCAATGAGCGCGTGGCGGGGCTCGACGAGCGAGATGCGGGACGCTTCGAGTGCGTGGCGAGGCTCGACGAGCGAGATGCGAGGCGATTCGAGTGCGTGGCGAGGCTCGACGAGCGCGTGGCGAGGCTCAACGAGCGCGTGGCGAGGCTCAACGAGCGCGTGGCGAGGCTCAACGAGCGCGTGGCGAGGTGACTCGAGTGCGTGGCGAGCGAGAATTCTCCTCTGGCGAGCTCGAACGCGCGGTCAGCGAGTCTCCTTTCGCTCCTGACCGGTCTCGTTTCGCGGTCTGCGAGCTAGAACGAGCGGACAGCGAGACACATTACGGGAGTGGCGAGGCTCAACGAGGGAGCGACCGGACGAATCGAGCGCGTGGCAAGGGAGAACTCGGATCTGGCAAGGTCGATCGAGGGTGCTCCGGGGGAGTTCGAGGACGCTGCGAGCGATCTCGAGGGTGCTGCGAGCGATATCGAGGGTGCTTCGCGGTCGAAACGGCGTGCATCGCGCGCGGTCGAGCGTGCGACGAGGGGCATCCCGTGATCGACCAACGCCGATGCAGGTCGCGTCAGGCCCGTGCGGTGCGCTATCGGGGCGGCTGATCGGCGCTTCGCGCGCACACGACGAGCAACAAGGCGCCCGCGACGATCGTCACCGCCTTCTGCGCGAGCACCATCGTCCGCAGTCCGTCCGTCGTGCCCGTCGAGGGCCCGAACGTGATCAGCCGGGCATACGCGATCATCACGACCGCGAGCAGCAGCCACGCGGCGACGAGCCTTCGTGCGCCCGAGTCCGCTCGCGCCGCTGCGACCGTCATGAACAGCGGGACGAGCGGCGCGAGCTGGAACGCGAGGCGCGTGAAGCGCACATGCCACTCCATCACGCGATCCTCCGGCGTGAGGGCGACGCCCGCGAACGCGGCGCAGACGACGAACGCGGCCACGAACGCCGCTTGCGCGGCGCGGCGACTCTCGGCGCGCGCCGCGTACGAACGGATGACCGGCCAGAGTCCGCTGCCGAAGCCGATCACCATCGCGCCCATGCTCAGCACGAAGAGCGCGCTGCCCAGCGCGTTGCGGCGACCGTCGTAGGCGACGGTCATGCCGAGGTCGCTCAGGAAGTTCTGGTCGAACGTGTAGCCGACGGTGTGCGCGTCGAGCTGCGTGCCCCCGGGGTAGCGGAGCATCGCGAGCAGCGCGCACACCGCCGCGGCGACGACGAACGTCGTCGCCCGCGACGGTTGCCTACCGCGCGTAATGCCTACCGCGACGCCGCCGCCAGCCGGCGGATCTCCGCCGCCATCGTGCGCACGCGCGCCGCGTCCTTCGCACCCGCCACGTCCTTGTCCACCTCGGCGGCCAGCGCCGTGAGGGCACGACGACGGTCGCGACCGCTCATCGCCTCGGCTGCCGTGAGCGCCTGGTCGATCGCCGTGGTGCGCGCCGCGGCGAGGCCCTGGTTGCGCACGAGCTGGTCGAGGTACGACCGCACCACCGGGAAGGCGGCGGGCCAGACGAGGCGGGGCTGGCTCTGCGGATTGTAGTTCTCGAATCGCACGAGGCGCGCCGCGGCGATCTCGTTGGCCGAGAGCTGGTCGGTGGGCTTGAGCTCGAGCACGTCGAAGCCGCGGTCGATCTCCGACGAGTAGATGTACCCGTTGAAGTAGTAGGCGCCCCACGAGCCGCCGATGGTGCCGCGCGCGCGGCCGCCGGCCGGCGGCGTAGCGGGAGCGGGCGTGACCGGGACGTCGGCGCCGAGCGGCGACGGATCGATCGAGCCGCGATCGAAGTAGCCGACCTCGAACGGATGATCGGCGTCGGTGAAGTCGATGACGTTCACGCCGCCCTGGTACCAGCCCTGCGCCATCAGGTCGCGCCCGGGGACGGGGATGAGGCCGCCGTTGTGCGAGACGCAGTTCTCCTGCGCCGTCTGCGCCGAGGGGATCTTGAAGTACGCGTGCTGCGTGAACTTGCGGTCGTCACTGATGGTGACGGTGGTGTTGCCGCCCATCTCCATCATGCTCGACTTCTGGCACATCGGCGAGGTGCCGCCGCCCCACTCGTCGGTGAAGACGACCTTCCGGCCGTCATTGCTGAAGACGGCGGTGTGCCAGAGCGAGAAGTTGGTGTCGGCGACCGCCGAGAGGCGGACGGGCTTCTCGGGATTGCGGATGTCCACGAGCAGGCCGTAGCTGCCGCAGGCGCCGGCGAGCAGGTGGCGCTCGGGATAGACGGTGACGTCATGGCAATTGCGCGGGCCGGTCGGGGCCGGCGGCGGCGCAGGCGCAGCACCCGGGGCGGTCGGAGCGGGCCGACCACGCGCCGGACGACCCGCGGCGCGCGGCGCCGCATCGAGGCCGGTGAAGATGCGCGCGCCGGTCACCACGGTGGAACGCTCGGGATGATCGAGCGGCACGCGGATCACGTCGAGACGGAAGAGCGAGTTGGACTCGTCGGCCGGGTCATCGCCGTTCACGCAGCCCGCGAGCTCGGTGTTGGGGCGCGCCGCCTGGCTGCCGGAGACGTAGAGATAGATGACGTCCTTCTTCTTCGGATGCGGCACGATGGTGTGCGTGTGCGAGCCCTTGCAGGTCTCGACGTTCATCACGAAGCGCGGGTTCGCCGGATCCGACACGTCGAAGATGCGCACGCCCGCCATGTGGTCCTCGGGCTTCTGCACGCCGCCGCTGCCGCAGTCCTTGCGGTTGCCGTTGCCTTCGGCCGAGATGAAGAGGAGCGTGCCGTAGATCGAGGGATCACCCTGCGACGTGGTGCACTTGATCACCGAGACGATCTTCGGATGGGCGGCATCGCGCACGTCCCAGATGGTGAAGCCGGCGAAGTTGCCCTGATAGACGTAGTCGCCGCCGAACGCGAGGTCCGAGTTGGCGAAGGTCAGGCCGCGCGCGGTGTCGAACTGCGCCGGCTTGGTGGTGAAGGAGACGAGCGACATGCCCTTCGCGGCGACGCCGGCGTCGAGCCGCCCCGAGGCGAGCGCGTCGCGCGGGTCGGTGCCGGTGGGATAGGTCTGCGCGCCGGCGGTCGCCGCTGCGGCGAAGACTCCGGCCGCGGCAGTGATGGTGAGGAAGCTGCGGATCTGACGCATGTGAGGCGGGACTCCGGTCGCGGGTTACGGACGGCCTTGCGGAATGCTGCTGATCATCTGGCGCATCAGACCGATCTCCGCGGTCTGCACTGCAACGACATCGTTGGCGAAGACCGAGACGTCCACGTCCTGGCCGGCGCGCGGCGTCGCGAAGAGGTCCTTCACCATCATCAGGGCGCCCTCGTGGTGCTGGATCATGAGGACGAGGAAGGCGCGATCGAAGTCCGGTCCGTTCGCGCCGTCGAGCTGGGCGATCTGCTCGGGGGTGAGCATCCCCGGCATCATGACCGTGTGATACGAGGAGGTGTCCGGCACGAACTGCCCGTTGGCGCGGAGCCAGCCCTGCATCTGGTGGATCTCGGTGGTCTGCGACTGGTCGATCTTGATGGCGAAGCGCTGGAGGCGCGGATTGGCGCGGTGCGCCTCGGCCAGCCGCGACATGTAGATCGCCTGCGCGTGGTGCGCGATCATGCCCTGCATGAAGCGGACGTCGGCTTCGACGAACAGCGCGCCCGGGGGGATGGTGACCGGGGCGTCGAGGCCGGTCATCGTGTGCCCCGCGTGGCCGCCGGCCATGCTGGACATGTCGTGCGCGGCAGGGGCCGCGTCCGCGACGGGGGATGCCGCGGACTGCACGGTGGCGCGCGGGGCGCAGGCGAGGGCGAGCGCGGCGAAGAGGACTGCGGCCGTGGTGCGCGGCGCGGTGGGGCGGGAGATTCGCTGCAGCATGAGAGGTCCGTAGGGCCGAGTGGCAACGGCCCGTCGAGGTGGGTCTCGAGAAGCTACAGCGTATCGCCCTACGGCGCCCGCCCGCGCAGGGCGCTCTCGGTGAACCCCTCCCACTCCCACGGCGTGACCGTGTTCGCGAACACGGCCTCCATGAGCGGACGGAACGCCCACGCCCCGTTGTCGCTGTTGGTGAGGATCACGATGCAGTCCTTCCGCCGCGGGAAGCAGATCATGTAGGTCCGCGCCCCGTCGCCGTTGCCTTCCTTGAAGAAGGCAGGCCCGAACGGCGTCCGCGTGAGCAGGCCCCACCCGAGTCCATACGCGAGCCCCACGCGCTCGGTCTCGGCGCTGAACGGCGGATCATCCGGCAGCGGGAACTGGTGCGCGCCACGCAACTGGATCTGCGGCTGCAGCATCTCCTCCATCGCGGCCTTGCCGAGCACGCGTCCGTCCATGAGCGCGATGCCGAAGCGCGCGAGGTCCTCGGCGCTCGAGGTCATCGAACCGGCGGCGCGCGCGTTGCGGCGCGTCTTGGCGAGGAACTGCCCTTCGGTGCCGAAGCGATCGGCCATGTCGGGCTCGAACTCGCTGCGGAACGCGACGGCGGTGCGCGTGAGACCGAGGGGGCGGAAGAGGTCCGCGTCCATGAGCTCCGGCAGCGACTTGCCGAAGCGCTCCTCGAGGGCGAGCTGCAGGACGTTGAGTCCCTCGCCGGAGTAGCGGAAGGCGGTGCCGGGGTCGTGATGGAGATGCATCTGCGTGTCGGGCTCGAACATGGCGAAGTTGCCGAGCCCGGAGGTGAGCGAGAGGAGCATGCGCGGCGTGACTCGCGCCCAGCGCGGATCGGCGACGAGCGCGCGCGAGCGGTCGGCCCACTCCTCGTACGAGACGAGCGGCTGGCGCAGCATCGACGCGACGGGCTGGTCGAGATCGACGAGGCCCTTCTCAGAGAGCTGCACGACCCAGGTGCCGAAAGCGGCCTTGGTGATGGAGGCGGCCCAGGTGATGGACGTGCGTTCCATGGCGCGATCGGGGGCCTTGGTGCGCAGGCCGTAGGCGGCGCTCCAGGTGATGCGGCCGTCGTTGACGACGGCGACCTGCATGCCGGTGATATCGTGCTCGGCGACCAACGCGCGCGCGATGGAGTCGGCGGTGGCGTGCGAGATGGTGGTGCCGTCGAGGCGGCGCAGCGAGGTGGCGGTTTGCGCGGTCAGCGGTGGTGCAACGACGGCGAGGGCCGAGAGGAGGAGCAGACCGGACCGCGACATGGAAGCCTCGATGAGGGTATGGCTCCTCTACGCGGCTGGCGGGGGACGGTTTCGTTCGGTTGCCCTGAACCGCTCACCACAGAGAGCACAGAGGGCACAGAGAACGGCGGAGAACTGCCTTTGGGGGGGCTTAGCGGAGAGATCCGTCCTCCGAGTGCGTTCCCCTTGAGTCGTTGTCGTTCTCCGCCGTTCTCTGTGTGCTCTGTGTCCTCTGTGGTGAACGCGGTTCAGTCGCGGGCGGACACGTCGCGCCGGGCCGTCGACGCGGTGAGGAGGAAGCACAGGAGGAGCAACACGCTGTACTCGGCGCCGCCGCTCTGATGTCCGACGGTGAACCATCCGTTCGGCGCGTGCACGAGGATGATCCCCATGCAGTGCTCGAACGCGAAGGCGGCGGCGAGGGGGCGCACGAAGCGTCCGCTCGCCAGTGTCAGGCCGCCGACGATCTCGTTGATGGTGATGCCCCAGGCGACGAGGACCCCCATGGGCAGACCCTGCGCCGCGAGGAAGCCACCGAAGTCGTCGACCGTGCCGACCGCCGCGCGCGTGGCGCCGTGCGCGGTCATGTAGAGGCCGAGCACCACGCGCAGCACGACGAGCCACTGCGCGGTCGAGAGGAAGGGGAAGTTGGTCATCGTCGGGCTACTCCTCATTCATGGTGGAACGATCTCTCACCGGCTGCCGTGTAGCGGAGGAGGAACCGCTCACCACAGAGAGCACAGAGGGCACAGAGAACGGCGGAGAACTGCCTTTCTTGGGGGGGCTTGGCGGAGAGATCGGTCCTCCAAGCGCCTTCCCCACAAGTCGTTGTAGTTCTCCGCTCTTCTCTGTGTACTCTGTGCCCTCTGTGGTGAACGCCGTTCCCTCACCGGTCCGTGCGGCTCACCTGCAGCGCGCCCGACGGACAGCGCGCGACCTGCGCCGCGACCTCGTCCGGCGATGCCGCCTCGGCGTGGATCCATCGCTTGCGTCGCACGTCGAACACCGCAGGCAGGCCGCGCACGCAGGCGCCGGCGTGGATGCAGATGCCCGGATCGAACGTCACGGTGATGCCCGGCGCTTCGTACGTCTGCAGACGCGAACTCATGTGCTCCTCCGGCCGACACGGCCTGCGAATCGTCCCGGTAATGATGTCGGCCGTTCCGCGCGACGGCCACTGGCGCGCGTGATGCGCACGCGTCTCGCCGGGTAGAATTGATGCGAGACCACCACGAGGATGTCATGGGGACGAACCGTTCGTCACACGCGATCGCCTGCATCATCGCCGCGCTGCTGCCGCTCGCCGGCGCCCGCGCGCAGGCCTTCGAGATCGCCATCGGCCCGGCACTGCGTCAGCTCGACGTGCCGTCGTTCTACGGCACGTCCACGGCGTGGGATGCGAAGGCCGTGCGCGCGACATGGACGGGTCGTATCAGCCCGCGCACGCGGCTGGTGCTCGGCGCCGGCGCGCTCGGTGGTCCGTCGATCGTCGAGGAGATCGCCATCCCCAGCTTCGCGCCGTGCCTGCCGACCTCGAATTGCCCGCCCCCGATCCGCCACACCGTGCTCAGCGGCTCGCTCGTGCACGCGCAACTCGGGCTCGGCTTCGAGGAGGGATGGTTCGCCGTCAGCGGCGGCGCGTTGGTCGCCCGTTCGTCCGACGGGGACGAGCGCAGCGGCGTGGGCTCCTACGCGGACCTGCGGCTGCGGCCGTTCGCGCGCGCGCGGGCGATCAGCATCGGCGCGTTCGCGATGCGCGTCTCACCGTCGCCGGGCGGACAGCGCGGCGTGGTGATGCCGAGCCTCGGCATCCGCTTCTAGGCACGCGCGCCGCTCAGCGCTGGAACGTCACGCGCCCGCGGGAGAGCGTGAGCAGCACCGCCCCGCGCCGCAGCGCCGGCCCGTCCGCGCGGAACGGATCGACATCCATCACCGTCAGGTCGGCGCGCTTCCCCACCCTGATGGTGCCGGCGTCGTCCTCGTCGAATCCCGCCTCGGCGCTCCAGACGGTGTAGCCGCGCACCGCCTCCTCCGGCGTGAGGCGCTGCGCCGGATACCAGCCGCCCGCGGGCGCGCCGGTCGTGTCCTGTCGCGTGATCGCCGAGTGCAGTCCATAGAACGGGCTCCAATCGGAGCCGGGCAGGTCCGACGAGAGGACGAGCGCGGCGCCCGCCACGCGCAGCGTGCGCCAGGCATACGCGCCGGTGATGCGCGCCGAGCCCACGCGCGTCTCCGCCCATCCCTTGTCCTCCACCGCGTGCGGCGGCTGCATGGAGGCGACGACGCCGAGCGCCGCGAAGCGCGCGATGTCCGGCGGCGACACCACCTGCGCGTGCTCCACGCGATGGCGCAGGCCGCGCGCCTTGGGGGCGGCGGTCATCACCGAGTCGATGAAGTCGAGCGTGGCGCGATTGCCCGCATCGCCGATCGCGTGGATGCCCACCTGGAAGCCGGCGCTCATCGCGTCGGCGACGAGCGCGCGGTCGAAGCCATAGGCGCCGCCGCTCACGCCGCGATGTCCGGGACGGTCCGAGTAGTCGGCGAGCAACTGCGCGCCGCGGGAGCCGAGCGCGCCGTCGTAGTACGCCTTGACCGACCGCACGCTGAGCATGCCGTTGGCGGAGGTGAACGGTCCGCGCGCGATCCAACTACGGATGAGCGCCGAGTCACGCGCGCTGAGCATCGCGTACACGCGCAGTGGCAGCGAGTCGCGCTCGGCGAGCCGCTCGAAGCTCTCCATCACGTCCGGTGCGACGCCCGCCTCGTGCACGCCGGTGTAGCCGGCGGCGGCCATCACGCGGAGGGCGCGCAGCACCTGCGCATCGCGCTGCGCGGGCGCGGGGATCGGGATGGCCGCGTCGAGCAGCTCGACCCCGCGATTGAGCACGAGTCCCGTGGGTTCGCCATTCGCATCCTTGCGGATCTCGCCGCCCGTCGGCGGGACGGTCTCGCGCGTGATGCCCGCCGCGGTGAGCGCGCGCTCGTTCGCCCATGAGGCGAAGCCGTGCAGGCTGCGAAGGATCACGGGGTGGTCGGGGACACGCGCGCTCAGGAGACGCTTGTCGGGATAGCGGTTGGCCCAGGCGCCCTCGTCCCAGCCGTAGCCGAGGATCCACTCGCCCTTGGGCGTCTCGGCGGCGCGCGCGACGATGCGTTCGACCGCCTCGGCCTCGGTCTCGATGCCGGTGAGGTTCACGCGATCGAGCGACTGCCCGAGCTCGGCGACATGCGTGTGCGCATCGACGAGACCCGGGAGGAGGACGCCGCCCTCGAGGTCGATGACCCGGGTCTCGGGTCCCTTGCGGGCGAGCGCGGCGGAGTCGGAGCCGACGAAGACGATGCGTCCCTCGCGCACGGCGACGGCGGAGGCGTCGTGATGCCAGCCGTTGATGGAGTCGTACGGCGCCTGGGCGGAGGGGCGGCCGTCGGTCGCGGGCTCGCTCCAGGCGAGGGTGTAGACCCGCGCGTTGTGCAGGATCAGATCGGGGGCGGGGGCGCTGCCGGTGCCGACACCGGTGGTGCAGGCGGCGAGCGAGAGGAGGAGCGCGGGAAGGATTCGCGCGCGGAGGTGGCGCAGCGGCGTGGTGGCGATCATGCGGAGAAGGTACGGATTCCGCGGGCGACTCGTCACCAGCCGCCGTGGCAGATCGCGCAGTCGTTGTAGGCGTCGATGCCGAAGACGAGACCGACGAGCAACAGGACCGTCCACATCGTCTCCTGCTCCTTCAGGTCCCGGACGCTCCGCACCTCGAGCGACTGCACCTCGTCGAGCGGGATCGCGACACGCACGGGCGGCACCTTCGGCCAGTGCGCGGGCCGGTTCTCCGGCACACCGGGCGTGACGTACACCAGGGTGTCGGACTCGATTCGCGCCTCGCGGGCGACGAAGGTCTCGCCGTCGGTGCGCACCACGCGCACCTCGGCGCCGACCAGTACCGATGGTTCAGGTCGCGGTTCGAGCCGAACGGCGTTCCACGGGACACTGCACGCCATCGCGTGCGACGCGACCAGGAGGAGCAGCGGGATCCGCAGGAGACCACGGCGCACTGGATCAGCCTCCGCAGAGGGATGCCCCATGATGGTGTCGGCGGCGCGCGGTCGCAGTAGGTGAACCGCTGTGCGGGTGTGGTGGCAGTCCGCCGCGGGAATCGCCTTCGTCCGTCGAGCGAGAGCGACGGCACCTGTGCGCCTCGCCGGCGAGGCGACTCATCGCGCGGCCCGCCGGCGGAAATCCGCCGCCTTCGCCTTGTTCCCGCAGGCAGACATCGAACACCATCGACGGTCCCCCTTCCTCGACGCGTCGATGAAGAGGATCGCGCAGTGCTCGCCGTCGCACTGCCGGATACGCGGCGCGGACTGGCCGCCAAGGAGTTCCACACCGAGGCGCGCGAGCGTGGCGACCATCGCGTCGGCGGTCCCGTCGAGTCGAACCGTCCCGTCCGGCGTGAGCACCGGCGCGGCTGGCTCGCGTCGCGCGATCCGGTTGAGCTCCTGCCGCTCGGTGGCGGGGAGCGCGCGCCGTTCGCGCCTCGCGATCGCGAGCCGGTAGAGCACCTCCCGCAGTGTGCGCGCCCGCTCGAGCGCGGCGACTGTGACGTCGGGAGTTCGCGCCGCGAAGCCGGCGGCGACGAGCCAGCGGGCGAGATCGGCCGGCGTGGCCAGCAGCTCCTGCTGGCGGTCGCGCAGCCGGCCGGTGAGTGTCGCGGTGAGGTCGAGCGCCGGGTGTCCGCCGCGGAAGCGGAAGCCGTCGCGGAGCTCGGCGTCCATGGCCATGGAGAGTGATCCTCGGATGGTGCGTAACCTGCTTGACAGGTTGCGCGCGTCGGGTATGTTCAAAGTTAACCTGCTGGACCGGTTATCACCATCTTCGCGGCGGCGCGCATCATGTCCTCCCTTCTCTCCCTTGCTGCCGGCGCCGTGTTCCTCCTCGCGGCGAGTGCGTTCCCCTTCGCGGCCGTCGTCCCTGGCCTCCCACCCGCGGACACGCCCGCGGGCGGGCATCCGCTCGCCGGCACGTGGGAACTCGTCGCGGCCGACGATGTCCTGCCCGACGGGACTCGAGTGCCGGCCTATGGTGCCGCGCCGAAGGGGCTCCTGATCGTCGATGCGCAGGGGCGCTATTCGCTGCAGCTCTTCCGGACCGACCGGGCACGTTTCGCAGCCGGCGATAAGCGAAAGGGCACGCCCGCCGAGTTCGAGGCGGCGGTGCTCGGGATGAGTTCGCACGTGGGGTGGATCACGGTCGACGCCGCCGCTGAGGTGCTCACCTTCCACATCTCGCTCGCCGCCTTCCCCAACTGGGAGGGGACCGAACAGCGGCGTCGCTACGAGCTCGTGAACGGCGTGCTCACGTATCGTCTGCCAGCACAGGCGGGGAGCAGCAGCAACATCCCGCTCACATCGTGGCGACGGGTGGAGGACGGCTATCGGCCGTGAGCGGCAGGAACGGGGCCCGTCCGCGAGGATGGCGAATCGCTACGTGAGCGCCGGCCTGCCGGGAACGTGTACGTCATCCCGACCCCGCCGTACACGGCCCATTCCGGACCGAAGCGTCGCGCGTTCTGCCCCACGCGATGGTCCCCATGGCCGCGCCCGACGACGAGCGAGAGCGACGGCACGAGTGCACTGCGCCGGCGCGGCGTGAGCAGGCCGATGGAGTTGGAGAGGCCGACGAAGGTGCCGGCGGTGAATTCATCCTTCCGTCCGGTCATCGCGACGATCGCGGGATTCCAGGTGATGATCTGGCCCGAGGCGAGCCAGTGATCGACGCGCGCGTACGCCTGGACCTCGGTCCATCCCCCGATGCTCGTGGCGACGCGGGCGCCGAGTCCGCGGGGGGACTCGCCGGATCGCTGCTGCTGGTAGTAGTCGAGGTACGGGAGGATGCGTCCGTCGGCGGCGCTGAGTCCGGCGCCGAGTGCGCGGCCGGCGGGGCGGCCGTCGGAGATCCAGCCGTAGGTCATGCCGACGCTGCCGCCGACGAGGAGTTCGCTGCACTCGAAGAGCGGCTTGGAGAGGACGCAGCGCGAGGTGCCGCCGGGGGCGAAGGCGACGGAGTTGGAGAGTTCGACGGTGGGGCCGGGGCGCGTCTCGGCTGAACGTGCGGCGGGCAGGGAGATGCAGGCGGTGCAGGCGAGGGCGACGATGAGACTCGGCATTGAAGCGGCAACGCGAGCGCGTCGCATGGGGCCCCTCACCTCAGTACCACCCGGCGAAGGAATTCCCCACCCATGCAAGGCTGCGGCCGAGCGACTGGCCGACGCCCGTCGAGACGCCCAGCCATGCGCCGATCTCGACGACGAGGCAGATCGCCAATCCATACCAGTAGGCCGGGTGAACGCGCCGGTCGCGCCACGCATCGTACGCGATGCCGCCGACGATGAAGAGGTTGGTGGCGAGGATCCCGACGGGCGTCGCCCAATCGACGGGACCGAAGATCGTCATCACGATGCGGAACCCCGCCGCCCCCAGCCCTGCCGCGCCGGCCACCAGCATGAGGCGCTTGTGGCTCGCCCGGTCGCGGTGGAGGACGATCGCGGCGATGTAGAACCCGAGAAAGAGCACGAGCGTGGCGAAGATCATCAGTCCCCACGCCGACCAGAAGCCCGGCTCAGGCGAGGCGAGCGCGGTGGCCATCTGCACGCCGAGCACGAGCGTGCCGGTGGCCGTCATGACGGCCGCGAGCGCGAGGCTGCTCCAACCGAGCGTGCGATGCAGGCGGACGCGCCGCGCGTGGATCAGTCCCGCCTGGAGCGGCAGGAGGAGATAGAACGCGAAGAAGCTCCAGCCGTGGAGATGCACCGCGGGTGCGGCCGTCGGATAGGTGCCGCGGAGGTTCGGGCCGAAGTAGGTGAACCAGAAGCCGAGGTACGCCGTGGCGCTCAGGGCCACGGCGGTCCGCAGGTAGTGCGGCTCGCGTGCACGGACGCTCTTCGTATCCACGAATGCGCTCAGCGTTCCTGTTCGTCCGAAGCGAGCGCTCGTCCGACCATCTCGACGAGCGCATCGATCCGTTCCTGCGCCTTGCTGCTGGACGAGGTCCAGAACGCGCGCGCGAGCGCACACGCCCCTCCGATCCCGGTGATGGCCACCCAAGGCGTGAGGGACGGTGCCACACTCTTGATGCCCGCCGCGACGACGAGGGACATGAACATGCCGAGCCCGGTGAGCACACCGGTGAGCAGGAACGTGCCTCGCCGATCGATGACGACGGATACGGACGTGCCCACCGCGTCGGGTCGCGCGACGATGCTCAGGACGTTGCCGTCGCCCGACGCCTTCCACATCATGCCGAGCGCGCTGGCCTCTCCTGGGTCCGAGCTGTGGAACGCCGTGCTCAAGCGCACGGCTGAGAGGACCCGCGCGGCGCCCTGCGCGTCGAGCCCGACACGGAAGCGGGCGTCGCGTTCGTGTCGCAGGGCACCGCCGATCAACCGTTCGAACGTCGAGACCCTCGTGCGCAGGTCCAGCATGCGCGCCGCCCCTTCGACAAGCGCCGGGTCGATCCCCGCCTGCTCGGCCGCGGATCTCATCTCCGCCAGCGTGAGGCCTTCGCGCGAGGAGCGGGGCGTCCCGGACCCGCTCGCCCCCTCCGCTGCCTTGCGCAGGATGAGCGCGAACTCCTCCTCGCTGTAGATCCGCTGGTCGTCGGCCGTCACGGCTCGCCTCGATGGTTGACGCCAAAGCTACGACGGAGTGCGACCGTCCGCACCACTGGAATCACCGTCGCCGGCGGTCACCGTGCGCGAGTCACGCGGCCCGCAGCACCTCACGCTCGAGCCGCGCATATCCCGTCTCCATCCCCTCGGTCATCCCCGTGCCGAGGATCATGTCGCGCAGCTCCTTGCTCGGGTACGTGATGAGGAGCGAGAGGAGCGTCCCGCCCGGCAGCGCGGTGAGGCTGAGCTCGTTGCGCGTCCCCGGCCCTTCCATCCCGATCATCCGCTCCGACGTCACCGCGCGATAGGGCGCCGCGGACTCGAGCAGTTCGCCGGTGAAGCCGAAGCGCTGCGAGCCGTCCACCATCTCCCACTCGTAGCGGTAGGTCTCGCCGACCGTGGTCGCGACCTCGCACACCGGCATCGTCCAGCCGTCGGGGCCGAGCAGCCAGCGCTGCATGAGGGCGGCGGCGTGATGCGCGCGCCACACCTGCTCCACCGTGCCGCGGATCACGCGGCTCACGCGCACCTGCGTGTCGTTCAGCAGCTGCGCGTTGGTCCCCGCCTCGGCGGCGTAGCTCTTCAGGTCGGCGAGCACCGCCTCGATCTGCCCCATCGCGGACCGGACGCCCTGCTCCATCCCCATCTTCAGGACCGTTTCCATCGCCTCGAGGCTCGCGTACTTCGCGACGCCGTGGAAGCGCGTGCCCTTCGCCGACGGCTCGAAGCGAAAAATCATCCGTGCCGTCGGGAGCGAATCATTGCGCGAGCCGTCGGGGTTGGAGAAGCCATCCTCGACCTCGAACGACTTGAGGGGATCGACCGCGAGGAAGCGGAACCAGCCGTGGTGCCGCGAGCCGTCGGGGCCGGTCATGTAGTAGTGCGACTCCCCGCCGACGGCGACGTCGTGCCGCGTGAAGGTCGCGGGCCAGCCCTCGGGCCCCCAGAAGCGCTCGAACTGGCGCGGGTCCACGTACGCCTCCCACAGCCGCTCCACCGGCACGGCGTACTCGGCTTCGATGAACAGCGAGAGGGTCTTGGGATCGGGCGTGATCGACGTGAGCGGCATCGGGCTACTCCTTCCGGGGACGGGGTTCGGCGAGGAGGGCGTCGAGCTGGCGGAAGCGCGAGGCCCAGAGGTGTTCGAGCGATTGGAGGAGCTCGCGCGCGCGCGCGAGCCGCTCGGGGTTGCCGCGGACGAGCTTCTCGCGGCCCTGCGGGTGCTTGGTCACGAGTCCGGCCTCCTCGAGCACGGCGACGTGCTTCTGCACGGCGGCGAACGACATGTCGTACCGGGAGGCGAGTCCGGAGACGGACGTCGTCTCGCCGCCGAGGAGGCGCGTGATGATGTCGCGCCGCGTCGTGTCGGCGAGGGCGTGGAAGAGGCGGTCGAGATCCGCGGCGGAGAGGTCAGGACGTACAACCATGTGGTTGTAGGTTAGGGCGTGAGGGAGGATCGCGCAAGGGGCGAGGGTGCGGGAGCTCAGGGTATCTCGATGCGGATCAGGTCGCCGTCGACCGAGACCACACGCAGTTCCTGGCCATCGCGCATCGCGGCGCGCAGGCGGTCGTACGCCCGCATGCCGGTGCCGAGGCCCGACTCCGAGTAGCTGAATGTCCGCGGCCCTTCCGCGGCGACGACGGTCCAGGAGAGTGCGCGATGCGCCGGGTCGTCTCGGAGCCCCGACACGACACCAGCGGTGGTCACCGCGCGCGCCGACGCCGCCGCGGTGCGCAGGTTCGCCGCCCGAACCTGTGGCATGACGACGAACCATGCCGCGCCCCCGCCTCCGACCAGGATGAAGGCGATGCCGAGCAGTCCGTTCAGCACACGCCCGGCGGAAGGGATCAACCGTGCGAGCGTCGAGTCGGCTCGGGAGTTCGCGCCGAGCGGTCTCTCCCGGCGCGAGAGGTAGAAGACGCCGAGGGCGACGAACACCGCTCCCATGGCGGCGCTCCAGGTGTCGAGCGGCACCGGCTGGGTGATGTCGAGGAGCACGTCCGCGGCGCGGGCATCGAGATCGGGCATTCGCATCCGGTGAACCCCTCCTCGGGTCGGCGTGCAGGGTCAGTGCGCGAGCGGAAGCCGGATCACGGATCTCGGCGGGTGACCACGCGCCCCCGGAGCACGACCGTCTCGATGCGCTGCAGCGCGCCGATGTCCTGTGTCGGATCCCCCGCGAGCAACACCAGGTCGGCGTGCTTGCCACGGGAAAGTAGCGGCCCGGACTCTCCGCGGTAACGCGCCGGCGCGGAGGTGGCGGTGCGGAGCGCCTCGAGCGGGGAGAGGCCGGCCTCGACGAAGAGCGCGAGTTCGTCATGGAGGCTCGCGCCGGGGATCACCCACGGTTCGTCGCTCGCGTCGGTGCCGGCGAGGAGCGGCACGCCCGCGCGATGCATGGCACCGACGAGGGCGAGCTGCCGGCGGTACACCGCCCGCCCGGCGCGTCGTTGGTCGGCGGACCAATCATCGCGCGTCGCGAGCCAGCGCTCGCGCACGGGCGCGGGCACCACGCGCAGGCGCGAGTCGGTGGTGATCGCGTCCCCCGGCTCGACGAACGCCCCGCGCAGCTGCACGAGCGTGGGGACCTGCCACACCCCGGCGGTGGCGAGGGTGTCGAGGAGTGCATCGCAGGTGCGCGTGTCGAAGCGGTCGAGCGACGCCGCCAGCCGTCCATCGGCGAGCAGGCCCATCGCATCGCGGCCGGTGTCCGCGGCGACCCAGGCGAGGGTGCCGGGAATGCACGACTCGAGCACGAGCGTGAGATGCTCGATGGTCCGCTGGCCGGCGACGGTCGCCGCTCCCGGCGACAGGCGCAGCGGCACATGCCCCTCGATGGGGATGCCCAGCCGTCGTGCCTCGTCCGCGAGCGCGCGGTAGCTCGCGGGGTCGAGGCGATCGTAGACCTTGAGGAAGTCGTAGGCCAGCGCGTGGAACCGCTGCGCGGCGGCGCGGGCCTCGTCGGGCGACGCGATGGGTATGCCGAACGACAGCACCGCGGGCACGCCATCGAGCGGCGGCGAGCCCCACCAGACCGTGGGCGCGAGGGTGTCGGTGCGCAGCCGCTCGCGCCAGGCCGTCGCGGAATCCACGAAGGTGCCGGCGTCGCGGATGCCGGTCACGCCGTGGGCGAGATACGCGGGGTACTGCCAGCGTGCGCGTCCGTCCCGGTGCGCGTGGGTGTGCATGTCCCAGAGGCCGGGGATGACGTAGCGTCCGCGGCCGTCGAGGGTTCGCGTGCGGGCAGGCAGGTCGATGGAGTCTGCCGGGCCGACGGCGGCGATGGTGTCGCCGGCGATGAGGAGGGTCTGGGCTGGGCGGAGCTCACCGGCGTCGACGTCGATGACGGTGACGTTGGTGATGGCCAGCAGGCGCGGGTCGGGGCGGCGGGCGCAGCTCACCGTCAACGGGACGAGGAGCAGCACGGCGATGCCGGCGAAGCGGATCACAGGGTTGATCCAGAAGGATGGAGGCAGTCCGCTCGCTCCGCGTGGGGCTGAATCGCGCTTGGCCATGCCGTGACGACCTCCAGAATATGCAGCTGCGCGGCCGCTCGCCCGATCTCCGCTACGTGCCGGCGCTCCGATGACGGTGTTCAGCCGAGACGATGCAGGCGGCGTAGCCGAGGACCTGGTCACCCGTCTTGAGCGCGGTGGCGGTCGGCCGCCAGCCGCGGGCAAGCCGCGCGTCGAGCATGTCCTGAGCGGAGGGCCTTCGATCCCAGACGGCGACCGCCGTCACGGAACCGAGTCAGGTCGTGTCGTAGACGAGGAAGCAGTCTCCCGCGAGCTCGAGCACCACATCGTGCGTGTACTCGTCCTGCGTCACGATCTCGACGGGTGCCCGAGGCGGCGCCAGCGACAGCCCCCACTTCATGACGTCGCCGAGCGTGACTTGCCTCGCCAGCGCGTCGGACACGGCGGGCGCGAGCGTCGGGCCGCCGGCGTGGATGATCGGGACCTGTCGAGTACTCGTCATCGATTGCGGTGCCTCCGGTGGGATTCGCGCGACGTCGGGCCGGGGCGAACATCGAGTTCCGCCGTGGCCGCTTCCATCAAATGCAGGTGGGCGGCCGCGATACCGAAAGGTACAAACGAGCACGGCCGCCCCCTGATTTCCTACCGCGGCAGTCGGTCACGATCTGCCCTTAGCCGGGGCCTCGTGCGAGATCGAAGCGATACTCCTGCAACGAGAACACGCAGGCCTCGCGACCGGCACGCCGGCCTGGGCGGAACCGGATGTTCGGCAGCGACGAGAAGACCGACGCACGAAAAGCCGAGTGCGTTGCCTCGAGCACAAGCGCCGTGCTTGTGTCGGGCCGACCTCGCGCGTCAATCATGAAGGCGATCACTACGCGGCCTGTCATGCGCGTGGCCCGAAGGTCGTCGGGATAGCGCGGGTAGCCTGAGCCGGGAATGAATCCGGGTGCCGCCGCGGCCGCCCCGAGATCTTCGGGATGCGCCCCGGTCGCGAGGGGCTCCAAGAAGATCGGGTACTGACGGACACCGGCGGCGTCCGCTGCAACCGCGTTCACTGGAAATGGCGACGGAGTGAGCCCGTGGCCCGAGAATCGCAGCGAAGCACTCGCGCTCAGCGCAGAGCCGAATCGAAACTCACCCGTCGGCGAGGATTGCGTGCGCTCCAGAACGCGACCTGCACTATCTGTCAGGGCCACGTCGACGCACGCGAGCGGTTTCAGCGAGCCATCCTCCACCACAATGCCGTGTATCGCGCCTTGCGCGGCCGCATTGAGCGCTACCACACAGAAGATCAACACGCCAAGCGCCAAGCGAACCATATGCCTCCGGCTAGCGTGTGCATCTGCTGTGGACGCTTCAATAAGAAGCAGTTGTGGGGCGGCCGCTAGGTCGTGCGCTTACGGAAAATTGGCCGCCCCACAACGGCATCCTTACTCGCGGCCATCGGCAGCAAGCGTCGTCAAGTGGCTGAGTCGCCGCTGCTGAGGAGTCGAGCGCAGAAATGGCCGCTCGCGGGCTGCACTGGGCGTCCGGCGGAGTCGACGACATTGTGTCCGTATCGCGCGCGCCAACTGCCTCCGAACCCTGTCGGTGCCGACCAGTGAACGTGGAGCGCTAGAGAGCCCACGCCGTCGGCTTGTTTGACGCCGTAGTACCGCGCGTGCTCTCCTACGAGCAGATTCGTTCCGTCAAGCACGACTCCGGGCCGTGTCGAGTCTGCCGATTCGGGGGAGACTTCGCCACGCACGCCGAATCGGGTGAGCGCAACCGCTGCAGTGCCGAACAGCGGTCGTTCCGTACTCGGATGCCACGCGACGATGCTGTCAGAATCCAAGCGCACGTGCTGGATCGTGAAACTACCATCCTTCGTCGTGCTGTCCACGATCGTCAACGGCTCAGGGATGTTGAATCGAGGGACGGATCCCGGGACCCAAAGCCGCAGTTCCCCGGTCTCCGTGATTCCTCGGTCTCGCTCATTGGTGGCGACGACAGCTAGCGCGTAACGACCCACCAAGTCGGTCGCGTCCGGAGCGCGGAAGGGGACCGCGCCCTCAGCAGGTGACTCTGAACATGCGTCATTCTCTCCGGTCCGCCGCGCGGAGGTGCACGACGCGAGGAGCAGAGCACATGCAATGAGCGCAGTGAAGGGCCGCATTCCTAGAAGAGAACAAGTTGCGTTGAGTCCACCTGACGTCAGGTTGTGCCGTGACCGCTTCCATAAGATGCCGGTGAGCGGCCGCGCGCTACCGAAAGGTACGACAGAGCGCGGCCGCTCACCGGCTTCCCCAGCGCGGTCATCGGTCACCAACCATCGTTAGGGGCGCGGGGCGCTAGGGTGCTCGCTCGTATCGCCATTCGCCACAGGTACCCTCGTACGAGTATGAGCCGTCTTGAGCGACTGCGACCATGCTCCATCCGCGCCCATATGACACCGCCAGTTGCACGGCGCCGCCGTCAAAAGTCTGGCGCCACTTGAACGACGAGCGATTCGGGCTCAGAAATGCCGTGTCCGCTCGGCCATATACGCCTCTCTCAGCGACCGAGTACCGGACACGCGCCACGTTGCGTGCCTCGCCCTGCCCCTCTGGATAGAAGAACACGGAGTCTGAGAGCATCTCCCACTCGGCACCCTGCGCCGCGTACTCTGGCGCGCAGAGGAGCCAGATGTTCGGCAGCGACTGAATCGGCACACCCGCAATGGATGCGAGAACGTAGATCTTTTGTGTCGCGCTCCGGAGCGAATATCGCGCCGCAGCCGACTGTTACGACGGCGCAGCTGATGAGAACAAGTCTCCGCATTCGGTGACTCCCTCGCAAAGTGACTGCTACTCCGACTCGCGCGAGCGCACTGTAGCGGGATCTGGTCGCCCTAACGTCAGGTTGTGCCGTGACCGCTTCCATAAGATGCCGGTGAGCGGCCGCGCGCTACCGAAAGGTACGACAGAGCGCGGCCGCTCACCGGCTTCCCCAGCGCGGTCATCGGTCACCAACCATCGTTAGGGCGCGGGGCGCTAGGGTGCTCGCTCGTATCGCCATTCGCCACAGGTACCCTCGTACGAGTATGAGCCGTCTTGAGCGACTGCGACCATGCTCCATCCGCGCCCATATGACACCGCCAGTTGCACGGCGCCGCCGTCAAAAGTCTGGCGCCACTTGAACGACGAGCGATTCGGGCTCAGAAATGCCGTGTCCGCTCGGCCATATACGCCTCTCTCAGCGACCGAGTACCGGACACGCGCCACGTTGCGTGCCTCGCCCTGCCCCTCTGGATAGAAGAACACGGAGTCTGAGAGCATCTCCCACTCGGCACCCTGCGCCGCGTACTCTGGCGCGCAGAGGAGCCAGATGTTCGGCAGCGACTGAATCGGCACACCCGCAATGGATGCGAGAACGTAGATCTTTGTGTCGCGCTCCGGAGCGAATATCGCGCCGCAGCCGACTGTTACGACGGCGCAGCTGATGAGAACAAGTCTCCGCATTCGGTGACTCCCTCGCAAAGTGACTGCTACTCCGACTCGCGCGAGCGCACTGTAGCGGGATCTGGTCGCCCTAACGTCAAGTTGTGCTGTGGCCGCTTCAATAAATGCGGGTTGGCGGCCACGCCGGTCCTTCAGGAACGATAAAGCGTGGCCGCCAACCCGCTACCCTAGCCGGCCATCAGCACCAACTGCCGTTAGCCCGTGCCGGCACGGAACTCGCCAACGCGTCCTTGAGCTTCGGCGACGATGCTCGTTTCGATCTCTCCACGCTGCTCCGGGTACTCGTCCCAGTCATCTGCGAGCGCGACGAAGACGCTGAGATTGTGGCGGTGGTCCGTGGCCGACCAGATCTCTCCCAGTCGTCCGGCGCCAGATCGCGGAGTCACGGTGCCGGCCACCATGGCGTCCAGGACGCCTTGAATCACGCGGAGGTAGGCGAACCGCGGATGCGGGATGGTGCGGCCCGTTGCGGCAACTGCCGACTCGAACAGCGCACGCGCGTCACTCCAGGTTGGAGCGCGCATGAGCGCCAACGTCGCGGCATCGGGATCTGCCTCGCCCGATGCGAGCAAGGCGGCCGCAAGCTCAGGGGCCCGTTCGCTCGGCAACTGGCCGATGGCATACTCCGCTAGAGCGAAATCAATGTCCGGTTGCATCGGGCTAACGTCAAGTTGTGCCGCGGCCGCTTTCATAAGATGCAGGTGGGCGGCCGCGCCGTACCGAAAGGTACGACAAGGCGCGGCCGCCCACCTGCTCCCCTAGACGGCCGTCGGTCACCAACTGCCGTTAGCTCGCGGGGCGCGTGCCCTTCGCCGGTCGAGGCACCCAGACCAAAGAGTCGATCGGGAGCAGGTTTGAACCGTCCCACCGATAGTAAGTCGACTGCATGGACCCGGCGACCGGAGCGTCCCACGCATGAGGAGGGTCGAGAATCAGGAGACTGCTCTCGATTGAAAACTCAGCGTCGAGGCTAAAGGATACATCGGACATATACACGCGGCCGGACACTGGTTCGACGATTGCGAACGACTTGCACGCGGTGCCGCATCCCCAGGATACCAGCACAAAGCGACCGGCGAAGTTCGGTCCGGCCGCGACTCCATCCTGCAGAACGGTGCGAAAGCGGCGCGCGCCCGGATTACTTGCGAGGTCGACTCGTCCGGCAGTGCGCGACGTTGCTGCGACCGCCGCGAAGTCACGTGCCCGAGGAGTGGGCGCCACAAGCGTGTCGCGCAATAAGGCGTACTCGCACTCTTGACTGCTCGGATCGCACGCCGAGCTTACGCGCCCACAACCGGCGACGACGGAAGCGAATGCTAGAACTAGAAGGGCGTGCGAAGTCATTGTTCGTCGAGCTAACGTCAAGTTGTGCCGCGGCCGCTTTCATAAAATGCAGGTGGGCGGCCGCGCCGTACCGAAAGGTACGACAGGGCGCGGCCGCCCACCTGCTTCACTAGACGGCCGTCGGTCACCAACTGCCGTTAGCTGGCGGAGCGCCAAGCTCAGCCGATCTGAGTGCGGCGTGCCGCTAGTTGTCGAAACGACGGGACACTGTCGATGAAGATCACGAACGGGGTACGCTGCCAGCCAAGTGAGGCCTGACCCAACCGCCCATGAACCTCGATGGTCTCGCCGAGGAGCTCGTGGACGTTGGCCGGGGGCACCACGAGTTGAACCTCTCGCCGCGCGCTGTCAGCACTCTCGTCCGTGGCGTCACACGGGGGTAGCGCGGCGGGAAGGAGCACAATCCATGACGTGTCGCGCGTGTCGATCGTGGGTGACTCTCCGTATCCCGGAGGACCGAGATGGACGCGCCGCTCCAGACGTCCGCGAAGCCTGGTCGCGAGACCAAGGCCGATCGCGCACGTGACTTCAGCGCCGCGGCCAGCCGAGGCACTTCCCTCACTGGCCAACTCAAGATTCGGGGGCCCCTCGCCAGCGCTACCGCATGCGCTCAGTGCGAGGATGAGCAGAAGCCGAGGGTTGAACATGTACGAGGTATCCGTCGTCCAGCTAACGTCACGTTGTGCTGTGGCCGATTCAATCAATGCGGGTTGGCGGCCACGGCCGACCCTGAAGTACGATGAGGCCGGGGCCGCCAACCCGCTACCCCAGCCGGCCATCAGCACCAACTGTCGTTAGGGCGCGGCGCACAGACGGCAGCGCCATGAAGGCCACCGCGGCGACGCCGCCGGCCCAAGACCCCCAAAGCGGCAACGAGCTCATCTCGTACCCGCGCGGATGAAACTCAGGAAAGTACCAACTGCGAAGCACAAACCACGCGAGCCACGCGCCCAGGAGGAACAGTGCCGGCGCAATGAGCGCCCTGGCACGCGGCGCCATGAGCGAACCGGCCAAGACGAACACGAGGGCCTCGAGCGCGAGGCGGACGGCTTCCTGTCCATCTAGCGGAAGCACTGCCTCAAGCGTCGCCTGGCCGAGGCGTGTCTGGAGCCACCCTTGGACGCCCCGCGACGCGATGCCTGTCGCTCCGCATGAGCCGACGGCAGCGAGGGGACACAACAGCCAACGAGCGGTGTGCGCGCTTAGCATACGATCGATGCCGGTCTCGTCGCCCTAACGTCAAGTTGTGCCGTGGCCGCTTCCATAAACTGCGGGTTGGCGGCCGCGCCGGTCCGTAAGGAACGATAAGGCGCGGCCGCCAACCCGCTACCCCAGCGCGGCCATCGGTCACCAACTGCCGTTATGCGGTCGCTGCGCCCGCAACCTGATACAGGCTTACCCCGAAGAGGGCGAGCGCACCTGCGCACGATACCCACAGTTCAGTTGAGACGCCCGGCTCCAGCACAGAGTCGCGTGGAGAGCGTGGATTGTAGGCGACGAGAACCGTGCGCCCCGGGCGATAGTCATCCGTGGTCCATCCAGCCATGAGTTCTCCGCGGTGCAGCCCATGGAACCGTACGCGCGTCCCGCGATACTCCTTGCCGTCGACTTCGAAGCGATAGGAGACCTCAGCCCAGCGCGCTCCCTCGGTGTCACTCTCGGTGCGCGATTGCAGAACACTGCCGCTCGCACGCGGCCACTCTTCCGCGTCGAGTGCTCGCCAGACGACGAAGGCATGCCAGCCGAAGTAGAGAACCGAGATCGAGAGCACGGCGGGCCACAGCCAGGGCACGCCGCCTACACTGCCGCTCATGCTACCCTCACTGCGATAGGTCTCCGAGCCGCATAACGTTTGCTTCTGCTGTGAACGCTTCAATAGAAAGCAGTTGCAGGGCGGCCGCTAGACCTTAGTTCGCTCCATAGGCGGCCGCCCTGCAACTGCATCCGCACCCGCGTTCATCAGCAGCAAGCGTCGTTAGGTGCCGGCCGCGCCAATCCCTGAGTCCCGCGGCTCTAAGCGTCAGTTTGCCCGCAGAGCGATTGATGGCTCGACTTGCGCGGCTCTGCTGGCACGCCAGTAAGCGATGGCGAGTGCAAGAGAACCGATCAGTCCAGCCACGGCAAATACTAGCCATACTGGGGCTTGGGCCACGGTGGCTGCGGTGGCGTGCGAATCCTCGCGCAGAAGGAATTGCATCGCTGGTCCGCTCAGCACGAAGCCCACCATCGCGACGACGATCCCGGCAGCAGCGACACGCAGTGTGTCGAGACAGACACGCCAAATGATCATGTGGGCCGGCGATCCGAGCGCGCGGCGGATGCCAATCTCCCGAGTTCGCGCATGAAGTGTCTCGTCTACCGCGGTCGCCACAGCGAGAAGCGCAAGAAGAGCGCCGAGGACGCCGAAGAGCCCGAGCACAAGTGCCTCAAACCTCGCTTCCTCGAGGCGGCCTTTCCTATCGACGAATGCACTGAGCGGCCCATTAAACTCTGGGCGCTCGCCAGGAGCGACTTCCGCGATAATCTGCTCGAACACGCGGGCCGCGCGAGCAGGCGTGCCATTCGACGCCACCGCAATCGAGAATCCGGAGTTGGAAAGCGGCGCGAGCAAAGCAGCGGGCGCGGACTGGCTGAGTGGACGATACATCAACGGGAAGCGAGTACCTTCGAGCTCCCACTCCAGCGCTAGCGGATGAACCGGCTGACTGCTCGCCACGATGCCCACAACTGTCATCCAAGGGAGTGTGCTTGCTCGTCCTCCGAGTCTGAGCGACTTGCCGATGGGCTCTTCGTCACCCCAGAGCGCTCTAGCCGCGCGCTCATCAAGAATGACGACCGGATCACTTCCCTCGGAATCGGACGAGTCGAAGACTCGCCCTTTTCGCAAGGAGATGCCCATGACATTGAAGTACTCCTGATTCACGTCGACCGAGAGAACCGGCAACACCATCGGGTCCTGAGCGGGCAGAACCCGCTCGGGAATCTGAATGGGAGATTCGGTTTGAAGTGCGAGCCGATGCGGATAGGTTGTGCCCCAAACGGCCACGGCCGACGCATTCAGTGACTGACGCGCTCGCTCCGCGACGTCACCAGCGATCGCCCGCACTCGTGCAGGGTCCTGGAACTCCTCGGCGCCAAGCCCAATGGTCGCGAAGCTGACTTCTCTGTGGGCGTATCCAAGATCGATGCGACTGACCTCCGCGAACGCCATGCCGATTGCTGCTGCGATGAGGAGAAAGAACAGGGTAGTTCCCACCTGTAACCCAAGAAACAGCCGTCGCAACCGGCTCGCTCCTGGACTTCCAGCCGAGCCAGACATACGCAGTGCGACCGCCGGCTCGATTCTGTTAAGCGCAAGCAAGGGGGCAAGCGCGAGCGCACCAGTGATTAAGAGCAGAGCAACACCAAGAGCCAGCAACCACGTCAAGTCAAAGCTGACATGTGCGTCGGCGAACGGGCCTCCGAGCAGGGCCCGCATTGCGCCAGTTGACGCGGCAGCGAGTCCGAGGCCCACCAAGAGACTGAAGGCCACAAGCAGAAGAATCTCGAGCGACGCGTGGCGCGCCAAACGGGAGAATGGCGCGCCCAGCGTGACTCGAAGTGCATTCGCGAACAGGTTGCGCTCTGCACGTAGCATCATCGCGCTTGACACGTTGACTAGCACCAGCACGACCACGGCGGCGATGCCAACCAAAATGACTCGAACGCGCCTTCCGATGCGCGGCCGGAAGTGCTCGGCGAGCGAGGTGGCCTGCGTTGAGGTTCGCACGCCAGGATCGCTTGGCGCGGAAGCTACTGCGGCGGCAACACCCTCAAACAGCCGTTCAATTTCCTCAGCGGAGCGTCCGGCCGAGTCGCGCACAATGAGATCAACTGTGCGCCCGCCGACACCCTCGAACCTGCTCCTTCCTAGTCGCCACGCGTCGACACCTAGTGGGTACTCAGATCCATTCGGCATCACGCCAACAACCGCCAGCTTGCGATCACCGACGGTGATGTATTGTCCCACTGCAGTCGTGCTCGGGAAGAGTTCTTCACGCAAGCGCGACGACAGTACGACGACGTCCTCTTCCTCTTGAGTGCGGGGCAGCCTCCCTTCGAGCGCCGAGAGTCCAAGCACTCCGAAGAACTGCGGCTCAACGAGCGCGACGTCGGCGATGCTACTATCGCGAGACTCAACGATTTTCTCTTCGGAGGTCGCGTACCAAGTGATGGCGATGCGAGGCACGGCGCCGTCGCGAGCCGCGGTTGCCTCGCGCTCAGTCCACTGTCGCGGGACGTTATTGTCGCGAAGTATCAGCGCAAATAGCTGCTCAGGCGCAGCCCAGGGTAGTCGACGGAAGACAGTTGCCTGGAGGAGTCCGATCACAAACACGACTCCCGCGAGGCCTACGCCAAGCACCAGCGAGAATCCAATGGCGAACCGGGGATTACGTCGCATCGATCGGACAATCTCGGAAAGCTCCGGCAAACTCACAGTTGGCGCGCTCCAGATGGAGTGAAAGAGCTCACGAGACTGTCCGACAACAAGCGATGGTACTCACGGCGCTCTCGCAAGGTGGGCTCCGGGACCTAACGTGTATTAGACTGACCTGCCTAACCCAATATCTCCTGATTAGGCAGGTCCGAGTATTCAGGCATTGAGAATCTTGGACGCGGACCCATGCGTCGCAAGTACCACGTGCGCCGTCGCCTATCCCGCGTTCGCTCAGCTGATCCTTAAGTACGTTCTCAGGAATACTCCGACCTGAATGTTCCGCCGCGCAGGGCGGGGCGGAAACGTCACTCCTCGCGGCTACTCGCGCGCAAGTCGCCTGCGCCGCCTACCGCCCCACCGCCAACGCCTCCGCGATCCCCGTCACGAACCGCACCCCGAACCCGAACGCCGCGAGCGGCAACCGCTCGTCGTTCCCGTGCATCGCCTCCTCGACCGGCATCTCGAGCGGGAACGGCAGCAGCCCGTACGCCTTGATGCCGGCGCGGCGAAGATCGGCCGAGTCTGTCGCACCGGTCGAGAGATAGGGCACCACCGTGATCGTCGGGTCGACGCGCCTGGCCGCGCGCTCGACGGCCGCGAAGAACTCGTTCTCCGCACTCATCGCCGGCGAATCCTCCCCACGGCTCGTGATTGCGAACTTCACCATCGGATCGCCAACGGCCCGCACCAACCGCGCTACAGTCGAATCGATCGACTGACCCGGCAGCGTCCGCACGTTCAACGTCGCCACCGCCTCGCGTGGGATCACGTTCGACCGGATCCCGCCCCCGACGATCGTCGCCGAGATGCCGGTCCGCAGCACCGCGTCGAAGGTCGGCGTCGCGCGCAGCACCTCGGCGCCGCGCGCCACGCGCGCCGCATCGCCCGAGGAGACATCGGTCATCGCCGTGGCCTCGCGCGCATCAGGCCACACCGCCGCGAGCGACTTGAAGAAGCGCGTCGTCACCGGCGTGAGCACCGCCGGCTCGCGGTGCGCGCCGATCGCGGCGAGCGCACGACCCAGCCGCACGATCGCGTTCCCCTCGAGCGGGATGCTCGCGTGCCCGTCCGGGCCGCTCGCGGTCACGGTCACCACATGCGACACCTTCTCGGCCATCTGCAGCGCGACGTACCGCTTGCCGTTGGGCATGATGCGCGTGCGGCCGCCCTCGTTCAGCGCATACTCGGCGCGGATGGCGTCGGGGTGGTTCTTGAGGAGCCACCCCATCCCGTAGTCGCCGCCAGCCTCCTCGTCGGCGTTGGCCACGTAGATCACGTCGCGCGTGAGCACCTGGCCGGCCTTCACGCGGCGCTGGAGGGCGAGCATCGCCTGAAGGTTGGCGATGAGCATCCCCTTGTCGTCGATCGCGCCGCGGCCGTAGAGCACGCCGTCCCGCACCTCGGCGGCGAAGGGGTCGGCGGTCCACTGCTCACGCACGACGCCGACGACGTCCATGTGCCCCATGAGGATCACGGGGGACTTGGCGGTGGGGCCCTGCACGCCGCGGATGCGGGCGACCACGGCGCCGCGGCCGGGGGCGCTCTCGTAGACGCGGGACTCGATGCCGGCCTGCTTGAAGAGGGAGTCGAGGAAGCGGGCGGTGGCGAGCTCGTTGCCGGGGGGGTTCACCGTGTTGATGCGGATCATCGCCTGCAGCTGGGCCGTGGCTTCCCGGAGGATCGCATCCTCTGACGGGGACTGGGCGTTCGCTTGTCCACCCAACAGCAACAGACTACCACAGAGGACACAGAGGGCACGGAGAAGGGCGGAGAAGGACTTGAGGGGGCTTCCTCCGCCGTTCTCTGTGTACTCTGTGCCCTCTGTGGTGAACGCCGTTGCCCTTCCCCGCACCGCCGTGCTCACTTGGCGTAGAGGCGCTTCGCGAACGCCTCCTTGAGCTTCACGGTGATCGGGCCGGGCTTGCCGGTGCCGACCGTGCGGCCGTCGATCTCCACCAGGGGGGTCACGTCGGTGGTGGTACCGACCACGAAGACTTCGCTCGCCCTCGGCAGGTCAAGCAGCGCCACGGGGCGCTCTTCGCACTTGATGCCGAGTTCCTTCACCAGCGCCATGATCTCGATGCGCGTGATGCCGGGGAGGATGTAGTGCGAGAGCGGGTAGGTGCGCAGCACGCCGTCGATCACGAAGAAGGCGTTCGTCGCGGCGCCCTCGGTGATCATGCCGTCGCGATGCAGCAGTGCCTCGTAGGCGCCGGCCTCCTGCGCCTGCTGACGGGCGAGGACGGGGCCGAGGAGGTTCACCGTCTTCAGGTCGCAGCGGGCCCAGCGGATGTCGGGGGTGGTGATGCCCTTCAAGCCCGTGTCGCGCGCGGCGAAGTTGGGGGTGAAGGCGCTCGCGGCAGCGTAGATGGTGGTCGGCGTGTTGGCCGGCGGGAAGTGGTGCGTGCGCGGCGCGGCGCCGCGGGAGACCTGGAGGTAGACCGTCGCCTCGCCAGCCGCGAGGGCGTTGTCGGCGACGAGCTTCTCGCAGACGGCCTTCAATCCCTCGGTGCCCGCCCTGTTGATGCGGAGGCCGTCGAGACCGTTCGCGAGGCGCGCGGCGTGCGCGTCCCACGCGAAGACCGCGCCCTTGATGACCCGCACCACCTCGTAGATCCCGTCGCCGAAGATGAAGCCGCGGTCCTCGACCGGGATCATCGCCTGCTCCTTCGGCACGTACTTCCCATTCAGGTAGACGGTCGTCATCTCACGGCGCTCCTATCCGATCATGCGTTCGATGCCGGCGATGACGGGGGCGAAGGAGAGGCCCTTCCCGGCCACGCGGCGTGATTGTTCGTCCGCCAGCTCGCGCTGGCCCCAGCCGAAGAGCTCGCCGACGATCCACGGACCCGCCTTGGGGTTCCGCCACCAGTCGGCGTCGAACCGCTCGCGCAGCGATTCGTCCAGCACGGCCTGCATCTGCCAGGCGCGCAGGTAGCGCGCGGCATAGTACCGCGGATCCACATCGACGAACGCGTCGGCCGCATGGTAGCGGAAGCCGGTCGCGTTGGTGAGCGTCTCCACGAACAGGTCGGGCAACGCGCTCCACGAGACGCCGCCGCCATGCAGCTCGGTCTCGTAGATGAGCTTGGCGCAGTACCGCCGCACGAAGTGCAGCTCCTCGAACCCCTGCGAGTGGAGGAAGGCGGGGAGCTCCTTCTTCCCCAGCCCGGTGTAGCGCGCGAGCCAGCCGGCGTCCTTCAGGCGGTGATCGAAGAGCATCGCGTACCCTTCGGTCACCGAGTTGTCGCCGAGCCAGCGGAACTCGAACGGCAGGTCGCGACGCATGTTGCCGAAGTGGAGCGCATGCCCGAGCTCGTGCATGAGCGTCATATAGTCCGACGAGCCGCCGTGCGGCCGCAGCACGAGATGCACCACGTCGGGGATCCGCACCGGCGCGCAGAAGGCGCGGGCGCGCTTCCCCGGACGGTCGGCCGTGTCATAGAGCACGTGGCCGTTCGCATCGGGCGACGTCCCCATCTCCGTCACCTGGCGGCGCACCTCGCGCTCCATCGCCTCGGCGGGGAAGTACGCGTCGAACTCCGGCGCGCGCATGAGCGCGAGGAGGTCGGCGCGCGTGACGTCGGCGACGGCCATGCCGAGTCCCTTCTTCACGTAGAAGGGCATGAGCTCGTCCCACATCGCCTGCGTGTCGCGCAGGAAGGCCTCGCACTCGGCGCGCAGCGCGGCGACCGAGACGCCGGCGAGTGCTTCCCAGGTGGCGTTGTAGGTGGACGCGATGCCGAGCTTGGAGACGACCTCGTGCTCGCGCTCGAGCTTCTCCTGCTTCATGGGCGCGAGCTCGGCCTGCACGAGCGCGGCGCGGGCGTCGTCGAGCGCGTGCCGCGTGGCGGCGTCGCGGGTGTTGGCGATGGTGATCGCCGCGCGCTGGTACGGCTCCTCGGCGCCGTCGCTCGTGCGGACGACGGCCGCACCCTCCCAGGCGATCTCGCGCTCGTCGAGCGCGGCGAGCTCGCGGCCCACGCGGCTCTCGAGGAGCCAGTCGAGGAGGAGGCGCGACGAGCGGTGCTCCTCGCTGACGGGCGCCCCGGCGGCGGGCGTGGAGCCCTTGAAGAGCTCGAGCGCCATCGCGAACGCCTCGTCGTCGTACGCGGCGCGGTGCTTCTCGTAGATGGGCTGGAGGGCGGCCCCTTCCTTGTGCCCGGCGTGCGCGGCGTGGTACTCGGCCGAGACCTCCTCGAGGAAGGCCTCGCCGCGCCGACGCAGCGCGTCGAGCGGTGCGTCGTCGCGGCCCATCGCGGTCACCCCACCAACGCCGCTTCGGCGCGCGCGTGGTCGGCTTCGATGTAGTCGGTCATGATCTCCGCGACCTTCGACGTGTTCACGCGGATCTGCCCCATGTCGTCGCGGAAGCGGATGGTGACGTCGTCGTTCTTGGTGGAGTCGCCGTCGATGGTGATGCCGAACGGCGTGCCCGCCTCGTCCTGCCGGCGATAGCGGCGGCCGATGGCGCCGGCCTCGTCGTAGAAGACGTTGAACTTCTTGCGCAGCGCGGCGCCGAGCTTCTCGGCCATCTCCGGCTGTCCGTCCTTCTTGGTGAGCGGGAAGATGCCGGCCTTGATGGGGGCGAGCGCGGGATGGAAGCCCATCACCGTGCGGCCCTCGGTCTCGCCGGGAACGGCCTCCTCGCGGAGGGCGTTGACCATGATGGCGAGGGTCACGCGGTCGGCGCCGACGGAGGTCTCGATGACGTACGGCAGGTAGCGCTTGTTGGCGGCCTGGTCCACGTACTCGAGCTTCTTGGAGGAGAACTCCTGGTGCTGCTTGAGGTCGAAGTCGGAGCGGTTGTGGACGCCCTCGATCTCCTGGAAGCCGAGGGAGCCGCCGAAGTCGAAGTTGATGTCGAAGGCGGCGCGGGCGTAGTGCGCGAGTTCCTTCTCGGTGTGCTGATGGAACTCGAGGCGGTCGCGCTCGAGGCCGAGGCCGAGGTGCCAGTCGAGGCGGGCCTGCTTCCAGCGCTCGAAGTGCTCCATGTCGGTGCCGGGCTCGACGAAGAACTGCATCTCCATCTGCTCGAACTCGCGCGTGCGGAACGTGAAGTTCCCCGGGGTGATCTCGTTGCGGAACGCCTTGCCGATCTGGGCGATGCCGAACGGGACCTTTTGGCGCGTGGCCTGCTGGACGTTCAGGAAGTTCACGAAGATGCCCTGCGCCGTCTCGGGGCGCAGGTAGACGACGGCCGCCGAGTCCTCGACGGGGCCCATGAACGTCTTGAACATGAGGTTGAACTGCCGGGGCTCGGTGAGCTGGCAGTCGGTGTGCTCGCCGGGCTTCTTGCTGGGCTTCCGGGCGCACTGGGCGTCGCCGAGCTTGTCGGCGCGGAAGCGGGCCTTGCAGGCCTTGCAGTCGATGAGCGGGTCGGAGAAGCCGGAGACGTGGCCGGAGGCTTCCCAGACGCGGGGGTGCATGAGGATGGCGGCGTCGAGGCCCTCGACGTCATCGCGCTCGCGCACCATGGCGTTCCACCAGCGCGCCTTGACGTTGTTCTTGAGCTCCACGCCCAGGGGACCGTAGTCCCACACCGATCCGGTGCCGCCGTAGATCTCGGAGGACTGGAAGATGAAGCCACGCCGCTTGGCGAGGCTGACGAGGGTCTCGAGGACGTCGGGACGGGGCATGAACGACCGGGGGCGCGGGGATGAGGGCGGTGACGCCTCAATCTACCATCGCGCCCTCAGGGGGCACACCCGAGCGAACTAGCGGCGGTCGAGTTCGTTCAGGACCGGGGCGCTCTGGCCCACGAGGTCGAGGAGGACGAACGAGGCCGCGGCGGCCGCGGCGGCGGTGCGCGCGTACATCGGCTGCGCCTGGAGGCGCGCCGAGAGGGCGCGGAAGGGCGCGGTCCACGGCGACGGCGGCGCGATCTCGGGGACGGCCTGGCTGAGCTCGGCGCAGAGCGTGGGGCCGAGGCGCTTGGCGCCGAGGGCGGCGACGAACCGCTCGCCGCGGGGGGCGTCCTGCGCCGCGGGCGTGCTGGCCCAGACGCGGGTGGCCGCGACGATCGCCTGCTCGCGGCCGCCGGCGACCATGCGGCGGAAGCCGAGCTGGAAGCGGTCGAACGAGTCGGCGTGGCGGCAGAGCATCTCGCCGACGAGACCCTTGAGGAGCGGGTCGAGCGACTTGGGGAGCTCGGCGGCCGCCTCGAGATCGACGGCGAGGGGGACGAACCAGCCGTCCTTGGTCTGCTGGAGCAGGCCGGCCTCCTCGAGGTCGGCGACGCGGTCCCAGTCCATCGGCGAGGCCCAGGGCCAGCGCTCGAGGAGGTAGGCGACGTCCGCCTCACGGACCGAATCGCCGGCCATGGCGATGGCGTGCAGGAGCACGCGGTCGTCGGCGGAGAGGGCGAAGTCGAGGGAGGCGGGCGTGGGCGTCATTTTGTCATCCCTATGACGCGCGAGCCGGCGGAAAGTTAACAGTGCACCTTTTCGCGGCGGGCCGGGGGCGGGGGCGGTAGATGATGACCGGCTTGGGGTGCTGGCGGCGGGGGCGGGACATAAAGGCAGTCTCGGCCACCGCCGCCGGACCTTTAGCCCTCCTATCATCCCGTGATCAGCCCCCGATCGCCCCCGCGATCAGCACCCCGTGCCCGCGCCCGTTCTCGATGAAGACCTTGTTGGCGTCGTACCCGCTCGCCAGGACCCCGGCGATGAACACCCCCGGGACGTTGGTCTCCATGGTGGAGGGGTCGTGCGAGGGGATCCCCGTCGCCGCGTCCATCTCCACGCCGAGCGAGGAGAGCAGCTCCGAAGACGGGGTGAAGCCGGTCATCAGATAGACGTGCTGCGCCGGCAGGATCCCGGGGCCGTCCTTCCCTTCGAGGTGGACGCGGCCGTGCTCGATGGCCGTCACCCGGGTGTTCCAGCGGACGCCGATCGACCCGTCCTTCAGGCGGTTCTGGAGGTCGGGGAGGACCCAGGGCTTGATGTTCTTGTCGAAGCTGGGCCCGAAGTGGACGAGGGTGACCTTCGCCCCGTGCCGCCACAGGTCGAGGACGGCCTCGGCGGCGGAGTTCCCCGCCCCGACGACGATCGCATCGCGCTGGAAGGCCTCGTGCCCCTCGCGGTAGAGATGCGAGACGTGCGGGAGGTCCTCGCCGGGCACGTTGAGGGGGTTGGGCGTGCCGAAGTAGCCGGTGGCGACGACCACGGCGCGGACCTTCGTCTCGACCACATCGCCGCCGCGCGGCTTGGAGTGGATGACGTAGTCCTGCTTGCGCCGCCAGACCTGCACCACCGGCTCGTACTGATGCACGTCGAGGCCGAGGTGCTGGACGACCATGCGATAGTAGGCGAGCGCCTCGCGGCGGGTCGGCTTGTCGGTCGCGATGGGGAACGGCACGTTCGCGATGGCGATCTTCTCGGCGGTCGAGAAGAAGGTCATGTAGAGCGGGTACGACGCGATGGAGCTCGCGACACAGCCGCGGTCGTAGACGATGGCGCGGACGCCGGACGCCTCGAGGGCCGCGGCGGCGGCGAGGCCACAGGGCCCGGCGCCGATGACGGCGACGGGGAGCCCGGCGTCGCGCTCGCTGATGCTGCCGACGAGCCCCGGCACGGACTTCGCCGAGGCCGCCTTCACGGCGGAGGGGCGGCGCTTCTTCTCAGCCACCGCGCGCCTCCCGGATCACGCCTGCAGACCGATGATCTGATCGCGCCGCGTGCCGACCGAGACGTACTGGGCGGGGCACTCGACGAGTTCCACCAGACGGTCGAGATAGGCGCGCGCCTGCTTGGGGAGCGCGTCGAGCGTGCGCGCCTCGGCAGTGGAGGACTTCCAGCCGTCGAACCACTCGTAGACGGGCTCGATGCCGACGAGGTCGGCGATGTCGCCGGGGAACTCGGTCATCACCTCGCCGTCGATGCGGTAGCCGGTGCAGAGACCGACGCGATCGAGGGTGTCGAGGACGTCGAGCTTGGTGACGGCGAGGCCGGTGAGGCCGTTCACGCGCACGGCGTAGCGGACGACGACGGCGTCGAACCAGCCGCAGCGGCGAGGCCGGCCGGTGGTGGCGCCGTACTCGTTGCCGAGGGTGCGGACATGCTCGCCCATCTTCTCGTCGAACTCGGTGGGGAGCGGCCCGCCGCCGACGCGGGTGGTATACGCCTTCACGACGCCGAGGACGGCATCGATGGCGCGCGGCCCGATGCCGACGCCGATGGCGGCGCCGCCGGCGGTGGTGCTCGACGAGGTCACGAACGGATAGGTGCCGTGATCGATGTCGAGGAGCGAACCCTGCGCGCCCTCGAGGAGGATGGCCGCGCCCTGCTTCTGCGCCTTGTGGATGGCGAGCCCGACGTCCTCGCTGATGGAGAGGAGCCGCGGCGCGAGGCGCTCGAGGGTGGCGAGGGTGAACTCGGCGTCGGCGCGCTTGGAGGAGCCGAAGCCGGCGAGGACCTGATTGGCGCGCTCGGTGCCGCGCTCGACGAGATCGCGGAGCCGGGTGGGATGGCGGAGGTCGAGGACGCGGATGCCGCGGCGGGCGACCTTGTCCTCGTACGCCGGCCCGATGCCGCGGCCGGTGGTGCCGATCGCCTTGCTCGCGGCGCTCTCCTTGTCCACGAGCTTGTGGTACGGCATGACGAGGTGCGCGCGGTCGGAGAGGTAGAGGCGACCGTTGACGTCCACGCCGTTGGCGACGAGGGCGTCGACCTCCTCGAAGACGCTCTCGGCGTCGAGCACGACGCCGTTGCCGATGGCGCAGCGGACGCCGGGGTGGAGGATGCCGCTGGGGACCTGGTGGAGCACGGTGGACTCATCGCCCACGTGGACGGTATGGCCGGCGTTGGCCCCGCCCTGGTAGCGCACGACCCAGTCGGCGCGCTCGGCGAGGACGTCGACGAGCTTGCCCTTGCCCTCGTCGCCCCACTGGGCGCCGACGATGACGATGGTGCGGGTCTTGGTATCGAACATGGTGCGGTACTGGTCAGGGTCAGGGGCAACAAAAAACGCCCCGGGTGGCGGGGCGTTGGAATAATCTACGCACGGTACCTTGGGCGGGCAACGCGGTTTGGAACCGCTTTCACCACAGAGGGCACAGAGGGCACAGAGAACGGCGGAGAACTGCGACTGCCTCTTTGGGGGGCTTCGGGGAGGGATCCTTCCCCCACGCCCTCTCCAACGGCCGTTCTCCGCCCTTCTCTGTGTTCTCTGTGTCCTCTGTGGTGAGCAGTTCCTCAGCCGAGCGCGGCGCGCATCTCCGCGCGGCCGGCATCCGAGAGCGGTAGCAGCGGCAGGCGCGGCGCGGCGCCGACGCGGCCGACCTGGTCCATCGCCGCCTTCACGCCCGGGACGCCGAGCTTGGCGACGATCGTGTCGGCCATCGGCTTGAGCTTGGCCTGCGCCGCGGTGGCACGCGCCGTGTCGCCCGAGCGGACGGCGTAGAGCACCTCGCGCGAGAGCGCGGCGGCGAAGAGCGAGACGGCGAGGATGCCGCCGCGCGCGCCGGCCTCGAGTCCCGCCTGGAGCGCCGAGCCGCTGCCGGTGATCACCGAGAACGTGTCGGACTGCGCGGCGAGGAAGCCCTTGAGCATGTTCACGTCGCCCGAGCTGTCCTTGATGCCGATGACGTTCGCGTGCTGCGCGAGCTCGGCGACGAGGTCGGCGGGGAGCGCGAAGTGCATGTACTTGGGGATGTTGTAGAGCATCACCGGGAGCGGCGAGCCGTCGGCGACGCGATGGTAGTGCGCGGCGAGGTTCTCGCGCGCCATCGCGTTGGAGTAGTAGTGCGGCGCGACGACGAGCACCGCGTCGGCGCCGGCGTCCTTGGCGGCGCGGCAGCGCGCGAGGCACTGGCGCGCCGACTCGGCGCCCGTGCCGACGATGACGAGCTTGTCCTTGGGCACCACCTCGCGCGCGGCGGCGGCGAGCTGCGCGCGCTCCGTCTCGTCGAGGAGCGCCGCCTCGCCCGTGGAGCCTGCGACGACGACGCCGGAGAGCCCGTCGGCCATGTGCGCGCGGACGTTCGCCTTGAAGCCGTCGACGTCGAGGTCCTCGTTGGCGCCCTTGAAGGGGCTGATGACGGGACCGAAGATGCCCGAGAGATCGATGCTCATCCGTTGAGGAACTCCAAGCCGGTGCCGAAGCCGCCCGACATCGGCTCCTGGATGGGGGTGGTCTCGCCGTGCGCGGGCGTGCCATGCGACGTCGGCCGCTTGCTGAGCATGCCCATCTTGAGCTGGAAGTCGCTCGGCCGCGTGCTCGCCGCGAGCGCGACGGGGTACTCGATGACGCCGGTGGTGACGAGCTCCTCGAGATGCTGGTCGAAGGTCTGCATCCCGTACTGCTCCCGGCCGTCGGCGATGAAGTCGCGGATCTCACCGACGCGGTCGCGGTCGAGCATCAGCTCGCGGATGGTCGGCGTGACCACCATGATCTCGAGCGCGGCGACGCGGCCCTTGCCGTCGGCGCGGGGGAGGAGGCGCTGCGAGACGACGGCGTGGAGCGACTCGGCGAGGCGCACGCGCACGACGTCCTGCTCCTCGGGCTGGAACATCGCGAGGATGCGCAGCACGGTGCTCTGCGCGTCCGGCGTGTGGACGGTGGAGATGAGGAGGTGCCCCGTCTCGGCGGCCTTCATCGCGGTGTCGATCGTCTCGGCATCGCGCATCTCGCCGATGAGCACCACGTCGGGGTCCTGGCGCAGCGCGGCGCGGAGGCCCATGCGGAAGCTCTCGGTGTCCACGCCGATCTCGCGCTGCGTGATGGAGCTCTGCAGGTCGCGATGGAGGAACTCGATGGGGTTCTCGAGCGTGACGATGTGCTTGTTGAGATGCTGGTTGATGTGATTCAGCATCGCCGCCATCGTGGTGCTCTTGCCCGAGCCGGTGACGCCGGTGACGAGGACCATGCCGCGCTCGGCCTCGGAGATGCTCTTGAGCACCGGCGGGACGGCGAGCTTGTCGAAGCTCGGCACCTCGAAGGGGATGACGCGCATGACGATCATGAAGCTCGAGCGCTGGCGCAGGATGTTCACGCGGAAGCGGCCGATGCCGGGAGCGCCCCACGAGCAATCGTAGTCCTGCAGCTTGTCGAGCCGCGCGCGGTCATCCTCGTTGGAGATGAGCCGCATGGCGATCGACCGCGTCTGGTCGGGGGTGAGCGCCTGCTTGGTGAGCGGCACGAGCTTGCCGTCGATGCGCGCGCGGAAGACGTCGCCCGCCTTGATGTGCAGGTCGGAGGCGCCGCGCTCGACCGCTGCCTTGATGATCTTCTCCATCACTCCCGTCCGTGTGTGTGGCTCACTGCTGGGTCCGTTCGCCGTCGGGCGGCGTGGTGCCGGCCGGCGGCGTGACCACCGGCGTCTCCGAAGTGTAGCGCGTGGGACGTCCGCGCCGGTCGGTCGCGCGTCGCCCCTCTTCCTTGCCCAGCCACTCCTGCGCCGGGACGCCGTTCTGCTGGTCGCCGTCGTGCGGGAGGTACTTCTTCTCCGCCCATCCGAGTCCGACGAGCACGACCATCACCGTGACGGTCGAACCGAAGGCCTCGACGAAGTAGCCGGCACCGACGGTGAGACCGAGCGCCGCGACGACCCAGATGGTCGCGGCCGAGGTGAGGCCGGTGATCTGGCCTCGCGTGTGAAGGATGGTGCCGGCGCCGAGGAAGCCGATGCCGGTGACGACCTGCGCCGCGATGCGCGCGGGGTCGCCGCCGTGCGTGGCGGCGATGCTCATGGAGAGGTCCATGAGGATCGCCGAGCCGAGGCAGATGAGGATGTTGGTGCGGAGCCCGGCCGGCTTGTGCTTGAGCTCGCGCTCGAGCCCGATGCCGCCGCCGATGAGCACCGCGGCGATGAGCTTGGCGGCGAGGTCGAGGCGGAAGGCCTCGACGATCAGGTCATTGAGCGGCATCGAGTCCCATCCGGGCGCGCACCGTGTCGATCGTCCCGCGCGCCACCACGCGCGCGCGACGCGCGCCATCGGCGAGCAGTTCGTCGACGTGGGCCGGCTTCGCCATCAACTCCTCGGCGCGCGTCCGGATGGGCGTGAGCTCGGTCATCATGTTGGCGTGGAGCGCCTTCTTGCAGTCCATGCAGCCCCAGCCGGCGCCGCGGCACTTGGTCTCCACTTCGGCGACGGTGTCGGGCGGCGAGAAGGCCTTGTGGAGCTGGTAGATGACGGGGCACTTGTCGGGATCGCCGGCGTCGGTCTTCCGCTGGCGCGCGGGATCGGTGACCGCGGGGCGCAGCTTGTCCCACACCTGCTCGGGCGTCTCGAGGAGGCCGATGGTGTTGCCGATGGACTTGGACATCTTCGCTTGCCCGTCGAGCCCGGCGATGCGACGCGTGGGCGTGAGGCGCGGCTGCGGCTCGGGGAAGTACGGCGCGTCAGGGGAGAAGCGCGCGTTCCAGTTGCGCGCGATGACGCGCGAGAGCTCGAGGTGCTGGACCTGGTCCTCGCCCACGGGCACGGTGTCGGCGAGGTAGAGGAGGATGTCGGCGGCCTGGAGGACGGGATAGTTCAGGATGCCGGCCATCACCTGCTCCTGCTTGGCCGACTTCTCCTTGAACTGCACCTGCCGCTCGAGTTCGCCGAGCGGGGTGATGGTGTTGAAGATCCAGCCGAGCTCGGTGTGCTCGGGGACGTCGGACTGGACGAAGACCGCGGCCTTGGTGGAGTCGAGCCCCGAGGCGAGGAGTCCCACCGCCATCTCGCGCGTGCGGCGCCGCAGGTCCTCGGGCGCGAACGGGATGGTGATGGCGTGGTAGTTTACGATGCAGAAGAAGGACTCGTGCTCGTGCTGCAGCGCGACCCAGTTCTTCACCGCCCCCAGGTAGTTCCCGATATGGAGCTCGCCGGAGGGCTGGATCCCGCTGAAGATGCGTGGCATGACCCGAAGTTACGGAGCGTGTGATGGGCTATCAACCGGAGCGGGCGGAACTCCTCGGGATCGTGGTCCGGGCGGCGCGTGAGGCGGCGCAGGTGATCCGCGAGGCGGCGCCCCGGGTGCGGAGCATCGACTGGCAGAGCAAGGGGCCGACGGACTTCGTCTCCGAGGTGGACCTCGCGGCCGAGGCGCGGATCCTCGCGATCGTCTCGCGGGAGCTCCCCGCGGCGACGATCCTCGCCGAGGAGACGGCGGCGGCGACGCCGGCCGACCGGGTGGCCAAGGGGCTCGCGCTGGTGATCGACCCGCTCGACGGGACGACGAACTTCCTGCACGGCTACCCGGAGTACGCGGTGAGCATCGGGGTGCTGCAGGACGGGGAGCCGGTGGCGGCGGTGGTCTACGACGTGCCGGGGGAGGAGCTGTTCACGGCGACGGCGGGGGGCGGGGCCTTCTGCAACGGGGCGCTGATCCGGGTGAGCACGATCACCGACCCGCAGCGCGCGCTGATCGGGACGGGGTTCCCGTTCAAGGACCCGGCGGACATCCCGCTCTATCAAGCGCAGATGTCGCGCGTGATGGCGCAGGTGAGCGGCGTGCGGCGGCCGGGGGCGGCGAGCATCGACCTGGCGAGCGTGGCGAGCGGGCGGTTCGATGCCTTCTGGGAGAACATGCTCTCGGCGTGGGACTATGCGGCGGGGATGCTGCTGGTGCGGGAGGCTGGGGGCGTGGTGACGGACCTCGGCGGGGGGCACCTGCGGCCGGTCGCGGGGTCAGGGGTGATCGCGGGGAGTCCTGTGTTGCACGAGTGGTTGCGGCGGGCCGTGCAGGGCTGAGAGAACGGCGGTCACCACAGAGAGCACAGAGGGCACAGAGAAAGGCGGAGGACTGCAACGACACTGCTGGGGGGAGTGCACTGGCGCCCCGGCGCGCCCCCCCCAACAAGAGCGGTTCTCCGCCGTTCTCTGTGCACTCTGTGCCCTCCGTGGTAAGGCAGTTGCAGCCCCCCGGACCCGACCCGGTAGATTCGGTGAGCGTTCCGTTGCCTTCCTCCTTCTGCCTTCCGCCTTCTCCGATCCATGAGCCTCGTCGAGTGCGTCCCGAACTTCTCCGAAGGCCGTCGTCCCGAGGTCATCGCCGCCATCCGTGACGCGATCGCGGCGGTGAAGGACGTCGTGATCCTCGACGTCTCGAGCGACCCGAGCCACAACCGCACCGTCGTCACCTTCGTCGCGCCGGTCGCGACGGCGTCCGACGCCGCCTTCGCCGGCATCAAGAAGGCGAGCGAGCTCATCGACCTGAACCACCATACCGGCGAGCACCCGCGCATCGGCGCGACCGACGTCTGCCCCTTCATCCCGCTCGAAGGGGCGTCGATGGAGGATTGCATCGTCCTCGCGCGCACCACCGGCGAACGCGTCGGCCGCGAACTCGGGATCCCCGTCTATCTCTACGAGCGCGCCGCCTCGCGCCCCGATCGCACCAACCTCGCCGACATCCGCCGCGGGGAGTTCGAGGCCGCGAAGACCGAGATCGGCACCAATCCCACTCGTGTCCCCGACTTCGGCCCCAACGCGATCCATGCGACCGCCGGTGCCACGGTCATCGGCGCGCGGCCCTTCCTCGTCGCGTTCAACGTCTACCTCGGCGGCAAGGAGAACCTCCACGTCGCCAAGAACGTCGCCAAGGCGGTGCGCGGCTCGTCGGGCGGGCTCAAGGGCGTGAAGGGGCTCGGCATGGAGGTCGATGGCCAGGCGCAGGTGTCGATGAACCTCGTCGACCTCGACGCGACGCCGCTCCATCGCGCGTACGAGATGGTGAAGATGGAAGCCGAAGCGCAGGGCGTGACGCCGACGTGGAGCGAGATCGTCGGGCTCGTGCCCGAGCGCGCGCTCTTCGAGGCCGCGGCGCGCCACCTGCGCTGGCGCACCTACTCGCCGGAGCTCGTGCTCGAGCGCCAAGTGCGGAAGGCCGCCTCGGGCGGCGAGTCGCTCGCGGGCTTCGTCGCCGAGGTCGCGAGCTCGGCGCCGGTCCCCGGCGGCGGCTCGGTGGTCGCGCTCACGGGCTCGATGGCGGCAGCGCTCGCGCAGATGGTCGCGGGGCTCACGGTGGGCCGCAAGAAGTACGTCGCGGTGGAAGCGGAGATGAAGGAGATGGGACTCCGCGCCGCGCACCTGGTGCGCCGCCTCGCGGAGCTCAAGGACGAGGATGCGGCGGCGTACGCGCTGGTGAGCAACGCGTACAAGCTGGCGAAGGACACGCCGGAGCAGGTCGCGGCGCGCGATGGCGCGATCCAGGCGGCGCTGATGAAGGCGGCGGAGGTCCCGCTCGAGACAGCACGGTGGTGCGCCGAGGTGGCGCAGCTCGCGGCGTTCTGCGCCGAGAAGGGGAACACGAACGCGGCGAGCGATGCGGGGGTGGCGGCGTTGCTGGCCGAGGCGTCGTGCCGCGGCGCGGCGTACAACGTGCGGATCAATGCGGTGGCGATGCCGAACAAGGAGGCGGGGGCGCCGCTGGTGGCGGAGGCGCTGCGGCTGGTGACGACGGCCGGGGAGTATGCGCGGCGGGCGACACTCGCGGTCGAGGCTCAGCTCGGCTGAGCCTCGACTCACGTCCTCTCACGGCGCGCGGAAATCGACGCCACCCAGCACTTGAGTCGGCACGAGCCGTCTGGTCGTGGTCCCGTCGCCGAGTTGGCCAACGCCGTTGAATCCCCAGCAGTAGGCGGTGCCGTCGGTCGCGATCGCGCAGGTGTGACCATTCCCCGTGGCGATCTCGATGAGCTTCTTTGGGCTGAGGACCTTGACGGGTGACGGTCGCGTGGTGGTCGTGCCGTCGCCGAGTGCTCCCTCGAAGTTGTGTCCCCAGCACCAGGCATCGCCGGATCGGGTCAGGCCGCACGAGTAGAGATAGCCGGCGACTATGCGCTCGAACCGAAGCGTCGTCGATACCTCGCGCACCCAGTGTGATGCGCCGCTTGCGTCATCCAGCGGGAGCGACCCCCAGCAGTACGCTGCCCCGCCGGCCGTCAGCCCGCAGGCGTGCGATGTCCCTGACGCGAACGACGTGAACGTCGGCACGGAGTCAACCCGGACCGGGAAGCGCTGGCCCGGGAACCCCGGCACGCTCGGAAGCTCGGAGCCCCAGCACCAGATGGCGCCGGACGCCTCGAGACCGCACCCGTGTCCGGCGCCCAGGTCCAGTGCCGTGAATCGCAGGTCGTGCCCGGCGAGCCGGGGGACCGAATCGCGCACGATCGGCGAATCATCGCCGAACCACCAGAACTGGTTCGAACCCCAGCAGTACATCCCTCCATCGGAGACCAGGCCACAGGATCCCAACCACCCGTTGGCGAGGGAGATGGATCGGAACCTGAGTCCGCCACTGACCGCGGTCGGCGTCGACACGGCTTCCGGCGTGGTGGCGCCCATCCCGACGGAGCCCTGCCCATTGTGACCCCAGCAATACGCGACACCGTCGGCCGTGAGTCCGCACAGATGGAAACCACCGGCCGTGATCGTGACGAGCGGGGGCGCGACCATGGACTGCGTGGGCACCGTAGGCGAGGCGGTCGCTCCGTTACCGATCTCGCCGTTCTCGCCTCCGCCCCAGCACCACAGCGCGCTCTGCCCGGCGAGGGCACACGTCGTGTTCGCTGTCAGCGCGAGTCGTGGGGGCGAGAGCGGCAGTCCAGGATCGTCCGGTCCGGCGGGATCGGAGCAGGCGGCGAGCAACAGCGCGAGGCCCGCGCCCAACGCGGCGCGCGTGAGGTACCGAGGGGAGATCGAGCGCATGTCGGCTCCATGGATCGACGTGGTCACCCTGCGCATGACCGGTCCGCGCAGCGGGCGGGCAGAACCTACGACCGCGCACCGGTCGCGTAAAGCAACGGGGGGAGGGGAGGCACCGGAGGTCGCGTCAAGGCGACGCGGCCGCAGGACCGCGCAGCGCGTCCGAGAGCGTCGCCGTCGCGACCTCCGGGGCCGACCCGACCGCGCGCAGTAGTCCGTCCCCCCGCATCCGCGGGAGGAGATCAGCCGAGCGTCGTGAGGATCCGAGGCCCGTCGCCCGTGATGGCGATCGTGTGCTCGAAGTGCGCCGACATCGACCCGTCGAGCGTGACGATCGTCCACTTGTCGCTGAGCGTCTTCGTCGCCGCGCCGCCCGCGTTCACCATCGGCTCGATCGCGATCGTCATCCCTTCCTGCAACTTCGGCCCCCGCTTCGGCTTGCCGTGGTTCGGCACCTGCGGATCCTCGTGCATGTTCGCGCCCACGCCGTGGCCCACCAGGTCACGCACGACCGTGAAGCCCGCCTTCACCACCACCGCCTCCACCGCCGCGCCGATGTCGCCGATGTGGTTGCCGAGGGTCGCCGCGGCGATCCCCGCGTGGAGCGAGGCCTCGGTGACGTCCATCAGCCGCTGCGTCTCCGGCGCGATGGGGCCGACGGCGTAGGTCCAGGCCGAGTCGGTGTGGAAGCCGCCGTAGTGCACGCCGATGTCGATGGTGACGATGTCGCCGGCGAGGAGGATCCGCTTCCGCGACGGGATGCCGTGGACGATCTCGTCGTTGATCGAGATGCAGGCCGAGGCCGGGAAGCCGTAGAGGCCCTTGAACGAGGGGGTGGCGCCGGCGTGCGAGCGGATGAAGGACTCGACCATCGCGTCGAGGTCCCAGGTGCTGATGCCCGGCTGGACGGCGGGCTGCACATGGCGATGGGTCGCGGCGAGGATGCGGCCGCCGGCCGCCATCGTCTCGATCTCGCGCGGACTCTTGAGCTGGATCATCGCTCGTCCTGCCGCCTCAGCGGCCGACGGCCTTGAGCGCGCGGGCGAAGACGTCGTCGAACGACCCCGTCGCCTCGATGCGCTGGACGTTCGCGCCCTGCGCGACGTACCAGTCGAGCACCGGCGCCGTCTGCGCCTGGTAGACGCGCAGGCGGTTGCGGATGGCCTCGGGCTCGTCGTCCTTGCGGCGGACGAGCGTGCCACCGCAGCCATCGGGGCAGGCGACGCCGGGCTCCATGCCGGAGAACGGCTTCTGCGTCTTGTCGCAGGTCGTGCGCCCGGAGAGGCGCGACACGAGCAGTTCGTCGGCGATGTCGAAGACGAGGACGACGTCGACCTTGCGGCCGAGCTCCTGCGTGACCTTCGCGAGACCCTCGGCCTGCGGCACGGTGCGGACGACGCCATCGAGGATGACGCCCTTGGCCTGAGCGGGCTGGGCGAGCGCTTCCTTCATGATGCCGAGGATGACCGCATCGGGGACGAGGTCCCCGCGATCCATGAAGCCCTTGGCCTCGAGGCCGAGCTTCGTCCCGTCCTTGACCGCGGCACGCAGCACGTCGCCGGTGGCGATCTTCGGGATGCCCAGGGCGGCAGCGATCCGCTCACCCTGGGTCCCCTTTCCCGCGCCAGGCGGGCCGAGCAACACGACGATCATGCGTACCCGCCTGGCTGGAGTGACACGTTCATCCTTCCGCCTTCACCCTTCATCTGGCCTAGAAGCCGGCACCCGCATTGCGTCCACGGAACCGGACGCGGCCCTTCTTCATGAAGCCGTCGTACTTGCGGAGGAGGAGGTGCTGCTGGACCTGCGCCATGGTATCGAGGGCGACACCGACGACGATGAGGAGCGACGTGCCGCCGAACTGGAACGGCACCGCGAGCGCGTCGGCGAGGAACACCGGGAGCAGCGCGAGGAAGGTGAGGAAGATCGCGCCCGGGAGCGTGACCCGCTCGACGATCTGCCCGATGTGCTCGGCCGTCTTGGCGCCCGGCTTGATGCCCGGGATGAACCCGCCCTGCTTCTTCAGGTTCTCCGAGAGGTCGGCCGGATTGAAGATGATCGAGGTGTAGAAGTACGTGAAGAAGACGATGAGGACCGTCATCAGCACGTAGTAGAGGCCCGTGCCCGGCGCCAGGTAGTCGGCCATGTCGGCGAGCCAGCTGTTGCCGGAGAACTGCGCGGCGGCGCCGGGGACGACGATGAGCGACTGCGCGAAGATGATCGGCATCACGCCCGCGGAGTTGATGCGGATCGGGATGTGATTGCGCGCGGCCTCGCGCTGCCGGCCGCGGGCCATGGTGCGCTGCGGGATCTGGATCGCGATGCGACGGGCCGCGAGCGTGATGGTCACGACGCCGGCGACGACGCCGGCCATGATCGCCACGAGCGCGAGCAGCGAGAGCGGCTTCACCGCGCCGGTGCTCAGGAACCCGAAGGCCGAGAGGATCCCCGGCACGAACCGCTCGACGATCGAGAAGAAGATCAGGAGCGAGGCGCCGTTGCCGAGGCCGCGTTCGGTGATCTGCTCGCCGAGCCACATCACGAAGAGCGAGCCCGTCGTGAGGAAGAGCACCATCTGGAGGATGAAGCCCGACCCGGGGTTGATGACCGCCCCGGTGATGCCCGACGTGAAGAGCGCGTAGCCGTACCCCTGCACCGCCGCGAGGGCGACGGTGAAGTAGCGCGTCCACTGGGTGATCTTCTTCCGCCCTTCCTCGTCCTTCTGCAGCTTGTCGAGCTGCGGGATCACCGCGGCGCCGATCTGCATGAAGATCGACGCCGAGATGTACGGCATGATGCCGAGGGCGAAGATCGTGGAGCGCGAGAGGTTGCCGCCCACGAAGAGGTCGTACAGGCCGAGGAGGCCGTTGTTGCCCTGGTTCTGGAAGAAGTTGAGCATCGCCGTCACGTCGATGCCCGGCGCCGTCACGTGCGAGCCGATCCGGTAGACCAGAAGGCACAGCATCGTGAAGGTGATCTTCTGCCAGAGCTCGGGCGTGTTGCGGATGTTGCCCAGCGCTTCCACGGCCTTGGGCTGTGCCATCTTACGCCTCGACCGTGCCGCCGGCCGCGACGATCTTCTCGCGCGCCGAGCCGCTGACCTTGATGCCCCGCACCGTCACGGCGCGATCGATCTCGCCGTTCGCGAGGAGCTTCACGGCGCCCTTGGACGTCTTGGCGAGTCCGGCCGCCACGAGCGTCTCGAGCGTGACCTCGTTGCCGGTCACGAGCGCGAGGTCGGCGAGCCCGACGACCTGGTGCTCCTCACGGAACGGGTTGGTGAAGCCGCGCTTCGGCACGCGCCGCGTGAGCGGCATCTGGCCGCCCTCGAAGTGCGGCTTGTTGCCGCCCGGGCCGTGATGGCCCGAACGCGCCTTGATGCCCTTGTGGCCCTTGCCCGACGTCTTGCCCGTGCCGGAGCCCGGGCCGCGCCCGAGGCGCTTCCGGTTCCGGTGCGACCCCGGCGCTGCGGCCAGGGTGCTCAGGGTGATCTTCTCGTCACTCATTGGTTACTCCTTCACCGGCGTCACTTCGATCAAGTGACGCACGCGCTTGATCATCCCACGGAGGGAAGGCGAGTCCTGGTGCACCACCGAGTCCTGGTGGTGCTTGAGGCCGAGGGCCTCGAGGGTCGCGTTCATGACCTTGTTGTGGCCGATGCCGGAGCGCACCTGCGTGATGCGCACCTTCCCTTCGGTCAGGGTGTTCGGCTTGGTATGCGCCGGGCCACGGCCCGGATGCCACACGAATGTCCGCGGCATCAGACGATCTCCTTGGACTTGGCGCGCGACTTGTAGCCGAGCGACGCCACGTCGACGCCACGCTCGCGCGCGATCTGTTCCACCGTCACGAGGCTCTGGAGGCCGTCGAGCGCCGCCAGCACCATGTTGTGCGGATTGGTCGAACCCAGCGACTTGGTGAGGATGTCGTGGATGCCCGCGCACTCCATGATCGCGCGCACCGCGCCACCCGCGATCACGCCCGCGCCCGGAGCGGCCGGCTTCATCAGGACCTCACCGGCCCCGTGCTTGCCGACGATCTCGTGCGGGATGGTCGCGCCCGTCATCGGGATCGACACCATCTTGCGACGCGCCCCGTCCACGGCCTTGCGGACCGCTTCGGAGACCTCGTTCGCCTTGCCCGTCGCGACGCCCACCTTCCCCTGCCCGTCGCCGACAGCGACCAGCGCGTTGAAGGAGAACCGGCGGCCACCCTTCACGACCTTGGCCACGCGATTGATCGCGATCACGTTCTCGAGGAGATCGGAGCCCTCGCGATCCTGCTGCGGGGCGCCACCGCGGCCGCCGTCACGGCCGCGGCCGCCATCGCGTCCGCCCGGGCCGCCCGGACCACGTCCGCCCGGACCACCGGGACCGCGACCGCCACCCGGGCCGCCACGTCCGCCGCCCGGGCCACCACGACCCGGACCACCCGGACCGCGCGCGCCACCAGGACCGCCCGGACCACGACCGCGCCCAGCGGGCGCGCCACCACCACTCTGTTCAGCCATTTAGAACTCCAGCCCGCCTTCGCGGGCTCCGTCGGCCACCGCCTTCACGCGGCCGTGATACTGGTAACCCGCGCGGTCGAACACGACGCTCGTGATCCCCGCCGCCTTCGCCTTCTCGGCGACGCGCTTGCCGACCTCGACCGACTTCTCGGTCTTCTTCCCCGTCAGACCGGCATCCGTCACGGTCATCAGGGTGCGCTTCGCCACATCGTCGACGAGCTGCGCCGACATGTGCTTGAGCGAGCGGAACACCACGAGGCGCGGCCGCTCGGCCGTCCCCGCCACCTTCGCCCGCACGCGGACATGGCGACGGGCCCGCAGGCCCGCACGCGTCTTCGGTACACGCTTCCCCGGCATTACTTACCTCCCGCCTTACCGGCCTTCCGCCGGATGACTTCGCCCGTGTACTTGATGCCCTTGCCCTTGTACGGCTCGGGGGGCCGCAGCGAGCGGATCTCCGCCGCCACCTGCCCGACCTTCTCCTTGTCCGCCCCTTCGATCACGACCTGCGTCGGCTGCGGCGCGGTGAGCTTGATGCCCGCCGGCGCCTTGTACTGGATCTGGTGCGAGTAGCCCAGCGCCAGCTGCAGTCCGAACGGCTTCGGCTCGGCCTTGTAGCCGACGCCCGTGATCTCGAGCGACTTCATGTAGCCCTTCGCGCACCCCTCGACCATGTTGGCCACGAGGGTCCGCGAGAGGCCGTGCATCGACTTGTCCTTCGTCTCATCCGAGGGGCGCGTGAGCGTGATCACGCTGCCCTCGAGCTTCACGGAGATGTTCGACGGGATGGTGCGCGAGAGCTCACCCTTGGGTCCCTTCACGGAGACCGTGTTCCCCTCGACCTTCACCGTGACGCCGGCCGGGACGTTCACCGGCAGCTTTCCGATACGCGACATGGTGGGCTCCTTACCAGACGAAGGCGAGGAGTTCACCGCCGGTGCGCTGCTGGCGCGCCTGGCGGTCGGTCATCAGCCCCTTCGAGGTGCTGAGGATCGCCACGCCGAGGCCGTTGCGCACGCGCGGGATCTCGCCGGCGCCGACGTACTGGCGGAGGCCGGGCGAGGAGACGCGGTGCAGCTCACGGATCACGGGGGTGCCGCCGGCGTACTTGAGCGCGACGCGGAGGACCTTCCGGCCTTCCTCGGTCTCGAGCGTCTTGTAGCTGGCGATGAAATTCGTCTCGAGGAGGAGGCGCGCGATCTCCACCTTCATCTTGGACGCCGGGATGTCCACGCGGCGATGCTTCGAACCGACAGCATTGCGGATCCGCGTGAGCATATCGGCGATCGGGTCGGTCATGCTCATGGTGCTTCTGGTCTCCTCTGGTTTCCGGATCGCTCCGGACCTGTAGGAAGGATGGAAGTGGTTCCGGACGCGGAGTGCGCCGGCCTGCTTCCGTTGGGTTGCCGATGAAGGCTCAAGGTGGAAGGGGGCGAGGCCGTACGGCCTCGCCTCATTCATCCTTCAGCCTTCCTCGTTCGAACTACCAGCTCGCCTTCCGCACGCCGGGGATCAAGCCCTGGAGTGCCATCTCGCGGAACGCGATACGGCTCAGCCCGAAGGCCGAGATGTAGGCGCGGCTGCGGCCGGTCATCTGGCAGCGGTTGCGCACGCGGGCGGCGGCGCCGTTCCGCGGGAGCTTCTGCAACGCGACCTGGGCCGCGCGCTTCTCCTCGTCCGTCGCCTTCACGCTGCGGACGGTGTCGGCGAGCGCCTTCCGCTTGGCGGCCTGCTTGGCCACCATGCCCTTGCGGCGCTCGTTCTTCTCGATCGTGCTCTTCTTGGCCATGTGTGTCTATGCTCCTCAGCCCTGGACGACGATCGGCTTGTCGTCACCGCGGAACGGCATGCCGAGCTCGCGCAGGAGCGCGAAGGCCATGTCGTCGCGGGTGGTGGTGGTCACGAACGTCAGGTCCATGCCATGGATCTGTTCCACGAGGTCGTAGTTCACCTCGGGGAAGATCATCTGCTCCTTGATGCCGAGGCTGTAGTTGCCGCGGCCGTCGAACGCGCGCGTGTTGAGTCCGCGGAAGTCGCGGATGCGCGGGATCGCCGTGGAGATGAAGCGGTCGAGGAACTCCCACATCCGGGCGCCGCGCAGCGTGACCGCCGCGCCGATCTCCTGCCCTTCGCGCAGCCCGTAGTTGGCGATCGACTTCTTCGCCTTCGTGCGGATCGCCTTCTGGCCGGTGATCGTCTGGAGCTCGTCCACCACCGCGTCGAGGACCTTGGGCTGCTTGATCGCCTCGCCCATGCCGACGTTGATGGTGATCTTGGTGAGGTTCGGGATCTGGTGCGGGTTCTTCAGCCCGAACTGCTTCATGAGCCGCTCACGCACCGTCTTCACGTAGTACGTGTGCAGGCGCGGCGTGGGGGCCGGCGTGCCGGCACCCTTGTGGTCCTTCGGGAGCATGGAGGCGCGCTTCTCGCCCGCGCCACCGCTCTTCTTCTTCTCGCCCTGCGTCTTGGTCGTCGCCATTGGTCAGTCCTCGGTCAGCGGCTGCGGAGGATCGGTTCGCCGCTCTTCGCGCTCACGCGCTCCTTCGTCCGCTCCTTGGTCTTCGCGTCCACGTCGATCCGCGTGCGGACCCGCGTGGGCTTGCCCGACTTGGGGTCGAGCAGCATCACGTTCGAGATGGCGATCGTCCGGGGGAGCTCGATGATGCCCGACTGCTCCTCGGCGCGGCGCGCCCGACGATGCTTCTTGAGCATCTTGAAGCCCGGCCCCTCGACGGTCACGCGCCCCGCCTTGAGGTCGACCTTGATCACCTTCCCTTCCTTGTCCTTGTTCTCGCCGCGCATCACGCGCACGGTGTCGCCCTTCGTGATCTCGGTCGAGATCCGCTCGGCGTTCCGCTCGTGACGGGTGACGTTCTTGCTGCCGCGCGTCTTGCGGTACGTCAGGATGCGCATATCAGATCACCTCGGGGGCCAGCGACACGATCTTCATGTAGCGCTTCTCGCGCAGCTCGCGGGCCACCGGCCCGAAGATGCGGGTCGCCTTCGGTTCGCCCTTGTCATCGATGATGACCACGGCGTTCTCGTCGAACTTGATGTACGACCCGTCCTTGCGGCGGGTCTCCTTCACGGTGCGGACGACGACGGCCTTCGCCACGTCCGACTTCTTCACGGTGCCGTTAGGCAGCGCGTCCTTGACCGCCACCACGACCTTGTCGCCAAGGCCGGCGTAGCGGCGGCGCGTGCCACCGAGGACGCGGATCACGAGGGCCTTCTTGGCCCCCGAGTTGTCCGCGACCTTCACCATCGATTCCTGTTGGATCATTGGTCGACTCCCTTAGCGCGCGCGTTCGACGATCTCGAGCAACCGCCACCGCTTGTCCTTCGACAGCGGGCGGGTCTCGACGATCCGGACGGTGTCCCCGACCTTCGCGCTGTTGGCCTCGTCGTGCGCCTTCAGCCGCTTGGTCTTCGTCACCATCTTGCCATACACCGGGTGCGGCACGCGACGCTCGATCGCGACCACGACGGTCTTGTCCATCTTGTCGCTCACCACCAACCCCTGGCGCACCTTGCGCTGGGGCCGGCTGGCGGCGGCGTTGCTCACGGTCTCAGCCATTCATTCTCCCTGCGCGCCTTAGCGCGCGGCCTCCGTCGCGCTCGCCTTCTGGGCGAGCACCGTCTGGAGCCGCGCGATGTCGCGGCGGATGGAACGGAGCCGGAGCGGATTGCTCAGCGGCTCGGTGGCGCCACGGAACCGGAGGTTGAAGCGCTCGCGCTCCAGCTCCGCGATGCGGGCCGTGATCTCGGCCGCACCCAGTTCCCGGATATCCTTAGCCTTCATTGGTGTGCGCCTCCTCGCGCGCCACGAACTTCGTCTTCACGCCGAGCTTGGCCGAGGCCAGCCCGAGCGCCTTCTGGGCGATCTCCTTCGTGACGCCCTCGATCTCGAACAGCACACGGCCCGGCTTCACCACGGCGACCCAGAGCTCCGGCGATCCCTTGCCCTTGCCCATGCGGGTCTCGGCCGGCTTCTTCGTCACCGGCTTGTCGGGGAAGATGCGGATCCAGACCTTGCCGCCGCGCTTGATGTGGCGCGTCAGCGCCACGCGCGAGGCCTCGATCTGGCGCGAGGTGACCCACCCCGGCTCCAGCGCCTGCAGGCCGTACGTGCCGAACGCCACGGTCGCGCCACGGTGGGCGAGACCCGTCGTGCGGCCCTTGAACATCTTGCGGAACTTGACGCGCTTCGGTGCGAGCATTGGTCAGTCCCCCTTATGCGTCGGAGGAGTACGTGGAGTTGCCGCCACGACGCCCCTCGACGATCTCGCCCTTGAAGATCCAGACCTTCACGCCGATGGTGCCGAACGTGGTCTTGGCCGTCGAGGTCGCATAGTTGATGTCGGCGCGCAGCGTATGAAGGGGCACACGACCCTCGTGATAGCCTTCGACGCGCGCGATCTCGGCCCCGCCCAGGCGACCCGAGCACTTCACCTTGATGCCTTCCGCGCCCATGCGCATCGCGCTCTGCACCGCCCGCTTCATCGCGCGGCGGAACGAGATGCGCTGCGCCAGCTGCGCGGCGATGTTGTCGGCGACGAGCTGCGCCTCGATCTCCGGGCGCTTGATCTCCTCGACGTTCACGCCGACGTCCTTGCCCGTCAGCTGCTGGAGCTCGTTCTTGAGCTCCTCGACGGCCTGGCCCTTCTTGCCGATCACGACGCCCGGACGGCCGGTGTGGATGGTCACGACGACCTTCCCCGGCTTCCGCTCGATGGTGATCTCGGCGATCGCGGCGCCGCCCAAGCGGGCCTTGAGGTACTTCCGGAGGAGCGCGTCCTCCTTCAGGAGGCCCGGGAAGTCCTTCGCGCTCGCGAACCACTTCGAGCTCCAGTCCTTGGAGACGCCGAGGCGGAAGCCGATCGGATGAGTCTTCTGTCCCATTATCGCCCTTCCTTCGAATCCACGACGATCTCGACGTGGCTGGTTCGCTTGATCATCGGCGTCGCCCGACCCATGGCCGCCGGCGTCCACCGCTTGAGCTTCGGCCCTTCGTTCACGATCGCGTGCGTGATGTAGAGGTCGTCGACGTCGAGCGACTCGCCCGCGGCGCGGGCCTTCGCCTCGGCGTTCGCCACCGCCGACTTCACGACCTTGATGATCTGCACCGCCGCGTGCTTCTTGCTGAACTGCAGCATCGCGAGGGCCTCGTTCACCTGCATGCCGCGGATCTGGTCGATCACGAGGCGCATCTTGTACGGCGACTGGCGCGTGGTGCGCTGCGTCGCCGACGGCGGCGCGGCGAGGCGCTCGGCCTCGTACCGCTCCTTCCGCTCACGGCTCTTCCGGCTCATGAGTTACTTGCCTCCCTTGGCCGGGGCCGCCGCCGGGGCGGGCGCCGCCTTCTTGTCGGTCTTGTTGTTGCCGCTGTGCCCGCGGAAGAGGCGCGTCGGCGCGAACTCGCCGAGCCGGTGCCCCACCATGTTCTCCGTCACGTAGACCGGGATGAACTTGTTCCCGTTGTGCACCGCGAACGTGTGCCCCACGAACTCGGGGATCACCGTGCTCGCGCGCGACCAGGTCTTGACGACCTTCTTCTCGCTCTTCGCGTTCATCGTCTGCACCCGCTTGAGCAGGGCTTCCTGGATGAACGGACCCTTCTTTACGCTGCGTGCCATTGGTCGTGTTCTCCGGTCAGCTCTGGGTGGCCTTGCCGCGCTTCCGGCCACGGACGATCAGGCGCTGCGACGGCTTCTTCTTGTTGCGCGTCTTCACGCCCTCCTTCTTGCCCCAGGGGCTCACCACGTTGCGGCCGCCGCGCGTGCGGCCACCGTGCGGGTGGTCCACCGGGTTCATCACTTCACCGCGGACCTTCGGACGGCGACCCATCCAGCGGGTCTTGCCGGCCTTGCCCCACGAGATGAGCTCGTGCTCGGCGTTGCCGACCTCGCCGATCGTGCCGAGGCAGTCGCCGTGGATCATGCGCATCTCGGTCGAGGCCATGCGGACCGTGACGTAGTCGCCTTCCTTCGCCACCACCTGGAGGCTCGTGCCGGCCGAGCGGGCCATCTGGCCGCCCTTGCCCGGCTTGAGCTCCACGTTGTGGACCGAGGTGCCGAGCGGCACTTCCCGGAGCGGCAGGGCGTTGCCCGTGCGCACGTCCGAGCCCTTGCCGCTCACGATCGTGTCACCGACCGCGAGCCCCTTCGGGTGGAGGATGTAGCGCTTCTCGCCGTCGGCGTACTGGACCAGCGCGATGCGAGCCGACCGGTTCGGGTCGTACTCGATGTGCTGGACGGTCGCCACCTGCCCGTGCTTGTTGCGCTTGAAGTCGATGATGCGGTACTTCTGCTTGTGGCCGCCGCCGAGGCGCCGCATCGAGATATGGCCGTGGTTGTCGCGCCCGCCGCTCTTCTTGATCGGCTCGGTGAGCGACTTCTCGGGGGTCGAACGCGTGATGACGTCGTTGTCCGAGACCGAACGGAAACGCGTCGCCGCGGTGACCGGCTTGAACTGTCGGATACCCATTTTTATCAGCCCTCGAAGATCTCGATCGTGTCGCCCGCCTTGAGCGTCACGATGGCCTTCTTCCAGCGGGGACGCAGGCCCATGGCACCGCCCACACGACGGGGCTTGCCACGCTGCTGCGACGTCCAGACCCCCGTGACCTTCACCCCGAACAGCGTTTCGATCGCTGCCTTGATGGTGGTCTTCGTGGCATCCGGGTGGACTTCGAACGTGTACTCACCGCGCGCCTGATAGGCGGCCGAGGTCTTCTCGGTCACGATCGGGCGGACGATGGTGCGGATCATGGTCGGCATGCGTTACTTCCCCTTCTTCTTGGGGGCGGCCGCCTTCTTGGCCGGCGCCTTCTTGGCTGCGGCCTTCGGAGCGGCCTTCTCGGCCGGCGCCTTCTTGGCGGCGACCTTCGGGGCCGCCTTCTTTGCCGCCGGCTTCTTCGCCGGGGCCTTCTCGGCCTTCGCCGCCTTCGGCGCCTTCGCCGGCGCGGCCTTCTTCACCTTGTCCATCGCCTTCTCGGCCACCGGCGCGAGCTCATGCCCGAGCGCGGTCGCCTCGACGAGCACCACGTCCGACCAGACCACGTCGTACGCGGTCACGTCGGCGTAGGGCCGCACCTCGACGCCGGGGATGTTGCGGGCGGAGAGGTAGACCGACGGCTTGGCGCCATCGGTGAGGATGAGGACCTTCTTGCCCTCGGCCTCGACGCGCGAGACGAGGTTGACGATCTGCGCCGTCTTCGGCTTGTCGTAGGCGAAGCGGTCGATGATCACGAGCGCGCCCTCGCGGGCCCGGGCGTTCAGCGCGCTCTTGCGGGCGAGCTGGCGGACCTGCTTCGGCATGTTCTCGCGGTAGCCGTGCGGCTGGGGGCCGAACACGGTGCCGCCGCCGACGAAGTGCGGGGCGCGGGTCGAGCCCTGACGGGCGCGGCCGGTGCCCTTCTGCTTCCACGGCTTCTGGTTGCCGCCGACGACCCAGCGGCGGGTCTTCGTGGCGTGGGTGCCCTGGCGCTGGTTGGCGAGGAACGCCTTCACCGCCTGGTGCATCACCGGGACGTTCACGGTGCCGTCGAACGTGCTGCCCGGGAGCGCCACGCGATCGCGCGGGGTGCCGAGCGCCGTGTACGCGGCCGCGTCGAGGTTCATGGGTTCAGTCATCTGGGTCAGCCCTGCTTGCGGACGAGCACGATGCCGTTGGTCGGACCGGCGACGCTGCCGCGGATGTAGATCAGGTTGCGCTCGGCGTCGATCTTCTCGACGCGGAGGTTCCCCTGCGTGTGACGCTCGGCGCCGTAGTGGCCGGGCATCTTCTTGCCCTTGATCACGCGCGACGGGTCGGTGCCGGGTCCGATGGAGCCGGGGCGACGGTGCTTCGTGTTGCCGTGCGTGTTGGGACCACCACCGAAGCCCCAACGCTTCACCACGCCCTGGAAGCCGCGGCCCTTCGTCGTCCCGGTGACCTTCACCATCTCGCCGACGGTGAAGATGTCGACCTTGATGACGTCCCCGATGTTGTACGTCGGGATCTCCGCGCCCTTCCCCGGCGCATCATCGAGGCGGAAGGAGCGCAGCACGGCAGGGGCGGCCTCGAGGCCGGCCTTCTTCGCGTGTCCGAGCTCCGCCTTGTTCGCGCGGCTGCCCTTGGGCGTCCGCTCCCCCTTCTTGTTCTCGCGGGCCGTGCGCTGCGCGCCGTAGCCCAGCTCCACCGCGGCGAAGCCCTCCTTCTCCGCGGCGACGACCTTCGTCACGGGATTGGGGGTGGCCTCCACCACGGTGCAGGGGATCTGCATCCCTGCCTCGTCGAAGATCTGGGTCATCCCCAGCTTCTTGCCAATGATTCCGATCATGACTCTCTCAGTGCTTCAGTTAGTCGCGGCCCGGGCGCACCGTTGTGTGCGCTCCGCTGCGGCCGGAGGACTGTGGGGAACTCGATGAAGGCTCAAGGCTGAAAGATGAAAGTGACTGCGGTCCCGCATCGCCGTGCGACTTTCATCATTCATCCTTCCCCCTTCATCCAGGCTCCCCTATTCGACCTTGATCTCGACATCGACCCCGGCCGGCAGGTCGAGCTTCGTGAGGGCGTCCACCGTGACCGCCTTCGAGTCGAGGATGTCGATCACCCGCTTGTGCGTCTTCAGCTCGAACTGCTCACGCGACTTCTTGTCGACGTGCGGCGAGCGGAGGACGGTCCAGCGCTGCGTCTTCGTGGGGAGCGGGATGGGCCCGGAGACCTGGGCCCCCGTCTTCTCCGCGGTCCGCACGATGTCCGCCGAGGCCTGGTCGATCACCGCGTGATCGAATGCCTTGAGACGGATGCGAATACGTCCAGCCATTGAATCTCCACTGGTCGCGGGGCGCCGCGTGGGCGCCCCGCTCCCGGTTGTTGTTAGGCGAGGATCTTGGTCACGACGCCCGCACCGACGGTGCGGCCACCCTCACGGATGGCGAAGCGGAGCTGCGCTTCCATCGCGATCGGGATGATGAGCTCGATGACCATCTGGATGTTGTCGCCCGGCATCACCATCTCGGTGCCGGCCGGGAGCTCGATCGCGCCCGTCACGTCGGTGGTGCGGAAGTAGAACTGCGGGCGGTAGCCCTTGAAGAACGGCGTGTGGCGGCCGCCCTCTTCCTTCGTGAGGACGTAGACCTCGGCCTCGAACTTCGTGTGCGGCTTGATCGAGCCGGGCTTGGCGAGCACCATGCCGCGCTCGATGTCCTTCTTGTCGATGCCGCGGAGGAGGAGACCGACGTTGTCGCCGGCGAAGCCCTCATCGAGGAGCTTGCGGAACATCTCGACGCCCGTGACGATGGTCTTCTTGTCGGAGTTGTAGCCGACGAACTCGAGTTCCTCGCCGACCTTGCACTTGCCGCGCTCGATACGGCCGGTCGCGACGGTGCCGCGGCCGGTGATCGAGAAGACGTCCTCGACCGGGAGGAGGAAGGGCTTGTCGACTTCGCGGACCGGCTCGGGGATGAAGGTGTCGAGGGCGTTGTAGAGCTCCTCGATCTTCGCGACCCACTCGGCCTTGCCGGCGATGGCGTTGGACGCCGAGCCGCGGATGACCGGGGCGTTGTCGCCGTCGTAGCCGTACTTGGAGAGGAGCTCGCGGACCTCGAGCTCGACGAGGTCGAGGAGCTCGGCGTCCTCGACGAGGTCGCACTTGTTCAGGAAGACGACGATCTTCGGCACGTTCACCTGGCGGGCCAGGAGGATGTGCTCGCGGGTCTGCGGCATCGGGCCGTCGACGGCCGACACCACGAGGATCGCGCCGTCCATCTGCGCGGCGCCCGTGATCATGTTCTTCACGTAGTCGGCGTGCCCGGGGCAGTCGACGTGCGCGTAGTGGCGGTTGGTGGTCTCGTACTCGACGTGCGAGGTCGCGATCGTGAGGATCTTCGTGGCGTCACGACGACCCTGCGACTCGGACGCCTTCGCGACCTCGTCGTACGCGATGTACTTGGTGTTGCCGAACTTGTCCGCCGAGATCTTGGTCAGGGCGGCCGTGGTGGTGGTCTTGCCGTGGTCGACGTGACCGATCGTGCCCACGTTCACGTGCGGCTTGTTCCGCTCGAACTTTGCCTTGGCCATTGGAAAGCGTCCTGAGAAAGTTGGAAAGTTGTCCTGCGATCGGATCTGCGCTGTTTCGTCCTTCAGCCTTCAGCCTTCAGCCTACTTCTGCTTGGCGATGATCTCTTCGGCCTTCGCCTTCGGCACTTCTTCGTAGTGCGAGAACTCCATCGAGTACACCGCGCGGCCCTGCGTCATGGAGCGGAGCTTGGTGGAGTACCCGAACATCTCGCTGAGCGGCACGGTGGCGCCGATGACCTGGGCCTCCCCGCGCTGCGTCATGCCGCCGATCTTGCCGCGGCGCGACGAGAGGTCGCCGAGCACGTCGCCGAAGAACTGGTCGGGGCTGACGACCTCGACCTTCATCATCGGCTCGAGGATGATCGGGGTGGCGCCGCGGGCGGCTTCCTTGATCGCCATGGAGCCGGCGATCTTGAACGCCATCTCGGACGAGTCGACGTCGTGGTACGAGCCGTAGACCAGCTCGACCTTCACGTCGACCATCGGGTAGCCGGCGAGCACGCCGTTCTCGAGCGCCTCGCGGATCCCTTCCTCGACGGGCTTGATGTACTCACGCGGGATGACGCCGCCGACGATCTTGTCCTCGAAGACGTAGCCCTGGCCCGGCTCGGCCGGCATCGCGTTGATGACGACGTGGCCGTACTGGCCCTTGCCGCCCGACTGCCGGATGAACTTCCCCTCGACCTTGTCGACGCGCTTCTTGATCGTCTCGCGGTAGGCCACCTGCGGACGGCCGACGTTCGCCTCGACCTTGAACTCGCGCATCATGCGATCGACGATGATCTCGAGGTGCAGCTCGCCCATGCCGGAGATGATCGTCTGACCGGTCTCGGCGTCGGTGTGCACGCGGAAGGTCGGATCCTCTTCGGCGAGCTTGTTGAGCGCGATGCCCATCTTGTCCTGGTCGGCCTTGGTCTTCGGCTCGACCGCGACGTCGATGACGGGCGTCGGGAACTTCATCGCCTCGAGGATGATCGGCTTGTCCTCATCGGAGAGCGTGTCCCCGGTGCGGGTGTCCTTGAGGCCGATCGCGGCGGCGATGTCGCCGGCGCGCACTTCCTCGATCTCCTCGCGCTTGTTCGCGTGCATCTGCAGCAGGCGGCCGATGCGCTCGCGCTTGTCCTTCGTCGAGTTGTAGACGTGCGACCCGGCCTTCAGGACGCCCGAGTAGACGCGGAAGAAGGTGAGGCGGCCGACGAACGGGTCGGTCGCGACCTTGAACGCGAGGGCGGCGAACGGCGCGTCGTCGGAGACGGCGCGGGTGTCGGGCGTCGCGTCATGGAGCGGGGCATGCCCCTCGATCGCCGGCACGTCGTGCGGCGACGGGAGGAAGTCGATGACCGCATCGAGGAGCGCCTGGACGCCCTTGTTCTTGAACGAGGCGCCGCAGAGGATCGGCACGAACTTCATGGCGATCGTCGCCGAGCGGATGCACTGGCGGATCTCGTCGTTCGAGAGCTCCTCGCCGGCGAGGTACTTCTCGATGAGGATCTCGTCGTGCTCGACGACCATGTCGATCAGGGCGCGGCGCGCCTCCTCGACCTGCTCGTGGAACTCGGCCGGGACGTCGGTGACCGTGAAGGTCTTGCCGAGGGTCTCGTTGTCGAAGATGTACTGCTTGCGCTCGATGATGTCGATGTGGCCCGTGAAGAGCTCGCCCGAGCCGACGGGGAGCTGGATCGGGAGGGCCTGCTTGCTGAGGCGGTCGCGGATCATCTCGACGCAGCGCGTGAAGTTCGCGCCGACGCGGTCCATCTTGTTCGAGAAGATCATGCGCGGGACCTTGTAGCGGTCGGCCTGGCGCCAGACGGTCTCGGTCTGCGGCTCGACGCCGGCGACCGAGTCGAGCAGGGTCACCGCGCCGTCGAGCACGCGGAGCGAGCGCTCCACTTCGACGGTGAAGTCGACGTGCCCGGGGGTGTCGATGATGTTGATGCGGTATTCCGGCCCTTCGCCCTTCTTGTCCGACTGGCCGTGGCGCATCCAGAAGCACGTCGTCGCGGCGGACGTGATGGTGATGCCGCGCTCCTGCTCCTGCTCCATCCAGTCCATCGTGGCCGCACCATCGTGGACCTCGCCGATCTTGTGCGACTTCCCCGTATAGTAGAGGACGCGCTCGGTCGTCGTGGTCTTGCCGGCATCGATGTGGGCCATGATGCCGATGTTGCGATAGTACTTCAGGTCGGTCGTACGGGCCATTGTCTCTATTCGCTCAGTTGAACGTCTGGGTCAGGCTCAAGCCAACAAAAACGCGGCTGGACCGGGCGTCCCCCCCAAACCAGCATCCGGGGGACCGGTATCCATCCGCACTCGCCGGGTACAGTCGCCACTGGAGCGCGACTGGGGACCCTCGGCGCATCGGGTGTCAGCTGGAAGCCGACTCCACCACCCGACGTCGAATTGTCCTGCGAACTTTTCGGGAACCTTGGCGCCGGGAGCGTGCGAGCACGTCACGGCGGGATCGGTCGGGCTGTCCACTCCCCCCGCGCGTCACTGGAACCGACGTTGGCGGGCCCATCTGTCCGGGTCGCAGTGCCCCGGGGAGGCCGACGAATCGGACTCCTTGCCGCGCCGAGTGCCTTTTCAGGCGCTTCGACGTAGCCCGAGAAAAGTAGTGTGCTGAGGGGCTATGTCAATGGGGGACAATGCGCTCGCTAGATCTCCAGCCGGCGGTCGTACGGCACCGTCTCCCCGCGCTGCACCCAGTGCTTGAGGAGCCGGAGGTACATCGCCCAGCAATAGGCCGAGATCCGGTAGTGTTCGCCCGCGTCGGCCCACCCCTCGTGGGCGAAGCGGACCCACGTGAGGCCGCCTGGCTGCGCCTCGAGCTCGACCCGGACACGGGTCCCCCGCCAGTCGGGGTCTGCCTTGGTGAGCTCCCATTCGACCACCTGCCCCGGCTCGAAGCGGCGGACGACCCCCTGCCACTGGAACTTGGGACCGAAGTCGAACCCCCAGACCGCCCCGACCGCCGGGTCGCCGTCGGCGGGGGTGCGGGTCCACCAGCGGGGGAGGCCGTCCGGGGTCGCGACGGCCTCGAAGACCTTGTCCGGGGTGGCGGCGACGGGGAAGTCGAAGAGGATGTCGGGCATGACAGGCTCCAGTGGGGGCGGTCCCGAAAGATACGAGCCGGCGGGCGCGGGCGGCCCCCGACCCAACCTCGCCGGCCGCGGCACCGCGACTAGTCGATGCGGACCTGGTCCGGTCGCCCGACTACTCGCAGACGCCAGCGGAGCAGGAGGAAGCAAAGGAAGGGGAACGAGACGAGCTGCGCGCTTCGAAGCGCCGCCTCTTCCGGGAGCTCCCCGCGCAACACCGCCGGGAAGAGCAGCACGGCATCGAATGGCGGGGCGAGGAACTGCAGCGCGTTCTCCATCTGGTCGGAGAACCCGAACGCGGACTTGAGGAACGCGACGAGGAGCGGCGCGATCAGCCACCCGATGGCGAACCCGGCCGTTCCGGAGCGGGCGGCGGTACTCGTCACCGCCACGGCGCACACGACGACGAGGGACCAGAGGGGCATCGAGATGAGGTGCGACCGGAACGCGGTCGGCGGGAGGTCCGGACTACGCAGGATGCCGACCATGGCGCCGACCAGGAGGATCGCACTCAGAGCCAGCGAGACTGCCGCCCCGACTCCGAGGATCGACCAGGCGCGGCGCACGTCCGACCCCGGCCGCTGCGCGAGCATCACCCACACCGAGGATCGCTGCGAGTACTCGAACGTACGACCCATCACCGAGATCGCAACCATGGGCGGGCCGTAGTATCCGACGAACCCGATGAGGCTCTCGCCGCCACTGGAAAGGACGACGGCGGCGAGCGCGGCGAGCACCACCGTCGCGCCGAGCACGCGCCAGTCGCGAGCGGCGCGGAAGACGAGGAGCACCTCCTTGGCGGTCATTCGGCCTCCACGAGTCGACGGTAGTCGGCCCTGAGCTCAGTGGCCGCCTTTCCGCGCGGATCCACCGACCCCCGCACCTTGCCGCGCGCCATGAACAGCACCGTGTCGGCGGTGAGCGCCATCTCATCGAGGTGATGGCTGAGCATCAGCACCGCGGCCCCGCCGTCCGCGGCCGCTCGCACGACGAGGCGCAGGCGGTCGAGGGCCGCGGGATCGAGCCCTGCCTCCGGCTCGTCGAGCACGAGAAACCGCGGCGCGGACGCCAAGGCGAACCAGAGCTGACAGCTGCGCCACTGCCCCTTGGAGAGCACGGCGATGGGGCGATCCATCAGTGGCGCGAGCTTGAGGATCTCGCCGACCTGCCGGACGGTCGCGGCGTCGGGATCGCCCCGGAGCGAGAGCAACTGTCGCGGCGTCAGGCGGTCCCATCCGCGCGCACCATCCTCGCGGACGAAGCCGACGCCGTGCGCCTCGCGATACGCCGCGGGCGCGAGACCGTCGATCGTCGCGCGGCCGCCATCGAGCGAGGAGAATCCCAGGAGCATCCGCGCCATGGTGGACTTCCCTGAACCATTGGGCCCGGCGACCCCGACGACGCGACCGCGCTCGAGCGTGAGGTCCACCCCGTCGACGGCCCGGACGGCGCCGTACGATCTCACGAGACCACGCGCGACGACGAACGCCTCGTTCACTCGGCACACTCGGCGTGGAAGTCCTGGCTCCGGTAGAACGACAGCACCAGCGGACGATCCGGCGCATCACGCGGCGGCTCGTCGACGGCGACGATCCCGCCGTCCACGACGAACAGATCGTTCAGGCCGGCGCGCGAGAGCAGCGTCCGACGGAAGGTGCGGCCACAGTAGAGGTCGAGGAATCGCGCCTCTTCCCCGCCCTGGGCGACGACGAGATAGCCGAACGCGAATGGCAACGCCGCAAGCGCCGCCGGTCGCTGGCGGGGCGGTCGCGACGCACGGATCGCGTCCGGCGTGCGCGGGTCGGTGCGCATCCGCTCGATCCCGGAGCGCTCCGCCGGGCCGAGTTCGCGTCGCGGTGGGTCGAGCAGCGTGTCGACCGTCGATCCCGTGGGCGAGAGGGAGAGCACGCGCGCCGGGTCGGCCCCGACCAGCACCAGGCGGCCACGCAGTGCGCGCGCACTGATGGGATCGACGACGAACGCGTCGGGGCGCGAGGGACCGGTGCGCTCGAGCCCGAAGACCCGCGCCACGCGCCCGGCGGAGTCGACCGCCGTCACGAGGACGCTATCGACCGGCGCGCCCTGCAGCACCACCACCGCGTGCACGGCGACCCAGCGTCCGTCGGTCCATTCGCCGAGGGCCAAGGGCCGATGGATCGGACGGAAGGCGCGGATGATGTAGGCGAGTCGGTCGGCATCCGCGCGCTCCATCACGCGCAGGGCGCCATCGATACCGATCACCGACAGCCCAGCGGGGTGCGCGGCCATCGCGAACACGTCACCCTGGGCGAACTGCCGTGGGCGGGAGATGCGGTGGAGGGCGGGCGGGCTCGCGGGCGTGGTCGAGCCCGGGAGCTCCAATTGCCAGATCTCGCCCGACGACCCATCGAGGATCAACAGCGCGCGGTCGGTGGCGATGACGTCCCGCACCGAGAGCAGGGTGCCGTCGTCGGCGCGCAGCGGGAGCGTGAAGCGAGGGGGTACGGCCTCGACGACCGCGACCGTCTCGCCCGTGAGTTCGGCGCGTCCGGCGCCGGCGCGCGGCCCCTGCTGGTCCCCGCCGCACGCGGCGAGGACCAGCAGGGTGAGCGCGAATGCGTGACTCGCGATCATGCGCATCGGCTCAGATCGCGTTGAACATGACCGAGGGCGCGCAGAGGATGCCGTCGGCGGCGTAGCGGGCGTAGCACGCCGCCTCCTGGTACCACGGCAGGTCATCCACGCACCGCTTGAGCTCGTCCGCCGCGCCGTCGATGCACGCGATCACGTCGTTCGACCGGCTCTGCGCCTTCGCCTCGGTCACCGCGCTCAGCCCGAGCCCGATGACGAGCGCGAGGATGTACGGCGACCGCACCCACTTCCGTCCGTTCATGTCTACCTCCGTTGTGGTTGGTGAGCACCCTCGAGGAGTCGGCAGGATAGGGCGGGAAGGCCGAGCGAGCCCCACGAGATCATTGCCACCGGGTGCGCCGTATTGCGGCGCGCGCCCCATGCTGTGGCGGCACCGTCATCGGCGCGTCACCGGGCGGGGGGGGAAAGCAAAGCGGGGGGCGACCTGTCGGTCGCCCCCCGCTCCTTCGTCCTTCAGCCGTGCGCTACCAGCGATAGTGCGCGAACGCCTTGTTGGCCTCGGCCATCTTGTGCGTGTCCTCGCGCTTCTTGATCGCGTTGCCCTCGCCCTTGGCCGCGGCGAGCGTCTCGGCGGCGAGCTTCTCCGCCATCGACTTCTCGTTGCGGTCGCGCGAGTAGCTGATCAGCCAGCGCATGGCGAGCGCGGTGCGGCGCTCGGGACGGACCTCGACGGGGACCTGGTAGGTCGCGCCGCCGACGCGGCGGGACTTCACCTCGACGACCGGCTTGAGGTTGGTGAGCGCCTGCTTGAAGACGTTCACGCCCGGCTGGGCGGCCTTGGCCTCGACGATGTCCATCGCGCCGTAGAAGATGCGCTCGGCGGTGGACTTCTTGCCCTGGTACATCAGGACGTTGATGAACTTGCTGACAGTCTGGCTGTCATAGCGCGCATCCGGGAGGATGGTGCGCTTCACGGCACTCTTGCGGCGGCTCACTTCTTCTTACCTCCAGCCGGGGCACCCGCCTTCGGCTTCTTGGTCCCGTACTTGGAGCGGCTGCGATTGCGCCCGGCCACGCCAGAGGCGTCGAGCTTGCCGCGTACGATATGGTAACGAACGCCCGGGAGGTCCTTCACGCGGCCGCCGCGGATGAGCACGATCGAGTGCTCCTGCAGGTTGTGGCCTTCGCCCGGGATGTAGGCGGTGACTTCGAAGCCGTTGACGAGACGGATACGCGCGACCTTGCGGAGCGCGGAGTTCGGCTTCTTGGGGGTGGTGGTGTACACGCGGGTGCACACGCCACGCTTGAACGGATTCTGCTTCAGAGCCGGCGCCTTGTCCTTCTTGAGGACCTCGCGGCGGCTCTGCCTGACGAGCTGATTGATCGTCGGCACGGTAACCTATGGTTGTTCGACCATCTGCCACTACGTGGATCGCCCGGACGGGCGGCACGGAACAGAGCCACTCAAGATACCCGGGCTGGGGGCGCGGGTCAACGGGCGGTGGAGCGCTTCGCGTGTCCCCGGCTCAGCCGAGGCTCCCCAGTTCCCGGAGATCCACCCGATCCTTGTCCCGGCCGGAGGCGCGCTTGTTCACGAGCAGGTCCTCCAGGCCGAGTACCTCCACGGCCACGCCCCCGATCGTCGCGCTCTTGCGACGATCCCACGCGGAGGAGAACTCCGGAAGTCCGCTCAAGCTCGTCATCAGGTCGATCCGATTGGGTGGGACGCCGATCTGCACAACGCGGTCTGGAGTCTCGAAATCGGACCTTTGGACTCCGATCGATGCCAAGGGAGCGCCGAATCGAGCGAGTGCGTCGATCACCCGCGCTGAATTCTCTCGAGTCGGGTCTACCCACACGTCGAGATCGCGCGTCGCTCGAGGAACTCCGTGAACTCCGACAGCGTGCGCTCCCACGAGGAGGAACCGCACTTCAGAGGCTCGAAGCTCTCGCAGCAGGTCCAGCCAGTCAGCGTTCATCGCGCCGAAGCACCCGGATCGGGATGGTGTCGCGTGTGTAAGGGCACGGCAGCGAACCTTGGAGCTCCCAGATCCGGCGCGTCAGTTCCCAAACCATGGCGAGGCGCTCGTCCGCCGTGGTGGTCGACAGGATGTCATCCGGCGGCTCCTCGCCGAGGCGGAACTTCCGGACGACCAACCCCTCGCGGGCTCGCTTTGGCGCGTCGCTCATCTGAGGAATTTACACCCAGCGCTCCAGTCCTGCTCGCATCCTTGGCATAGAATGACATGCAGGACCGCATCACCGCCCGATGAGCGTGTCCGACGGCAGCGCATCGCGCTCCCGCACCTCGTCCTCCCACTGCCCGCACAGGTGCGAGATCCCGTTGGCGTAGTAGCTGATCAGCTCGCGTCGAGGCAAGGAGATCACGAGGCGCCGCGTTCCTAGCTGAGTTCGCCCCGCATCTGCTACTCCGTCGCGCGCGGTGCAGCGAGGCATGCGTGAGACTCGCCGATCGCGGCGAGGTCCGACGCGGCCAGGACGGTGGCGCACGTGCGCGCAACGCTTCGCGTATTGCAGCACCCAGTCCTCTACTTCAGCGCCCGCCCGAGCCGTCATTTGCGGACGGCCATTCGCTCTCAAGCGCGCTTCGGCGCGTCGCTCATCGCAAGAAGTTGCGCTCCGAAGCCCCGTTTCCGCGAACGTCGGTGCTACCGAGCCAACACGCGGCAGGGGACCGCAGGTTTCTTGCGGAGTGCCCACCGGTTTCACAGCGAGCACAGCGAGCACAGCTGCACAGCGAGCCCGCGAGAGCTTGCAAGATCCGAGCGACGGATCTGACTTGCACTGCCGATGACGATGCTGCGACCGAGGTCCCGATCGGGACCCTGAGTGCCGGCCCTCGTCGGCATCGGTGTCACAATCGCTCACATGGCGCTTGCATCGTGTTGTACTCGGAACAAGGCTTGATTCCTACACCCAAGGAGCTGAGTGCATGTCAGGGCCGAGTCGAGCGTCGTTCATCAAGAGGGCACTGCTGTCAGTCGGTGCCGTGGCATTCCTAGCGTGCTCGGATTCGCCCACCGGCCTGCAGCGCAGAGACCCTTCAGGGAATCTTCTCGAATACGGCTACAGCTCCGGTGGCCTTTTCGCGGACTCGACCGCCTGGTACCGCCGCGCGTGGGTGTGCTCGGTCGGCTCAAACGGAGTCTTTTCGGTCAGCGTGGATAGTGGTCCACCGACCCTCCACAACGTCACCGATGACCTCTGTGTACAGCTGCACTACAACTCGGCGGGCGCGTCTCAGCTGATTACGATCACATGGGTGGACTCGCTCGGCGCGACGCTCGACTCGATCGTGACTGATTCGACCCACGGCGGTACGAAGCTTCGGCTTGCGACAATGACAACCGAGACCGAACGAACGATCACAACCACCACGAGCAAGGGTGGAATACTGGCGTTCCATTTCACGGCGGCGGCCTTCTCGATGCTACCGCCAGATGGCGTTCCGGACAGCCTCTTTGACGACAGTCGCATCCTGGAATCCGCGGACTCCGTGGGCGTACCGATCTATGCGGGCTTGGTCACGGTGATGTTCGATCCCAATGCGGCTTCGACCGCACGCGGACTCGCGGTCGCAGCCGTGGGTGGCACGATCGTTGGAGGCCGGAGAACTCCTGGCTACGAGGGATACGACTCCTACCTTCTCCGAGTCTCCGATGACAGCGCGGGAGCGGGTGTGGCGGTCGCAGTCGCGCTCCTGAATGAAGATTCAGCGGTCCTATCTGCAAGTCATGTGCCCGCTAGACCGGCGACGGTCACCTACGCGCGACCGACCGACGGTGCGGGCATGTCCGCAGCTGACTACAAGTTCGAACCCGATTCATCCTACACTGGATCGACCACGTGGGGACTGAATACCATTGGCGCGCCGCTGGCGTGGGGGTGTGCAACGGGGAACGGGGTGAAGGTCGCGGTAGTAGACATGGGCCTGGCCTCGAACGCAGAGCTCGCCGGAAGGAACACGATGAGTCCGAACGTCCGCGGGCCACTCTCCGGTCCGAGGAACGCGCATGGTCAGCGAGTGGCGAGCACTCTCGCCGCGACCGCAGACAACGACACCGGTACCGCAGGGATCGCGTACGAAGCCGAGTTGCAGCTGATCGACGTCGCCAAGTACCACGCGAACGGCAGCCCGGACTACGATGCGAATGGCGAACTGCAATCGTCTCCTTACGATCAGAAATTTGCCATTTGGGAGGCGATGGTCGCCGGGGCCCGAGTGGTGAACATCTCACTCGGAAAGGATGTCAATACGACTCCGACGGCTAACACACTCAATGCATGGGCGGTTGAGAGCAATGACATAGCGATGACGCTCGAGCCGCTGAAGACGAACCCGCAGCTGAAGCTACCGTTGCTCGTGATCTCTGCCGGCAACAACGGGCTCACTGCCCACGGTCAGTGGGGTGCCTACGCAGGGCTTCGGCACGATACGCTCACGCAATCCATCACCCTGCTCGTTTCTGCAGCCGGAAAGACCAAAGGCACCCGCTGGATCGGCTCTCCTCAGAGCGCTACGGGTTCAGGAACCATCGACCTGTTCGCTCCCGGCCAGGAGCTGCCGGTCTACGATTCGCTCGGCGGATACATGCCGGATTCCGGAACTGGCTCGTCGTACGCGACGCCGTTGGTGGCCGGAACCGCAGCACTCGCCCTTGAAGTCGACCCTACACTGACCGCAGCCGAGTTGCGGGATCTGCTGATCGCTTCCGGCTCCTCGAGCCGGGGCGTTGGCGGCGTGCCCCTCCTTGACGCGTACGAGACCGTGAGGCGAGCGGCGCAGCGCCACGGCGCTTCTCTGTGCGGCAATCGCGTCTGGTCCGACACCAGCAACCGCGTCTTTGCGCAACGCACGAGTGGACCTGAGGTCCTCTTCACCGCCGGCGCCACGCTCGGGGACGCGAACGGGATCAACGTGCTTCGCGGTGGGCGGCGGATCAACCTGCATCAGATCGAGAGCACTTACGAACTCCAAAGCGGCGGGTCCTGGACCCAGGCTGGTTCCTTCTCTGGAGCCGATACCGGCAACTGGTCAGCCGGATACAAGGGAGCCGCTCTCTCGCAGGATATGGACGACCGGTTTGCCTCTTGGGCCGCTACGTTCTTCGACGACTCGGAAGTCTGGTTCAGGATCTGGCGCGTCGGCCTCGGCACAGGATTCATCGATGACTCGATGGTGACGCCGACGTTGTCACTGCCATTGAGCAGCAGCCAGTCGTTCAGCTGCACACGAGATGTGCTGAGTGACACAGTCCGCATCTGCCAGGGTGGCATCATCGAAGGCACCAGGGAGTTCGTCGGCGTGACCGCGGACCCCGGCTTTCCGACCACAGAACCGGGACAGGGAAGCGCGCCGTACGCGGTTGATGGACAGGGTCGGTTCGCCATCAGCGCCGTGAATGTCGGCAGGCTCGAGGTCGAGGTCGACACCACGTGGATCCCGTGCATTGGAGGTGACGGCGCCTCGTTCCCTGTCATCCGGTGCCGCGAGGTGACGAAGAATCAGACCAGTAGCGTCCGCAGCAAATTGGTGCGCATCAACTTTTCGACGCATGCGATAGACACGCTCACGGTGTCGAACCTCTCGGCCGGTGACGTGATCATGTCGGTCTCGCTGAGCACTGATGGCAAGGAGTTGGCCATGCAGGTCGGGCGCGTGACATTCGAGCGCGGGACGTTCGTTGTCACCGCATGCTCGAACGAGCGATACCTCTGGGTAGCCCTGCCCACTGGGAGTGCGACCAGCACGACGCAGGTCTACAACCAGGCGGCGCCCGGCGGAGCGATATGCAGCGGAATGCTCTGGAATTCTGCCGGCACCATGGACCGATACATCCCATAGCAGGATATCGACGCTACCAGAGCCGGCTCCGAGGCAGGCCGGGCGATAGGAGGTCTGTCGCTCGTAGTCGGGGATCGTGGAGCGCCCGCCGCGGGGTATTGCCTGGTGTGACTACGCCTCACTCACCAAGACATTGACCGCTGAGCTTCATCGTAACGAATCACGTGGAGATACCTGATGCCCATGAACGTAGAACGACCTCACTCGCTGTCACTCGCGTTGGCACTGCCGGTCGCGCTCGTCGCGCTCGGGTGCGGTCGATTTTCGAATCCAGCGAACCCGGTGAATGCGATTCCGGTCACGACCCACTCCATCGAAGTACTGATTCCTTGCGCCGAGCGCGTGATCGTGCGCAATCGCGACAACGCCGCTCGACGCCTCCAGTTTATCGTCGGAAGGACCCGTGCAGACGGAGAGATCCGAGGACGCGAATCGAATCCGCGACTGCCGTTCTTCTCGCTGATCCGCGCGCTTCCCGACGGCGGAGCGGCTGGGCGTGTCGTCTACGCCAATGGAGAGTCGCGCTTTGATTCGCGCGGCGTGCCGTCCTGCTTCGCGGCGATCCCCGATTCGGCCCCGCCGATGCCTCCAGACGACTACTGGTTCTCCAACAGCCAGCGAGAACAGACAGGGGTCGGGTTTTTCCCGGGGCTCGTCGTGATGAGCTTCAAGGATTCGATCACAACGGCCGCGCACGAATCGCTGCTGCGAGAACTGCGAGGCTCCGTCGTCGCGATGGCACCCGCGAGGTTCCCCGGACAGGACTACATCGTCTGGTTCGACGGCGACGACGAGACGGCGGCGATCGCAAAGGCACGCGCTGCGGAACTCTCACGATCAAGCCTCGTGCGCACTGCGAGTCCGATGACCTTCGGCGGGATCTGGGGATCGCCGCCGGACTGATTCGAGAAGTTGACAGTCACCGCCCGACCAGCGTGTCCGCCGGCAACGCATCCCGCTCCCGCACCTCGTCCTCCCACTGCCCGCATAGATGCGCGATGCCATTCGCGTAGTAGCTGATCAACTCGCGCCCGCGCGGGAGGATCACATACGCATCGCCCTCCTTGGTGAGCACGCGCCGCATCCGCAGCATCCGAAAGGCGCGCTCGAACGTCTCTGACGCTTCGCGCGCCGGCTCCACCACCTCGGCGCCCCGCGCGACGAGCGTGTCGCGCAGCTCCTCGATCCGCGCGAGCAGCCGCGCCTCGGGGATGTACTCGGCGTCGAACGTCTGCAGCGCGGCGCAGGTGAGTGGCACCGCGGTCACGGGGATGATCGCGCCGATGCGTGCCATCATCCCGTCGGTGAAGCGCTGCACCGCCTCGAGTCGCTCGGGCCGCGGGCGCTCGAAGAGCGGCACGCCCTCGTTCGCGACGCTCGCGAGCCAGGGCGCGACCGGCACGGGATCGCCGACCACGACGGCCGCGCGGCCGTACCGCCGCCAACGGCGCGTGGAGAGTCGGCCGAAGTTCGACACGGTGTAGTTGAGCACTTCGCGGAGCTGCGCCAGCCGTCCGGTGGTCGTGCCGCCGCTCGTCGCGCGCAACTCGCGCAGCAACGTGCGATCCTCAAGCACGCGGTCGTAGTTGATCGCGACCGGCACGACATACATGCGTTCGGCGAACCCCGGTTCAGCGGCGGTGCCGAGCATGTAGTCGAGCAGGCCGATCTTCGCCGGACGCAGATGCCCGTCGCGCGAGAGTCCGCCCTCGGGGAAGAGTCCCTGCGTGACGCCGTTGCGCGTGATGAGCTGCACGTAGCGCTCAAGCACGGTGTGGTACAGCGGCTCGCGATAGCGGCGTCTGATGAAGTACGACCCGAACGACTTGAACAGGTACTCGAGCGGGAACACGCGCGCCCACTCGCCCACCGCGTACGAGATGGCGACCTGCCCGGCGAGCGCGTAGCTCGCGAGCACGTAGTCGGCGTTGGAGCGGTGGTTCATGAGATAGATCACGATGCTCTCGCGGGGGAGCCGCTCGAACGCCGCGGGATCGCGCACCTTCACGGTGGTCTTGTAGAAGAGCTCGAGCGACGCCTTGGACGCGGCGTAGCCGAACTGGTAGTACATGAGGAGGTTGAAGGCGGGGACGATCTCGTCGATGTACTCGCGCACGCGGGCCCAGGCGCGCGCATCGGAGATGCGGTGCTCGAGCGCGTGGGCGCGCGCGGCGACGGCGACGGCGGGGTCGGCGAGCAGCGAATCGCGGATGTAGCGCTTGCCGGTGAGCTTGAAGCGGTCGACGCGGGCGCGGAAGCGGAGCATCGCGCGCAGGGCGGTCTTCCGGGTCCATCGCGACCAGATGCCGAGGGCGATGGGGACGACGGCGGCGAGCGCCGCGACGACGAGGATCCAGGTGGGGGGGCGATTCACCGCGGGAAACGTCCCGGCGCCCGGGGGCGGCGTCAAGGCGCGCGGGGGTGACCGCGCGCGCGCCTCTCCTTAGAATCCGGGATGTCTCGCGCCCTGCTGCTCTCCCTGCTCTGCCTCGCATCGAGCGCGGTGGCTCCCACCCTCGCGGCGCAGGCGGCGCGACCGACCTGGTCGGCCCCCGCGCCGCCGCTCGACGCGATCCTCGACACGGCCGCACTTCGCGCAGCGCTCGCCGCGCTGCCGGCGAACCCCGATGCCCCGCGCGCCATGCGGATGATGACAATCCCGTACGACTCGGCGGGGACTCCCCTGCCCCCGCGGCCGACGGTGCCGACGCAGATGCCGGCCGCGATGCGCGACACGCTCGTCGCGCTGCTCACGGCGCTGGTGCGGCCGACGGCGTCGCGCGGGGCGCCGTGGGACAGCGACATCCTCTTCGAGACCGGCGCCGCGGCGCGGGTGGAGCGTACGACGCGCGTCATCCGGCCGGCGTCGGTGTCGGACGTGCCGCGGCTCACGCGGCGCCTGCAGACGGTGACGGAGCGCCTGATGCAGGAGGATGAGTCCCTCGTCGGCACCGAGCGCGCCATGCGGCTGCGGGTCTCGCTCACCTCCGAGGGACTCGTGAGCGACGTGACGGTGACGGTCTCGTCCGGCCGCAAGGAGATCGACGCCGAAGCGGTGAAGCTGGTGCGGCAGACGCTCTTCGTCCCGCTGCTCGTGGAAGGGGAGCCGACCGCGACCGAGGTGACCCTGCCGCTGCGCTTCATCTTCGGCGAGTGAGGGCGGCGCCGCTCGGCAGGGGCCGCGGCGCGCGGTAGATTCGGGGATGCGCATCGCCTTCGTGGAGGATGACGAGCAGCTGCGGACCTCGGTGGCGCGCGGACTGCGCGAGGCCGGCAGCACGGTCGCGCTCGCGAGCCATGGTGGCGAGGCGCTCGCGCTCATCCGCGAGGGCGGGCATGACGTGGTGGTGCTCGACCTCAAGCTCCCGGTGCTGAGCGGCCTCGAGGTATGCCGCACGGTGCGCGACGAGGGGAATCGCGTGCCGATCCTCATGCTCACCGCGCTCGACGCGGTGGAGGATCGCATCGCCGGGCTCGATGCCGGGGCGGACGACTACCTCACCAAGCCCTTCGACTTCGGCGAACTGCTCGCGCGGCTGCGCGCGCTCACGCGGCGGCATGGCGAGGCGGCGACCCGTCTCGCGGTGGGCTCGCTCGTGATCGACACGGCGCGGCATCGAGCGACGCTGGGCGAGACGGAGCTCACGTTGACGGCTCGCGAGTTCGACTTCCTGTCGCATCTCGCGCGGCATGCGGGGCATGTGGTGAGCCGCGCGGACCTGATGGCGGTGGTGTGGGAGGACGCGCGCGCGCTCTACTCGAACATCATCGACGTCTATGCGGGACGCCTGCGCCGGAAGCTGGAGAGCGTGCCGGGCGGGCCCGTGCTGACGACGGTGCGCGGCGCAGGCTTCATCCTCGAGCCCGCGGACGCGCCCGCCGCCCCCGCGCCTCCCGCCCGATGAGGCGCTGGCCCGTCACGCTGCGCGGGCGGCTGACGCTCTGGTTCACGATCGTCCTCGGCGTCCCCTTCCTCGCGTTCGAGGTCGCGGGGTATCTGCTCTTCGCCGCCGCGCTGGGCGCGGGGACCGAGCGGTTCGTCGATGACGCGCTCGCGGCCTTCAGTCGCGAGTTGCGCGCCGAGCGCTTCGTGCGCGGCGATGCGCTCGAGACGATCCGCTCGACCGTGCGCGAGGTGCGGTTCAAGGACCTGCGGATCGAGGTGCGCGACAGCAGCGGCGCGGTCGTCGCGGCGAGCGAGGATGCGCCGCCCACGCGCGGGGCGCGGGTGCGCGAGCGCGACGAGGTCCTCGAAGGACAGCGGTTCCGCGTGATCGGCGCGTACCCGCGCCGCGAGGAGGAGGCGGTGCTCGGACGCATCCGCACGGGTTTCATCCTCGCGGTGCCGTTCCTGCTCGGCCTCGCCGCGACCGGCGGGTTCCTGCTCGCGAAGCGCGGCCTGCGACCGGTGGCGGAGATGGGCGCGCGCGCGGCGGAGATCAGCGCGAGCACGCTGCACGAGCGGCTGCCGGTGACGGGCGGCGAGGAGCTCGTGGGGCTGGCAACGGTGGTGAACGCGCTGCTCGACCGCCTGCAGGCGGCGTTCGAGCAGCAGCGGCGGTTCATGGCCGACGCGTCGCACGAATTGCGCACGCCGACGGCGATCGTGCGCACCGAAGCGGAGGTCACGCTCGCCCGGCCGCATCGCGAGGAGCCGGAGTACCGCGCGGCGCTCGAGGTGGTGCACGACTCGTCGCGGCGCCTGACGCGCATCGTGGACGACCTCTTCCTCCTCGCGCGCGCGGACGCGGGGCAACTGCAGGTACGGCGCGCGCCGCTCTACCTGGAGGAGCTGGTGCACGAGACCACACGCGCCGTCACGCAGCTCGCTGCCGCGCGTGGCGTGGAGGTCGCGGTGCTCGCGCTCACGCAGGCGCCGCTCGCCGGCGATCCCGACCTGCTGGGACGCGTGCTGCTCAACCTGCTCGACAATGCCATCCGCCACGCGCCCGGCGGGAGCCGGGTGGAGGTGGCGATGGAATCGCAGGCCGGGCGCTGCGTGGTGCGCGTGACGGACCAGGGCGCCGGGGTCCCGGTCGAGATGCAGGAGCGCATCTTCGACCGCTTCGTACGGGCCGGCCCGCCGCAGGACCGAGGGTCCGGCGGAGGGTCGGGCGGCGCGGGGCTGGGGCTCGCCATCGCGCGCCGCATCTCGGAACTGCACGGCGGGACGCTCGTCCTCGAGTCGTCAGTGCCCGGTCGAACGGTCTTCCGGCTCACCCTGCCGGTCGAGGATGGACTCCGCGTCTAGCGCCGACGAGCCGTCCACGTACGCGCTCGCCGCGCCGTAGGTGTAGACGAGCCGCCCGCCCGAGTGCCCCACGTTGTAGCCGGCGACGACGAGCGCGAGCGTTCCGGCGGCGGCGAGGTACCGCGAGGCCGTCCCCACCTTGCCGCCGACGAGCCCGAGCCCGGCCACGCCGAGCACGCCGAGCGAGAGGATGAAGAAGGCCTGCGCCGCCTCCTCGTGCGTCTCGAAGGCCTGCTCCGGCACCACCGCCTCGACCTTCTCCTCCTGGTCCTCGCCGGTCTCGAGCGAGACGAAGGCGCTCAACGAGAGCGCGGCGAGCATCGCAGCGGCGAGGCTCCAGGTCCTGAGGACCTTGGCGCCACGGTGGATCGCGATGAGTGCCCCAATGGCGAAGAGCGGCACAAGCAGCGTCAGCGCGATGGGCAGGTGCACCACCGCCGGATGCAGGGGCGTGGGGAGTAGATTGGAGAGCATGGGATGATCCTCCGGCTGGGATGGCGGCCGCCGGGTCGTCCCGCGGCCTCGAGCGAAGAGTCGGCCCGCCGGAATGGCGGCACCATCCGACATTCGACGCGATCCGGGCCCGATGGACACACGCCGGAGGGCCTCCGGCGGATGACGGATACGGTCAGCGGGGGGAGACGGGCATGGACGAGGGCCACGACGGGCTGGATTCGGCGCAGCTTCGGGTGCTGGTGATGCTCCTGCTCGGGATCGTCGCGATCGCCGGCGCGGTGGACATCTGGCTGGACCGCCCCGCGCATTGGTTCACGCCGCACATCCTCGTCGAACTCGGACTGATGACGGTGAGCGGCGGGACGGCGCTCTTCCTCGCCCGGGGCTGGCGGCGCGCCCAGGTCTCGCTCGCCGGCACGCGCCGGTCGCTGGTCGAGCGCGAGGCGGAGCGCGACGCGTGGCGCGCGCGTGCCGAGGCATCACTCGAAGGGCTGGGTCGCGCGATCGACGAGCAGTGCACCGCCTGGGGGCTGACGCCCACCGAGCGCGAAGTGGCCCTCGCGCTGCTCAAGGGCCAGGGACACAAGCAGATCGCGGCGGCGACGGGGCGGAGCGAGCGCACGGTGCGCCAGCACGCGGTGGCCGTCTATGAGAAGTCCGGGCTGGGGGGGCGCGCGGAGCTGGCGGCCTTCTTCCTCGAGGGGCTGCGCTGAGCGCGCCTCAGCCGAGCCAGAGGCGCACGAGCGCCGGCACGGCGGCGAGCACGCCGAATCGCACCGTGCGGCCCGCGAGACAGATGAGCACGAAGCGCCCGAAGGGGATCGCGACCATGCCCGAGGCGATGGCGGCGAGATGGAAGGGCGGCACGCTGGTGATGGCGCTCACGGCGAGGAGGCCGGTGCCGTAGCGCGGGTACTGCGCGATGAGGGTGCGCGCGCCGTTCACGAAGCGCTGGGCCCTCGGATGACGGGCGCGGTCGGCGACGCGCCCGAGTCCATACCAAGGCATCTTGGCGGCGACGTGCGCGAGCGTGAATGCGGCAAGCATCGCGAGGGCGAGTCCCGGCGGCTGCACCACGCCGATCCCCACCGCCGCGACCTCGGCGAGGCCGACGGGGAGGATGCCGACGGAGAAGCCGGTGGCGGCCGCGACGAGGATCGCGAGCAGGGGTGAGGATGGATCGATCGTCGGCACCGCGGGGAAAGGTCGTCATTCCGGGGCACGCGCCGCTATGCTCCGGAAGGACCGGGAGGCCCACATGCCGCATCTCGAACGTCATCGCGTCGACCGGATCGGTTGGCTCCGCGCCGCGGTACTGGGCGCGAACGACGGGATCGTCTCCACCGCGAGCCTCGTCGTCGGGGTCGCCGCATCGGGCGCGGACCGCGCGGCGATCGGTGTGGCCGGCGTCGCGGGCCTCGTCGCCGGTGCGATGTCGATGGCGGCGGGCGAGTACGTCTCGGTGAGCTCGCAGGCGGACACCGAGCGGGCCGACACGGCGCGCGAGACCCAGGAGCTCGCGACCGACGCGGCGCATGAGCTCGACGAACTCACCGGGATCTACGTCGGGCGCGGCCTCGAGCCCGCGCTCGCGCGACAGGTGGCCGAGCAACTCACGGCGAAGGACGCGCTTGGCGCACATCTGCGGGACGAGCTCGGGATCTCGGGCCACCAGCAGGCGCGGCCGCTGCAGGCATCGCTCGCCTCGGCCGCGACGTTCGCGGTGGGCGCGTTGCTCCCGCTGGTGGTGGCGTGGGTCGCCCCTGCCCCGCTCCTCGCGTGGCTCGTCACGGGCAGCTCGCTGCTCTTCCTGGTCGTGCTCGGCGGGATCGCGGCGCGGGCGGGCGGCGCGCGCGCGATGGTCGGCGCGGTACGCGTCGGGTTCTGGGGGGCGTTCGCGATGGGGCTGACGTATGTGGTCGGGCGGATGTTCGGCGCGACTGTGTAGCGCGCGTCGAGCGCGGCACGGTGCAGGCTTGACCTCGGTGGTCCCGCTGGCCTAACTGCGATGCACGACCGAGCACCGGATTCCACCCCGAGGGCTGTGATGCGCGCAGGCTTGACCGGACTGACCAACACCTTCAATCGCTTCGTCGAGTCGGAGCGCTCGAGCGGCCTCCTGCTGCTCGGGTGCACCACGCTGGCGATCGTGATCGCCAACGGCCAGTGGGGCCCGGCGTTCCATCACCTGCTCGAGTGGCAAGCAGCCGGGCTTTCGATCGAGCAGTGGATCAACGACGGCCTGATGTCGGTGTTCTTCCTGCTCATCGGGCTCGAGCTGGAACGCGAGCTGTACAGCGGCGAGCTGTCCGACCCGCGCCGTGCGCTGCTGCCGGCGGTCGCCGCGGTGGGCGGGATGCTAGCGCCGGCGCTGCTGCACCTCGCCGTCACGGGCGGCACGCCGCTCGCCGCGGGCGCCGGGATCCCGGTCGCCACCGACATCGCCTTCGCGCTCGGCGTGCTCACGCTGCTCGGCACCCGTGTGCCGCCCGCGCTCAAGGTGTTCGTCGTCGCCTTCGCCGTGATGGACGACCTCGGCGCGATCATCGTGATCGCGATCTTCTATTCGCAGGGGCTCTCGGTCGGGTTCCTCGCGGGCGCGCTGGCGACGTTCGCGGCGCTCGTCGTGCTCAATCGCCGCTTCCGCGTGATGGCGCTCACGCCGTATCTGGTCGGCGGGGTCGTCATGTGGTGGTGCCTCCTCCGGTCGGGGGTGCATGCGACGCTCGCCGGGGTGATCCTCGCGTTCGCGATCCCCTACTCGGCGAAGGACGCCGACCAGTCGTCGCCGTCGCACCGACTTGAGCACCTGCTGCACCGGCCGGTGGCGTTCCTCATCGTGCCGGTCTTCGCCCTGGCGAACACCGGCGTGGTGCTCGGCGGCGACTGGATGCGCGGGTTGACCGACCCGAACAGCGTCGGGATCATGCTCGGTCTCGTGCTCGGCAAGCCGATCGGCGTGAGCATCGTCGCCTTCGTCGCGGTGTCCGCCGGTCTCTGCCGGCTCCCCGCCGAGGTGTCGTGGCGCCACATCGTCGGGGCCGGGATGCTGGGGGGCATCGGCTTCACGATGTCGATCTTCATCACGAATCTCGCGTTCGCGGGTGAGCCGGCGATCGCGAACGCGTCGAAGCTCGCGATCCTCGTGGCCTCGCTCCTGTCCGGCGTGCTCGGGTTCGTCTGGCTACGATACGCGGGGGACGCGGCCGATGGCCACGCCCCCCGCGCGTCGTAAGTCGTTCCGCAATCAGCGTCTCACGGCCCGAATCCCGGCGGAACCTTCTCCTCGGCCGGCGAGGAGAGGATCCGCTTGTAGCACCAGGCGCAGCCGCCCCAGACGACGATCAGCGACACGCTCATCATGATCCATCCACCTGTAGTCATCGTGGTCTCCTCACTCTGCGGGATTGCGGTCGTCGAGATCGGCGCCGGCGGCGCGCATGCGGCGCTCACCGAGCCAGGTCACGAATACCAGGTAGGCGAGGATGCCGGCGATGGTGAACATCCCCATCCGCGAGCCCGTGTTGGCCCATGAGGCCGCGAGGGCACCGCGGAAGTTCTGCACGGTGAAGCCGACGAACACGATGATGAGGTACGCGGGCGCGACGTACTTCATGATGAACTTGAAGATGGGCGGGATCTGGATCGACGCGCCCGAGTGGAGCTCCGCCCAGCCGCGATCGATGCCGAAGACCCAGGCGAAGTAGATGATCTGCACCATCGCGAGCACGAAGATGAGGTAGGTGCCCACCCAGAAGTCCACGGTGTTCCAGAACGATCCGCCGGCCGTGAACCAGAGCGTGAGCAGGGCGCCGACCGTGCCGATGCCGGCGATGACCGTGGTGGCCTTGACGTGCGTCCAGGCCATCATCTCCTTCAGGTGCGCGACCGCCGGCTGGTACATCGAGAGCGAACTCGTGATGGCCGCGAGCCAGAGCATGAGGAACCAGAGGGCACCGACGAAGTTGCCGAAGGCCCCCATCTGGGCGAAGACGACGGGCAGCGTGGCGAAGCCCAGGCCGAAGGAGCCGCCGGCGACGGCGGCCGTGGTGCCACTCAGCCCGAGGAAGACGAAGGCCGCGGTGAGAGTGATCATGCCGCCGAAGCCGACCTCGAAGAGCTCGTTGGTCGCGGTCGCGGTGAGGCCCGAGAGCGCCACGTCGTCCTTCTTCTTCATGTACGAGGCGTAGTTGATGATCACGCCGAAGCCGACCGACAGCGAGAAGAAGATCTGCGAGGCGGCCGCGAGCCAGGTGCTGAAGTCCCCGAGCTTCTCGTAGTTCGGGTTCCACATGTACCCGAGACCGTTGATGACGTTCTGTTCCGGATTGGCGGGGTCAGGGGTGCCGAGCGTGAGCACGCGGATGAGCACGATGAGGGCGCAGACCGCCATGATCGGCATCGCGAACGATACGAACTTCTCGATGCCCTTTGAGAGGCCGCGGAAGACGAAATAGATGTTCACCGCGAAGACGACGACCCAGCTGATGACGGTGAACTTCGAGTCCCCGGTGAAGAGGGTGCCGTCACCGTTGAAGCCGGTGAAGCTCTGGTAGAAGGCGAGCGAGGTGGCGCTCTGGTCGGCGATGCTCGCCGTGGCATCGACGCCGATCCCGCCGGTGATGTACTTGAGGAAGTACCCGAAGGTCCAAGTCTCGATGAACATGTAGTACGTCGAGACGCCGAGCGGGATGAGGACGCCGACGACGCCGAAATAGCGCGCGATGGAGCCCTTGCCGATCGCCCCCATGATGGTCGGCGCCGAATGGAAGCCCTTCTTTCCGCCGTAGCGTCCCATGGCCCACTCGGCCCACCCGATGGGGATGCCGAGCAGGAAGAGGGCGCAGAAGTAGGGAATGAGGAAGGCACCGCCACCGTTCGCGGCCGCCTGACCGGGGAAACGGAGGAAGTTGCCCAGTCCGACGGCGGAGCCGGCCACGGCGAGGATCACGCCGAGCTTTGAGCCCCATTCTTCCTTGTGTTCAGCCATTCGGGGGGACCTGGGTTGTGGGGAACTGCCGGGGGAATCGGGCAAATATACCCCGCACCGGGCAGATGGCTACTCAGGATCGCGGTCGCCGACGCCGGGATGGGCTACGGGGTGACGGTGACCGTGCGGATCGCATCGCCTTGCTGCACGAAGCCGGGGACGGTCGCGGTGATGGTGGCGTTGCCGGAGGTGAGGGGCCGGAAGTTCGCGCGCGTGGCGACGACGTTCGGCGTGCTGCTCTCTCCTACCGGGATGGTGAGTGTCGCGGGCGAGCCCGCGACCCCGCCGATGACGAGCGTGCCCACGGTCGGGGCGCTCGAGGTGAGCGTCACCGTCAGCGGAGCCGGGGCGCCGAAGCGCACGAGCTGCTGGCGCACCCCGTTCCCCACGGGGACGCCGACCAGCGCCTGGAAGGCGATGTCACCCGCCGAGATGGTCCGCGTGGCCGGCGGACCATCGAGCGCCACCGCGGGTGCCACGACGGTGATCGCGAACGTCGTGTCCCGATAGCCGGTGATCGTCGCCGTGATACCGACCGATCCGGTGACCCCTTCGAGGGCCATCATCGTGATGGCGCGCGAGAAGGTCCCCGCGGTGAGCGGGAGGACCAGCTGGCCGGTGCCGGCGGTGCTGCCGTCGGGCGCGAGCCGCAGGAGTGACGAGTCGGTGGACGTGAGCGTGAGCGTGAGACCGCCGACGGGGATGCCCGACTCGAAGCTCAGCGTTCCGGCCTGCGCGAGACCGCTCCCGACCGTGGTGCCGCTCAATGAGAGTGAGATGCGCGGGACCGTCACGGTCACCGTCTGCGGGACGGTCGGCGACTCGGCCGGCACGAGGCCAACCCCGCTCGGGGCGATGGTCGCCACGCCCGCACCGATGGGGCGCACGCCGACGCTGGCCCGCGACTCCCCGGGGAGGATCGCGACGCTGATGCCTTGCTGCGCCACGCCCGCGACCACCGGCAGCACCACCGACGGGGCGGAGGTGGTGAGCGTGATGGTCCGCGACACCCCGCCGGTGCGGATCACCTGCTCAGGCGAGACCGAGCGATTGCCCGCGACGCCGGTGATGATGCCGAGGTAGACCGTCCCTGACCCATCGCCGGCGAGCGTGGTGAGGCTCGACGTGCCCGACCATTGCACGCCGATGGGTTCGACCGCGACGGTCGCGATGGCATCGGTGAAGCCGGCGGTCTGAGCGGTCACCGTCGGGCTGCCGGTGACATCCTCGAGTCCCATCACGACGAAGCTCGTCGAGAACTGGCCCTGGTTCACGGGGATGGTGATCTGTGCCGCGCCCGCACTGGTGACGTCACGCGCCACCAGCAGGCGCGTCGGGTCGGACGACGTAAGCGTCACCGTGGCACCGCCCGCGGGGATGGCGACCGCGAAGCTGACCGTGCCCTGCATCGCGAGGCCCGCGCCCACACGCGGACTCAGCGAGATGCTCGAACTGGGCGAGACGACAGTGAGCGTCGCCGGATACCCGGTGCGCACCGGTGTGACGGCGTCCGGGGCGGTCGCCGTGAAGGTCGTCGTGCCGGCCACGAGCGGCCGGATGCCGAAGTTCGCGCGCGACTGCCCGGGACCGATGGTGACGATGCGCGGCGACGCCGCGACGGCCGCGACGACGGGCACGGCCACGGTCGGTGTCGTGCTCGTGAGCGTGACGGTGTATGTGCGTCCGCCGGCGCGCACCACGCTCTCGTTGATGACCGACTGGTTGGCGCCGCTCGTGCTGATGGAACCGAGCGTGACGGTGCCGTTCCCGTCCCCCCCCAAGGTGGTGAGCGAGGTCGACCCCGAGGCCTCGACGCCGAGGGTGTCGATGGCGATGTCGCGCGGGGCCGGCGCCGAGTAGAGGCCGCCTGGCACCGTGGCGCTGATCGTCGCGGTCGTCCCGCCCTGATCCTCCACGCCGGCGTACCAGATGCTCGCCGAGAACTGGCCGGCGGGGATGGTGACGTCGAGCGTCCCGTGGCCGATGGTCGACGCATCCGACGACAGCAGGAGGCGCGTGGAGTCACTGCTCGACAGCGCGATCACCGTGCCGCCCGGCGGCGAGGCGGCGCCGAGCGAGATCGAGCCCTGTCGCACGAGTCCCGCGGCGATGCGCGGCGTGACACTCAACGCGACGGTCGGCTGCGTGATGGTGATCGTCGCCGGGTACCCGACGCGGGACGGCGTCACGACGTCCGGTGCGGTGCCCGTGAAGGTGGTCGTGCCGGAGGTGAGTGGACGGATGCCGAAGCCCGCACGCGACTGCCCGGGGGCGATCGTGACGGTCCGCGACGCCCCTGCGGTGCCGCCCACGACAGGGATCGCGACGGCGGGTGAGGTGCTGGCGACGGTGACGGTGTAGGTCCGCCCGCCGGCGCGCACGACGCTCTCGTTGATCACCGACTGGTTGGTGCCGCTGGTGCTGATCGATCCGAGGATCGCGGTGCCGGAGCCGTCACCGCCGAGCGTGGTGAGCGACGACGAGCCGGAGAGCTCGACGCCGAGCGTATCGATGGTGATGTCGCGCGGAGTCGGATCGGAATAGAGCCCGCCCGGCACCGTGCCGCTGATCGTCGCGGTGGTCCCGCCCTGGTCCTCGATGCCGGCGTACCAGAACGAGATGGAGAACTGGCCGGCGGGGATGGTGAGGTCGAGGGTCCCGTGGCCGACGGTCTCGGCGTCGGGCGAGAGCAGGAGGCGCGTGGAGTCGCTGCTCGCGAGCGTGAAGACGGTGCCGCCCGGTGGTGAGGCGGCGCCGATGGAGAGCGTGCCCTGGCGCACGAGGCCCGCCGCGATGCGCGGCGTCACGCTCAACGCGGTCGTCGGCTGCGTGATGGTGATGGTGCCGGGATATCCGGCGCGGACCGGCGAGATGACCGCGGGCGCCGTCGCCTGGAAGGTGGTCGTGCCCGACGTGAGCGGACGGATGCCGACCGACGCGCGCGACTGGCCGGGGCCGATGGTGACGACGCGCGTGGCCGCGGCGACGCCGGCAACGACCGGTACGGCGACCGCCGGCGAGGTGCTGGTGACGGTGACGGCGTAGCTCGAGCCGCCGGCCCGCACGACCGACTCGTTGATCACGCTCTGGCTGCCGGCGGCGCCGGTGATCGACCCGAGCACCACGGTACCACCACCATCGCCGCCGAGGGTGGTGAGCGAGGTGGAGCCGCTGAACTCGACGCCGAGTGTATCGATGGTGATGTCGCGGGCGAGCGGCGCGACGTAGCGCGCCGCGGTGCCGCTGATCGTGGCCGTGGTGCCGCCCTGCCCTTCGACGCCGGCGTACCAGAAGCTGGCCGAGAATGATCCCGGCGGGATGGTGAGTTCCAGCGTTCCGTGCCCGACCGTGGCGTCATCGGGCGAGAGCAGGAGCCGCGTGGAGTCGCTGCTCGCGAGGGAGACGAGCGTCCCGCCCGGCGGCGAGGCGGCACCGAGCGAGACGGTGCCCTGGCGCACGAGGCCGGCGGCGATGCGCGGCGTCACGCTGAGCGTCGACGTGGGCTGCGGGTTGACGGTGACGCTCACGCTGTCGGAGTCGAAGCTGCTCGACGAGACGATGATCCGGGTGGAGCAGGTGGTGGCCGCCGAGCCGCCGTACTCGAGGACGACGTCGATGGTGTTCGCCCCGGCGGGGACCGACGTCGCCGTCGGGGCGGCGACGCAGGCCGGGTCGCGCGAGACGAACGCAAGCGGGATGCCGCCGACCGGCGCGGGGAAGACGGTGCCGCCGCTGAGCAGGCGCGCGCGCACGGTCGCGGTGTTGAAGTTCGCGTTGAGGGAGGTGCTGGTCTCGATGAAGTCGAGGGCGGCAGTGACGCGGACCGTCGAGACGCCGGTGGCGAGCGCGGGACCGCTCACGAGCACCGCGGCCTCGCCGAGTGTCCGCCCCTCGAGCTGGGCGTTCGCGCTGAGCGTTCCGGCCGCGATGGTGACGGTCGGCGTGAGAACGGTCACGATCGCCGGATCGGACGAGGTGACGGTGAGCGTCGTTCCGCCCGCCGGGGCCGGCTGCGTGAGGTTGATCGGTAGCGACGTGGTGCGCGTGTACGGGGCGTTGAGGATGAGGGGGACGGAGATGGTGTTGCTGCTCACCGTGACCGAGATCTGTCCCGCGCCTGCCCCGTCGCGCGTGAGGTTGAGGAAGGTCGTGCCCGTCGAGAGCCCGACGATCGTCCAGGTCGCGACGCTGTCGCCCGGCGGGATCGTGACGGTCGCCGGCGCGCTGACGCCGAGGATCGCGCCGTTCGACGGCGCGAGCGAGACCACGAAGCCCGCGCCGTACGCCGGAACGCCGGAGATGGCGCGCACGGTCGCGGTGCCGCCGAGCGCGACGAGCGGCGTATTGACGAGCGTGAAGTCGAAGGGAATCCCGATGGAGAACGCGGCGCTCCCCGCCGTGGCGAGTCCCGGTGACGTGGCGAGGAGCACCCAGCTCGTCGCCGCGACGTTGACCGTGAGGTCATTGAAGGTCGCGACACCGGCGACGGCGTTGCGTGTGGTCGTCCCGCCGAGGGTCGTGATGCCGGTCGGGCCGTTGGAGAGCGCGACGGTGATGGGCCCGGTGAAGGCGGTCGCGGTGTTCGAGAAGGCATCCATCGCGCGCACGACCCACCCGGGCGCGATGATGCTCCCCGCATTCCCGCCCCCGGTGTTGAGCGAGAACTGCAGCGCGACGGCGGCGCCCGGGAGCGGCGTGGCGGTGAAGGTCGCGTTCGTGACCGTCGGCGCGCCGACGACGCTGACGGTGAAGGTCGCGGGTGACGCGACCGTCGGCATCGTCGGCCGGATCGACGCGAGGCCCGCGGCATCCGTGGTGACGGTGCTGTCGAGGAAGGGGTTGCAGCAGCCGTGGATGCCCTGCACGCGGAGCGAAGCGCCGCTCACCGGCGCGCCGCCGATGCCGATGTAGCGGATCACGACCGGGGCCGCGAGCGCGGTGCCGACGGTGGCGGACTGCGCGTCGCCCGATACGATGCTGAGTCCGACCGGGAGCGGGAGCGTGACCGTCACGAGCACCGAGTCGATGCCGTCGTTGACCGAGGCGCGGATGTACGTGGTGCCGGCGCCGACGATGCTGACCGTGCCGGAGTCGTCGACGGTCGCGACGGCGAGGTCGGTCGATTCCCAGAGGAACGACTTCGAGGTGATGAGCGAGTCGGCGAGGTTGTACGCGTCGGCGCTGAAGCGCTCGCTGTCTCCGATGCTGGAGAAGTTCAGGCGCGAGGCGGTGATCGCGACGCGGGTGACATACGTGCCGGCGATCGCGGTGCCGGTGAAGACCGCACTCCGGTAGCCGGCGCGCCTCACGGTCACGGTGTGGGTGCCGAGCTGCTCGCTCATGCGCCAACGCGTCGCGACGTAGCCGTTCTCGTCGGTCACCTCATCGGTGGGCAGTACGCTGCCGCCGTTGCTCGAGACGGTGAAGGAGACGAAGGCATCGCCGAGCGGGGTGCCGTCCGCCTGGAGAACGCGCACCTTGAGCGAGTCCGGCGCGATCTCGCCCCACTCCACCTGCTGCCCGTCGCCGGACACGATGACGATGCGTGGCCCGTCCTCCACCGTGAGGATCACGGGGACATCGACCGGGTCGACCCCCGACACCGTGGAGGAGACGGTGACGGTCGCGGTGTAGGTCCCGGCCGCGAGGAACTCCGCCGACGCGGCGAACCGCAACGTCGTCGGCGCGGTCGTGCCATCGAGCGTCACGAGCAGCCAGTCGCTCGCGCCGGCGCCGTACAGTACGTCGACCGCGAGTCCGTCCAGCGTGCCGACCCCGGCATTCGTGATGGCCGACGCGCTGGTCGCCGGCACCACCGACCCTGCGGTCGAGGCGAGCATCGGCGCATCGGGCGCGACGAGGATGATCGGCACCTCCGGCCCGGTGAGCGTGAAGCCGAGCGTCGCGACTACCGGATCCCACTCCGGCGGTGCGGCGCTCACGTGCACGCTCGCAGAGCCCGCGACACCGGTGCGCGCCAGACGCAGGCTCGCCGGCGTACCGACGAACTGGCCCGACGACGTCGAGTTGTACTCCGGCTGCACGGCGAAGGTCACCGTGACCGCCGGACCCTGATCCCCACCGCTCGTCACGGGCGTGGCGAAGTGCTGGACCAGGCCGATCGTCGGCTGCTCCGCCTGCAACGTGAAGACCGGGGCGGTGACACCGACGCTGACGGCCATCGGCACCCACTCGCCGGTGAAGCGACTCACGTCGCCGAGTTCGAGCACGAACACGGGGTCGGCCCCGCCCGTCGCGGGGACCGATTCGGTCTCGAAGCGGCGCAGGCGGTACATGGGGCGCCGCGTCAGGATGACCAGGGTGTCGGGCGCGTAGCCGACGGCTTCCGCCACGACGTTCACCGTCCGCTCGGATCCGCCCACCATGCCCTGCATCCAGTACTGCGCCTCGTTCGTGCCGCCCTCGATCTCGACCTGCGTCTGCTCGCTCCCGACGACCGAGGCCCCGGCCGAGAGGAGCAGACCGCTCACGTCCGTCGTGCGGAGCGTGACCAGCACCGGCCCGCTCGCGTTCGTCGGGATCGTGAGCGAGCGACGCGCCTGCAGCTGCGCCGAGTGGTCGATGTCCGGTCCGAGGTCGAGCTTCGGCAGCGGCACCGACCCCTGCACGCTGAGCTGCACGGTCACCTCGCGCGACGCGACATTCGGTCGCGACGACGCGATGGTGATGGTCGCCGTGTAGTCGCCGGCGACGAGCGCATCCGTCGCCGGCGTGACCGGCACGGTCAGCGGCGCGGCGGTCGAGTCGAGCGCGACCGAGAGCCATCCGCTCGCCCCTGCCCCGTATGCGATACTGATCGACAGTCCCGTCAAGCGATCACCGCCGGCGTTGGTGATGTCGAAGGCCTGCGGCGCGGGCGAGGTCCCCTCGTTCGTGATGAACGAGAGCGTCTCGGGCGCGATCCCGATCGAGGGCGGCGCGAGCACGGTGAAGAGGACGGAGTCGGCGCCGGTGCCGGACGTGGCCTTGATGTACGCGGTGCCGGGCGCGACGCTCGTCACCTGGCCGGTCGGCGCGACCGTCGCCACGGCGAGCGCGCTGCTCGACCAGGCGAACGTCGCGTTCGGCAGCTCGACGTCGGCAACGTTGTACGCGCGACGGGGGATCGTCGTGGTGTCGCCGGCGCCCACGAGGACGGAATCGCTCGGCAACAGGTCGACGCGTACCACGCGGGTGCCGGCCGTGGCGGTGGCGAGGAAGGTCACGCTGTCGTAGCCGGCCGCGTGGACCGCGACGAGCTGCGGCCCGAGCGGGAGGCCGAGCACCCAACGGGCGTCGGCGAGGCCGCTCGCGTCCGTCGTCGCGTCGGCCGCGGTGATCGACCCGCCGCCGATGCTCGCGGAGAAGGAGACCGCGACGTTCGCGACCGGCTGCCCCGCCGGATCGAGCGCACGCACGACGAGGGGGAGCGGGAGCGTGTCGCCCTGCTCGCCGGACTGCGCATCACCGCTCACGACCACGAGCCGCGGCCGCGCGAGCACGCGCACCGGGATCCCGAGCCCGAGCGCACCATACTCGGCGCGCACCGTCGTCGCGCCATCCGCGATGCCGGTGACGAGACCGGTCGAATCGACCATGGCGATCGACGGGTCGAGCGACACGTAGCGCATCGTCTGGCCCGGCTCGACGGTCGTCGCCGTGCCCGTCACGTCGAACAGCGACGGCGTGAGCCGGGCCGTGTCGTTCGGCACCAGCACCATCTGCGACGGCGCGACCATGATGCTGCGGGGCCGCGTATCCGGTCCGCCGTCGGGCCCGGTGATGATCCCGCTGCACGCCACCACGCCCGCCAGCACGGCGAGCGCGCCGAGGAGGGCGCGCCAGGGCGAGGCGGCGGGACGCGGCGACATCAGAAGCTCCGCCCGAGCGTCGTGGTGAGGAAGCGCTCGCTGAACGCCGGACGCACGCCGAGCGCGCCGAAGTTCATGTAGCGCGCCTGGAGCGAGAACTGGATCTCGCCCGGCAGCTGCCACCCCCACTGCGCAGTCGCGGTCGTCACCTGGCGCGCGGAGACGAACGTCTGCGAGAACTGCGCGGAGGCGGTCATCCGCTTCAGCCCCAGCACACTGAGCCGCAGACTGCCGAGCACGTTCTCGCCGTCGGGCTGTCCGTCGGGGAGCACGGCGGAGACGGCGGGCGACGCGGAGAGCCAGGAGAGGATCGGGAGCTGCAACGCGAGGTTCGCCGTCTGGACGGTGACCTTGGGCGTGAGCCGGACCGGATTCAGGTCCTCGGTGGATTGCCGCGAGTACGCGACGCTCGCGCTCGCCGCGCGCCGGGCGAACCGGAAGGGCTTGGAGAGCGACGCGTTCATCGTCGACGTGCGGTTGTCGACGAGGAGCGTGTCATTTGTCTCGTCGTTGCCGGCAGCGGCGAGGAGCGCCACCAGCGAGACCGTCAGGTCCGCGGGCAACCGCACCGTCGCCGTGCCGGTCAACACGTCGCGCGTCGTCGTCGCGACCTTCTGCGACTGGAGGTTGTTCTCCTGACGCTGGAACCGTCCCTGCACCTGCATCCGTCCACCGATGAGCCGCAGGTCGCCGCCGGCATTCCAGCTGCGGCGGTCATTGATGAGATACGCGAGCCCGAGCGAGGTGAAGCCCGCGCCGATCGACTCGTATCCGCCGCGCAGGCCGAAGCCCTTGCCTTGGAACTGCGCGTCGAGGTTGTAGGCGGCATCGCCCAGGCTCGACGTGCGCAGCGTGCCGACGCCGCCGAGGGGCGCATCGACGCTGTCGGCATCGATCGCCGGGCTTGTGAGGTCGCGCGTGAGCAGCGCACCGGCGACCTCGCCCTTGAGTGAGAGCTTCCGCTCGAAGAGCCGCAGCGTGCCGCCGAGCGCGGCGACGATGTTCTCCTGCGGCCGCGAGCGCTGCTCCGGGCGGAGATCCGCCGGGAGGGTGTCGAGCCCGAGCGTGTCGAAGACCGGCGTCTCGTCGGGGATGAGCGCGTCCTGCGCGCGGAGCAGGCGCAGGTCGAGCGACCGCGTGCCGACCGCGCCGATGCCGACGGCCGCCGCGACGACGTTGCGCCGGTACTGCGGCCCGTCGGCGGAGGAGATCAGCGCGGCACTGCGTCCGCCCTGCAGTGACGCACGCAGGCCCCAGCGTTCGATGTCGAGTCCGGCGCCGCGGATGCGGAGCCCCTGCATCGTGTACGGCGAGTAGTCCTTGCTGAAGTCGCCGAGGTGGAGCTGTCCCCATCCCCAGTTGGGCTCGAACGCGACCTGATTGATGCTCTGCCGCGCCTCGTTCCCCTCGGAGCTGAGCAGCAGGTCGAGCCCGACCTCGGTCCCGCCGATGATGCCGAGTCGCGGCGAGGCCATGATGCGCCAGGTGCTGCCCGGTCGGCGGCGATCCATGCCGGAGATGCCGTACATCTCGGAGAAGACCTGCGCCTGGCCGCCGAGGCGGCGCGAGAGCCAGTTGGAGCCGGTATCGGCGGCGACCGGCGCCTGCGCGGAGGCGCGAGCGGCGAATCCGCCAAGCACCAGGCCGACCGCCCCCGCGAGGGCGATCGTGCGTCTCGTCATCCGGCCGCCGCTCACCGCGCCACCCCGAGCGTATCCGCCATGATGCGCGCGGCCTCATCGCGGCGGCCGAGCCGATGCAGCACCTCGATCTCGTGCTCGCGCACGGCGCGGCTGTCGGGATAGACGATGCGCAGCCGAGCAAGGCTGTCGCGCAAGCGCGGCAGCGTCCCAGCCGATTCGTGCGCGCGCAGGAGGGCGCGCCACCCGTCCTCGTCCTCCGGCGCGAGCTCGAACCGTGCCTGCCGCGTGCGGAGCGCGTCAGCCGGGCGCGCGAGCGAATCGAGCGCCTCGGCGCGCCACCGGAGCGCCTGCGTGTCGCGCGGAGCGGTGGCCTGCATCCGCTCGACGAGCTGGAGCGCGTCGGCCGCGTCGCGCGCGAGGAAGGCGGCGCGCACCTCGGTGCGCCGCACCTGATCGATCCCCGGCCACTCGGTGGCGAGCAACTTGATCGCCGCGCGCCCGCGCGGTCCGGCGGCGAGGAGTGTGTCGAGCCCGGCCGTGACGCGCGCGCGGGCGCGCGCCCGGCGATCGAGCGTCGCCTCGTCCGCCCCGCGCAGCGTGCTCGATCCTTCGGCGGGCATGAGTTCACGATCGACGGCCGCGAGCGCCGCGAGCGCCTCGCGCAGGCGATCGACGGTCGGCCGCACCGCGGGATCGAGCTCGGCGCGGAGCACCGGCTGCGGGCGGCGCGGCGGCGTCGCCTGCGCCTCGGCCGGCGCCGCCGCGACGAGCGCGATGGCGAGCAACACCGGCAGGAGACGCAGCGCGCGCACGCTCATGGGCGACGCTCCGCAGTGACGGCGACCGGACTCTCGTCCGACTCGTTGCCGTTCGTGTCGATGGCCCGCACGATGTAGCGCGACGTCGGCGTCCCGGCGCGATCGACGAACTCGAGCGCGGTGACCGGTGTCGCCGTCAGGCGCGTGCGCGGGCCGTCGGTGCGCTCGGCGCGATAGACGACGTAGCCGCGGAAGTCGAGGCTGACGACGCGCTCCCACTTCACCGTCGTCGCGCCGGCGGCCCGGACCGCCGTGACGCGACGGGGGGCGGGCGGCTTGGAGAGATCGCGGAAGGTGAGCGTGTCGATGACCGCCGGCCCGCGGTTGCCCGCCGAGTCGATGGCGATCACCGACCAGCGCGCGAGGCGCCCCTTGGTGGCGGTGGTGTCACGGATGCTGAGGGCCCCGCTCGCCGATACGGTCCCGACGAGGACCGGCGCACCGCCGGCGGCCGCCGACCGTTCGACGGCGTAGCGCACGACATCCACCGACGGACTCGGCGCCCACACCACTTCGACGTGACGACCGAGGACGTTGCGCACGAGGAGACTGCGCACGGCGTCCGGCGCCTCGTCGTCAGGCAGGCGATAGCGCACCGAGGCGAACGGCGACGTGTTGCCGGAGCTGTCGACCGCGACGACGCGCCAGGTGTACTCGCGGCCGGGTTCGAGCGTCGCGCCGTCGTAGCCGGAGTCAGCATAGGCGAGCGCGGCGAGCGGCTCGCCAGTGAGGCGCGCGAAGATCGTGTCGCCCGGCTCGGCGCGATGGATCTCGTAGCCACGGAGGTCGCGGTCGGCGGGCGCGCGCCAGGTGAGCCGCACCGCATGACCCGGCAGCGGCCGCACCGCGAGGGTCGACGGCGCGGCCGGCGCCGTGTTGTCGATCGCGCGCGTCGCAGCGGGATTGGACGGCGGTCCCGCGCGGCCCGCGTCGTCGAGCACGCGCACGCGATACGAGTAGATGATGCGGCCCCGCACGAGCGTGTCGACGAACTCGGGGGACTCGTACGGGATCGGCGTGCGCGTCACGCGCACGTAGGCCGAGTCGCCGCCGGCCGACCGCTCGACGTGATACGCGCGCGCCTGCGGCTCGGGCGGGAGCGTCCAAACGACGCGGATGCGCCCCTCCTCCACCGACGCGCCGACGGCGACCGGCGGCAACGGGCCCCGCTGCCCCGGCGCGCGCACCGTCACCACCGCGCTCGGCTCCGAGAGCCGGCCGATGAGGTCGGCGGCGCGGACGCGATACCGATAGAGCCGTCCCGGCTCGGCGGACTCGTCCGAGTGACCGCTCTCGCGATCGACGAGGCGCATGATCGGCCGCGCCGTAAGGCGGGCGAACGCGCCGGCACTGTCGGCGCGCTCGACGACATACGCGACGATCGGATCGTCCGAGGCGCCGGTGAAGGCGGGCGAGGGCCAGGTGATGGAGACCATGCCGTCGCGCACACGACCGCGCGGGGCCGCCGGCGCCGGGATCACCGTCGTCACGACGCGCACGACCGCGCCCACGCGCCGCAGCACGGAGTCGGGGCGCGAGAGCCGCACGAGCTGCGCCTCGTAGGTGTGCACGGAGCCGGGCGCGACGGTGGAATCGACGTAGAGTGCGCCGAGCGCCAAGGCGGTGCGCGGCGAGAGCACCTGCGCGATGCCGGTGGCGGACCCGCCGGCACGCAGGCGGCGCCAGGTCGGCAGCGAGCCGCGCGTGCCGGCGATCTCCTCGACGAAGGCCATGTCCGGCCCGACGATCTCGGCGAACTCGGCCGGTCCCTGTGCGCCGATCATCGGCTCGCGGTCGACGCGGACGCCGTCACGCGAGATGAACCATCCCTCGCCGTCGGATGGGGCGCGGCTCGGGTAGATGAAGACGCGTCCATCCGCGACGACGACGGCGAGACGGCCGCCCTCCGCCGCGGTACTGCCCGCGGTGGTGACCGGCGGTCCCTGCGCGGGGAGCGCGAGCGCCGTGGCGGCGGCGAGCGCCAAGCCGAGCAGCGGGCGAACGGAGTGACGCATCAGTGGACCCTCGCCGCGACGGCGGTGCTGCTGATGCCCGCGCCGTTGCGCGCGCGGACGTAGACGTAGAGCATCGGCTCCGCGAGCACGTTCGCCGGCAACGAGAGAATGAGCTGGCTGCTTCCCGCTGTCGCCGGATAGCTCGTGTACGGCAGGAGCATCTGCGTCGCCGCGAACTTCCCCGACGGCTCGTACGCCGACGTGCCGAAGGCGATGTCGACGCCGCCGATCCCGCTCTCCGGGTCCGCGGTGATCGCCAGCCGCACCCGCACGGCGTTCAACTGACGGTCCGGCACCACGCCTGGCGCGGACGGCGCGGTCACGTCGACGAGGATCTCGCCACTGATGTTCACGTCGCCCGCGACACCCGCACCATTCACGGCGCGGACCTCGACGCGGTGGTTGCCACCGGTCGCGACCGTGACCGGCAGGCGGATACCGCGCCCCGGCGTCACCTGGCTCGCGGGGAGATCCACCGCGGTCGCCGCGGGGAAGTCGCGCAGGATGGCGCCGTTCGGACCGCGCACGCGCACCTGATAGCCGCGCACCCCGCTCTCGGCGTCGGTCGAGAGCGTCGTGAGGTAGGCGATGAAACCGCCGGCGGCATAGTCACCGCAATGCATCGGCGCGCTCGGCCCCGTGGGGTCGGCGATGGTCACCGGCCCGTAGACGAGCGGCGCGGAGCGCGCACCGCCGCCGTTCCATGCGGCGAGCGAGATCCAGAGTGGACGTCCGTACAGCATGCTGGGCCCGCGCGCGACGAAGGTCGGCCCCGCCGCCGGGATGTCAGCCCACGGCGCGTTCGGGTCCGCGGCAGCGGGCGCGACGGTGTCGACCCGGAATCCGTAGGCGTAGATCCCGGTCTCGGGGTCACTCGCGGTGGGGAAGGCGAGCGTGATCGTCGGCGAGGTCGCGCCCACCACGCCGTTGTCGGGCGTGACGGTGAGCAGGCGCCCGTCCCACACCTTCGGCTGCGCCCCCCCGAGGCGGGCCCAGCCCGCGTAGCCGCAGACCGGTTCGAGCGGCGGCGTGTAGCCGCCGACGGTCATCCCGATGTAGGAGATGCCGGTCCTCGACCCCATCGTGTTGTAGAGCGGCGTGGAGCTCGGTGGCGGTCCAAGCGTGGTCCCCGCGGCGAAGGCGGGCGGCGTGACGTCGTGCCGGAGCGCGGGCGACTTGCGCGCCGGTCCCATGAGGCCGGCGCCATTCCGCGCGCGGACCTCGACGAAGATCTCCTTGTCGGCCGGCAGCACGAGCCCGTTGATGGTGACGCTCGTGCGGCCACCCGCGCTGGTCCAGGGGAGGAGTTCGGTCGCCGTGGGCGGGCGCGGCAGCGAAATGCCGCCCCCCCCGCCCAGGAAGGAGAGCGTGGTGCTGCCGCCCGTCGCGGGAGTGAGCGTCACGACCCGATAGAGATACTCGGCGATCCCGCTCTCGGGATCGTTCGCCGACCAGCTCGCGACGAAGTGGTCACCGGTGCCGGTCCAGAACTGGGTCGCGCCGATCGCGCTGACGCGCGAGATGAGGCCGGGGAACTCGACGACGGGACCGCTCGGCGCCGTGATATCGGTCGGCGGCGTCGCGACCTGCGTGACGGGGTTCCCGTTCGAGCCGCGACGGAAGGTGACGGTGTACGAGGTCAGCGATTGCGCGGTGAAGCCGGCACCGCCGCGCACCTGGAGGCGCTGGTTCATCGGCACGCTCGTGCCGGCGAGATCGGTGGTGTACGCCCAGCGCCGCGCGTTGCCCTGCGCGCCGACGGTCATGAGCGAGTCGGCGCCTTCCTGCATGAGGTACTCGTAGATGCCGCGCGCGTGCGTGCCGCTCCACGTGGACTGGATCGACGAGAGGAAGCCGAAGTCGGTGACGGTGACGGTGGTGGTCGCCATCCGCGGCGTCGCGAGCAGCTCGGCCAGCGAGGCGCGCCGTGCCGTGTAGGCCTGCCCGATGCTGTCGGTGGCGCCGTAGTTGCGGAGGTAGCCGTCGTAGAGGTCGTGCAGCGTGCCGACGAGCTCGCGCTGCCGCTGGTTGAGCGAGCCGAGCTGCGTCGTGATGTTCGCGTGCATGTCCCGCATCGCGCGGACGACGGGGCGCGCACTCGCGTCGGCGCTCGCGACCAGGCCCGCGGCACCCGAGAGCGCGGTCGTCAGGCCGGTGTTCGCGACGCCCCACCAGGCCTGGAGGCCGTAGTCCATCGCCTGCGTGCGGAACCACTCGATCTCGAGATTGAGGTTCTCCGACGCCCCGCCATTGCCGGGATCGTTGCGGAGCGTGGTCACGTACGAGTTGGCGGTCGCCAGATGCGTCGCCGCGTTGCTCTGATAGCTCGCGAGGATCGATTGGTCGCCGCTCCACGAGGTGAGCAGTCGCGCGCGATGGAGGGCGATGGTGTCGATATGGAAGATCATCCGCAGACGCTGGATGCGGTCGGGCTGCGCCGTGTTCGCGCGCTCGAGATCGACCATCGCCTCGATCCGGTCGCTCAGCTTCTGCACGACGTTCGCGCGCTCGGTCGCGAGCGTATCGAGCTTGCCCTGGACCCAGCCGCGGCGCCGCATCCGGAAGTCGATGTCGGCGGCGAACTGGTGCTCGATCGCCTCGACCACGTCGTTGTGCACGCGGGCATAGCTCGCGAACGAGTTCGGGTCGCTCGCGGTCGTCGCGGCCATCACCGTCGTGAGCCCCGCTTCGACCTTCGCCAGCTGCGCGCGCAGCGCCGGGGCGGCGGCCGCGCTCGACCGCGCGGCCGTGGTCATCGTCGAGCGCGCCGTCGCGGCGAGCCGGTCGTCGAGCTCGAAGCGCGGGGGATTCGCGACGATCATCGTCGCGCGACCGTCCGTGCCGACCGGTCCCGGCACGAGCGACGGCGAGCCTGAGGCGCTGTCGGTCACCGGATCGACCGGGGCGACGAAGGCCGCGGCCTGTTCGGCCGCATCCAGATCCAGGCGCAGCGCGCGGATCCGTGTCTCCACCTCGGCCCGGCGATCGGCGATGACCTGCAGCTTCACGCGGGCCTCCTCGCGGAGCTGCTTCACCAACGCCGTGTCCGACCCCGCCGACTTCTCGCGCAGCGTCCGGTCGTAGAAGGGGATGTACGGATCGTTCGATGTGATCGGCGCGAAGCCGGCACCATACGTCCCCTCCCCAGCGATGAAGATGCCCCAGAAGAGGAGGCGCTCGCCGGCCGACCACCGCTGGAAGTTGTCGTAGGCCGCACTGAGGCTCGCCTCGGACACCCCGAGCGGCGTCCGCGCCCGTTCCTGCGCCGCCGCGTCGATCCCCGCGAGGATCCGATTCGCCTCGGCCGTCAGGTCCGCCGCGATCTGCTCCGCGCGCGCCAGGACCGCCGCGAGCTCCTGATTCTGTCCGAGCCCCGCCGCGAAGCCGGCGTTGGTGTACTGCACCCAGACATCCACGCGGAGCTCGGGCACGCCGACCACGCGCGCCGTGCCCTGCGCGTAGATCGCGAGCTCCGGCTGGATGACGAGCGCGCCGACCAGTTCGATCGCGCCGGTGATGCCGAGCGCGGTCACGTTGCCGTACAATCGCAAGTACGCCCCGAGATCGTTCGTCGACGGCCGGAACCAGATGCGGAGGTTCGCCCCCACATCCACCGACACGATGCTCGTCGCCCGCTGGACGCGGAAGCCCAGGTTGGCGGTGAAGCCGCTCGGCACGATGATCACGTCGGCGTACGACTGGATCGTGCCGAGGATCATCAGGTCCACCTTGCCCTTCACGGCGAAGACGTTGCTGCCGGCGAAGAACTCGACGCTCGCCGTGCCCTTCACCGTGCTGTCCATCTTGATGTCGAGCGCGACCATGCCGCGCACATACGCGGCCGGCTCCCAGCCGACCTGCAGCGCGAGGTCGCCGGTGATCTGGTCGGTCAGGTTGAAGAACGTCGCCGTCGCGTTGATCTGGAACGCCTTGTCGGTGATCGTGACGAGGGCCTTGCCTGCCGCGACCGAGGCGCCGTTGACCCCGCCAACCGCGAAGCCGGCGTAGAGCATCACGGCGAACTTGCTCGCCGGTGGCATGCCGATCCGGTTCGCCGCCGGTCCGTTCATCCCGGCCACGCTCTTCACGAGCAGGAGATCGGACGGATACGGGTTCACGAAGAGCCCGCCGCCCACCTCGGTGAGCGTGACGATCCCGGGGACGATGGGCACGGTGAGGCTCGTCCGCAGGAAGATGCCTGCGCGGAACACCCCTGCCCGCTGCCCCATCACGCCGACGAGGCCGATCCGGTAGGCGCTCAGCAGCACGCCTTCCGTCGACAGCGCCATGTCGAACCCGTCCGGGAACTCGTCATAGCTCATCGACGCCTTGAACTCGATGACGCCCGGGATCTTGACCGCGAGGTTCTCGATCAGGAAGTGGTTCGTGCTGTCGGCGCTCTTCACGTAGACGAGCACGCGGTCCACGCCGCCCGAGAAGACGTCGGCGATGTCCACCGAGGCGCCGAAGTCGACGAACATCGAGACGGCGGTGAGCGCGCTGTCGCGCTGGATCTCGCCGTTCGAGGACGGCGGCCGCGCCACCGGGACATAGATGCTCGTGTCGCTCTCGGAGAACGCGAATTTGCCGACGACGATCTTGACCTTGTCCTGGATCGTCAGCGTCCCGCCGTCGATCCGCGCCGAGCCGAGGCGGATCTCGCCCTCCGACGTGAATCCGACGTGCTGGAAGGTCAGCGACCCGCCGCTCCCGGAGAGGTCGAGCCCCAGCTCGCCGCTGATGTCCACCTCGAATCCGCCGGTGGGCGTCGAGGTCGCGGTCACGTCGCGCAACACCAGCGCCACCGGGCCCATCGTCATCGTGATCGACCCGGGCATCGTGAGCCCGCCCCACGTCACCTGCCCCACCGCGCTGATCCGCAGGCCCGGTGTGACGGTGTTCCCCTGCACGCTGCCGAAGCGCAGCAGGTTCTCCTGCTTCTCCTCGATGTAGACGTCCGCGACGATGCCGACCGCGGTGTTCGCCATGTTGCTGAAGTCGAGCTCGACGTCGAGCCGCCGCAGGTGGAAGGCGGCGATGCCCACGCTCAGCTTGGTCTGCGCCGTCGCGAGCCCCTCCGCCTCGGCGATGACCACGATCCGTCCGCCGCCGGTCACCGTGCCGTCGGCGTTGATCCGGACCATGATCTCCTGCGCCGCCTGCTGCGTGAACGGCTTCGGCAGCCGCACGTCGCCGCGCAGCTCCAACCCGTTGTTCACGATCGACGCCTGCGTGAGCCGCGCGGTGTTCGCGATCAGATCGATGGGCTGCGAGAGGAAGTTCGCCCCCTGCAGTGCGAACTGGCCGTCGGTCGAGAATTGCAGGCCGATGAACCGGGTCGTGTTCTGCAGGAGCGTCACGTGCCCCGAGAGCGTGAAGCGGACGACCCCGCGATCGAACGCGATCCCGATCGCCGGCGCCACCTGCGTCGTCCCCACCGTCGAGTCGCGCAAGGCGAACCGCGCCCCGAAGAGGTCGAACTCCTTCGTGTTCGCGGGCGCCGTCACCGACACCGAGGGGATCGCGATCCCCGCCGAGCCCACCTTGAAGTCCTCGACCCCGAGCGAGAAGCCCGGCGCGACGGTCGGCAGGCGGATCGACCCGCCCAGCACCACCGCGAACTCCTGCGCCGTCGCGGTCACCGCGAGCGCCGGCTTGTTCGCTCCGTTCTCGAGCCGCAGCTCTGCCACGCCGATCGGGATCGGCGTCTCGGCATCACTCACGTCGGCCGTGCCGCGGAAGCCGTTCGCATCGACGGTCGCCGCGAGATGGATCACGCGCGGCGCACCGCTGGGCAGCTTGAACAGCGACGACTTGATGCCACCCGAGATCCGGATGACGTTCGCGTTCGGCTGCAGGGTCAGCTCGGCGCCGGTGAACGCAACCGAGAGCGTGTCGCCGAGCAGGTTCGCCTGCGCGATCGGCGTCGCGGTCGGGTCGAAGACCTCCGAGTAGTCGCCGAGCTCGATCACGCCGGTGAGACCGGTGGCCGTCACCTCGAGGTTCCGGAACTCGAGATCGACGTCGGCCAGCGGTCCGGGCAGCTTGGCTCGTGCTCCCGCGCGCAGGCGGAAGCCGCCCGTGTCCGCGCCGAAGCCGAGCTCGGTGATGCTGATCGGCAGCCCCTGCATCGGCACGAGCGACTGCCCGGCCGCCGCCACCAGCTGCAGACCACCCGAGACCGGCCGCATCGTGCGCGAGTTCAGCACGAGGTCGAACTCGGCCTGCACCTCGGGGACCGGTCCGCCGTTCGCGAGCGCCGGCAATCCGACGGTGATGCGCTGGTTCGGGAGTGTGCGCAGCCGCACGGTCTCCGCGCTGAACACGGTCTCCACCAGCAGGAGCGACGTGTCCGCCGGATTCCGCAGCTGGACCCAGGCCACGTCCTGGCTCGGGAGTCCGAGGCGCGCCGGGATCGGTAGCACGGCGAAGACGTTGCCGGGCCAGAATCCGACCGAGTCGGCGTAGGCGATCAGCTGGCCGCCCGTGTCCCGGAGGTTGATGCGGCCGCGCGCGATGGCCACCCGGCCCGTGGTCGAGATGGTGAAATCGTTCGCGAACTCGCCAGCGAGGGCTGCATAGTCGTTCCCGCCGAAGCCGAGCGAGGCCGTCCCCGTCCCGCTGATGTGCAAGCCGGCGCTGTCGATCACCGCGCCCTGCGGCAGCACCAGGCGCGCCGAGGCCGTGCCGCCGCGCGGCGTGGTGACCGGGTACACGCCGAAGAGCAGCGACCCGTCGTCGGGGATCTCGATCCCCACCGCGGCGTCCGCCGTGAGGCGGATGCGGCCGCTCGTGAGCGCGAGGGAGTTCAGATCGAACGCCACGTCCTCGAACGCGACGTCCACCCCCGCGCCCTCATTCGTGCGGAGCTGCCCGGTCGCGCCGAAGCGGAGCTCGTCGGCCGTGAGCGATGCCTGACTGACGATGAGCTTGAGGAACGGGTTCGCCGTGTCCGGCGCCCAGAAGAAGGGCTGGTCGATCGCGATCGAGGCGTCGCGGACGATGCCCTCGTCCACATCCACCACCAGGCGACCCGTCGCGGAGACCGTCTCGCCCGGCGTGTCGCCCGGCACGCGCAGCGTCGCCGCCATGTCGAGCGCGACGTCGACGCGGCTCCGCACCGCGTCGTAGCCGAAGGTGACCGTGCTCTGGCCGAACGTGAGGTCGAACGGTCCGAGGTCCATCGGGCAGCGCGGCAGCACGTTGCGCATCGAACCGCGGATGGTGCCGTTGCTCGCGAGGAAGAGCGTGTCGGCCCCCGGCAGCATCGGGACGTACCGCGTGGCCGCGTCGGCGCAGGCCATCAGGTCGGGGAGCCGCAGGTCGGCGATCACGCCGATGCTGATGTCGGGGGCTTCGCCGTCCGCGACGCGGAAGTCGCCGAACGCGCCGCGGATGTCCGCGACCGGCGTGCGGATGGGCACCGGGATCTCGATCGGTTCGAAGTGCCCGGTGAACGCGCCGTTGGTCACGCCGACGTCGAGCGCGCGGAGCGCGATGCGCGCCGCCTGCCCTTCGACCGCGGACGGGAGGTCCTCCACCGCGAACTCGAGGTCCACGCCGAAATCGAAGGTCGGGGGCGGCGCACCCGCGAACCAGTTCCAGCGGAACTCGCTCACCCGGAAGGCCAACGCCCGCACCGCGAAACCTCCCACGCGCACCTCGGTCACCGTCGGCGCGAAGGGGTTCGTCGCATCCGGCGCCACCGGCGTCGAGCCCATCTCGAAGGACGGGATCACCATGCCCTGCGGCGTGATCCGGATGTCGCGGATCTCGGGGAGCTTGAGACTGTCGAGGGCCGGCACCTGGAGCCCGACGTCGAACAGGAGCTCGAAGTCGAAGCGCTTGGTCGCGAAGTCCCACCGGAAGGTCGGGGCGCGCACGCGACCGAGCCGCAGGTCCACTCCCGGCAGGCGGACCGTCGTCAGCGAGTCGAGCGCGCGGAAGTCGATGAGCGCCGCCTCTTCAGGCGAGAGCCGGAAGGTCGCCTTCGCGAGTTCACTCTCGCGCTGCCGTTCGGCATCGAAGTACGCGAGCCGCCCCGGCAGCTCGAGGCGCCACCGGAAGTCGGAGCCGAGCTTGCCCTGCGCGGTGAAGCGCAGCGAGTCGAGATGGAACTTGACGAGCTCCGACCCGCTGACGAGCGGCAGGTCGTCGCGGAAGACCTGCTTGGCATCGGCGGTGAGCTGTCCGTCGCCGCGGATGCCGATCGCCAGGTGCATCGGCTCCGCCTGGTCGCCCCACGCGGCCAGCCGACCGTGCGCGAGGAAGCTGGGCTCCCCGTCGCGCACGGCGCGGAAGATCACCGAGTCCACCTGCAGCGGGAAGTCGGGGTTCGCGAAGTCGTCGGCCGCGAGCCCCGCCGCCGCCGCGACGATCTCGCCGGCAAGCGGGCGCCAGGTCCCCTTCTCCAGCGTGAGGTCCATCGCGATCGTCGCCGCCGGCGCCGACGCGCGGTTCCCCTTGAGCGCCGGGATCACGAGCCGCACCGGCGTGCCGGCGCGCGTGGTGATGCGCGGCCCCTCGGGCGTCTCGTTCACTTCCACCAGCAACGCCCGCTGCGCATCGCGCAGCACGACGTACGCGGCGCCACGGTCGGGCAGGAAGAGCGTGTCGGGGATGAGCGTCTGCACCAGCTCGGCGATCGCGAAGCGCCATCCGGAGGGTTCGAGGAAGGCGATCGGATACTGGTTCACCTTGAAGAGCGCGCGCCCTGCGGTCACGCGCCCTTGGGCCGGGCGCATGGCGAAGCCGTTCTCGAACGCGACCGACGCGGCGTCGTAGCGCGACCCGAACAGCGACGCCTGCGCGGGAGCGGTGCCGCTGATCCGCATCCCCTGCGCGTCCATCGTCGGCGTCGAGGGGAGATTGAGCCGGATGTTCCCGCCGAGTCCGCCAGAGGGATCGAACGACCCGGTGGCGTCGACGAGCGAGAAGCCGAAGAGGTTGGTGCTGCTCACCGCGGTCCCGGTGGCGGCGAGCGCGCCTTCGCCACCGCCCGTGACGGCGCCGCCGATCGCCGCCGCGCCCACCGAGAACGCCGCCGACGAGATCGACGATTCGAGTGCGAGCCGCCCGTCGAAGGTGATGGTGCCGGCCGCGAGGTCGCCCGTCGACGGATCGAGCCGCACGCCGGCGAAGGTCACGCCGACCGTGTCGTCCTTCGTCGTGTAGGTCGAGTCGGGACGGGCAGCGGTGTTGGTGCTCTTCGCTTCCGCGGTCGTGTGCCGGACGATCGTCCGCTGGCGTCCCTCGACGTGCAGGCCGAGCGTGTCGAGCGACGCCTCGGCCACGATGAACTTCACGAAGCCGACGTCGAGCTTGAACGGGCCCTTGAGCGCGATCTTGCCGCCGAGGAAGCGCGAGCGGATCCAGTCGAGCTTCGCCAGCGCGCGCACCGTGTCGCTCGCCCCCGAGGCGAGTCCGCTCCCGAGGCTCGTCGCTGCGGAGGTCGCCGAGCCGACCGTGCTGGTGTCCTTCTTCGTGGTGGTGTCGGCCTTCTTCGACTCGTCGATCTTGCCGAAGTCGACCTTCACCGAGCCGTCGTAGAGTGCCGTCTGCGCGCCGGTCGTGTCGACGCCGAGCACGAAGGTGCCGCCGGCGAGGTTGAGCTTCGCGAACCGGAGATCGAAGGTCGCCCAGCTCGCCTTGAAGCCCGCCGCGGTGCCGAGGAGCCGGCCACGCGACGTGAGGCGGATGTCGCCCGAGAGCGGCTCGCGCGGCGGGCCACCGAGGCAGCCGATGACGATGATCCCGCAGTCCGGACGATGGTCCGTCGCGGAGCCGGTGATCGCCGGCAGTTCGGTGATGTGCGCCGCGCTGTCGAGCGCCAGCCGCACCGCCCCATGCACGCTCGAGATCATCACGTGCAGGTTCTCGGCCGCGTAGAGCTTGCACCCGTCGCCGTCGAACCGCTTCTCCTGCAGCGGGGCCTCCAGGCGGCCTCGCGCGATGATGAGCGTGTCGACCTCGAGCGGCATGCTGTTGAGGCAGCTGCTGTTCGCCTGACCGATGAGCGGGAGGCGCACCCAGCTCGTGCCGGAGCCCCACTCGAAGCCGGGATCCTCCCCGCGGAGCCAGCGCGCGTAGGGGATGAGCCCCCCCCGGAGCCCGATCGTGCGCGGGACGATCCCGAAGCCCTGCAGCTCGGCGTAGCCGGAGGTGGAGGTCCCGGGCTGGTCGGAACTCGTCGACGGCACCTGCACGCCGTTCTCGTCGAGCCGCACGTCCTTGATGGTCGGCAGGTTGAGGTCACGCGCCGCGCGCACCTCGGGCTCGAGGTCGACGAGCGCGCGCCAGACCAGCGACGCTCCCGGCGCGTACTCGAGCCGCTCGATGCGCAGGTTCGACATGCCCATCGTCACCCAGCCGAAGTCGGCGCGCGCCACGCCGGCCTCGCACGACGGCTGCTCGTCCTCGCGCTTGATCGCATCGCGGACGAACACCATCGTGAACTGGAGCACGCACGACTGGTCGGCATCGCCGAACACGCTGAAGGTCGCCGGTGCCCGGAGCTCGCTGCCGAGCGTGTCGGTCAGGAAGTCCGCCGCGAGCGACCCGGCGACGGTGCCGAACGTGAGGAGCGACCGCGCCTGCGACGTGTCCGGACGGAAACCCTTCGAGGGATCGCAGAAGACCGGCATCCGCACGATCCCTCCCTCGACAGCGCCCGTGGCGGGGCAGCCGACCTCCTGTTCGAAGAGGAGCACCTGGCCGCTGAACTCGAGGCGTCCGTCGGGCAGCGTGAGCCGTGCGCCGGTCGCCGCGTACTGCACCGGCGCGCGGCCGATCGTGCGGATGGGAGCGCTGACCGACCGTGTACCTTCGAGCCGACCGAAGAGCCCCGTCGTGGTGAGCTGCACCACGCCCGTGAGCGGGACCGCTGCCGCGCCGGGGAGCTTGAGCATCGCGGTCGCGCGGAAGCCGGTCGCCGGCGTGTACGTCAACGGCGCGAACGTCACGAGACCGCGCAGATTCGCCGGGATGTATGCCTCCGGCACGGCGGCCTCGATCGTGCCCGAGAGCACGGAGAGCTCGCCGCCCCGGAAGCCCGCGCGCAGCCCCTTCACCTGCACCTCCTGCTCCTTCGCGCCGACCGCGCCGAGGAACTGCAGCGTCACCGGACCGTCGATGGTGACGTCGGTCTCGGTGCGCGTGATCCGCGCGTCCTTGAGGCCGGTGAGCTGCGCGACCCCGGGCATGAGCACCAGCACATCGGGCAGATCCGATACCCTCCCCACCGGCTGGAGCAGGTCGTCCGACATCGCGAACGACCAGATCTCGCTCGCGACCCCGTCGCGGAAGAGCTGCTTCCCCGCGTCGTCCACGGCCCGCACGCGCCACGCATAGCGCTTGGTGCGCTCGAGCGGGAGCGCGTCCAGTGGATAGATCAGGAACGGGGTCGCGGTGACCGATCGCAGCACCGGGATGTTCGACTCGAGCGCCGCGCGCGGCTGCTGCTTCTCGTCGAGCAGTTCGACGACGGTCACTTCGTAGTTGAGCCCCACCGAGGGCGGCGCCAGCACCGGCGTCCACTGGAAGAACGGCTGCGTCGAGACGACGAGGTCGTTGTCCTGCGGGGAGAGCAGCTGTGGCGGATCCGGCTGGAGGATCGAGAACTCGGCGCACGCCTCTGTCGCCTGGGTGCCCGCCGTCCCGATCAGCACCCGCGCGCAGGCGCGGTAGTCGCCTTCGGGGATCTGGCCCGTCTTCAGCGCGCCGTCGGTGATCGCCGCGTTGCGGGAGACCGTCGTCCACTCGAAGACGGCGTCGCGCACACTATATAGGTAGGCCGTCGGCCCACCGGCGACCGTGACTGTCGGGCTCTCGGTCGTCCCGACCAGGCCGCGCGTCGTGCTCGTGAGCGTTACCCGGACCCGGAAGTCGGTCGCCGCCGTCCCCGTATAGGTCAGGGACAGCAGGGCGGTCGACGGCACCCGCTCCCAGTCCGTCAGGTACGGGCTCGGCGTCGGGGAGATCGTGAGGACCCCCGACCAGTCAGGGGACTGGGCCGCCACCGGGATCGACGTGCACAGGGCCCCCGCCACGAGGGCGAGAGCCGAACGCCGGAGCATAGCGCGGGCCGAATCGAGGAGCAACGGACCTCTGGGTAGGGGCTCGGTCCGGCGGTCTGACCGAGGTCGACGGTGTAGCGGCCGCGAACCTACTCCGCCCTTCTCAGGGCCACATCATTCTGGTATCATGTTCCTATGGCATTGCGGGGCAACGGCTTAACGGCCATTGGACTCGCGTGAGCGCCATGTTCCGCGCACTCCCACGAACGGTTCACATGTTCAGAGTCCGGTTGCTCGGCACGCCGCACCTCGAATCCGACCGCGGCGTGGTCCCTCAGGGGCCGAGGCGCATCGCGATCCTTGCCGCGCTCGCCGCGGCGGGACCCGCCGGACTCACGCGCGACAAGCTCATCACGCTGCTCTGGCCCGAGGGCGACGCGGACCGCTCGCGCCGGAACCTCTCGCAGCTGCTCTACGCCATGCGCACCGAGCTCGGCGCCGACCTCGTCGAAGGGACGGGGAGCCTCCGGCTCGACCCCGCGCAGTGCGAGGCCGACGTCATCGCCTTCGACGCCGCCGTCGCCGAGAAGCGATGGGCGGACGCGCTGGCTGCCTACGGCGGCCCCTTCCTCGACGGCTTCCATCTCGCCGAGAGCGCCGAGTTCTCGCAGTGGTCCGATGCGGAACGCGATCGTCGCGCGGTGCAGGCGCGATCGGCGGCCGTCCGGGTCGCCGAGGCCGCCGACGAGCCCGCGGCGCGCGCGACCGCTTGGCGTCGGGCGCTCGCTCTCGACCCCCTGAGTGCCGCCTTCACCCTGCGGCTGATGGACGCGCTCGCCGCGCAGGGGGACCGGGCCGGCGCCATTCGAATCGCGGAACAGCATGCGACGATGCTCAAGGGTGAGCTTGATGCTGCACCGGACGAGCAGGTGGTGCGACGCGCCGAGGAGATCCGGCGCGCACCGACGGACGGCGCAGCGCCACTGCCGTTCTGGGTAGCGCCCTCGAGCGATCCGACGACCGCTTCGGTCACTCCCGTGCCCGCGGAGTCGCCGGCCAACGCCGACGCTCCCGCGCCGCGACCCGCCCAGTCGCCGCGCCGTCGATCACTCGCGCTCCTGACGCTGGCCGCGGCGATCGCGCTGGTCGCGCTCGCCGGGTTCGCTTGGTCGCGTCGCGCGCCGGCTCGCCTCGCCTACGACGAGTTCGTGCTCATCTCGCAGTTCGAGAACCGCACGCCGGACACCCTGCTCTCGCACACGCTCGGGGCAGCGGTCGCCGCCGCGATGCAGCAGTCGGCCTTCGTCGTGCCGCTCCCGCGCAGCCGCGTCGCGGCCGCCATGCGCCGCATGAAGCGCGCCGACAGCACCGAGTTCCTCCCGCTCGACCTCGCGCGTGAGGTCGCCGAGCGCGAGAACGTGCGCTTCGTCATCGCCGGCGAGCTCGTCGCCCTCGGTCCGTCGCGACAGCTGATCACCAGGATCCTCGAGTCGGGGAGCGGTCGCGTCGTCGCCGCCCATACGTTCGTCGTGCCATCGGACACGATGCTCCTCGAGGCGATCGACCGCGCCGCGCGGACGCTGCGGCGTGACCTCGGCGAGGCGCGCGCGACGGTGAGCGCCTCACCCGGGCTGCCTGACGTCTCGACGCGCTCGCTCGCCGCACTCCAAGAGTACGCCCTCGCCATCGAGGCCGAGCGACGGAACCAGCTGGCCGTCTACCGCGGCTACCTGCTCCGCGCCGTCGAGCTGGACCCGGACTTCGCGGTGGCGCACGCCAAGCTCGCGGAGCACTTCGCGTTCAACAACGACGTCCCCAACTCGCGTCGGCACGGCGATCTCGCGATGGCCCTCGCGGACAGCCTGCCGCTCACCGAGGCGCTGCGGATCCAGATCTCCGTCTCCTGGTCTCGCGGGGACCGTGAGTCGATGGTGCGCGCGAGCCGCACCTACCTCGGGCTCCGCCCGCGCGATTTCGTGGCGTGGACGCGACTCGCCTTCAGCCTGTTCTCGGCCGGCCAGCACGTCGAGGCGCGCAGCGCCTATGCCACCGCCGACCGCCTCTCGCCGCTGAGCGCCGGCTCGGTGCTCAACTGGGGCACGGCCTGGCTCTCCGCGGCCCGACGCGGCGGCGCGGCGGAGTTCGACTCGGCGCGCACCTACTACGAGCGCGCGTTCCGCACCGACTCGACGCTCGAGTTCGACACGTTCTACAACCATCAGTACGGGATGATCCTCGTCGGGGCCGGGCTACCGGACTCGGCACGCGCCACGTATGAACGCATGCGCACGCGTTCCGACCTTGATCGCGCGCGCGCCCTGCGCTCCCTCGCGTACCTCGACGCCCATCAGGGCGAGTGGAGTGCGGTGGCCGAGCGGCTCGCCGAGGCGGCCGACATCGGGACGAGGAAGCTCCAATGGACGACCGCTCTGCGGAATGAGGCGCTCGTGGCGGAGACAGACGCGATGCTCGGGCAGCGGGCGCTCGCCGGTCCGGCGCTCGCCCGCGCCACCGCGATCGCCGCGCGCGAGCCGCTCGAGGCGCGCATGATCGCCTTCATCGCGCTCGCGCAGGTGAGGGTGGGCGATCTCGCCACCGCGCGGCGGCTGCGCGACCGCATGCGCGAGCTCGCGCGTCCGGATCATGATGCCGAGCAGGGCTCCCTTGCGTTCGTGAATGGCGCGATCGAACTCGCCGCTGGCAACGCGGGGCTCGCGCGCGAGATGATCGAGTCGGGGTTCCGTCGCGACTCGACGAACGCCCAGGGCCGGGTGCTCCGGGCACGCGCATTGGAAGCCGCCGGCGAGGATGCGCTCGCGCTCAAGGCGTGGGAGGCGGTCACCGCGGCCTTCGAGTTCGGCGCCGAGGGCCAGTTCGAGTGGCAGTTCGCGGACGCGGAACGGGCCCGGCTGCTCGAGCGCCTCGGCCGCACCGACGAAGCCGTCAGCGCGCTCCGCCGGATCGTCGCCCGCTATCCCGCGCGCGCGAACGCCGTCGAGCCGACCGTCCTCACCGAGGCGCGCGAACGCCTGCGTCGCCTCGAGTCCCGGCCACCGCGCTCCTGACGGGCGCCGGCCCAGGAACACGAAGGGGCGCCCCAGGCGGGGCGCCCCTTCGTCACGGCAGGACCTGCGCGATCAGTTGGTCTTCTTGAGCTCCACGCGGCGATTCTGCGACCGACCGGCCGGCGTCGCGTTGTCCGCGACCGGCACCGTCGGACCGTAGCCCTTCGCCGTGAGGCGGGCGGCCGCCACACCCTTCGAGACCAGGTAGGCGCGGACCGACTCGGCACGGGCGCCGGAGATCCGCGTGTTGTTCGCCACCGAGCCGGTGTTGTCGGTGTGGCCCTGCACCTCGACGTTCACATCCGGCGCGCCATTGAGGGTCTCGGCCATCTTGTCGAGCACCACCTTCGCGGCCTCGGTGAGGATCGCGCTGCCGGTGGCGAAGGTCACGCCCTCGAGCACGATGTTCGCCTTCCCTTCCTCGAAGACGCGCGCGCAGCCGCGCGCATCGACCGCCGTGCCGCGCGCCGTATTGGCACAGGCATCCACGTTGTCCATGACGCCGTCGCCGTCGGTATCGACCGGGACCGCGCACCCGTTCGCATCCACGCGCGTACCGGCCGGCGTGCTCGCGCAACGATCGGCGTTGTCCATCACGCCATCGCCATCGGAATCGACCGGGACCGGGCAGCCGCTCGCATCGATCCGCGCGCCGGCCGGCGTGTTGGCGCAGCGGTCGTTGTTGTCCATCACGCCATCGCGATCGGAGTCGACCGGCACCGCGCAGCCGCTCGCGTCGACGCGCGTGCCGGCGGGGGTGTTGGCGCAGGCATCGTTGGCGTCGATGACGCCGTCGCGGTCGCTGTCGGCCGGCGGGGCGGGCGCCGGCGCGGGGGCCGGGGCAGGCGCGGCCGGGGCCGGCGCCGCATCGCTGTCACGGAAGCGCCAGACGATCCCGAACTGCAGCGCCAGGTGCGTGTGCTCGATGTCATTCGCGAGCGTCTCGCCGATGGGGCTGACGAACTGCTCCACGATGCCGTCGACGCGGAGCGACGAGCGACCCGAGAGGCGACGTTCGACGCCAACGAGGGCGGTCACGCCGTCATCCGGCCACTTGCCACCCGGACCGACCGGATTGATGTACTCGCGGACCCACCCGGCCCCGACGATCCCCGTCCACTTCTCGGTGAACGGGTGGTGATACGCGAGACGCGCCGCGAAGGGCATCATCAGCGTATAGGTGGCCTTCTCGGTCTCGGAACGCGAGAGATCGAACTCGAGCGCGAGATTGCGCTTCAGATAGAGTCCGAGCCGACCGCCGCCGCCGAGGGGCATCTTGTCGGTGAGACCATCATCCGGCACGGTCGCGCGAAGGAACAGGCCGAGGTCGACCGCTCCTTCTTCCTGTGCCAGCACGGGAGAGGCAACGCCGAGCGTGAGCGCGGCGCCAAGGATGAACAACGAACGCATGGTGACTCCGGAAAGATGACTGTGGGGTTCCGGCCTGGCTTCACCGCCTGATGCGGTGTGGTCCCAATGTAACGACGAGCAACTATGCGGTGTCGTGACATTGGTCACAGACGCCGTTCGGACCGTGCGAGGCTCTCGATTCAGCACGGACGAAGGAAGGGGGCGCCCCGGTCACCCGGAGCGCCCCCTTCACCCTTCAACCTTCATCCTTCGCTCAGTCCTCGTCCGCCGGACCCGCCAGCAGCGAGGCATCAGCCTCGGACGGCGGGGTGAGGAAGCTGGCCGGCAACTCGCCGAACCCGCCGAACTCCGGCGCGGGCGCCGGCGGCGGCTCGATGTCCATGTCCACGTCGTGGTACCGGTACATGCCGGTGCCGGCCGGGATCAGGTGACCGATGATGATGTTCTCCTTGAGGCCGAGGAGGTTGTCCTTGGCGCCACGGATCGCGGCATCGGTGAGCACGCGGGTCGTCTCCTGGAACGAGGCGGCCGAGATGAACGACTGCGTCGTGAGCGACGCCTTGGTGATGCCGAGGAGCAGCGGCTCGGACTGCGAGGCCTTGGTCTTCTTCTTCTTGGCCTTGTCGTTCGCGTCGCGGAAGACCGCCTTGTCGACGTTCTCCCCCTCGAGGAACTCGGTGTCGCCCGACTCGACGACCCGCACCTTCTGGAGCATCTGGCGCACGATCACGCCGATGTGCTTGTCGTTGATCTTCACGCCCTGCAGGCGATAGACCTCCTGCACTTCATTGAGGAGGTACTCCTGCACCGCGCGCGGGCCCTTGATCCGCAGGATGTCGTGCGGATTCACCGGACCCTCGGACAGGCGGTCGCCGGCCCGCACGCGGTCGCCCTCGTGCACGCGGAGATGCTTGCCCGACTGCACCTCGTACAGCTGCGGCTGCTGCGACTCGTCGAGCGCGCCGGCGACGTCCACCGGCTGAACGAAGATCTCACGCTTGCCGCGCTTGATATCGCCGAACCGCACGACGCCGTCGATCTCGGAGATCGTCGCCGGATCCTTCGGCTTGCGCGCCTCGAACAGCTCCGCCACGCGCGGCAGGCCGCCCGTGATGTCGCGGGTCTTGTACGCCTCGCGCGAGATCTTCGCGATCGTCTGGCCGGCCGCCACCTCGGCACCGTCCTCGATGATGAGCTGCGCGCCCACCGGGATCACGAAGTCGCGGATCTTCTTCTCCTTCCCGCCCTTCGACTGCCAGATCTCGATGTGCGGGTGGAGCTTCTTCTCGCGGTCCTCGATGACGACGCGCTGGCGGAGGCCGGTGAGTTCGTCGAGCTCCTCGGACACCGTCTCGTCCTCGACGAGGTCGACGAACTTCAGGGTGCCCGTGACGTCCGCGATGATCGGGTTCGTGTACGGGTCCCACGTGAAGATCTTGTCGTCCTTCTTCACCGTCGCGCCGTCGGTCACCTCGAGGATCGCGCCGAGCGGCACGGCGAGACGCGCCACCACCGGCGCGTTCTTGTCGGCCGAGGCGCGCACGTAGAGCTCGCCCTCGTACGACGTCACGACCTCCTGGCCCTCGGGGTTCGTGACCTTCACCAGGCGGTCGCCGAACTCGACGACGCCCGCCACCTTCGACTTGCGCGCCGTCTGCTCCGCGATGCGGGCCGCCGTGCCGCCGATGTGGAAGGTGCGCAGCGTGAGCTGCGTGCCCGGCTCGCCGATCGACTGCGCGGCAATGATGCCCACCGCCTCGCCGAGATCGACCATCTGCATGGTGGCCAGGTTGCGGCCGTAGCACATGCGGCAGAGGCCGCGCTTCGCCTCGCAGGTGAGCACCGACCGGATCTTCACCGTCTCGATGCCCGCCTCCTCGATCGCCGTCGCCGTCTCCTCGGTGATCATCTGGCCCGCCTCGACCAGGAGCATCGGGCGGCCGGCCTCGTCGAGCAGCTGCGGGTCGACGACATCCTCGCCCGCCACGATGCCGACGATGCGCTCGGCCAACGGCTCGATGATGTCCTCGCCCTCCTTCAGCGCCCCGATGTCGAGGCCCATCACCGTGCCGCAATCCTCCTCGGTGATCGTCACGTCCTGCGCGACGTCGCAGAGGCGGCGCGTGAGGTAACCGGCGTCCGCCGTCTTCAGCGCCGTGTCGGCGAGACCCTTGCGGGCGCCGTGCGTCGACGAGAAGTACTCGAGCACCGAGAGGCCTTCACGGAAGTTCGACTTGATCGGGTTCTCGATGATCTCGCCGATGCCGCCGGTGAGCTTCTTCTGCGGCTTCGCCATCAGGCCGCGCATGCCGGCCAGCTGGCGGATCTGGTCACGCGAACCGCGCGAGCCCGAATCGAACATCATGAACACGGTGTTGAAGCCGTTCTGCGACTCGCGCATGCGCTTCACCATCGCGTCCGCGATGTCGTTGTTCGCGTGCGTCCACGTGTCGATGACCTTGTTGTAGCGCTCGCCGTTCGTGATGTTGCCGGTCTGGTACGCGCGCTGGAAGCGGTTCACGCGCGTCGCCGCCTCGTCGAGCAGCGTCTCCTTCTCGGCCGGGATCTCGAGGTCCTCGATACCGATCGAGACGCCACCGCGCGTGGCGTTGCGGAACCCGAACTCCTTGAGCCGGTCGAGGAACGCGACGGTGCCCGCGAGCCCCGCCTTGCGGTAGGACTCGAACACGAGCTCGCCCAGCGCCTTCTTCTTCATTTCTCGGTTCTGGAACGGCAGCTCCGGCGGCACCACCCCGTCGAACAGCACGCGGCCGGCCGTCGTGGTCACCCAGGCGCGCGTCCCCTCGGGCGTCCGCCCGAAGTACTTCACCGCCGAGTGCACCGTGAGCTGGCCGAGGGCCAGCGCCATCTCGATCTCCGCCGCCGAGCTGAACGTGCGGAGCTTCTCCTGGGCCTTCGCGTCCTTGAGCAGGGCGTCGAACCCGTGGGGCGCCTTCGTCGCGAAGTAGCAGCCGAGCACGATGTCCTGCGACGGCTCCGCCACCGGGCGGCCGTCGGACGGCTTGAGGATGTTGTTCGACGACAGCATCAGCACGCGCGCCTCGAGCTGCGCCTCGAACGAGAGCGGCACGTGGACGGCCATCTGGTCGCCGTCGAAGTCGGCGTTGAACGCCGCGCAGACGAGCGGATGGATGCGGATCGCCTTGCCCTCGACCAGCACCGGCTCGAACGCCTGGATGCCCAGGCGGTGGAGCGTCGGCGCGCGGTTGAGCAGCACCGGATGGTCGCGGATGATCTCCTCGAGGATCTCGAACACCTCGGACGACTCGCGCTCCACGATCTTCTTGGCGCGCTTCACCGTCTCGGCGATGCCCTTCTCCACGAGCTTGTGGATGATGAACGGCTTGAAGAGCTCCAGCGCCATCGCCTTCGGCAGGCCGCACTGGTGCAGCTTGAGCTCCGGGCCCACCACGATGACCGAACGGCCGGAGTAGTCCACGCGCTTGCCGAGCAGGTTCTGACGGAACCGGCCCTGCTTGCCCTTGAGCATGTCGGACAGCGACTTGAGCGGACGCTTGCCGCGGCCGCGGATCGCCTTGGAGCGACGCCCGTTGTCGAACAGCGCATCGACCGCCTCCTGCAGCATGCGCTTCTCGTTGCGCAGGATCACTTCCGGCGCGCGGTGCGAGATGAGCTTGGTGAGGCGGTTGTTGCGGTTGATGACGCGGCGGTACAGGTCGTTCAGGTCGGAGGTCGCGAAGCGACCGCCGTCGAGCGGCACGAGCGGACGGAGATCCGGCGGGATGACCGGGATCACGTCCAGGATCATCCACTCCGGCTTGTTGCGCATGCCGCTGTGGTCGCCCGAGTTGCGGAACGCGTCCACGATCTTGAGGCGCTTGAGCTGCGCCTTCTTCTTGTGCTGCGAGGTCTCCACGAGCACCTGCGTGCGGAGCTCCTCGGCCACCTTGTCGACGTCGAGCCGCTTGAGCAGCTCGCGCACCGCCGGGGCGCCGATCTCGGCGTAGAAGGCGGTGTCGCCCTCCTCCTTCGCCTTCATGCGGAGCTGCAGGTACTGGTCCTCGTCGAGGAGGTCGTTCTGCTTGACCTCCTGCTCGCCGGCGTCGATGACGACGTAGTTCGAGTAGTACACGACCTTCTCGAGATCACGGAGCGTGAGGTCGAGGAGGTTGCCCATCGGGGACGGCAGGGTCTTGAAGAACCAGATGTGCGCGACGGGCACGGCGAGCTCGATGTGCCCCATCCGGTCACGACGGACCTTGGACAGGGTCACTTCGACGCCGCAACGGTCGCAGATCACGCCGCGATAGCGGATCCGCTTGTACTTGCCGCAATGGCACTCCCAGTCCTTGACCGGACCGAAGATGCGCTCGCAGAAGAGGCCATCCTTCTCCGGCTTGAACGACCGGTAGTTGATGGTCTCCGGCTTGGTCACCTCACCCCACGACCACCAGGAGCGCAGGCCGGCCATCTCCAGCCGCTCGCGTTCCTTGGGGTCACGGGGGCCGCGGATCTCCTCGGGAGAGGCGATGCGGACCTGGATGTAGTCGAACGCCGACGCGCTCTTCTCGCGCGCAGAACGGAAATCGATCATGCGGTCAGTCCTCGCTGCCTGGGCCGAAGCTGCCACCCATCCCCTGGTGGCCTCCTTCAGCGTGCGAATCCATCGTCACGTGGATGCCGAGCGCCTGCAGTTCCTTCACGAGCACGTTGAACGACTCGGGGGTGCCGGGCTCCGGCAGGTTCTGCCCCTTCACGATCGCCTCGTACACGCGCGAGCGACCGTTCACGTCGTCCGACTTCACCGTCAGGATCTCCTGCAGGGTGTGCGCGGCGCCGTACGCCTCGAGCGCCCACACTTCCATCTCGCCGAAGCGCTGGCCGCCGAACTGCGCCTTGCCCGCCAGCGGCTGCTGGGTGACGAGGGAGTACGGTCCGATGCTCCGGGCGTGGATCTTGTCGTCGACCAGGTGGCTGAGCTTCAGCATGTAGACCTGGCCCACCGTCACCGGGTTCGAGAACCCTTCGCCGGTGCGACCGTCGCGCAGGCGGATCTTCCCGCCCGGCAGCAGCCCGCCCGCCTTGATGAGTTCCACCGCCGCCGCATCGACGTCGGCCTCGCTCTTCTTGCCGAGCATCGCCGACAACGCCGGCAATCCCATCGCCTCGAGCAGCCCCGCGGCGTCGAGCGCCGTGCGCTTCTCGAGGTCCTTCATCGCCTTCTTGAACTCCGCCTTCTGGTTCGCCGGCGTGTCCTCGGCCGCGATCGACGCCTCGTGGAACGCGACCGCATGCGTGGTCGCCTCCGCCTCGCGCGCCGCCAGCTCCTTCGCCGACGCCACGAGATAGTCGTAGATCCGCTGGTACACCGCCTTCGACTCCGCGCTCGTCCCGCGCGCGTTCAAGGCATTGATCGTCGCGTCATGCAGCAGCTCGACCTTCTCCGCGTCCTCCACCGCCGGACGCTGGTCGTCGAGGATCACCCGGAGCTCGTCCGCGCTCGGCGTCGGGGCATCCGCGGAGAGCCGCAGCGACCCCTTCACCCACTCGAGGCCCGAGAGGCGCAGGCAGAGCCCGATCTCGCGCTCGTTCGCGCCCTGGAACACCGGCGTCTTCGCGTAGAACCCGAGGATCTTCGCCGCCCACCCGAGGTGGGTCTCGAGGATCTGGCCCACGTTCATGCGCGACGGCACGCCGAGCGGGTTGAGCACGATGTCGACCGGACGGCCGTCGGGGAGGAACGGCATGTCCTCCTCGGGCACGATGCGGGCGACGATACCCTTGTTGCCGTGACGGCCGGCCATCTTGTCGCCGACCGAGATCTTGCGCTTCTCGGCCAGGTAGACCTTCACCAGCTGGATGACGCCCGGGGGCAGCTCATCCGGCTGGAGGATGCGGTCGATCCGCTCCTCGGCCTTCTCCTCGATGCGGGCCTTCACCGCGTCGGCCGCGTCGATGATCTCGCGCACCGCCGCGTTCACCTTCTTGTCCTCGACCCGGAACGTCTTGAGGTCGAGCGTGATCAGGCGCAGGTCGCGGAGCATCGCCTCGGTGAGCACCGTGCCCGCCGGGATCGCCTCCTCCACCGTGCCGTTCTGCAGCGCCAGCGAGACCTTCTGGCCCACGAGCAGGGCCTTGATCTCGTCGTCGCGCACGTCGTTCACGCGCACCTTCTCCTCACCCTCGAGGCGGCGCACCTCGCCGATCCGCTCGCCGCGGTCCTTCTCGACGACCTGGTCCTCGACGCGCGAGAAGATCTTCACGTCGATCACCACGCCCTCGACGCCCGGCGACACCTTGAGCGACGAATCCTTCACGTCCTTCGCCTTCTCGCCGAAGATCGCCGTGAGCAGCTTCTCTTCCGGCGACAGCTCCGTCTCGCCCTTCGGCGTGATCTTGCCGACGAGGATGTCACCCGGGCGCACATGCGCGCCGATGCGCACGATGCCGCGCTCGTCGAGGTCCACGAGGGACTCCTCCGAGACGTTCGGGATCTCGCGCGTGATCTCCTCCTGGCCCCGCTTGGTGTCGCGGACGTGGAGCTCGTGCTCCTGGATGTGGATCGACGAATAGACGTCGTCCTTCACCAGGCGCTCCGAGAGCACGATCGCGTCCTCGAAGTTGTGGCCGTACCAGGGCATGAACGCCACCGTCACGTTCGAGCCGAGCGCGAGCTGGCCGAACTGCGTGCCGGCGCCATCGGCCAGCACGTCGCCGGCCTTCACCTTCTGGCCCTGCACGACGAGCGGACGCTGGTTGAGCGCGGTGTCCTGGTTGGTGCGGCGGTACTTCTTGAGCTTGTAGCGGTCCTGCTGCGTGAGGCGCTGCAGCGGGGCCGCGGCATCGCGGTTCGCCTTGTTGCCGGCGCCGGCGTCGACGATGATCTCGTCCGCCGTCACGCGCGTCACCACGCCCGCGCGCTTGGAGATGATCACCGCGCCCGAGTCCACCGCCACCTTCTCCTCGAGCCCCGTGCCGACGAACGGCGTCTGCGGGTTGAGGAGCGGCACCGCCTGGCGCTGCATGTTGGAGCCCATGAGCGCGCGGTTCGCGTCGTCATGCTCGAGGAACGGGATGAGCGCCGCGGCGATCGAGACGAGCTGCTCCGGCGCGACGTCCATGTAGTCGACGCGCGACGGGTTGAGCAGCGGCACGTCCGCCTGCTGTCGGCAGAGGATGAGGTCGTCGATGAACGAGCCGTCCTCGTTGAGGCGCGCGTTCGCCTGCGCGATCACCGCCTCCTCCTCACGATTCGCGTCGAGCCAGGCGATCTCGTTCGTCGCCTTGCCGTTCTTCACCACGCGGTACGGCGTCTCGATGAAGCCGAGGTCGTTGACGCGCGCGAACGTCGCGAGCGACGTGATCAGGCCGATGTTCGGGCCTTCCGGCGTCTCGATGGGGCACATGCGCCCGTACTGCGAGTAGTGCACGTCGCGGACCTCGAAGCCCGCGCGCTCGCGCGTGAGGCCGCCCGGTCCGAGCGCCGAGAGACGACGCTTGTGCGTCAGCTCGGCGAGGGGGTTGGTCTGGTCCATGAACTGCGAGAGCTGCGACGAGCCGAAGAACGCCTGGATCACCGCCGAGACGGTGCGCGCGTTCACGAGGTCGTCGAGCGAGATCTTCTCGCTGTCCTGGTTGATGCTCATGCGCTCCTTGACCAGGCGCGCCATGCGCGAGAGGCCGACGGAGAACTGGTTGGCGATGAGCTCGCCGACCGAGCGGATGCGGCGGTTGCCGAGATGGTCGATGTCGTCCACGTGCCCGCGACCCTCATGGAGCTCCACGAGGTAGCGGATGATCGCGACGAAGTCGTTCGTCTCGAGCACCGTGGTGCTCGCCGGCGTCGGGAGGTGGAGGCGCTGGTTGATCTTGTAGCGCCCCACGCGGCCGAGGTCGTACCGCTTGGGCGAGAAGAAGAGCCGCTCGAGCGCCTGCTTCGCCGTCTCCTTGTTCGGGGCGTCGCCCGGGCGGAGGAGCGAGTAGATCTGCTTGAGGGCCTCGTCCTCGGACTTGGTCGGGTCCTTGGCGAGCGTGTTCTTGATGAGCATGCTCTCGGCGCGGCCCGAGGCCACGAAGCACGAGACCTTGCTCACGTTCGCCTTCCGGAGGCGCTTGACGAGCGTGACGTTGAGGGCCTGGCCGGTCTCGGCCAGGATCTCGCCGTCCTCGGCGTTGATCACGTCCATCGCGAGCACGCGCGGATGGGCGCGCTCCTCGCGCTCGAACGCGTCGAGTTCGTCGCGGAGGTCGACCGACTGGTACGAGGCGAAGACCTTGATCTTGTCGATCTTCTGGCGGCGAAGGCGGTTGTACACCTCTTCCGTCAGCTCGTCGCCTTCCTTGACGAGGAGGTTGGCCTCGGCGCGCTCACGCTCGGCGCGGGCCTTCTTCGTCTTGGCCTTGGGGGCGTCCTCGGCGGTCGCCTCGCCCGGGAGCTCGACGGCCTCGGCGATGATGGCACCGATGACCTCGCGGTCACGGCCTTCCTTGCGCTTGGTGAGGTCGAGTTCGCGGATGCCGAAGAAGAGCCGGTAGATGTCGGCGTTCTGCCCGTAGCCGAAGGCGCGGAGGAGCGCCGTGGCCGGGAACTTCTTCTTCTTGTCGATGTGGACGAAGACGACATCATGGATGTCGACCGTGAACTCGACCCAGGAGCCGCGGAACGGGATGATGCGCGACGAGATCAGGCGCTGCCCGTTGGGGTGCGTCGACTCCTCGAAGACCACACCCGGCGAGCGGTGCAGCTGGCTGACGATGACGCGTTCGGCGCCATTGATGACGAAGGTGCCGAGGGGGGTCAGCAGCGGCAGTTCGCCGAGATAGACCTCCTTCTCGATCTGGTTCTTGACGCGCTTCTTCTTCTCGTCGGCCGGGTTCTCCTCGAACACGGTGAGGACGAGGGTCGCCTTGAGGGGCGCCGAGTACGTCATGTCGCGCTCGATGCACTCCTCGACCGAGTACTTCGGCTCGCCGAGGGTGTAGCGCTTGAAGTCCAGCGAGAAGTTCTCGTGGACGTCGGTGATCGGGAACAGGTCCTTGAAGACGCGCTCGAGCCCGACGTCCTCGCGGTTGTTGGCCGCGGCGTCGAGCTGGAGGAGCGACTCGAAGGCGCGAGTCTGGATGTCGAGCAGGTGCGGCATCTGCATGCCGTGCTCGAGCTTTCCGAAGGAGATCTGCGTGATCATGGCCACCCGGGGTTGAACCGGTGAACAGGCGAAAACCGCCTCGCTGCCCGACGGACGGGCCGTCGGGCGCGAGGCGCGAGGAGCTTCAGTGGGACTGCTGGTGGAGCATCAGGCGCATCGGGGACCAAGTGAGGGTGGAAGGCTTCGGGCGGCGCGTCGGGGGCCCCGGCGCGCCGACCGACCCTTCGCCCTTACTTGATCTCGACGACGGCGCCTTCGGCCTCGAGCTTGGCCTTGACGGCCGCGGCCTCGTCCTTCGAGACGCCGGCCTTCAGCGTCTGCGGGGCGCCGTCGACCATGTCCTTGGCTTCCTTCAGGCCAAGGCCGGTGAGCTCGCGAACCACCTTGATGACCTGGATCTTCTTCGCGCCCGCTTCCTTGAGCACGACGTCGAACTCGGTCTTCTCCTCGGCGGCGGCGGCGGGAGCGCCACCGGCCGGGCCACCCGCGGCGACGGCCGAGATGGTCACGTTGAACTTCGTCTTGAACGATTCGATCAGGTCGGCGAGCTCGATGACCGACATGTTGCCGATCGCCTCGAGGATGTCGTCCTTCGAAAGGGTCGTGTTAGCCATTGTTCCGTTCTCCAAGTGTGTTCCCCCAGGGACTCCCTGGGGCGTGTGGTCAGGCGTACGCCTGGGGGATCAGTTCTGACCTTCGAGCTGCGTCTTTCGGGCTTCGAGCGAGAGCGCGAACATCGAGAGCACGCTGTTGAACGTGCCGACGAGGATCGAGAGCGCCTCCTCGCGCGTGGGGAGCGACGCGAGCTTCTTGACCATCGCGGCGTCGATGACCTCACCAGCATAGAGGCCACCCTTCACCGCGGGGCGGGCGTCGTTCTCCTTGGCGAAGTCGGTGAGGACCTTCGCAGCGGTGATCGCATTGGACTTCGCGACCACCACGCCGGTCGGACCCTTGAGCGCCTGGCCCGTGAGTCCGGCCTCGTTCACCGCCCGCAGCGCGAGGGTGTTCTTGATGACGACGTACTCGACGCCGGCCTTGCGGAAGCGGCGGCGGAGTTCGGTCATCCGCTTCACGTTGAGCCCGGTGAAGTCGGTATACAGGACCCCTTCGGCGCCATCGAGCTTGGACTTCAGCTCGGCGACGAGCTGTTCCTTGTCGGATCGCTTCATCGTGGGTTACCGGTAGGGGTTGGTGTCGATGCGGACGCCGGGGCCCATGGTGCTGGACACGGCGACGGTCTTCACATAGACGCCCTTCGCCGCGGCGGGCTTGGAGCGGACGATCTGGTCCATGAAGGCCGAGAAGTTGGACTCGAGGGCGTCGACGCCGAACGAGACCTTGCCGATGGGGGCCTGGACGTTGCCGGCCTTGTCGACGCGGAACTCGATCTTGCCGGCCTTCGTCTCCCGGACCGCGCGCGCCACGTCGAACGTGACGGTGCCGGCCTTGGGGTTCGGCATGAGGCCGCGGGGGCCGAGCACGCGGCCGAGCTGGCCGACCTGGCCCATCTGGTCCGGCGTGGCGATCATGACGTCGAAGTCGGTCCAGCCTTCCTTGATCTTGGCGACGTACTCGGTGCCGACGAAATCGGCGCCCGCGGCCTCCGCTTCCTTCGCCTTGTCGCCGACGGCGATGACGAGAACGCGGACCGGGGTGCCGGTGCCGGCGGGGAGGACGACGGTGCCGCGCACGACCTGGTCGGCGTGGCGCGGATCGACGCCGAGGCGGACGGCCACTTCGACGGTCTCGTCGAACTTGGCGAACGCGGCACCCTTGACGAGCTCGAGGGCGGCCTTCGGCGCGAACTGCGTGTTCGGGGCGACCTTCGCGGCCGCGGCCCGGTACTTCTTGCCATGCGTCTTCATCCCTTCACCTCCACGCCCATCGAGCGAGCGGCGCCGGCGATCATCGCCATCGCCGACTCGAGCGAGTCGCAGTTGAGGTCAGGCATCTTGAGTTCGGCGATCTTCCGGACCTGCGCCTTCGAGATCGAGCCGACCTTGTTGCGGTTCGGCTGACCCGAGCCCTTCTCGATCCCGGCCTCGCGCTTGACGAGGAACGCCGCGGGCGGCGTCTTCAGGATGAACGAGAACGACTTGTCACCGTAGATGGTGATCTCGACAGGGAGAATCGCATCCTGGCCCTGCGTCCGTGCATTGAACTCCTTGCAGAACGCCATGATGTTGATTCCCTGCGGACCCAGCGCGGTGCCGACGGGCGGGGCCGGATTCGCCTTGCCTGCAGGGATCTGCAGCTTGACGAAACCGGTGACCTTCTTTGCCATCGTGTCCTCTGGAACGTTGAGCGGGCCCGGGCGCCACCCCTGACGGGCGGGCTGGCGGACACTCGCTGACTCCCACGGTGTGTTGTTACGACGTCGTGGTATCCGTCGGGGCGCTCCTCGGTGTGGACGTGACTCGCACACCTACCCCGCGCAAGGGCCTCAACTGTACTGCTGCTAGATGAAAGCTCAAGGTGGAAGGGGGCGAGGCCGTACGGCCTCGCCTCATTCATCCTTCAGCCTTCATCCCGTCCCTAGTGTCCCTTGAGCTGCAGGTAATCCAGCTCGACCGAGGTCGGTCGACCGAACAGGCTGACGCTCACCCTCACCTTGCCCTTGTCCGCCATCACTTCCTCGACCGTGCCGTTGAAATCGGTGAACGGTCCATCCGTGACGGCGACGGCCTGACCGACGAGGAACGGGATCTCCTCCTTCGGGGCGGCCACTTCCTCTTCGACCGCGATGCCGAGGAGGCGCTTCACCTCATCGTCCCGCAGCGGCTGCGGGTCGCGGTCCTTGCCGACGAACTTGATGACGCCCTGGATCGCGTTGATCGTGTGGAGCGTCTCCTCCGAGACGGCCATCTCCACGAGCACGTAGCCCGGGAAGACCTTCCGCTCGACGGTCACCTTCTTGCCGTTCTTGATCTCGACCACCTGCTCGGTCGGGACGAGCGCCTGCCGGATGGCCCGCGCCTCCGCGGCTGCCGGATCCGCGTCGATCTTCCGCTGGATCAGCATCCGCACCTTGTTCTCGTGTCCAGACGTGGTCTGGATCGCGTACCAGCGGTGGGTCACGGGATCACCCGAACAGCGAAGCGGGCAACCGGACGAGCACCAGCTGGAGGACGAGGTCGAGGCCCCAGATGATGACGCCCACGAGCAGCGAGAGGATGATCACGCCGATCGAGAGCGACTGCACCTGCGGGCGATCCGGCCAGGTCACCTTCCGCATCTCGGCCATGACGTCGTGATAGAACGTCACCACCCGCTGCGGCAGGCTCTTGGGCTCAGCGACCACGACCTCGGTCGCCATCTACTTCGTCTCCTTGTGGACCACGTGCTTGTTGCACCGCGGGCAGTACTTCTTCCACTCGACGCGCTCGGGATGCAGGCGCTTGTTCTTCGTGGTGAAGTAGTTGCGGTTCTTGCAGTCGCTGCACGCGAGGATGATCTTGTCGCGGGGCATGGCAGTCTCTCAGGAACGTGTACGCTGGCGGCCCACCGGGGACGCGCCGGGCCACCCCGGCCCCCGGAGAGGGGCGCAGGGCGGCGAGCCTTGAAAGGTAGGGGGGGCTGTTGCCGCTTGCAAGTCCCGGTCGTATCACCGTTTCGGGGCTTCGCGGGGCGGATCCACGCACGGATGCCGGGGCGCGGAGCGAACTGCGAACCGCCGGACCACAGGGGCACAGGGGACACAGGGGACCGCGGCGGGGGCCTCCGCCCGAGGAAAGGGGGCGGCCAGCTACGCTGGCCGCCCCCCTCTGCCTTCTCTTTTCCGCCCTCCGCATCAAGCACGCAACCGGGATCGAACCGGTGACCTCATCCTTACCAAGGATGTGCTCTACCGACTGAGCTATGCGTGCGACTTCTCCCTTCGGCCCTCTTTCTTCAGTACAAGCGGGAGACGGGGCTCGAACCCGCGACATCAAGCTTGGAAGGCTTGCGCTCTACCAGCTGAGCTACTCCCGCAGACCCTGCGTCCTCTCCCCTCTCCCTTCCTCTCCTGCCCTTCCCCTCGCTCCTCGCTCCTTGCCTTCAGTGGTGGGGGAAGGATTCGAACCTTCGAAGGCATAAGCCGGCAGATTTACAGTCTGCTCTCGTTGGCCACTTGAGTACCCCACCCTGCGCGTCCCGGCCGCCAGCCTTCCTGAAAGAGCCGACGGCGAGGATCGAACTCGCGACCGCCCGATTACAAATCGGGTGCTCTACCAGCTGAGCTACGTCGGCGAAACCGATGTCCTGCGCGAGCTATCAAGGATAGTCGGGTCCGGGGGGAGGGTCAATCTCGGAATGAAAGCTGAAGGATGGAGGGGGCGAGGCCGTGCGGCTTCGCCTCGTTCCGCTTCCCGCCCTCGTCCGGTCGCGCCCTACCGCACCACCTTCCACCGCGTCCCGCCCGGCGTGTCCTCGATCGCCACGCCCCGCTCGTCCAGCGCCTTCCGGATCTGGTCCGCGGTCCCGAAGTCCCGGCGGGCGCGCGCCTCGGTCCGCGCCACCAGCTGCGCCTCCACCCAGGTCGCGAGGTCCTCGGCCACGGCGCCCCGCTCCGGCTGCAGGTCGAGGATCGAATCCACCCTCGCGAACACCTCCCGGGCCCGGCTCAGCGGCCCCGGCTCCGTCCCGCCAGCATCGAGCTCCTTGTTGGCCGCCCGGATGAACTCGAAGAGCGCCGCCATCGCGTTCGGCGCATTCAAGTCGTCGAAGAGCGCCGCCCGCACCTCGTTCTCCAGGCGATCCGCCGCATCCTCGAGCGCTCGCGTGCCCCCCTTCGCCGCCTTCAAGCGCTCGGCGAAATCGCCCACGCGCCGCACCGCCTCGAGCGATCCCTCCAGCGCCTCGCCCGCGAGATTGAGCTGCTTGCGATAGTGGGTCGAGAACACGAAGTGCCGCACCGCCGCGCCGCTGATCCCCGCCTCTCGCAGGCCGTCGACGTTCTGCACGTTGCCGACGCGCTTGGCCATCTTCGCCCCGTCGGTGAGCAGGAACTCGCCGTGGCACCAGCACCGCGCGAACGGCTTCCCCGTCGCGGCCTCGCTCTGGGCGATCTCGTCCTCATGATGCGGGAAGACCAGGTCGATGCCGCCGGCGTGCAGGTCGAGCGTCTCGCCCAGCAGCGCCATCGCCATCGCCGAGCACTCGAGGTGCCAACCCGGGCGCCCACGCCCCCACGGCGAATCCCAGGCGGCGCCGCACTTCTCGTCCTCCTCCTTCGCCGCCTTCCACAGCGCGAAGTCCTGCGCGTTCTCCTTCGAGTAGTCGTCCTGCGCCACGCGCGCGCCGCTCTGGATCTCGCGCGTGTCGAGGCGCGAGAGGCGGCCGTACGTGGGGAACTTGCCGATCGCGAAGTAGACCGAGCCGTCCTCGGCGAGGTACGCCACGCCGTTGGCGATGAGCTTCTCGACGAGCGCGATCATCTCCGGGATGTACGCGGTCGCGCGCGGATAATGCTCGGCATCCTCGATGCGCAGGTACTCCCGGTCCGCGTGGAAGATCGTCACGATCGGATCGGTGACCTCGATGATCGTCTTCCCCTGCTCCGTCGCCCGCTTGATGATCTTGTCGTCGACGTCGGTCAGATTCATGACCTGCACGACCTTCCATCCACGCAGGCGCAGCACGCGCCGCATGAGGTCCTCGAAGAGGAACGTGCGGAAGTTGCCGAGGTGCGCCGGGTTGTAGACGGTCGGACCGCAGGTGTAGAGCTTGACGGTCTCGCCGTCCGCCGGAACGAAGGGTTCGACGGTGCGCGTGAGCGTGTTGAACAGTCGGAACTCGGCCATGCCGAAAGCTACGGACCGTCCTCCGCGCGGGGCAACGCCTCCTCCGCGACGCGGGACGCGCGTACCCGGACACCCACGTCACGGCAGAGGGCGAGGATCGCCTCAGGGGTCTGCCCGCCGAGCGGGATGCGGAGCCGACGGCCGCGTCGCGCGAGACTCGGCAACCGGCGCAGCAGCCGGCGCATCGCGTCCTCCGGACTGGGCACCGCGAGTTCGAGCACCGTCCGCGTGCCGCGGGCCGCGCCCACAGGCTCGACAAGACGCCCACGGTCGAGGACGAAGCGGCGATCGGCGAGGCCGAGCGCGTCCGCCGTGTGCGAATCGCGCGTGGCGACGAGCATCGCGATGCCGCTCCCCGCGATGCGGCGCAGCAGCTGTACCGCCTCGACGCGCTCCTCGGGACCGCAGAAGGCGAAGGGTTCCTCGCAGCAGAGGAGGCGCGGATGGGCGAGCAGCGCCTGGGCGACCACCACGCGCAGACGGTCGAGGGCCGCGAGCTGGCCGAGGCGCACGCGCGAGAGGCCGCGCAGCCCGACGCGCGCCATGAGCGGGACGAAGCGCGTGGGCGCGGGGATCGCTTCGTCGGCGAGTGCGAGCTGGTCCGCGTGGAAGGCGAGCGCCTGGCGCACCGTGAGGAAGCCGTACTCCCACGGCCGCGCGCCGATCGACTGCGGGCGGGCCTCGGCCGGGTCGTCGCGGTCGCCCCAGCGGATGGTCCCCTCCGAGGGCGCCGCCTGGGCGGACGCGAGAAGGAGGAGGGTGCTCTTCCCCGCCCCGGCTCCGCCGGTGACGAGGGCGATCTCGCCGGGCATGAGCCGGAAGGAGACGGCGTCGAGGGCGAGTTGCTCGGTGGGAGCACCGAGCACGCCGGCGCGCCAGCGGCGCGAGACCTTCAGGAACTCGAGGGCGGGTGTCATGGCGCGAAGGTCGCACCGGCGCTTCCCTCGACCATCATCCTCGGCACGCGCCGAGTGGCGAAACCCGTCAGTCGCCCGTGGGCGGCGTGGCGGGGCCGGTACCGGATGGGGGCGGAGATCCCGGCGGCGGCACGACGGGGACGCCCTCGGGCGGTGACGACTCGCGCAGCTGCGCCTCGAGTCTTCGCTTCTGCCGTCGCGAGATCACCGGCCGCACCACGGGCCCGGAGAGCGCCTCGTCCTGGTAGACGCGGCCGATCAGCACTCGGCGCACGAGCACCATGACCACGGCGAGCGTCGGAACGGCGACGAGGAGGCCGAAGGGACCGAGTAGCTTCCCGCAGATCAGCACGCTCATGATCGTGAGGACCGGCGGCAGGTCTACCTTTCGGTGCATCAGCAGCGGCACGACGAGCTGGTTCTCGGCCACGTGGATGATCGTGCCGAGGAGGATCACGAGCAGGGCGCGGGTGCCACCGCCCTCCGTGGGGAGGACGAAGAGCGCCGGCACGAGCGTCGAGACGAACGTACCGAAGAACGGCACGATCGCCACGAGGCCGGTGAAGATGCCGAAGGCGAGCCAGTACGGGACGTCGAGGAGCCAGAGCCCGACCGCGGTGAGCGCGGCGAGGGTGACCATCGCGAGGAGCTGGGCGATGGTCCAGGCGCGGAGCGTCTCGCTCAGCGCATCGATGACCTCGTGCGCGACCTCGCGATGCTTGGGCGGCGTGACCGAGATCGCGAGGTCTCGATAGAGGTCGGGGCGGAGCGCGAAGTAGATCGCCATCACGAGGACGGCGACGAGGTTGATGGCGAGATGCAGCGTGTCGAAGAGCCGCGGCACGAGCGCGCCGATGAGGCGCTCGGACTCCTCGAGGGCGACACCGAGGATGCGGTGCTCGCCGGGCACGAACGAGTCGCCCATGCCGGGGACGCGCGCGAGGATCCGCTCGAGCCCCGCCTCCCACTTGGTGACGAGCTCGGGGAGGACGGCGATGAGCTGGCGCGTTTGCTCGATGACCGGCGGGATGAGGAGGAACCCGACCCCGACGAGGCCGCCGACGGTGAGGGCGAGCGACAACGCGAAGGCGGCGCCACGCGGCAATCGCGTGCGCGCCGCCAGGACGTCGGTCACCGCCGAGAGATAGACGGCGAGGAGGATGCCGAGGAAGAGCAGGAGCAGCAGGTCGGCGACGGTGCCGGCCAGCCAGAGCAGGAGGACCGTGACGAGGATCGCGGTGAATCCGGGGAGGATCCACACGCGCCGCACGCCGGTGTCGTTCATGCGGTCACCGCCCCCTGCTCACCGCGCGAGGACCTCAGGGCTTGTTGCCCCGGTCCTCGACGTGGGCATCCGCGATCTCCTCGCCGGCCCCGATGCGCTTGGGCGGGGCCGAGGTCCCGGAGCCGAGGAGCCCCATCTTCTGCTTGAGCGCGAGGAGCTGCTGGTCGGCGCTCGCCGACCCCGCCGACTTCTCGAGCCGCTTGAAGTCGTGCGAGAGGCGATCGCCCGAGAACTCCTCGTCGATCTCCGAGCTGGCTTTGATCATGCGCTCGTTGCTCGTGATCTTCTCCTCCATGCGGGCGAAGGCCTCGAAGGCCGACTTCTCCGACATGGACGACATCGTCTCCGAGATCTTCTGCTGCGCCTGCGCGCGCCGCTGCCGCGCGAGGAGGAGGTTCTTCTTGCGCTTGGCCTCCTCGATCTTGTCATTCAGGTCGCGGAGCGAGTTCTTGAGCTTCTCGGTCTCGAGCTGGTGCGCCTGCCAGGTGGTGAAGAGCGTGTTGGCATGCTCCTGGTGCTCGGACTGGCGCACGAGCGCCTGCTTGGCGAGGTCGTCACGCCCTTCCTTGATGGCGAGCATGGCCTTGGCCTCCCAGTCCGCGGCGGCCTTCTCCTCGGCCTCGGCCTGGTCCTTCAGGCGCTTCTCGTCGGCGATCGCGGCGGCCACCTGCTGCTTGGCGCGCGCGAGCTGGTTGCGCATGTCGACCACGATCTGGTCCAGCATCTTCTCCGGATCCTCGGCGCGCGAGATCAGGTCGTTGATGTTGGACTTGAGGAGGGTGGCCAGCCGGTCGAAGATGCCCATGGTCAGCGGGCCTCGCGGAAGTGAGCCAGCTCGCGGAGGTGCGACGCGAGCGACAAGGTGATGCTCTCGTAGCTGGCCAGGAACTCCTCGTAGTCGAGGTGGCTGAGCTCGAGCGCTTCAGTGAGGACGACCTCGCCCTTCTGGATCCCGTAGGAGCCATGCAGGAGATCGGTCGCGTTGAGTTCGAGGAGTCGCCGGTACAGCGTCGCGGCCGAGGTGGACTCGGCGGGGAGCGTCATGACCTTCACGCGCAACACGACCACCGGCGGCGAGTGATGGATGACGACGGTCATGTCGAGTTCGCCGCCGGGCTGGACGGCCCAGAGGCCCGGCTCGATCTCGTTGTACGATGCGCCTTCGGCCGCGAGTCGGCCGAGGAATCCTTCGATCTGTTCGGGCGTGACCATTTCCGACCCGTGGTGAGGGGACACTCGGGCTTACGCCGCGGGTGTGTCGGAAAGTTTCACCCGGGCAGAGCGTTGCGCCAGCGGGGACGTACGTCCCCGGACAGGACCTGCACCCGCCCGATCAGGTGCGCTTGATCTGGACGAGGCGTTCCTTCGCGAGGCGCCGCCCGGTCGGGGTCGCCGCGAGCCCGCCGCCGGCCGTCTCGCGATACCGGACGTCCATCTCCTTCCCGATCTCGCCCATGGTGTCGATCACCTCGTCCGCCGGGATGGCGAAGGTGATGCCCGCCATCGCCATCTCGACGGCGGCAAGGGCGATGGCCGCGCCGGTCGCGTTGCGGAAGACGCAGGGCAGCTCCACGAGCCCGCCGAGCGGATCGCAGACGAGCCCGAGCGTCCCCTGCTGCGCGAGGGCGACGGCGTGTCCGACCATGGAGGGCGAGCCGCCGAGCATCTCGGTCGCGGCGCCCGCGGCCATGCCGGCGGCCGCGCCGGTCTCGGCCTGGCATCCCCCTTCGGCGCCGGAGAGCGAGGCGCGCTGCGCGACGACCGCCCCGATGAGCCCCGCGGTCGCGAGCGCATCGATGAGCTGGTCGTCGGTGCACCCCTTCTGCTTGGCGATGCCGAGGAGCACGGCAGGGAGGACGCCCGCGCCGCCGGCCGTCGGCGCGGCGACGATGACGCCCATCGCGGCGTTCACTTCCTGCACCGCGAGCGCTCGCATGAGGACGTCGCGGAACACGGTCCCGGCGAGCGGACCCGCGGGGCCGGTGCGGAGCTTCGCCGCATCGCCGCCGACGAGGCCGGAGTTCGAACGGAGGTCGCCGACCAGCCCCTGCTCGACGGCGTGGCGCATGACGGCGAGGGCGCGGCCGAGCGCCTCGCGGATGTCGTCAACGGTGCGGCCCTGGTCACGCGACTCGATCTCGAGGGCGACTGACGCGAGCGTGGTGCCCTTGGCCTCGGCGTCGCGGATGGCATCGTGCAGCGAGCCGTACATCAGCCACCGACCTTGTCGATGCGGTGCGTCCATCGCACCCACGGGAGCGCGCGCAGGTCGTCGCGGACCTTCTCGTTGGGCTGCTCGTCCACCTCGATCACCATGAACGCGTCGCCCCCTCGATGTTTCCGCGAGAGCCTGAGCGTGGCGATGTTGACGCCATCGTCGCTGAGGATGCCGGTGATCTTCGCGATCGATCCCTTGATGTCCTCGGCGACCATGACGATGGTGTGATGCGAGGCGTCCACCTCGACGGGATAGCCGTCGATCTGCGACACCTTGATGCGCCCCGCGCCGAGCGAGGCGCCGAGCATGACGTGATGCCGGTGCTGCCGGGTGACGGTGATGCGCACGGTGTTGGGATGCACCTCGGGCTCGTCGCCGAGCGTGGTCTTCTCGAAGCGCCAGTCGAGGCCCTCCTTCTCCATGATCGCGAGCGCATCGCGCAGACGCTCATCATCGGGCCGGAATCCGAGGAGCCCGCCGACGATCGCCTTGTCGGTGCCGTGTCCCTCGCCGGTGCGCGCGAAGGAGCCGTGCAGTTCGATCAGGGCCTTCTCCGGCGTGCCCGCGACGAGGTCGCGCGCGACCAGGCCGAGGCGGCAGGCACCAGCGGTGTGGCTTGAGCTTGGGCCCACCATGACGGGGCCGATGATGTCCAGTATCGATACCATGGGATGAAGCTAAGGAGCGAGGAGCGAGGGGAAAGAGCGAGGACGGGCAGGGGAAGGGGGAGAGGGGAGGGGGAGGGTCCAGGGGGAGGGGAGGTTCCGGACCGCTCGGCGGGGTTCTGGTGGGGGTGTGCGAGGTGCGGGGTGCCATGGTTGCGCGCATGGCACCTCCAGCTGCGGCGCGGCCGCTTCTTGCGGATCGGCTCGTTCTCTTCGGGGGGCGGGTGGGCGCGGTCATCCGCAGTGCGCCTCGGGATGCGGCATTGGAGCCGATGTTCCGGCAGCTCGCGCGGTCAGCGACCTCGCCGGCGGCGAACTACGCCGAGGCGCGCGAGGCGGTCTCGTCTCGGGACTACGTGCACAGGATGAAGATCGTCGTGAAGGAGCTCCGCGAGACCATCACCTGGCTCGAGATGCTGCGGGTCGCGGGCTTCCGCGCGCGCGACATCGAGGTACTCGAGCGCGAATGCCGAGAGTTGATCGCGATCAGCGTCACGTGCATTCGTCGCGCCATCGGCCAGTAAGCCCCTTCCCCCTTCCCCCTTCCCCCTCCCCCTCGTCCCTCCCCCCTTCCCCTCGCCCCTTCCCCTTCCCCTCGCTCCTCGCTCCTTCTCACGGCAGCCGGCGAAGCGCCTGCACCACCCTGCCATCCGCTCCCCCCGCCGCCCTCGCCCACCCCTCAAGCCTGTCCCGCGTCGCCCGCGCCGCCGCGGTGTCCGTTCCGCGCCGCCGCGCGAGCTCCGCCTCCAACAGGTCCTCGGCGCGCTCGTCGACGTTCTCCGGATACGGCTTCCCTGCCCCGAGCCGCTCCGGCCACTCGCGCGCGGCGGCGATCAGGGCCGCCGCCGCCTCCCAGCGCGCGTCGCGCATCGCGTCGACCGCGAGCAGGAGCTTCGCTTCACGATAGAGCGCGTGTCCCTCGGCGCTGCCCTCGTACGGGATGATCTCGATCCGGTCGAGGATCCGCTCAGCCGCCGCATGGTGCCCGGCGGCCATCTGCGCGCGCACGAGGGTGAGGCCGAGGATGTAGCTCGCCGGGATCCGCCCGTAGTAGTCGCTCGCGACGGCCTCGGCACCTGCCGCGTCGCCAGCGGCGAGCAACGCCTCCGTGAGTCGCTTGCCGTACCGCCACTCGCCGCGATCGAGCTGCGCCGCGCGGCGGAGGTCGGTGATGCGGTCGGCGGTCGATCGCCCCGGGAAGGCGGCACGCGCCGCGTAGAAGGGCGCGAACCCCGGACGGTCACCCAGCTCGACGAGGAGCGGACGCGCCTCCTCGAGCCGCCCGAGATGCCAGAGCCCGAGCGCGCGATAGTAGCGCGGCTTCCAGTCGTCGCTCGTGGCGACGACCTGCTCGAGCGCAGTGATCACCTCGGGGCGGAAGGGGAAGACGCGCAGCGGCGGGAGCTCGTTGGCCCGCGTGATGAGCGCGGTCGCATTGGCCGGCCGGAGCGCGGCGCGCCAGTAGAGGGCTTCGGGGTGGTCATTGAGCGCCTCGAGGAGTCGCAGCGCCTGCGCGCGTTCGCCGACGCCGAGATACCAGGACGCGAGCTGGAAGAGCTGCTGCTCGGGGAGTTCCGCGCGCACACCGCTGAGGAGGAGGCGCGCCGGATCCTGCGCGCGCCGCGCGAGCAGGCGCTCGTAGCGCGCGAGCTGACTGAGCGGATCGGCGGCCTCGAGCGCGGCCGTCGCCGCCGACAGCGGCACCGGCGCGCCGTTCCGACGGGCGATCACCACGCGCACGCCGAGTGCATCGAGATCGGCGGGGTCGGCGGCGAGCGCCTTGTCGGCATAGGCCGCGGCGCGGCGCGCGTCGCCGTCCGCGAGCCAGAGCTTCGCGAGTTCGGCGTAGGCGGCGACGCGGTACTCGAGCGTCTGCGACGCGATCTCGAAGCCGTCGCGCGCATCGGCGAGGCGTCCGAGGTGGCGGTTGGCGAGACCGTAGTAGTAGTTGGCCGCACCGTCGTAGGTATCGACGCTGAGCGCCGTGCGGGCATCGCGACGCGCCGCCTCGTAGCGCATCGCGCGGAGTTCGAGGGCGGCGCGGTCGGTGAGCGCGGGGACGAAGTGCGGGTCCTTCGCGAGCGCGCTGTCGAGGAGCGGACGCGCGCGGTCGTACTCTCGCTGCCGCATCAGCTCCTTGCCCTTGAGGTGCAGGCCGACCGCCGATGTCCAATCGAAGTCGCGCGGCGTGGCGATGGGCCGGTCGAGCGCGACGGTGGCGGGGTCGCCGTCGAAGACGAGGCGATGGTCGCCGAGGATGATGCGCAGGTCGCGGAGGGCGACGCCGGGCGCGGTGATGGTATCGGCCCAGGGCTGGAGGGGGGACCGCACCACGCGCCGGGCGGCGAGGCGCTGGCCCTTCGCCTGGATGATGAGCGAGTCCGCGACCGGCTCGGCGGGCGAGAGGGCGAGGATGATGCGATCGCCGACCTGCGTGACGTTGAGCGCCCCGGCGGCGCTCGCGGTGACGAATCCCTTGGTGCCGACGACCGGCATCCACCGTTCGGTCCAGCGGTCGGTGAGATGCGGCGTGAAGCCGCGGTGCTTGAAGGGGGTGAACGTGCTCCCCTCGGCGGACTGGTTGAAGAGACGCCCTGACTGGAGTTCCGAGTACTGCCCATCGCGGTCCGTGAGCAGTTGCTCCCAGATCATGCCCTGCCGCGAGAGCCCCCAGATCCAGATCTTCTGCCCCGGCTTCTCGTCGCGCGGTGCGACGCGGGCCATGCCGAAGTCGTGATCGCGCCAGTAGGCGCCGAAGAAGTCGCCGGCGCCGCCGAAGACGTGATACGACTTGTAGGGCCCGAAGTCATTCCGCTCGTACCGGCTCACATCGGCATTGCGCGCGGTGTTGATGGGCCACTCACCGGGCTCGCCGTCATGTCCGATCCAGCTCGTGCCGGGGAAGACGTACTGGAGGTCGCCGCGGGTGGGGATGCCGGCGGTCATCCACGTGTAGTAGGGCTGCTCGAGTGACGAGCCGTTGTGCCAGGTGGAGCTCGTGGTGAAGTAGGCCTGGTCGGGCGCGAGGCGCGTCTCGACGCGCCACGTGGTGTTCGTGAGGAGGTCGAGCGCGCCGACGATCGCGCTCACGCTGCCGTCAGCGTTCTTGCGGACGACGTAATCGACGGGCGTGGAGACGTTGGGCGTGTGGCCGATGATGCCGTAGTTGGCCTCGATGCCGCCGCTCGTCCAGGGGCCGCGCATCGCGATGTCGCGGAACTTCACCGCGTGATTGAAATAGATGAACGGCCGGCCGGTGCGCTTCTCGACCGCGGCCCAGATCTTCCCGCCGATCTCGGGGAGGATGAGCACGCGGATGAAGTCGTTCTCGAGCTCGACGACCTTCCACGCCTGCGGTCGCGCGGTGGCGGTGAATCCGTCGAAGCGGAAGTACGGATAGATGCGGCCGACGACGGGGATCGGGTCGGGGTCGCTGAAGGGATACGTCGGGAAGGTGTCGCGGTACTCGCGGATGCGCGCGGTCCGCGCCTGGACCACGGCACCGCGCTGGATCTCGCGCGACTGTGCCATCGCCGGCAGCGCGGTGATGGCCAGGAGGGCGAGGCCCAGCGCGCGCGGGCGTCCGATGATCGTCCGCATGATGATCACCGGATGACGAGGAGGATGCCCTTCCCCGGCGCGAGCGTGATGCGCTCGCCGGCGCCGATCGTGCGCGCGTCCTGCAACGCGCCCACGGCGGGGGCGGTGATCGTCGCGCGCGCCGGATCGATCCCGAGCGCGGCCCAGTCCACCTGCGGCGTGATGCTCACGGTGTCGGCGGCCCAGCTCGCGATGGCCACGAGGGCGCGGCCGTCCTGCTTGAACACGGTGGCCTTCACGTCCTCGCGCCCGGTGCGCACCTGCACGTTGGGGGACCAGTAGCCGTAGAGCTGCGACCCTTGCATGCCGAAGTCGTCCCAGAGCTTCCAGAGCGGACGCGGGTCGGCGTTGCTCGACCAGGGCATGCGATTGGTCATGCCATGGACCATGCCACGCCACGGGTTGCCGCCCCCCTCGAGCATCTCACCCATGAGGCCGAACGGGATGCCGCTCACCTCGGTCATCCAGAAGTCGTCGGGGCTCTTCTCGTAGTCGAAGTACTCGCCGAACCAGAGGCGGTCGATGTATGGGAAGAGCTCGAGGTAGAGCATCGCGCTGTTGATGAAGCCGTCGCGCTCGTTGTACTGGTTGGCCGAGTGGAGGTCGAGGATGCCGGGGCGCCCGTCCTGGCGAAGCATGCGACGCACCCGCTTCATGGTCGTGCGGTCGAACGCGACGTCATCGAGGTAGAGCCCGTCGATGCCGACGTTGTGCACGAGCCAGTTGATCCCCTCGATGTAGTAGTTGTGCCAGCGGCTCATCCCGCTGTTGACCACCGCGGCATCCTTGAGCTCGGGGACGAACCAGGCGGCGATGTAGTCGTCCTGCAGGTGCTCCTGGAGCCAGGAGTATCCGCCGCCGCGGCCGGGGGAGAAGACCTCGTGCCCGAGCGAACGGAGGGCGTAGAGCTCGTGACTGCGATTGGAGAGCTCGCGGACGGTGTTGTAGATCTTGACCTGCAGGCCGCGGCGGTGCGCGTCGTCGATGTAGCGCTTCATCGCGTCATGGGCGATGAAGGGGTAGTTGATGTACGGGTTGATCGCGTTGGCGTGATGGATGTTCACGACGGTCGCGCCCGTCGCGACGACGGTGTCGAGCGGCGAGTACTTGTGATAGAAGCGGCGCGACCACTGCGCGTCGGTCTCGAGCGGATGGAAGGGCGTGACGAGGAAGCGGGCGTCGAAGCGGAGCGAGTCGCCGGCGGCCATGAGCCGCCCACCGCTCGTGGCGCGGACCATCACCGCGTCGGGATCCTCGCTCCAGGTGATGTGCCCCGCGCCGCCGTTGCCCCACGAGGTGGGAAGGAGCAGCGGCTTCTGGAGATAGAAGTTGGTGTTGAGTGGCCGGACGTAGTGCTCGTCGCGCAGGGAGAACCAGAGCCCGGCGTTCACGCCGCCGAGCCAGGCGCCGTCCTGGTTCTTCTTCGCGACGTCCCAGGTCCAGTCGTTGAAGCGGGGTCGCCGCTGGCCCTTGAGTCCGAGCCCCATCGCATAGGTCGCCGCGCCGGGCGCGTAGGGGATGGTGAGCGCGACATCCTCGAGCGCGACGCTGCGCTTGGCGCGGAGGCGCATCTCGTATGAGAGGCTCCCGTCGAACTCGAGCGTGCCGCGGACCTCGAGGTCCCATGCGCCGGCGTCGGTCGTGGCGGTCCACGAGACGGTGCCGGGCTCCTGTCGCGTGAAGCGGAGATCGCCGGGGCGCGGGACGGGATCGCCCTGCACCGCACCGGGCGCCTCGGGTACCTTCACCTGCGTCACGTCGAGCCGGATGGGCGCCGCGATCACCGCATTGGGCGCCGCCTGGAGCCCCGTCATCTCGGGCGTGAAGAAGGTCTCGATGCGCGCCGGGAGTCCGTTCGCACCGAGCGTGATGCTGCGCCCGAGGATGCGCAATGTGCGACCCTCCACCGCGATCGGCGTGTACGGGGCGATGACGTCGTTGCGGTGCCCGAGCGTGGAGTTGAGCCAGGCGAGGCGGGTGAGCTTCTCCGGTTCGTCGGCGCCACCGACGAGGACGGAGTCGGGACGCACGACGATGGTGAGGGCGACCTTCACGGGTGCGGTGCCTGCGGCGGTGACGGTCGCGTCGCCGGTGTAGGTCCCCGGGGCGGCGCTCATGGGGACATCGACGCCCGCCCACATCGCCTGCACCTGCCCCGCGGCGACATCGACGCGCGCGGTGAAGGGGCGGCCGTCCCAGCCGGTGCCGCCGTTGTTGATCGACGTGAGGCGCGCGGACGGGATGACGTTCGCGCCGGCGCGCAGGTCGCCGAACGTGACCTTCAGGTCGTTCGTCGCGCGGCGCGCGTACACGCCGAGCTGGAAGGCGAGGAACTCGCCGCGGCGTGCCTCGTCGCGGAAGGTGGCGGTGGGGCCGCGCGTGATCCAGCGCAGCGGCAACTGGTCGCGCATGCGGATGGAGTGGAGGCGGTCCTCGGGGAAGACGAGGAACGGCTTCGTCGCGTGCGCCGCGTCAAGGCGCTGCACCTCGGCGGGCGTCGCGATCACCTGCATCGGCGCGAAGCTGTTGAGCGCGTCGATGGCCTCGAAGCGCTCGACCGTCGCGCGCGGGACGGCGGATGCGCGCGTCAACTCGGCGAGCCAGGCGGCGTCGGCGCTGTCGGCGACTGGCAGATAGGTGACGTTCGGGTAGTTGGAGCGGCCGCCCGACTTGTAGGGCAGGTAGTAGATGAAGTAGCGCCCCGCGCCGGCGACGGGCTCGAAGTCGAACTCGCCGGCCGCCTGGGTGATCGCGCCGCGGCGAACATTCGCGATCCGCTGCCCGCCGCGTTCGGCGATGACGAGCACGGCCTTGGCCTCGGGGTTCCGGTCGGGGCGACGCCACGGGACGCTCACGTGCGCGACGCGGCCTGCAGCGGTCACGCGTACGACGGCGCGGTGATTGCCGAGCGTCTCGGAGTCCCAGGCGGAGTCGGCGACGGTGAACTGCTGGGCGCCGAGCGGCGAGACGGCCGCGGCGAGGAAGGCGAGGGTGATGATCGACCGGGTCATGGTCGGTAAGGTACCGGTGACCGGCGGAACTGCCACCGCGACGGCCGCACCCCGGAGGGCAGGGCGCGGTAGGCGAGGAGCGGAGATGGACCTATGACCGATGGGACCATTGCCCCAGATTGCGGGATGCGTCCGCCGACGCGCCGCCGCGGCGCCAGCGCCCCGACCATCGCCCTCCCGCTCGACACCGAACGCGAGGAGCTGCCCCTGTATGCGCAGCTCTACCAGCGGCTGCGGGAGCACATCCTCAGCGGCAGTCTCGCGGCGGGCACGGCGATCCCGTCCGCACGCACGATGGCCGCGGACCTGCGCCTCTCGCGGAACACCGTCGAGACCGCCGTGGGGCTCCTCGTCGCCGACGGATTCGTCTCACGGCGCGTGGGCTCTGGGACGATCGTGGCCGACGTGCACGCGCTCGCATCGCTCGCCCCGCGCTCGCGACGTGGGCCGGTCCCGCCGATGGCACGTGCGCCGGAGACCTCTGCCTCGGCGGAAACGCCACTGTCGACGCGGGGAGTCAGACTCGCGGACGCGGGCATGGCCGAGCGCGAAGCTGACCACCGGGGGCTGCCCACGACCGTCGACGTCACGCGCTTCCCGATCGCCGAGTGGAACCGCCTGCTCGCGCGCGCCGCGCGCGAGTGCGGGGTACGCGCCCTGCAGACCGGCGACCCACAGGGCGAACGCGCCCTCCGGCGCGCGATCGCCGACCACGTGCGCCTCGCGCGTGGCGTACGGTGCACCGCCGACCAGGTCCTCATCGTCAACAGCACGCAACATGCGCTCGACCTGACGAGCCGGCTCCTGCTGGACCGCGGTGATCGCGTCCTCGTGGAGGAGCCCGGGTATCCGAGCGCCCGCGCCGTCTTCGAGGCGGGCGGCGCCGTGCTCTCGGGCGTCCCGGTGGATCGCCACGGCGCGCGGACCGATCGCCTGGACGAGTTCCCCTCCGCCCGGCTGCTCTACCTCACGCCATCACACCAGTTCCCGCTCGGCGTGACGCTCACCGTGCGCCGTCGGCTCGCGGCGCTCGCATGGGCGCGCGCGCATGAGGCGTGGATCGTCGAGGACGACTACGACAGCGAGTTCCGTTACGACGGGCGCCCGATCGCCGCGCTCCAGGGCCTCGACCGCAATGGACGCGTGCTCTACGTGGGGACGTTCAACAAGGTGCTCTTCCCGGGCCTGCGCCTCGCGTACCTGATCGTGCCCGAGGTGCTCGCGTCGGCGTTCACGAGCGCCCGGCGCCTGACCGACGGCGGCGCGCCACCCCATGTGCAGGCGGCGCTCGCGGCCTTCATCCGTTCCGGCCAGTTCGCCGCGCACCTGCGCGCGATGCGGCTGACCTACCGCGCGCGGCGCGACACGCTGGTGCGCCGACTCTCCGCACTCGGCAACGCCGTGCGCCTCGGTGCGAGCGATACTGGGCTCCATCTGGTCGCGCACCTGGCCGACGGGGTCGACGATCTGCGACTGGCCGCGGCCGGGGCCGGGCACGGCCTCGGGATCGCTCCGCTCTCGACCTACTACGCCGAACGCGCCGCCGGTCCACGTGGTCCGCGCGGGCTGCTCCTCACGTTCGGCGCGTCGTCCGTCGCGCAGATCAGCGCCGGCGTGACGGCCCTCGCACCGCTGCTCCGCCCGACGAAGGGCGCGGGCCGCGTCAGGCGCGCACCCAATCCATGATCCACTGATCCATCCAGGTCGCGCCGCCGTCGCGTGACACCGCCTGCTGCCACCGGCAGGTGGTGGGCGAGATGTTGTCCCACATCCCGCGGACCTTGATGGGCGTCTCGCCGTCCTTCTCGTCGGAGATGAACGTGCCGACGCCATCGACGAAGGCGCCGGTGGTACCCGGCGACGTGAGGACACCGCTCTTCGCGTTGACCCAGAAATCGGACCAGATCCCCTGTGGCACGTCGAGCAGGCGAAGCCCGAGTCCGCTGAAGTCGCGGGCGGGGATGCGCAGTTCCTCGACGCTCCCGATCCCGCCCAGGATGGTCCAACAGGTCGCCTCACCCTTGAAGCGATCCCAACCATCGGGCGCCGTGGCCTTCTGCATGCGATGAGTGATGTTCCACGAGCCGGCGAGGAAGTCGAACTCCCCCGGCTTGCCCGTGCCTCTCGCGACCGCGAGCGGCGGCGAGATCGGCGCGGCGGAAGGGACCGTGCGCGGGGCCGCGTGACTCCCGCCCGACGCGAGCAGACTCGCCAATGGTCCGTCGAGTGCCGCTCCGCCGGCCGCGAGGCCGACGAGCGTGTGGACGAGCGTACGGCGCGGGACTGCCAGATCCGATTCGGACATCGCGAAGCGACCCTCGGCTCGAGTGATGCCGTACGATCGCCCCGCGCTGGGCGCGTGCACAGAGCCATTCCCGCGGGTCTCGCGGGGCCATTCGGCGCGCACCGCGTTGGCGGGCCGAGGAGCGCGCGTGCTACCCGCGCAGCACCTTCGCCAAGTACCGCCCCGTGTGCGACGCCTTCACCTTCGCCACCTGCTCCGGCGTCCCCTCGGCGACGATCGTGCCGCCCCCTGACCCGCCCTCGGGCCCGAGGTCCACGATCCAGTCCGCCGTCTTGATCACGTCGAGGTTGTGCTCGATCACCAGCACGGTGTTGCCCCGATCGACGAGCTTGTGGAGCACCTCGAGCAGCACCCGCACGTCCTCGAAGTGCAGTCCCGTCGTCGGTTCGTCGAGGATGTAGAGCGTGCGGCCGGTGTCCCGCTTGGAGAGTTCGGTCGCGAGCTTCACGCGCTGGGCCTCGCCGCCGGAGAGCGTCGTCGCGCTCTGGCCGAGGTGGATGTAGCCGAGCCCGACGTCCATGAGCGTCTGCAGCTTGTGATGGATGCGCGGCTGGTTCTCGAAGACCTCGAGCGCATCCTCCACCGTGAGGTCGAGCACCTCGGTGATGCTCTTCCCGCGGAACTTCACGTCGAGCGTCTCGCGGTTGTAGCGCTTGCCGCGGCACTGCTCGCAGGTGACGTAGACGTCGGGGAGGAAGTGCATCTCGATCTTCACGAGCCCGTCGCCCTGGCACGCCTCGCAGCGCCCCCCCTTCACGTTGAACGAGAAGCGGCCCGGGCCGTAGCCGCGGAGCTTCGCCTCCGGCATCTCGGCGAAGAGGTCGCGGATGGGCGTGAAGAGCCCGGTGTAGGTCGCCGGATTGGAGCGCGGCGTGCGCCCGATGGGCGTCTGGTCGATGTCGATGACCTTGTCGAGATGCTCGAGCCCCTTGATGCGGTCGTGCTGGCCCGGCACCACGCGCGCCCGGAAGAAGTGCCGAGAGAGCGTCTTCTGCAGGATGTCCTCGACGAGCGTGCTCTTCCCCGAACCGGACACGCCGGTGACGGCGACGAACAGCCCGAGCGGGAACTCGGCGTTCACCTTCTGCAGGTTGTGCTCGCGCGCGCCCTCGATGCGCAGCACGCGCTCCTTGTCGCGCGGACGGCGCGTGGACGGCATGGGGATGGTGCGCACGCCATTGAGGTACTGCCCGGTGATGGACGCCTTCACCGCCATCACCTGCTTCACGGTGCCCTCGGCGATGACCGAGCCGCCATGCTTGCCGGCGCCGAGCCCGAGGTCGATGAGGTGGTCGGCCTCCATGATCGTCTCCTCGTCGTGCTCGACGACGAGGACGGTGTTGCCGAGGTCGCGGAGCCGCTTGAGCGTGTCGAGGAGTCGCGCGTTGTCGCGCTGGTGCAGGCCGATGGAGGGTTCGTCGAGGATGTAGAGCACCCCGACGAGCCGCGACCCGATCTGCGTCGCCAGGCGGATGCGCTGCGCCTCGCCGCCGGAGAGCGATTCGGCGGAGCGATCGAGCGTGAGGTAGTCGAGGCCGACGTCCACGAGGAAGCGCAGCCGCTCGCTCACTTCCTTGAGGATGGGACCGGCGATCCCCTCGTCGAGCCCGGGCTTGCCGTTGCCCCGCACCGGGACGCTCAGCGCGAACGCGAGCGCGTCGGCGGCGGAGCACTCGGTGAACTCGCCGATGTTGCGCCCGTGGATGGTGACCGCGAGCGATTCCTTCTTGAGGCGACGGCCGTTGCAGTCCGGGCACTCGGCGACGACCATGTACGCCTCGAGTTCGCCGCGGATCGCGTCGGAAGTCGTCTCGGAGTATCGGCGCTGCACGTTGGAGAGGATGCCCTCCCAGCGCGATTCGTCCTCGCCCTTCTTCTTCTGGGTGCCGAAGAGGAGCTCGAACTTCACGCGATCGGGGAGTTTCCCCCACGGGGTGTTGAGCTCGAACTTGAGCTGCTTGGCGAGCGCGGGGAGGATCACGCGCCGCAGGTAGCCGTCAGGCTCGCCCCAAGGGAGGATGACGCCCTCGAGGATCGAGATCGTCGGGTCACCGAGGATGAGCTCGGGCGAAGCGGTGCGCTTGGTGCCGAGTCCCGAGCAGGTGGCGCAGGCGCCGAAGGGGGAGTTGAACGAGAAGTGGCGCGGCTCGAGCTCGGGCATGGAGATGCCGCACGTCGGGCAGCCGTACTTCTCGCTGAACATCTGCGTCGCCGCCTTGGGGCCGTCGTGCCGCACGATCTCGGCGAGCCCTTCGGCGAGGCGGAGGGCCGTCTCGACCGAATCGGTGAGGCGGCCACGATCCTCCTTCTTCACGACGAGCCGGTCGACCACGATGGAGACGTCGTGGTTGAGCTTGCGATTGAGCTTGGGCGGGTCGGCGAGGTCCACGAGCTCGCCGTCGACCAGGGCGCGGACGAAACCCTGCTTGCGCGCGTCCTCGAAGAGGTCACGGAACTCGCCCTTCCGGCCGCGGACGAGGGGCGCGAGGATCTCGATCTTCGTGCCGCTCGGCCAGGTGAGGACGATCTCGGCGATCTGCGTGGGCGTCTGCTTCGAGACGGCGCGCCCGCAGTTGGGACAGTGCGGCGTGCCGGCGCGGGCGTAGAGCAGGCGCAGGTAGTCGTAGATCTCGGTGACGGTCCCGACCGTGGAGCGCGGATTGGCGCCGGCGGTCTTCTGCTCGATCGAGATCGCGGGCGAGAGCCCCTCGATGGCATCGACGTCGGGCTTCTCCATGAGCCCGAGGAACTGGCGGGCGTACGCGGAGAGCGACTCGACGTAGCGCCGCTGGCCTTCGGCGAAGATGGTGTCGAACGCGAGCGAGGACTTGCCGCTGCCCGACAGCCCGGTGATGACCGTCAGCTTGTCCCGGGGGATCGTGACGTCGATGTTCTTGAGATTGTGCTCGCGGGCACCGCGGACGATCAGGGAGTCGCCTGGCATAGTCACGGAAGTTCTTCCGGCGACTGGGTTTATGGAAGGGAGCAAGGCTGAAGGCGGATGGGTGAGCGACGGCCCGCGATGCGAAGGGGGGCGGGTCCAAGCCTCCCCCGGACTCGTTCCGGGACGTGCAACACCCCATCTTTCACCCTTCAACCTTCAGCCTTCCTCCCGAGTGCTCGACCCCCTCGACCGCCCCGAAGCCGGCTCCGCCCCCGACCCCGAGCAGCTGCCGCTCGGGATGTTCGAGGGCATCCCGCTCGTGCCGGTCGAGACCTTCGGGCCGGACGACGAGGTCATCATCGTCCCGGTCCGCGAGCCGCCCGTCTGCGGCGAGTGGTCGTATGACGACAGCGAGCTCGAGGAGCCCCGGTTCGTGGCGCGCCGCATCGACGGCGTGGCGGCCCCCACGATGAAGGCGACGCCGATCGCGCCCATCCGGACCGTGGTGGACTCGCGGCCGGCGGGCCAGCCGGCGCCGCGGCGGTCGGTGCCGGTCGCCGGGTCGGTGGTGACCATCGCCGGGGCCGCGCGACCCGATGTCGCGCCGTCCCGGGCGATGCGTCCGTCCATGGAAGCGCTCCGGCTCGCGTTCGAGCAGTCGCCGGGGGACACGGCCCGTGCCCTCGCGTACGTCGCCGCACTCGAGAAGAAGAACGACGCCGCGGCGGCGCTCACCGTGCTCGACCGCGCCGAGGCGGCGGGAGGCGATGCCTTCCTCATCCTCTGCGCGCGGGCCAGCGCGCTCGGCGCCACGCTCAAGTACGATGACGCCGAGTCGATGATCAAGAAGGCCGCGAAGCTGCGTCCCGAGGCACCCGAGGTCTTCCTGCAGATGGGGATCCTCGCCTGCCGGCGCGCGCGCTGGCGCGAGGCGGTGGAACCGCTCAAGCGGGCGATCGCGCTCGCGCCGGAGAACGCCTCGGCGCACTACCACGTGGGCGAGGCGCTGAACCAGACCGACGACAAGCCCGGCGCGCTCGCGGCGTACCAGCGGGCGGCGGAGCTCGAGCCGGACCACTGGCGCGCGCTCAAGGGCGTCGGGATCGTCCTGGACCGTCTCGGGCGTTCACCCGAGGCGGCCGATTTCTATCGACGGGCCCGCGACGCCCAGCGCGCCTGAGCACGACTCCACTCCCCCACATGACCCACGACCGACCGCGGCATCCGGATCCGAACCGCGGGCGACGGCGCACGACCGCCGCCGTCCTCATCCTCGGCGCGTGGCTGGTGGGCGTGGGCCTGCTCGTCCGCCGCGAGTTCTTCCGCGAGAGCGCCGCGATCCTCGCCGAGGCCGCGTTGCGGCTGGGTCCGAGCACGAGCTTCTATCTGGTGGAGCAGGACGGCCGGCAGATCGGTTACGCCTCGACGACGATCGACACGTCGCTCACGCAGTTCGAGGTGACGGACTTCTTCACGGCCGACCTCCCAGTCGCCGGTCAGGAGTTCCGGGCGAGCGCGCGGAGCGTGATCACGCTGTCGCGGTCGCTCGTGCTGCAGACCTTCGACGTCTCGATCGAGAGCGCCGTCGCGCCGATGAGCATCGTGGGGCGCGCCGAGGGCGACACCGGGGTCGCGTTCGTGATGAACGTCCCCGGACAGCCGGCCGACACGCAGCGCCTCGCGGTGCGCGGGCCGATCCTGCTGCCGACGATGATCCCCGCGGTCGCGGTGCTGGTGCGCGATCCCGAGGTGGGGAAGACGGTGACGATCGCGAGCTTCGATCCGGCGACGATGGCGGCGAAGGACCTCACGCTGCGCTTCGCGGCGGAGAGCCTCTTCACGCTGGTGGACAGCGCCAAGTTCGATTCGACGTCGATGCGATTCGTCTCGGCGCTCACCGACACCGTGCGCGCCTGGAAGCTCGAGCCGACGGACGGGGCGGGATTCAGCGGCTGGGTCGATGCGCAGGGCCGCGTGGTGGAGTCGACGCAGCCGGGCGGGATCGTGCTCAAGCGGATCGCGTACGAGATCGCGTTCGAGAACTGGCGTCGCGACCGGATCGCGAGGGGAACGCAGTCGGCGCCGGCGCCGGGCGCGGCGAGCGGGACGGGACGCACCGTCGGCGACATCCTCGAAGGCACGGCGATCGCGGCCGGGGCGCTCCCCGGGCGGGACGGTCCGACGCGACTGCGGGTGCGGCTCTCCGGCACGTCGCTCGACGGCTTCGATCTCCAGGGCGGCCGGCAGCGGCGCGAGGGGAACGAGCTGACCATCACGCGCGAAGGGGCCGACGTCCTCGCGGCCGACTGGACGCTCGCCGGACGACAGGCGGGCTTCCGCCAGCGCTTCGCCGCCGAGCTGGCGAGCGAGCCGCTGCTGCAGGCCAACGACCCGGCGATCGTCGCGCTCGCGCTCCGGATCGCGGGGAACGAACGCGACCCGCGGGTGGTGGCCGAGCGGATCAATCGCTGGGTGCACGACTCGCTGGCGAAGGAGATCACGCTGTCGATCCCCAACGCGGTGCAGGTGCTCCGCTCGCGGCGCGGCGACTGCAACGAGCACACGCAGCTCTTCACCGCCCTCGCGCGCGCGGTCGGCATCCCGACGCGGATCGCGACGGGGCTCGCGTACGTGAACGGCAAGTTCTACTACCATGCGTGGCCGGAGATCCGGCTCCGCGATTGGGTCGCGGTCGATCCCACCTTCGGGCAGTTCCCGGCCGATGCGGCGCACCTGCGCTTCGTCCGCGGCGGGCTGACCCGGCAGGGGGAGCTGCTGCGGCTCGTGGGCACACTCCGGATCGAGGTGCTGGACGCGCGATGATCGAACTCCTCAAGCTCTCCAAGCAGTACGGCGACTTCACCGCCGTCGACGCGATCGACCTCGTGGTCCCCCGCGGCGAGTTGTTCGGCTTCCTCGGGCCCAATGGCGCGGGGAAGACGACGACGCTGCGCATGATCGCCGGCATCCTCAAGCCGACGAGCGGGACGATCCGCGTGGCCGGCGTGGACATGACGGCGGACCCGATCACGGCGAAGTCGAAGCTGGGGTTCATCCCCGACCGGCCGTTCATCTACGAGAAGCTCACCGGCGCGGAGTTCCTGCGCTTCGTGGCGGGGCTCTACGACCAGCGCGGCGACGAGATCGAGCACCGCGCGCGCGAACTGCTGGCCCTCTTCGACCTCGAGGAGTGGCGCGACGAGCTCGTGGAGAGCTACTCGCACGGGATGCGGCAGAAGCTGATCATCTCGAGCGCGTTCGTGCACCGGCCGGAGGTCATCGTGGTGGACGAGCCGATGGTCGGCCTCGACCCGAAGGCGGCGCGCATCCTCAAGGACCTCTTCCGCGAGTACACGCACCGCGGGCACACGATCATCTTCTCGACGCACACGCTCGAGGTGGCCGAGTCGCTCTGCGACCGCCTCGCGATCATCGTGAACGGGCGGATCAAGGCGTATGGCACGATGACCGACCTGCGGCGCGACCTGCAGGGCGGCGAGAAGGGGCTGGAGGAGATCTTCCTCCGGCTCACGGGCGAGAACGCCGCGCGCAACCTCGTCGATGTCCTCGATGCCTGAGCCCGGCGCCCGCGGGACCGGGGAACAGCCCCTCGCCGGTGCGCTGGGGCGGCGGAGCGGGAGCCAGCCGGTGGTCGGCCTGCTCCCCGACCCGCCGCTGCTGCACCTGCTCCTCCCCAAGTGGCTCACGGCGCGCGCGCGCTCGATGCAGGGGGAGAAGGGCCGCGGGGCGCGCTTCGCGATCCTCGGCCTCACCGGCTTCCTGTTCTGGGCGTTCATCTTCGGCGTGCTCTTCCGCCTGCTCACCTACTTCCGCGGCGTGCAGGAGATCGGCCAACTGCTCGCCGGGAAGCTGCTCGGGCTCATCCTCCTCGGCTTCACGTCCATCCTGTTGCTGTCGAACGTGATCACCGCGCTCTCGAGCTTCTTCCTCGCGAAGGACCTCGACATGCTGGTGGCGGGGCCGGTGGACTGGCTCAAGCTGTACGGCGCGAAGCTGCTCGAGACGGTGATCGCGTCGAGCTGGATGGTGCTGCTGGTGTCGGTGCCGATGTTCAGCGCGTACGGGCTCGTGTACGACGGCGGCTGGTTCTTCCCGCTGCTCGTCGCCGCGCTCATGCTGCCGATGTTCATCATCCCCGCGGTGGTGGGATCGGCGGTGACGCTGACGCTGGTGAACGTCTTCCCCGCCCGCCGCACGCGCGACATCCTGTCGGTGATCGCGGTGCTCACGGCCGGCGGGATCGTGCTGCTGTTCCGTCTCATCCGCCCCGAGCAGCTCGCGCGCCCCGAGGGCTTCCGCAACCTGGTGGACTTCATCGCGGTGCTGCGGACACCGACCTCACCGCTGCTGCCGAGCGAGTGGGTGCAGAAGGCGACGATGGGGTACCTGAACGGCGAGCCCGACTGGCTGGCGATGTACCTGCTCTGGACGACGGCCGCGGCGGCGGTGGTGCTCGGCGCGCTGCTGCACCGCTGGCTCTACCTGACCGGCTTCAGCAAGGCGCAGGAGAGCGCGCAGCGGTTCGTGAAGAGCGGCGGCCCGCTGCTCGCGCTGGGCAACCGGTTGCTGGCGCCGTTCGGGACGTTGCGCCGCGAGCTGGTGCTGAAGGAGCTCCGGCTCTTCTTCCGTGACACGACGCAGTGGTCGCAGCTGATCCTGCTCGCGGTGCTGGTCGTGGTGTACGTCTTCAACATCAAGTACCTGCCGCTCCGGGGCGAGGGGATCACCTTCTTCCTCGTGAACGTGGTGCCGTTCCTGAACCTCGTGCTCGCCGGGTTCGTGCTGGCGTCCATCGCGGCGCGGTTCATCTTCCCCGGGGTCTCGCTCGAGGGGCGCACGCTCTGGCTGCTGCGGTCCAGCCCCATGCGGGTGCGCGACCTGCTCTGGGCGAAGTTCTGGGTGGGGACGACGCCGCTGCTGCTGCTCGCCGTGTCGATCGTCGGGGTGACGGACTACCTGCTGCAGGTGAGCGACTTCATGTTCTTCGTGTCGGTCATCAGCATCACGATGCTGACCTTCGCGCTGAGCGGGCTGGCGATCGGGTTCGGGACGATGTTCCCGCAGTTCGAGACGGAGAACGCGGCCCAGATCCCGACGAGCTTCGGCGGACTGCTGTACATGATGGCGTCAGTGGTGGTGATCGGCGGCGTGGTGGTGCTCGAGGCGGTGCCGGTGTACGACTACCTCTCGGCGAAGCTCGCCGGGCGCGAGGCGGACCCCACGCAGATGGTGTTCTGGTTCTCGATGGCGGCCCTGCTGTGCATCACCGCGACCGTGCTCCCCATCCGGATCGCACTCAACCGGCTCGAAGCCGTGGAACGCTGACGATGATGACCTCCCAGAGGATCACCCGCGCGAACGAGACGGACATCCCGTCGCTGCTCTCGCTGAACAACCGGTACTCGGCGGCGGGCTTGACGCTCGCGCGGTCCGCTGAGTTCGCGGCGAACCACCTGGGGGACTACCGCGTGCTGCGCGACGCGAGCGGCGGCATCCTCGGGTGCGTGGCGCTGGACGAGTATTCGCCGAGCGTGGCGGAGGTGATCTCGCTGGCGGTTGAGCAGGACGCGCAGGGGCTCGGGTACGGTCGACAGCTGATCGCCGCGGTGGTGGAGCTCGCGCGGTCGCGCGGGTACGGGGAGCTGTTCGCGGTGAGCTACTCGGACGAGCTCTTCCTGAGCTGCGGGTTCGAGCGGGCGCCGCTGGCGACGTACCCGGAGAAGATCTCGCGGTACCAGAAGGTGGACCGGACGGAGATCGAGGTGGGCGAGAAGCACTGCTTCGCGCGCCAGCTGGGGTGACCGGCGGCGCGGCAGGCGGAGCGTCGAGCGCGAGCGCTGCACGTGTGCCGCGCGGCTCGTCATCCGGCAGAGCCGATCCGGCAGGTCGAGTGCGCCAAACATGCTAGAATTTGTTCTGGCCTCCTCGAGCGATATACAAGGAGGAGGGTCGAGCAAGGTGAATGGCGGGATTCGCGACCTGCCAACCTCGAGCTTCAGCCGGAGCACTCGAAGATCGACGTGGACAGTCGCGAGTCAGGAGCGGTCAGCAGGATCGGTCGAGCTGCCAATCGGAAGTCGCGTGCGGTCTCCCGCAACTCGCGGACGGTCACCGAGATCGAATGCTCTGACACCAGGCTCGCTCAGGCGGCACCGGAGGCGTAGCGCTCGGACGCCTCGGAGGAGAGTGCGGACACCCCGAAGTCGTGCGCGGACACGCGGCAGTTGCGCGCGGACACGTCGAAGTCGCGCCCGGGCACCTCGAACTCGCGCGCGGGCCCCTCGAAGTAGCGCGCGGGCACGTCGAACGAGCGCACGGACACGTCGAACGAGCGCACGGACACGTCGAACGAGCGCGCGGACACGTCGAACGAGCGCGCGGACACGTCGAACGAGAGCACGGACGCGTCGAAGGAGCGCACGGACACCCGCCTCTCGCTCGCTGTCTCTGCCAAGTGGAGGTCGGACCCGCGAGACCACCGGGCTGACCGTAAGGCCGAGCGCGTTGCGCGACGACCGCAGCAGACTGTCACGCGCCGACAGTCGACCTTCGCACGAGACGCGCAGAGGTTCCACGAGGACTCGCACGACCGCTCGCGACCCACGCACACGGGACGGACGGACGAGAAGCGTTCGCGGCCGGTCACGTCCATTCTATGGAATGGTCAGGAGAGGTGAGGGGCACAGGCGGTTCGGTGTGAACCGAGAGAAGCAGAGGGGCCACCGGCGGACGCTCCGGTGGCCCCTCTGCTTCGTGCGATCCCTCGGCGGACCAGCCGTGTTCAACGGTCCTCGCTCCCGTCGACGGGAGGACGCGGCGGCATCCGTCCCGGACCTGCCTGTCCGCCCGGGCCCTGCGGCCCACGCACACCACCCTGCGGTCCGCGCATCGCGCCGGGGCCGGCCTGTCCGCGCCCGAACTCCGGCCGTTGACCACCGCGCGCGCCGCGACCGCCCTCACCACCCGGCCCGCCGCGCCCTTCGCGCATCCCGCGCTCATACCCGCGCCGCTCGGCCTGCATCTCGCGCAACTTCTGCCGCTGCGTGTCGTTCAGCACGCGCTCCGCCGCCGCGTTCAGCGACGAGTCCCGCTTGCGCTGCTGCTCCATCAGCGGGCGATCCGCCTCCATGCGCTTTCGCGCCTCTGCCTGAAGCGAGTCGCGCAGCCCCGGCGTGCGCGGGCCTGTCCGGCCACGTTGCACGATCGAGTCGCGCATGGGCCGCACCCTGTCGGCGAACGCCTTTCGCTCGGCGAACTGCAAGCGCTCGAGCGAGTCGAGCTGGGCCACCTGACGCGGCGTGAGTTCCAGGTCGCGACGGGCGTTGAGGAGGTGCGTCACCGCGCCGGGCCCCGGCCCGCGGCCGCGCACGCCCCCGCCGGGCGCGCCGCCAGCCGCGCCACGTGGCGGACCATCGGGGGCGCCACGACCCGGCTGCGCCGCGGCAAGGACGGGCGCCACGAGGAGCGCGGCGCCGATGACGAGTGTGAGCCTGCGATGCGTGCGCGACATGGTGTGCTCCGGGTTCGTGCGTGGCGGGATCGCCGCGCTCACAGAGGAGACGCCGCGGAACGGGCGGTGTTAATCTTCACCGCCATGACGACCTTCCATGCCCCGGCGCGCTTCCCGCGCGGTTTCACCTGCGCCAGCCGCAACGTCGGACTCAAGCCGCAGGCCAAGGACCTCACGCTCTTCGCGAGCGAGGTGGAGGCGAGCGCCGCCGCGGTCTTCACCCGCAACCACTTCCCCGGCGCGCCGATCATCCTCGGCCGCGAGACCATCAAGGGCGGCCGGCTGCGGGCGATCGTCGCGAACAGCAAGGTGAGCAACGTCGCCACCGGTGCGCGGGGCGTGGAGAACGCGCGCCGCATGGCCGCGGCGGCGGCGGCCGAGTTGGGCACGCTGCCCAGCCGCGTGCTCGTGAGCAGCACGGGGGTGATCGGTGTGCAGCTGCCCGTCGAGAAGATCGAGGCGGGGATCGTCGGCATGGCGCAGGACCTCCAGCGCGACCCGCTCGTCGGCGCGGAGGGGATCATGACCACCGACACGCATCCCAAGGCGCTCTCGGCGAGCGTGGGCGATGCGACGATCACCTGGGTCGCGAAGGGTTCGGGGATGATCGAGCCGAACATGGCGACGATGCTGAGCTACATCTTCACCGACGCGGCGTTCGATGCGGCGACGCTCGACCGACTGCTGCGCACGGCGGTCGCGACCTCGTTCAACATGCTGAGCGTGGACACCGACACGAGCACGTCGGACACCTGCGTGATCCTCGCCAACGGCCTCGCCGGCGAGGTGAGCGAGTCGGCCTTCCTCGAGACGCTCATCGCCGGCTGCGTGCGGATGACGGAGATCCTCGGACGCGATGGCGAAGGGGCGGAGCACCTGCTGCGCGTGAAGGTGCGTGGCGCGGCGGACGACCATGAGGCGCGCCGCATCGCGAAGTCGGTGCTCAACTCACCCCTCGTGAAGACGATGGTGCACGGAGCGGACCCCAACGTCGGGCGCCTGTTGATGGCGGTGGGCAAGTGCTTCGAGTGCCGGATCGATCCGGCGGCGACCGACGCCTGGATCAATGGTTACCAGGTGGTGCGCGGCGGAGAGCGGCTCACGTTCGACGACGCGGTGGTGCGGACGGCGCTCAAGGCCGAGGTGGTCGATCTGGAGATCGCGCTCGGCGTGGGGGCGGCGGAGGCGACGGCGTACGGGTGCGACCTGACGAAGGGGTACGTGGACGAGAACGCGAGCTACTACAGCAGCTAGACGAAGGCGGAAGGAAGAAGGATCACTGCCGCGGCGCGTCGATCCTCGGGGCCTGCGCGCGGGTCTCGGACTCGGCGAGGAGCCGCGTCACGAAGCGCTGGCCCTCGCTGACGCGCTCCATCTCGATCGCGATGGAATCGACCGCACTCTCGAGTCGCGCGAGGCGCTCGGCGTTCTCGCGTGCGAGCTTCGACTCCTCGGGCGGGGCGCTGCCGCGTCGCCAGATGATCCGGGCGAAGGCGATGGCGAGCGGGGAGAACACGAACACCGAGAGGATCGCGACGATCGGGACGACGTCATTCGGCATGTTGCGGGTGCGGCAGGAGGTGGAGGGCGGGCGTGGGCTGACGGACCATACGGTGCGGCGCGGCAGCGGTGTCAGGCGCGGGCCGTCGACCGGCGCCACCAGAGGAACGCGGGCACCCCGGCGACGAGGACGAGCGTGCCCCGCAGGGCGTTCATCGGATTCGAGACGATCGCCCCGAGCACCACGTAGCCCGCGGCCAGCAGGAAGAGGGCGGTGCTCCACGGATGCAGCGGCGCGAGGAAGTGGTCGCCGCCGGGCGCACGGCGCCGGTAGACGAGCAGCGTCGCGGCGCAGAGGCCGAAGAAGATCCAGTCGGCGAAGGTGACCCAGTCGAGCAGCTCGCCGTAGCTGCCGCTGAGCAGCAGCGCGATGGCGACGACGGTCTGGAGCAGGATCGCGTTCACCGGCGCCTGCGTGCGGGGATGGAGCGTCGCGAGCGCGCGGAAGAAGACGCCGTCGCGTGCCATCGCCTGGTAGACGCGCGAGTTGGCGAGGATCACCACGTGGATGAAGCCCGCGGTGGAGACGGCGATGCCGGCGGCGATCAGCGCGCGGCCGCCGTCGCCGAAGCGAAGGCCCATCGCGTCCGCGGCCGGCGCCTTGCTCGCGGCGAGGCCCTGCGCGCCGAGCGCGCTCAGGTAGGCCCAGTTCACGAGCAGGTAGGCGGCGGCGACGATGAGCACCCCGAGGATGAGGGCGCGCGGCAGGTCGCGCCGCGGGTCGCGCATCTCCTCGGCGACGAAGTTCGCCTGCTGCCAGCCGCCATAGGCGAAGAGCACGGGCACGAGCGCGGTCCCCATCGCGAAGACGAAGCCCGCGGCGCCCACCGGCGGCACGAGCGCCGGCGAATCCACAGGGACGGTCGCCACGCCGCTCGCGCCGAGCAGGCCGGTGCCGGCGATCACGAGCACCGCGATGGCGGCGAGCTTGAGCAGCGTCATCACGTTCGTCGCGACGGCCCCGGGCGTGATGCCGAGCATGTTCACGACGGCGAAGAAGGTGATGGTGCCGATGGCGAGCACGCGTTCGCTCCCGGCCGGGAGACCGAGCAGCGGGACCGCATAGTTGGCGAAGGTGACGGCGACGGCGGCGATGGCGCCGCTCGCGATGGCGGTGATGAGCGCCCAGCCGTAGAGGAAGGCGGGGAGCGGGCCGAATGCATCGCGCAGGTACGCATAGCCGCCGCCGGCCGCGGGCGCGCGCGCGCCGAGCTCGGCGAAGATGAAGGCTCCGAGGATGGCGATGACGGCGCCGAGTCCCCAGGCGAGCATGGTGAGCGGGCCGGAGCCGACGCGCTGCGCGACGACGGCGGGGTTGAGGAAGATCCCCGACCCGATGATGCCCGCGACGACGAGGAGGGTGCCGGAGAACGGCCCGAGCCGACGGGCGTAGGTGGTGGTCAAGGGCGCGGCGTAGCGGGGGGCGGGGACTGCGGACGGGCGAGGGAACGATAGTACTCCTCGACCTGCGCGCGATACTCGCTCGGCACGGGCGCACGCGCGCCGAGGGACGAGCGCGGACCGCCCTTCTCGACGAGCTGCTGGAAGAGCGAGAACTCGAAGCTCTTCAGGCGTTCGAGCGCGGCGGCCTGCAGCGCGGCGACGGCCGCGGGATCGCCGGCGACGCGCGCGGCCTCGAGCCGGCGCAACTCGTCGATGGCGCGATCGAGCTCGCCGGTCGCGACCCCCTGTTCGCGCGCGAGCGCGCGGAGCTGCTCCGCGTCGCCGCGGCGCAGGCCGAACTCGCGCGCGAGTTGCCGCGGATCGATCGCCGGCGCACGCCCGGCGCGTGCACCGGTGCGCGGATTCCCGCCGTCGCGTCCGTCAGCCGCCTGCCCACCCTGTCCGCGGCCATCCTGCTGGCCGCGTTGGCCTTGGCCACCCTGGCCTTGCTGTCCCTGCCCCTCCTGCCCCTGCCCCTGCCCCTGCTGTCCTTGCTGCCCCTGCTGTCCCTGCTGTCCCTGCCCTTGTTGTCCCTGCCCTTGTTGTCCCTGCCCTTGCTGTCCCTCACCCTGCTGCCCCGCCTCCGCCGTACTCTGTGCCCTCTGTGCCCTCTGTGCCCTCTGTGGTGAAGCAGTTCCCTCCGCATCCCGCAACCGCTCCCCGATCGCCTCCACGCCTCTCACCAACTCGCGCGCCGACTCGAGCGTCCGCTCCTGCCGCCGCTCCGCCGACTCGCCACTGAGCGCCCCCGCCGCCTCCCGCAGGTTGTCCGCCGCCTCGCCGATGTTCGCGCCGATCTGCTCCTCGAACGCGTTCGCGTACTCGGGCGACCCCTGCCGCATCACCGACTTGGAGAACTGGATCTTGTCGCGCACCCGCTGATCGCGGAGCGCCTCGGCCGCCTCGCGCAGTTCGCGCGATGCCCCAGGCTGGTCACGGCGGCCCTCGCGCGCGACGCGTTCCGCCTCGGCCTCGAGCCGCTGCACATCGTTCGAGAGCGCATCCTTCTGCTCGCCGAGCTGCCGCATCTGGTTCGCGCGCTCGGCGCCGGTGGCGCTCTGCAGGCGGCGCACGCCTTCGGCGACCTCCTTCTGCCGCTCCTGCAGCTCGCGCGCCTGCTCGGCGAGCCGCTGCACGTCACGCGCGATGTTCTCGTTGCGCGAGTCCTCGATCTCCCGCGCCGCGCGCGAGAGTTCCTCGAGCGCCGCGTTCCCCTGCGACTCCGACCCGGTCGCCGCGCGGCGCATCGCATCGGCGGCGCGCTGCATCTGCTGCGCCGCCTGCTGCATCTCGGGCGACTGCTGCTCGCGCGCGAGACGCTCGAGCCGCCTCGCCTCCTCCTCGGCCTGACGCGCGAGTTCGCGCTGCGCCCCGCCACCGCCGCCGCCGGCCTGGCGGCCCATGCGGTCGCGCATCGCCTCGGCCTGGCGCTGGAGCCGCTCGTTCTCCTGCTGCTGCCGCGCGGCGAGCTGCCGGATGCGTTCGAGCGTCTCGTCCACCTGCTGCGCGGCCCCCTGCGTGGCCTGCTGCTGCACCGCCTCGTACTGGTTCTGCGCGCGGTCGTTCTCGAGTTCGAAGATGTCGGCGAGGTCCTCGGCGTTCTGCCCGCCGCCTCCGCCACCACCGCCGCCCTGCTGCTGCCCGCGCTGGACCTGCATGTCGCGGTACTGCGCGTCGGCGCGCTGGAGCTCGCGGAGCGCCTTCTCCTCGCTCGGGAGCGCCCCGCGACCATCGCGCGTGCCGAGTTCCTCCTCGGCGCTCTTCATGGCGGCGACGCCGGCGACGAGCGCGTCGCGGATGACCTTGAACATCGTGTCCTGCTGCACCACGCCGCGTTCCTGCAAGCGCTGGGCGAGGGTGGCGACGTCCTCGCGGAGCTTCCCCTGCGCGATCGCGAGCGTCGCCGCATCCTCGTTGCGACGGGCCTCCGGCGAGCGGGCGCTGTCGCGCACCCAGTTGTAGGTGCCGGCGACGATGTCGCGCTGCCGCTGGACCAGGTCGCCGGGGCTCTCCTCGCCGCCCCCGCCCCCGCCGCCACCGCCACCGCCGTTGGACTCGGCCTCGGTGTAGTTGCGCGAGAACGGACGCACCTGCAGGAAGTAGACGTCGCTCAGCGTCTCGTGCCCGGTCGCATCGCGGGCGACGGCGTTGTAGGCGACGAGGTCGCCGGGCTCGAGCCCGAGTTCCTCGAGCAGCAGCGTGTGGGCCGCCTGCGTCTCCTCGGTGCCCGCGCCCGGCGTGGCGAGCACGACCATGCGCTCCTCGCCGCCGTTCACGCGGTAGCGCAGCTCGAGGCGCGTGACGCCGTGGTCGTCGGAGGCCTTCGCCTCGATGGTGACCTCCTCGAGCGCGGTGACCTTGGTGTCCCGCCCCGGCGTGGTGATGCTCACCTCGGGGGCGCGGTCCTCGAGCACCTCCACCGCGTACTGGACGCCGCCGCTCACCTTGCGGCCGTCGGCGGACTCGAGGTCCACCCGGTAGAAGCCGCTCCGCTGGAGCGTGAAGCGGCCGCTCAGCTTCCCCGCCGCATCGAGCGTCATGGGCACACTGCGTCCATCGTCGAAGACGAGCGTCCCGGCGCGGACCGGCAGCGAGATGGTCGGTTCGATGATCGCGACGGTGCCGGCGACGGCGGCGATGTCGCCGCCATCCTCGTCGCGCTCGGGCGGGAGGTTGGTGAACGCCGGGAAGCGCAGCTCGACGGCGAGCTTGGTCACGGCGGGGAGGTCGGTGATGCGGAGGCGGAAGGTCTCCGAGCGGATGCCCATCGCCTCGACGTAGTACTCGGTATCGTCGACGAGATCGAACAGCCGGCCGGCGAATCGCGCCTCGAGGGAATCGCGACCCATCGGGATGCGGGTCCACTCGGCGGCGCTGTCGGCGCGGAAGACGAGCTCGGCGCCGTCGGCGGTGAAGTGCGCGAGCGCCGCGCGGATGTCGAGCGCGCCGCCGCGCGGCACCTCGGCGTCGCCGGGTTCGACGTTCACCACCGGCGCCGGCGGCGTGGCGGCGATGGCGACGGACCAGGGCGCGAAGAGGATCCGCGCCGAATCGCGCACGGACGCGGGGCCGAAGGCGAGGAGGAGCGCCGCGGCGACGAGCCCGCCGGCAAGCCACTTCTGCGCGCGCGCGACGCGCGGGCGCTCGATCGCGCGTTCGCTCGCGAGCGGCGCGATGGCGCGCGCCGCCTGCTGCACCACGCGCGCGGTGAGCGCCGGCGAGGCCTGCTGGTCGATCGGCTGCTCGAGTTCCTGCACTGCGGAGATCAGCGCCTGCTTGAGCTGCGGGGCGTGCTGCTCGACGTACATCGCGAACTCGGCATCGCTCGCGCGACGCACCAGCGGGAGCACGAGCCAGCGGACGGTGGCGGCGAGGACGATGCCGTAGCCGACGAGCCGCGCGGCGAGGACGCCGCTCCCGGTGCGCCCGAGGGTGGTCGTGACGAGCAGGCCGACGAGCACCGCCGCGACGAGCGCGACGACGACGATCGCGGCCGCTTCGAGCAGGAGTCGCCGGCGCCGCTGGCGGCGGAGGGCGGCGAGGAGGTCGTGGAGCTGTGCGGCTGCGGTCATCCTGGGCTCCGCTCGGGTGAGACGAGAGTGGCGCGGCGCGCACGTCCGCGCCAGCCCTGCGAGGCGATCACGCTCTCCCCGAGGAGCAGGAGCGCGGCGAGCACGATGAGCCAGCGCCAGACGCGCTGGCGCGACTCGAGTTCGATGGACGTCGGGGCGGTGAGACCCTGCAGCGTGGAGTCGGCGGATTCGCCGACCCCGAGGAGGAGGTCGGCGGGGCTCGCCACGACGAGGTCGGACTCGCCGGGCGCGACGTTGACCGCCGCGCGCTCGCGCGGCGCGCCGTCGACGCGTCCCGCGTAGGCGGCGTACACCCCCACCTGTTGCAGGAGGAGCGCCGCCCCGGCGCCGGTCCCCTCGGGGCGGATGAGCGTGCCGTCCGGGGCGGCGACGACGGGCTCGCGTCGCACTCGGCGCGGTGCCCAGCTCTCTCCGGTGGTGCGCGCGAGCGGGGTGGACTCGTGCCCGGAGGCGTGCAGCGCGAGCCGACGCGTGAGCGGGAGGAAGGCGGGCTGGAGCGGCAGGTCGCTCTCGCGCGCGTCGAAGGCGACCGCGAGGAGGATCACGCGCCCTTCGCCTTGCACGCGCTCGATGACCGCGGGTGCGCCATCGTCGAAGCGTGCGAGGACGTCGCTGCCGACGGCGGGTTCGAGGCGCGCGTAGCGCTGGAAGCGCGGCGCGGTGAGCGCGGCCTGCGCGGCGCGGAACGGCGAGAAGACCGGATGCTCCTCGCGCACCTCGCCGAGCATCGCGCCGCCGCCCGCGCGCCGATCCGCACTGCCGGCGAGCGCGGCCACGCCCGCGAGATCGGCGATCCGGCGCGCGCCGAGCCGCGGACCGGCGAGCACGATCGCGCCGCCGCCCGCTTCGATCCACTGCGTGAAGCGCGCGGCCGCCGCGCCGGTGGGTGGGGTGACATCCCAGAAGATCACGGCGCCGGAGCGGTCGAGCGTCGCCGCGTCGAGCGTGCCGGGGCGTCGCCGCTCCACGCGCACCGCGGGCGCGCGGCCGATGCCGAGCGCGCGCTCGAGGTACAGCGTCTCGTCCTTCTGCAGGTCATCGGGCACGACGAGCTGCACGGCGATGCCGTCGTCGGCCGGGAGCGCGAAGTGGAAGCGATCGTCACCGGCGAGGGCGTCGGCGTCGACGGCGACCTCCCCTTCGACGGCGGTGGCCGGTGCGGGGATGGCGTCGAAGACGACGGCGAGCTCGCCGTTGGGCTGCAGGGTCGCGGTGCGCGTCCCCACGTCCCGACCGGCGAGGCGGAGCGTGAACCGGGCGCTCCGCGGCGCCGGGAGATCCCGCGTCACCGCGCGCGCGAGCACCTGGAGCAAGACGCGCTGGCCATCGACGATGCGTCGCGCCTCGACGGCGCGGAGCGACGTGTTCGGCCGCGTTTCCGCGGCGACCTGCACGACGCGCAGCGGCAGCCCCTTGGGCAGCTCGAGTCCGGCGACGCCGGCGAGTCCGCTGCGCTGGAGATCGGTGACGATCACGAACTCGGGGGCGCCCGGCGGCGCGCCGATGAGCGCGCTCCGCGCCACGCGCAGCGCCGCGCCGAAGCGTGTCCCGCGCGCGACGGGAGTGGTCGCGTCGACGATCGTCCGCGCGACGGCCTTGTCGTTCGTCCACGCCTGCGCGAGTTCCGCTTCCTCGTCGAACAGCACGACGCTCACCTGGTCGTCGGCGCCGAGCGAGGAGAGGACGGCGCGCGCGGAGTCGCGTGCGGCCTCCCAGGTGCCGGCGTACCCCATGCTCATCGAACGGTCGAGGAGCAACACGACGGTGCGGACACGCCCGGCGCTGCTCGACTCGGCGGCCTTGCCGAAGAAGGGCCGGGAGAAGGCGAGCACGAGCACGGCGACGGCGAGCGCGCGCAGGAGGAGCAGCGGCCAGTCGGTCACGCGCCGGCGGTCGCTCGTGCGGATGGGGAGCCGCACGAGGAACATCAGCGACGGGAACCGCATGGGCGTCTCCTCGTTGCGGTCGCGCAGGTGCATCAGCAGCGGGATGCCGAGGGCGGCGAGGCCGGCGAGGAAGGCGGGGACGAGGAAACCCATCAGCGCACCCGGCTCCGCGAGAGGCGGTGGTCGAGATAGGCGTAGAGCGCGCGGTCGAGGGGTTCGTCGGTGCGGATGGGGATGTAGTCCACGCCGCCGGCGGCGAAGCGCTGCTCGAGCGCGGCGCGGTGCGCGCCCCACATCGCGAGATACCGCGCCCTGACCTCCTCCGGCCGGAGCGGCATCCGCAGCCCGCTCTCCCCGTCCTCGAAGACGGTGGCCGCCTCGAACGGGAACTCCTCCTCGGCGGCGTCGAGCAGATGGAAGACGAGCACGTCATGCCCACGCGCGCGCAGCGTGTCGATCGACCGGCCGATCGCTGCGGGCTCGTCGTAACAGTCGGTCACGACGACGATGATGCCGGGGCGATTCGCGACATCGGCGACCTTGTCGATCGCGAGCGGCAGCTTCCCTTCCCCGACCGGCGTCGCGCGCCCGAGGGCGTGGAACAGCAACTGGAGATGCCGCGTGCTCGGCGGGATCATCTCCTGCAGTGTGCCGGCGAAGGTGGCGAGGCCGATGCGGTCCCCCTGTCGCTGCGTGAGCCAGGCGAGCGAGGCGACGAGCATGCGCGCGTAGGCGAACTTGTTCACGGCGCCCGACGCGTAGTCCATCGAGCCGGAGACGTCGAGCGCGAAGAGCACGCCGGCGTTCGTGTCGGCCTCGTACTCCTTGATGTAGAAGCGGTCGGTGCGGGCGTAGGCCTTCCAGTCGATCCGCCGCAGGTCGTCGCCCGGCTGGTACTGGCGGTGCTCGGCGAAGTCCAGGCTGAGGCCCTTCTTGGCCGACCGGTGCAGGCCGTGCATGAAGCCGTCGACGACCGTCCGCGCGAGGAGCGGGAGGTCGGAGATGCGGGTCAGCAGGGCGGGGTCGAGGAAGGTCTCGAAGGACGGCATGAAGGAGCGAGGAGCGAGGGGAAGGGGAAGAGGCGAGGGAAGGGGGAGGGACGAGGGGGAGGGACTAGGGGGAGGGACTAGGGGGAGGGATCAGGGGGGGGGATCACAGCTTGGACTTGGGGGTCGGTACGGCGGCGACCAGCTGTTCGATGATCCGGTCGGTGGTCACCTTCTCGCTCTGGGCCTGGAAGTTCAGGATCAGGCGGTGACGGAGCACAGGGCGTGCGAGGGCCTGCACATCCTCGTACCCGACGTGGGCGCGGCCCTGCAATAGGGCGCGGGCCTTGGCGCCCAGAATGAGGGCCTGGGCCGCGCGGACGGAGGCGCCGTAGTTCACGTAGCTCTTGATGAAATCGGGGGCCGTTGGGCCTGGGCGGCTCGTGCGCACCAGGGTCACCGCGTAGCGGGTCACGGCGTCGGCGACGGGAACGCGGCGGACCACCTTCTGGAAGGCGAGGATCTCGGCCTTCGACACCACCGGCTGCACCGCCTCCGGCGGCAGCGCGGTCGTCGCCTTCACCACCGCGACCTCGTCCTCCTCCGGCAGGTAGTCGAGCAGGACCTCGAGCATGAAGCGGTCGAGCTGGGCCTCGGGGAGCGGGTAGGTGCCTTCGAGTTCGATCGGATTCTGCGTCGCGAAGACGAAGAACGGCGGGTCGAGCTCGTAGGTGCGCCCCTGCACCGTCACGCGCTTCTCCTGCATCGCCTCCAGTAGCGCCGACTGCGTCTTGGGCGGCGTGCGGTTGATCTCGTCGGCGAGCAGCACGTTGGCGAACACCGGACCGGCCATGAAGGCGAGCCGGCGCTGACCGGTCGCCGGGTCGTCCTGGATCACGTCGGTCCCCGTCACGTCGCTCGGCATGAGGTCGGGGGTGAACTGGATGCGCGAGAACTTGAGGTCGAGGGCGCGTGCCATCGTCGAGATGAGCAGTGTCTTCGCGAGCCCGGGCACGCCGACGAGGAGGCAGTTGCCGCCGGCGAAGAGCGCGATGAGCGCCTGTTCCACCACGGCATCCTGCCCGACGATCACCTTCCGAAGCTCGGCGGTGATGCGGCCCCCCGCCGCGTGCAGGCGGTCGGCGAGCGCGCCGTCATCGAGTCCGGCGAGGGCATCTGCGGGTGCGGTCACGGTCTTCTCCAGGTGGTCGGTCAGCGGCTGAGCGAATAGACGAGGAAGTTGATGCCGAGCTTGTACGCTTCGTTCTCGAGGTCCACCGGGGCGAAGCCCTGCCCCGAGAACTCCCAGTACTCCGAGAGGTCGCCATCCCGATACGCGAGGGCGATCATGCGCCGCTTCGGGTCGTTGTCCTCGAAGAGCGCCCAGAAGGTGGGCACGGTGCCGCTGTATGACGTGAGCTCCTCGGGGTGCGGCACGCGGTAGAACGCGTCGAAGATCGGGTGCGTGCCATCGATCGGCACGAACCGCAGCGCGGGGAGCACGCGGCGCATCTGCGCCTCGAGGTTGAACCAGTGGTTGCCGCGGAAGTCGTCGAACATCACGAACCCGCCCTTGGCGAGGTAGGTCCGCATCGCGGCGACCTCCACGTCGTTGGGGCGCCAGAAGCCCGGCTCGGCCATGTACGCGACGGGATAGCGACCGAGCTGCGGGTCGGTCACGCGCATCACCGCACTCTCCGCGGTCCGCACGCGGATCGTCGTGAGCTCGCTCAGGATCTGCGTGAAGTTCCGCTCGCCGCGCGGGTAATCGTGCGACCAAGGGACGTCCCCGCCACCGAAGCGACCGACGTCCTGGTCCATCCCCATCTCGTAGCGCAGGCGGACGAAGGTGACGCGGCCGTCGTACGGGGGATTGTCGCCGGGCTCGGTGAAACGATTCCGGCGGCCCCGCTGCGCCTCGAGCGGAGCGGCGGCGCACAGCGCGGCGAGCAAGACCAAGCGTCGCCAGTTCATGGCGTGCCCCCGGGCGGCGCGTTGCGGAGTTCCAGCAGCAACTGCTGCGCGCGCTCGTACGTGGGCGACTGTTCGAGCACCGCGAGGACCTCGCGACGCGCGCCCGCACGATCCCCTGCCCCGAACAGCGCGCGCGCGAGGTCGACGCGCGCCGCGAGCAGGTCGGACGGCCCGAGTGCGAGGATCGCCCGACGCTCGCGCACCGCCTTCCCCGGCAGGCCGGCGCGCGCCGCGGCGTCGGCGAGCTTCGCATGCGTCGGCGCGTCGTAGGGCCAGATCCAGAGCATGCGCTCCAGCGCGCCGATGAGCGCCGTGTCGTTGCGCGCGCGCTCGTACTGTTGCGCCTCCGCGATGAGCGGCTCGAGTTCCGCATCGCCGACGACGGCGCTGTCCGACATCGCCGCGACACTCGTCGCCGCGAGCGCGCGTGCGAAGCGCGCGCGCACCCAGGTATCGAACCGCTCGTCGAGCGCGGCCTCGCTGAGCTTGAGCACGCGCTGGAAGACCTGCGCGTTCGTGAGGCCGTCGCGCCAGCCCCGCAGCATCGCGCCGAGCGCCGGCGCGCCGAACTCGGCCTCGATCATCTCCACGACCATCGAGGCGTGGAAGTAGCTCAGCACGACCTCATGCTCGTTGCGCGGCCTCACGAAGCCGTCGTTGAGCTGACTCACCGGGCGGAGGACGTTCCCCTTGAGTGCGGCATAGTACGGCGGCGATGGCGTGGCGCCCCAGCCGGGTCGCGCGCGCCGCTCCTCGTGCACCGACACGCCTTCGGAGAACCAGCGCGGCACCCGATTGTCGGAGAGTCCGAGGGTGAAGGTGTGCGTGAGCTCGTGCCAGGCGGTGGAGCCCCAGTTGAACGTCCCCGGCGCGCGCGCCGAGGGGGCGTCGATCGCGAGCAGACGACCGAAGCTCACGCCGAGCGCGCCGAGTCCGGTGAGGCCGACAGTGCGCACGGAGAAGTCCGCGTGCCGCGCGTAGATCTCCATCCGCACCGGCGCGGCCGGCCGGTAGTCGTACCGTGCCGCGAGCTTGTCGTACGCCTCCTCGAGCAGCGGGGAGAGGTACGGCAGGAGGATGTCCGCCTCGCGCGCCGAGGCGACGAACTCGAACCGCCCCATCCGCACGGTGCGGAAGGTCGCGAGCGCGTCGAGGAGGTCGAGCGTGTTCTTGTGCCAGAGATTGAACGGGTCGATCGCGAAGGCGCGCTCGATGTGCGCACGCCCCTGGGAGAGCTGGCCGGTCCGAAGACGGTTGGTGCCGAGCGAGCCGAGCGCGGCGACGGACATCGAGTCGAGCTCGAGGGCGCGCGCCGCGAAGCGCTCGGCATCCGCGTAGCGACGCTGTCGCGAGGCGGCTTCCGAGAGCGTGATATAGAAGGGCGCCGGCCGCGGCGTGATGCGCTCCGCCTGTGCGCGCGCGTCGCGGAAGGCGCTGGAGTCGCCTTCGATCCACGCCACCGCGCCGATCACCGCCCACGCGTCGAGCGCCTGCGCCTCGGTGGCGCGCAGATCCGGCGTGAGCACACGGCGTGCGGCGGCACGCGCCGAATCATCCGCCTCGGCCTCGAGGTGCTGGCGCGCGACGAACAGGTGCGCCGGCACGAAGCGCGGGTCGGCGGCGAGCGCCTCACGCGCCTTCGCGAGCGCGTCCCCCTTGCCGGTGAACTCCATCACGCGCGCCATGCCGAGGAGGGCCCACGCGCTGGTGGGCCGACGGCGCAGCACCGCCTCGTACCCCTGCTGCGCGTCCGGGGCGACGTACTTGTCGAGCAGCAGGTCCGACGCGCGGAGCACCGCCTCGTCGTTGGTGGGATCGGCCGCGGCGGCGGCATCGAACGCGCGCAGGGCCGCGCGCACCGCGTCGGCCTCGCCCGCCGAGACGAGCAGGTACGCGCGTCCGGCCGCGATGCGGTCGCGCGCCGACCAGCCGTCGCCGCCCCGCCCGTACTCGGCCGCGATCGTCGCGCCCTCGCGCTCCGCGGTCGCGCGGTCCCCGCGGAGGAGCGCGAGCTCGGCGCGCTGCACCCGCGCGGTGCGGTCGGGCGCGGCCTGTGCCGCGACGGGAGTCGCGATGACCCCCGACGCGGCGGCCGCGAAGCTGACGACCGCGGCGAGCGCCGCGCGGCGCGCGCTCATGGCCGCCGCTCCAGCGCGCGGATCTCCGCCGACTTCTCCGCGATCGCGACGAGCAGCCGCTCGAGCTCGGCCTCGTATTCCGCCTCGGGCGTCGTCGCCTTGCGGGCCTTGAGGCGCTCGACCTGCTCCTCGAGCGCCTTCCGCTCCGCCACCAGAGTCACCACGCGCGGGTCGCCGCTCGAGACGCTCGCCGCGTAGGCCGTGCGGGACGCGAGCACCGAGTCGGAGACCACCGCGTGCTCGGTGAGCATCCGCCGGTTGGTGTCGTACGCCTTCGCGACCTCGCGCACCGCGAATGCGAAGGACTCCATCACCGTGGTGCGGCCGTCCTTGTCCGCATCCGCCTCGTCGCTCGCGAGGCCACGCACGAAGTGCTCGGCGAACTGCGAGTCATTGCGCTCGAACGCCGTGCGCGTCGCGGTGACGATCACTCGCCCAGGGCCCTTGAGCGCCGCGCCGAAGTCGCCGCTCGCGCTCGCGGCGACGACGAACACGACCGTCTGCCGCGCGAAGCCAGCGATCCAGGTGGCGTACTCCGCGGCGGTGGGATCGACCCCGGGGAGATTCACGCGCGACTGCATACCTTCCCCCGACCCATGCCCGATGAGGATCACGACCACCACGTCGCCCGGCGCCACGCGGCGCGAGAGGGCGAGGAAGGCGCCCGCGACCGCGTCCTTCGTCGCGCGGCCATCGATCCGCTGTGAGTCGCGCGCCGGATCCTCGGCGAGCCAGACGAGACTCGAGTCGGCCACGCGCCAGCGCGTGCGCGCGAGGTCGGCGAGCGCCGCGCCGTGCTTCGCGAAGGCCGCGGTGTACGCCGGTTCGCCGCCGAGTCCGGTGACGACGAGCAGGTGCGTGCGCTGCGCGAGGGCGTCGGTCGCGGCCGCCGCGTTCGCGACGGCGAGCGCTGCCATCGACCAGAGGAGACGCCGCGCGGAGAGCCGACTCATGCGAGCCCCCGCGAGCGGCGGATGCCCCACTCGGCGCCGAGCAGCAGGGCGAGGAGCAGGAAGACGATCGGCATGTCCCACAGGTCGAGCGCGTCGCGCACGGAGACGCCTGCGTCCGAGTACTTCACATCCTCGGCGAGCTGCGACGCGTCGTCGAGCGGGTAGTAGCGGCCGCCGGTCTCCTGCGCGATGCGCCGCAGGAGCGGCGCCCGGAGCTCGGCCTGCTCGACATCGGCCCCAGCGTCGTCCGCGAGCAGCGCGGCGGCGGGACCACGCGTCGTGTCGGCGCCCCGCACCGCCTCCGCCCCGACGGCGTAGACGCCCGCCTCGTCGGCGACGAAGCGGCCCGTATACACGCCGTTCTCGGCGAGCGCCCACTCGAGCGGCACCTCGCTCACGCGCCCGCTCGGTGCGCGCACCGTCGCGACGACCGCCGCGTCATTGATGTCATTGAACCGCTCGTCCGCCACACGCACCCGGAGTTCCACCGGTTCGCCCGGCGCGACGCGCGTCGGCACGGCCGTCACCTCCACGCGGTCGGGCGCATCCTCGGTGAGCGCGCGCGCGAGCTGCCGCCAGAGCGTCTCGTGCGTGAGGTCCTCGACCGGCGTCCGCGGATCCATCTTCCATAGGTAGCTGTCCTGCGGGGCGAAGATCCCGGCGAGCCCGCGTCCGAAGCGCTGCGTGGCGTAGACGGTCTGGTCGATGCTCTCCCCCGCGCGCCGCCCGGTGAGCAGCGCCGTCGCACCGGGGCGCAACGACCCCAGCGCATTGACGATGGTGATGGCGGGGAGCGAGTCCCAGCGTTGCACCGTCGCCGAGTCGGTGGCCCCGAGCTGCAACGCCGGCTGGGAGAAGCCTGCCACCGTGGGACGCAGGCGCAGTTCGACGGCAGGCCCCTCGGCCTCACGCGGGGCGCGATCGAGCGCGATCGGCAGCACTTCGGCGACCGGCGTGCCACGGAACCCGCCCTCGGCGAAGGCGGCGCGGCCGCCCAGCGCGAGCAAGCCGCCGCCGCGCACGCTCACGAACTCCGCGAGCATGCGCAGCTGGTCCGGCGTGAAGAACGACGCCTCCACGCTGCCGAGCACGATGCCGCGATACGCGAAGAGCTCCTCGCGCTTGGTGGGGAAGCCGCCGGCGAGCTCGAGCGAATCGCGTACGCCGAGGCGGAGGTACTTCTGCTCCGCGCTGCGGAGCAGCACGACGAGGTTCAGCGCACTGTCGGTCGCGACCGCGCGACGGATGAAGCCGAGCTCGTAGCGCGGCTCGCCCTCGACGTAGAGGATGCGGTCGGGTCCCTCGCGCACCTGCACCACGCCATGGGCCTCGTTGTTCTCGGGGATCGTCTCGCGCTCGAGCGCCGCGGCGCGGACCGAGATGCGGTGCGTGCCGGGCTCCAGTTGCGCGAGCCGCACGCGCGCGCGCATCGACTCCTCGCGCGCGGGGAGCGTGACGGTCTCGGTGCCCACCACGCGCCCATCGGCCTCGGCGGTGAGGACCAGTCGCTCGCCCGCGACGCCGCGGAGCCGCAACGTCACGTCCACGAGGAGGTTGGCGCCCTGGAGGGGTCGCGCGGGCAGCGTGATGCGTTCGATCGCGACATCGCGCGGGAAGCGCTCGAGGCCGGCGCCGACGGTGAAGACCGGGATCCGGCGCGCCTTGAGCGCGAGGAGCGCGGGGTCCAACTCGCGTCCGGCGTTGTCCGCCCCATCGGTGACGACGACCATCCCGGCGATCGGCGTGCCCGCGAGTTCCTGCCGCGCGCCGTCGAGCGCGCCCGCCACGTCGGTGCGCGTGCCGAGCGTCCGGAGCCCTCCGGCGCTCGACGCCGGCCGGACGTCGGCGGCGAACCGATAGAAGCGAAGGGCGAACCGGTCGGCGAGCGCCCGAACGAGCGCCGCGGAGTCGGCGAAGACGCGCTCAGCGGCCGCGGCGCGGGACTCGTCGCCGCCGTCCTTGAGCGCCATCGAGCGCGAGTCGTCGAGCAGGACCGCGAGGACGTTGCGCTGCGGCACCGCGCTCGCGACGACGAGCGTCGGACGCGCGAGACAGGCGACGACGATGAGCAGGGCGGTGGTGCGGAGCGCGGCCAATCCGGCGCGATGCGCACGGCCGAGTCCCTGCACGCGCAGGTAGCCTCCCACCCCGACGGCCACGGCCAGCAGGGCCGCCGCGGCGAGCACCCATCCGGGGACGACCGGGCTCCAGACCAGCTCCCCTCGCTCCCAGACGCGCGCCGGATGCTTGAGGAGGAAGGTGAGCAGGGCGTCCATGATCCTCGGAGTACGCGGACAGACGGGGTGGCGCTGGCGATATGGCGGAAGGCGAATGTAGCGCCGGGACCTGGATACCGCTCTGGGCACACGGAGCGCACCTTTCACGTTCGTACCCGACACCTCAAGGAGCGTTGCCCCCGTGCGCATCGGGATGGAAGTGGCGGTCGTGGGTGGTGGCATCGCCGGACTCTCGGCCGCGTGGCGGCTGAGTGCCCGCCACCGCGTGACGCTCATCGAGCGGCATGCGGTGGCCGGGATGGATGCGCATTCGCTCGACCTGCCGCACGACGGGCAATCGTTCCGCATCGACGTGCCGCTGCGCGTGATCTACGAGGGGTACTATCCCACGCTCATCGCGTTGTATCACCGGCTGGGCGTGAAGCTGGAGCGGACCAACTACGCCGGGGCGTTCAGCCGGCTCGACGGGCCGGTCTACTACCGCTACGCCAACTGGCTGGTGGGCGGGCGCTCGGTCCCCCTCCCCGCCTTCCCGCTCGGCGGCGCCGCGATGCGCATCAACCGCGACCTCATCCGGTTCTTCCGGATGGCGCCGGCGGAACTGCGCCGGCTGGGCGATGACGAGGAGCCGCTCGGCTCCTGGCTCGACCGGAGCGGGCTGGGACACGAGTTCACGGAAGGGTTCCTCATCCCGACGTTCGCCGCCGTCTGCACCTGCTCCAATGCCGCGGTGCGCGCCTATCCGGCGCGCGTCATCCTCGAGTACCTCACGCGCGGCCTCACGTTCGGGGGCGTGCGCCGGGTGGTGCACGGTACGCGCGAGGTCGTCGCGCGCCTGACGGAGCCGCTCGCCGAGGTGCGCTGCGGAGTGAGCGTCCGCGCGATCCGTCCCGCGCCGGACGGCGTGCGGATCTCGTGGGACGGAGGCGAGCAGCGATTCGACCAGGTGGTCGTGGCGACGCAGGCGAACCAGGCCGCGGCGATGCTCGACGCCGGCTATCGCCGCGAGCGTGACGCGCTCGAGCGCTTCGCCTACGAGTCGAGCGAGGTCGCGGTGCACACCGACGCGCGCCTCGCCCCGACGGAACGCCGGCACTGGGCGCCGGTGAACCTCATCCAGAGCCCGGAGCACGACAAGCCGATGGCGACCATCTGGATGAACCGGGTGCAGCCCGCGCTGCGCGACGCCTCACCCGTGTTCCAGACGTGGAATCCCATCCGCGACCCGCACCCCGATTCGGTGCGGGCGCGCTCGCGCTTCGAGCGGCCGGTAGTGAACGCGGCCTCGCTCGTCGGCGCGCGCGAGATGGCGATGCTGCACGCGCAGCATGGACGGCGGCTCTGGTTCTGCGGCTCCTATCTCGGCCCCGGGATCCCGTTGCTGGAGAGTGCCGCGACGACCGCGGAGAAGGTCGCGCTCGCGATCGACGACGTGAGCGGGACGCTCGCGCGGAGCGCCTAGGCGGCGGCGATCAGGCGGACCAGACCCGCTCCGCCTGGTCGAGATGCCGATGGCAGTGTCGCACCAGCACCAGCCAGCCCGACCAGGCATCGTACTGCGCCCCCGCGACGAACGGTGATCCCACCTTCACCAGATGGAGCGGGAGGCCGTCGGCGGCGCGCAACGCCTTCTCGTGCGAGGCGAGGTGCCGCTCGAACTCGCCGCTGATGGTCGCGCGCGGCTCGTCGCCGGTGGGGACGAAGGCCGGTGGCGTCCGCACACGGCCGAGTCGCACGGAACCGAGCCGCATCAGTGGCCCCACCATCGAGCTGAGCACCGCGCCGAACATCGAGCGCTTCATGCTGCCGGAGAAGGGACCGCGCGGGCGCGCCTGCTCGGTGGCGGCCTCGAGCAACGGCTGCATCGCGCGCGCCGTGAGATTGAGGTGGGCGATGCACTCGGCGACCGACCACGACTCGGGATGGGCGCGGACGGCCCAGCGGTCATCGGGGGTGGCGGCGGAGAGACGCGCCCAGCGTGCGCGGACGGCGGTGAGCTCGTCGAGGAGGGACTGGATCTGCGGATGCATGTGGACCCCGGGGGAGGTGTCGGGAATCTGTGGTGTCCCGGCACGCGATGCCACGCCCGGACGCGAGGCTCCGTACGCGAACCCCTTCCGCGTGGTTCCGGGCACGCGCAGGTTCCGGGAGCAGGCGAACCCCCACCCACCCGACGATGCGCGCACGCTCCGCCCTCCTCCGTACCCTCGCGACCGCGACGGCGCTCCTGCTGCCGTCCGGGCTCAGCGCCCAAGCCTCGCGCCTCTACGCCGAACTCGATCGTCGCACCGCCGAGGTGAATGCGCGCGTGGTCGCCTGGCGTCGCGACATCCATGAGCATCCCGAGCTCGGGATGCAGGAGACCCGCACCGCGGCGCTCGTCGCGGCGCACCTGCGATCATTGGGGATGGAGGTGCGCGAGAAGGTCGGCGGCACCGGCGTCGTCGGCGTGCTGCGCGGCGGCAAGCCGGGCAAGGTCGTCGCGCTCCGGGCCGACATGGACGGACTCCCCGTGACCGAGATGACGGACCTGCCGTTCCGTTCGCGTGTGAGGACGACGTGGAACGGCAACGAGGTGGGCGTGATGCATGCCTGCGGCCACGACAACCACGTCGCGATCCTCATGGGGGCGGCAGAGGTGCTCGCCGGGATGAAGGCGCAACTGCCCGGCACCGTGGTGTTCCTGTTCCAGCCCGCCGAAGAGGGCCCGGGCGGGGCCGAGCCGATGATCGCCGATGGCGCGCTCGAGAACCCCAAGGTGGAAGCGATATTCGGCCTGCACGTGTGGCCCGGCCCGGCGGGCAACGTGATCTTCCGCGGGGGCCCGACGATGGCCGGCGGCAACGCACTCAACATCAAGATCAAGGGGAAGCAGACGCATGGAGCGGCGCCGTGGGGCGGCGTCGATCCCATCGTGGTCGGCTCGCAGATCGTGCTCGCGCTGCAGACCATCGTCAGCCGGCAGATCAACATCACGCAGACACCGGCGATCGTGACGGTCGCGCAGTTCCATGGCGGCATCCGCGACAACATCATCCCCGACTCCGTGATGCTGAGCGGCACCATCCGGACCTTCGACGCGGCGCAGCGCGAGTTCATCCTGGCGAGCGTGAAGCGGATCGCCGAGGACATCGCCTCCAGCGCGGGCGCGACGGCCACGGTGAGCCTCGAGGCGGGGTACGGCGTCACCGCGAACGACGAGGCCCTCACGCGGCGCATGGCACCGTCGATCGAGCGCGCGGTGGGCGCGGACCGCGTCTCCGTCGCGCCGCTGGTGACGGGCTCGGAGGACTTCTCGGTCTTCCAGGCGAAGGTCCCGGGCGTGTTCGTCTTCCTGGGCGTCACCCCGCGCGATCAGGATTGGCGCACGGTCGCGCAGAACCACTCGCCCTACTTCTTCGCCGACGAGTCCGCGCTCCCCGCCGGGGTGCGCACCCTGAGCTCGCTCGCGCTCGACTTCCTCACCGGCAACACGCCGCCGCCGATGCCGACGCGGCCGATCCAGTAGCGGCCGGAGGACTAGGCGGCGAGTGCGGCCCCGCACTCGCCGCAGAAGCGGGAGTGGGCATCGGTGATGGTCGCGCCGCAACGGAGGCAGGCCCCGGCGAGGTAGGTGCCACAGTCGGAGCAGTAGAGCGCGTCCGACTCGGGGCGCGGCCCGTGCGCGGGACAGCTCGTGCCACGCGACTTCATCCGCGCGATCAACCGTTCGGCCGCGTCGGACGCGCCGGCACCGCCCGCGAGGGCGCCGTCGATGGCATCGGGATCGGCCGTCCCCGCCCCGCCCGCCGACTCCCGCGCTTGCAGCTCCGCGAGCGCACGCGGTGCATACGTCGCCTTCAGCGTCGCATAGTCCTCGGGGGAGAGCTTCCCCGTCGCCTGATCGAACTCGATCTCGCGCAGCGCCTCGAGCGCGCTCGCCTCCGGTGCGAGCTCCGGCACGTACGATCCGCGGACATGCGTGCCCGTCCCGCGGAGCAGCGGCGCCAGCACGTAGAGCAGCGCGCCGACCGCGAGCAGCGTCCCGACGATCAGGGGCAGCATCTCAGGCGTCCTCGCGCAACGCGCGGTCGAGGCGGGCGCGATCCTCGTCGCTCATCCCCGGGATCGCGGCACCGGGGACCGACGCGCGCGCCGCCGCGGCGACCCGCGACTCGGCCGTCCACTTCCGCACCAGCACCGTGAGCAGCACCGCGCCGGTCGCGAGCGCGACGCTCGGGGCGAAGTAGCCCGCCCAGTTGAAGCCCTCCTTCTTGGGCTCCGTCATCGCGACCTCGCCGTACGTCTCGACGAAGGCCGCGAGGATCTCGTCGCCGTCGTAGCCGCCCGCGATGAGCCGCAGCACGTCGCGGTGCATCGCCGGCGAGACCTGGCAGGTGAAGTCCGTCGTGCGACAGGTGTAGACGTCGAGGATGCAACCGCACTGGCACTTGATGCGGTGCTCCAGCGCGTCGCGCTGATCGTCGGTGAGCTTCGGCGTCGCGCCGGGCTTGTCCGGCCGCAGCGTGGGACGGTACGCCCCCTGCTCCATGGGCGCGAAGTTCTGCGTCGCGTCCTGTCCGCCCGCGGCGCGGGCGACGAGCGCGCTGCCGAACCCCGCGGCGCCGAGGAGGAAGAGCCGTCGGTCGATCCGGTCGGGCGACCCTGCGTGGCGCGCGCTCACGCCGACGCCACCTCGGCCTGCGGCGCCAACTCCGCCACGTAGCCCTGCTGGCGCCGACGCGCGGACTGCGGCCACATCACGATCAGGCCGCCGAGCGCCATGAGCGTGCCGCCATGCCAGACCCAGACGACGAGCGGATTGAAGTTGATGCGGATCTCGGCCTTGCCGTTCACGACGCCGGCGAGGACGAGATACACGTCCTGGTCGTTGTGCTGGAGGATGCCGACCTCGGTGGACGGCTGGAACGTCGGGTTGCCGCGCGAATCGAAGTGCTGGCGCTTCTCGCTCGTGAGGATGTCGAGGCGCTCGCCGTCGACCTCGGGGCGGAGCGCGACCGTCACGACCTCGCGATTGAGTTGCTTGGCCGACGAGAGCCCTTCGCTCGTAAAAGTCCAGACGCGCCCGTAGGGATCGACGGCCTTGTAGCTCTCGCCGTCGGCGAGCGAGACGTCGTACTCCTTCTTGAACGCCATGCCGGCGAACGCGGCGAACATGATCACGATCCCGGCGTGCACCACGTAGCCGCCGTAGCGGCGGCGATTGCGCGCGACGAGGCGGCCGAGCGCGACGACGGGGTTCTCGCCGTACATCCGGCGACGCGCCCCGACGCCCTTCCAGAACTCCTGGATGATCGTGCCGGCGACGAAGCCGGCGAGGGTGAACGAGACGAGGGGATAGAACTTCCGCATCCCGAGCACCATCAGCGCCGCGCCGACGAGCAGGCCGAAGGCCGCGGGGCCCGCGAACTGCCGCTGGATGTTGTGCACGCTCGCCTTGCGCCACGCGATGAGCGGCCCGATACCGGTGAGCGCGAGGAGGAGCAGGCCGAGCGGCACGTTCACCGCGTTGAAGAACGACTCGCCGACCGTGATCTTGGAGCCGCGCACCGCTTCGGACAGGATGGGGAAGAGCGTCCCCCAGAGCACGCTGAACGCGATGCCGACGAGGACGAGGTTGTTGTAGAGGAAGGCGGCCTCGCGGCTGATCATCGCCTCGAGCTGCGCCTTGGCCTCGAGGTCCTGGAGCCGCTGCGACACCAGGATGCTCGTCGCGACGATGGCCAGCACCATGAAGGTCGCGAACCAGGTGCCCACGGGACTCTGCGCGAACGAGTGCACCGACTGGATCACGCCGGAGCGCGTGATGAAGGTGCCGAGCACGCTGAGGAGGAACGTCCCCACCACGAGGGTGACGTTCCACTTCCGGAGCATGCCGCGCTTCTCCTGGATCATGATCGAGTGGAGGAACGCGGTCCCGGTGAGCCAGGGGAGCAGCGAGGCGTTCTCCACCGGGTCCCACATCCAGTAGCCACCCCAGCCGAGCTCGACGTACGCCCACCACATCCCCATCACGATGCCGAGCGTGAGGAAGACCCAGCTCACGAGCGACCAGCGGCGCACTGCGCCGAGCCAGGCCGCATCGAGGCGTCGCGTGACGAGCGCGGCGATGGCGAAGCCGAATGGGATCGCGGTCGCGACGTAGCCGAGGTAGAGGAGCGGAGGATGGATCGCCATCGCCGGGTTCTGCAACTGCGGGTTGAGCCCGCGGCCGTCGGCGGGGACCCAGTCGAGGCGCTCGAACGGGTTGGTCGCGAGCGCGGTGGTCGCGACGAAGAAGAGGAGCACGAGCGCGTTGGTGCCCGTGACCCAGGGCATCAGCTCGCGGTTCGCGTTGCGGTTGGCCCAGGTCGCGAGCCCCGCGTAGCCGGCCAGCACGAGGCACCAGAAGAGCATCGAGCCCGACTGGCCGCCCCAGAAGGCCGAGATCTTGTAGACGGTGGGGAGGTTCGCGCTCGTGAACGAGGCGACGTAGGCGAGCGAGAAGTCGCTCGTGAGCAGCGCGGTCCAGAGGCCGGCCGACGCGAGGATGACGAACCCGACGCCGGCGTAGAGGCCGCGTTCACCGGAGGCGACGAGGTCCGCGCGGCGGAGCGTGCCGCCGGCGAACGAGGTCGTCGCGGACCAAGCGCACATGAGCAGCGCGATCCAGAGGGACAGCTCGCCGACGAGGATCATGGCTTACTGCGGCGTCTTCGTCGGGGCGGCCGCGGTGTCGGCGGGATGGGGCGGCTGGGCACCGTTCTTGTACGCCTCGCGCATGGCCGGCGAGTAGCTCTCCGGCGCGGCCTCGTAGCGCGACGCGCACTTCGCGAGCAGCGTGGTCGCGTGGAAGACGCCGTCATCGCCCAGGCGACCCTCGACGACCACGTCCACCGAGTCGCTGAAGGTGTCGGGGATGATGCCGCGGTAGTCGACCTTGTAGGTCGCCTTGCCGTCGGTCATGTCGAATCGCACGCGCTTGCCGCTCGAATCGCGCTCGACCGAGCCGTGGACGACGCGCGCGCCGACCTTCACCCCGGTGCGCTTGATGCCCGGGTCCTCGAGGACCTTGGCTTCGAGCTCGGCGGGCGTCAGGAAGTAGACCGCGGTGTCCTTGATGGCACCGGCCATGAGGAAACCCGCGGTCCCGAGGACCAGCGCGCCGCCGATGAGGAACTTGGAACGTGCCTGCATGCGATCTCCGGAAATGCGATTCGCGGAATATAGCCGGGTGCGAGCCTTACGGGGCCACCTGCCGCATGAGGATCGCGCCCGCTCCCGTACCCGCGGCGTCGGCCACGAGGTCCTTGGCCGACGCGTCCCCGCCGGTCCGGTGGTCCCACCACTCCTTCGCGACACCGACCGAGAGCGTGACACCCGCGGCCGTCCAAGCGGCGTCCCGGTATCGGTGTCCGTTCGCCCGCAGGACGCTGTGGGTCGCGGAATGGATCGCAGCGGAGGCCGCGAAGTGGTAGAGCTTGTCGCGCCCGAGCCAGCGGTCGATCGATGGCTCGCGCCGCGGGCCACCGAAGCTCAGCGAGCCGGCAAGGAGCACGAGGGTCAGTCCGGGCATGCGGTCACTCCCGGTCTCTCGCCCACGCGACCGTTGCGCGCACCGCCCGCCGCCATCCGCCGAGTCCCTGCCGCGCTGCGCTCACCCCGACGGCCGGCGCGAACCTCGTGTACGACCGCGATGCGAAGAACGCCTCCGCGTCCGGCCACACCCCTGCCGCGATCCCCGCGAGACCTGCCGCGCCCATCGCCGTCGTCTCGATGACGTCCGGCCGTTCCACCGGCACACCCAGCACGTCGGCCTGGAACTGCATGAGCCAGTCGTTGAACGTGGCACCACCGTCCACGCGCAGCACATCCAGCGGCGCGCCGCTCGCGCCGCGCATCGCCTCGAGCACGTCGGCGGTGCCGTACGCCATCGCCTCGAGGGCCGCGCGCACGAGATGCTCGCGCGTCGTGCCGCGCGTGAGGCCCACGATCGTCCCGCGCGCCTCCGGCTCCCACGCGGGCGCGCCGAGTCCGGTGAGGGCCGGCACGAAGTAGACCCCGTCGTTCGACGTGAGTTGCCGCGCCATCGACTCGCTCTCGGATGCCCGGCCGAGCAACCCGAGTCCGTCGCGCAACCACTGCACCGCCGCGCCCGCGATGAAGATCCCCGCTTCGAGCGCGTACGCCGCGCCACCGCGTGCATCGCACGCGACCGTGGTGAGGATCCCCTGCCCGCCGACGGGGCGCGCCGCACCGGTGTGCAGCAGCAGGAAGGCGCCCGTGCCGTAGGTGTTCTTGCTCTGCCCCGCCACCCAGCATCCCTGGCCGTAGAGCGCGGCCTGCTGGTCGCCCGCGACCCCCGTGATGGGGATCGCCGCGCCGAGATGCGCGGCGGCGGTCACGCCGAACTCGCCGGACGACGCTCGCACGGCGGGGAGGATCGACATCGGCACGTTGAACAGCGTGCAGAGCTGCGGACTCCACGCCATCGCGTTGATGTCGAAGAGCATCGTGCGCGATGCGTTGGTCGGGTCGGTCGCGTGGACAGCGCCGTCGGTCAGCTTCCAGATGAGCCACGTATCGATCGTGCCAGCGGCGAGTCGCTCCGTCGGGATGCCCGCGGCGCGCGCCTTGTGCTCGAGCAGCCACTCGAGCTTGGTGGCGCTGAAGTAGGGATCGGGCACGAGCCCGGTCGCCTGATGAATCGCCTCCGCCTGGCCAGCGGCGCGGAGGGCCTGACATCGCGCCGTCGTGCGCCGGTCCTGCCAGACGAGCGCGCGGTCGATCGGCCGTCCGGTCGCGCGATCCCAGAGCACGATCGTCTCGCGCTGGTTGGTGATGCCGATCGCGTCGGGGACGACGCCCGCCTGCGCGATCGCCTCGCGCGCGCTCTCGAGCATCGAGGTCCAGATCTCCTCGGGATCGTGCTCCACCCAGCCCGGCTGGGGGAAATGCTGCGCGAACTCGCGCTGCCCGCGGCCGACCACGCGGCCATCGGCCGCGACGACGAGTGCGCGCGAGCTGGTGGTGCCCTGGTCGAGCGCGAGAACGTGGCGCATCGAATGGTCTAGGCTGGAGGAGGAAGGATGGAGGTGTCGCTCGCGAACGCGTACGGCGGCGCGAACACCCCGACGTCGGTGACGATGCGCGTGATGAGCGTGTGCGGCGTCACGTCGAATGCCGGATTGTACGTCGCCGCCCCTTCGGCGGCGATCCGCACGCCGCCGAGGTGCGTGACCTCCTCGGCGTGCCGCTGCTCGATGGGGATCGCCGCGCCGTCCTTCGTGTGCGGGTCCACCGTGCTCATCGGCGCCGCGACGACGAACGGGATGCCGTGGTGCTTCGCGAGCACGGCGAGACCGTAGGTCCCGATCTTGTTCGCGGCGTCGCCATTGGCCGCGATGCGATCCGCGCCGACGATCACGAGGTCGATCTCATCGCGCGCCATGAGACTCGCCGCCATGCCATCGGTGAGCACCGTGACGGGGATCCCCGCCCGCGTGAGCTCCCACGCGGTGAGCCGTGCGCCCTGGAGCAGCGGTCGCGTCTCGTCGGCCCAGACGCGTGGCCGCCGACCTTCCGCATGCGCGACGTACACGGGTGCGAGCGCGGTGCCGATCCCTGCGGTGGCGAGCGCGCCCGCGTTGCAGTGCGTGAGGATGCGCATCCCGTCGGTGATGAGATCCGCCCCGTGCCGACCGATCGCGAGGCACATCGCCGCATCCTCGGCGCGGATGCGCTCGGCCTCCACCCGCAGCGCGGCCGCGCGCGCCGCATCGTCCGGGTGCGCGCCGCGCGCGGTGGCGAGCATCCGGTCGAGCGCCCACATGAGGTTCACGGCGGTGGGGCGCGTCGCGCGCAGCTCCGCCGCCATCCGCTCCACCTCGCGCAGCGGGTGCCCGTCGCTCGCGACGGCGAGGCCGATCGCCGCGGCGACACCGATCGCCGGCGCGCCGCGCACCGCGAGCGTGCGGATCGCCTCCGCGACCTCGGCGACGGTGCGCAGGTCACGCGTGACGACCTCGGCCGGGAGGCGCCGCTGGTCGAGGATGCGCAACGCACCGTCGGGGGACCACCCGACCACGAGGGTCGGCGGGGCGATCTGTTCCATGTGCCAAACGTATAGATTGGGAGCGTCACCCTCCAGCGACCCAGGCCCCGAGCATGTCCGACGCCTACGAGTTCCTCCTCCTCGATGTCGCCGACCGTATCGCGACGGTCACCATCAACCGGCCCGACAAGCTCAATGCGCTCAACGCGCAGGTGATCGGCGAGCTGGACCGGATGTTCACGGCCCTCGCGGCCAAGTCCGACGTCGGCGCGATCATCCTCACCGGCGCGGGGCGCGCCTTCGTCGCCGGCGCGGACATCGCCGAGGTCGCGGCGGCCGCGGGCGAGCCGTCCGGACTCGCGGCGGTGGCGGCGTTCGGTTCTGCCGTCTTCACGCGCATCGAGCGACTCAACAAGCCCGTGATCGCGGCAGTGAACGGCTTCGCGCTCGGCGGCGGCTGCGAACTCGCGCTCGCGTGCCACATCCGCATCGCGAGCAAGGCCGCGAAGTTCGGGCTCCCCGAGACGAAGCTCGGGCTCATCCCGGGATACGGCGGCACGCAACGCCTGCCGCGGCTGATCGGGCAGGGGCGAGCGCTCGAGCTCATCTTCACCGGCGAGATGGTGGACGCCGATCGCGCGTTCGCGCTTGGGCTCGCGAACCAGGTCGTCGACGGCGCGGGCCTCATCGACGCGGCGCGGTCGATGGCGCTGATGGCGACGAAGAACGGCCCGCTCGCGCTGGCGCACGCGATCACCGCGGTGACGCAGGGAGCCGACCTGTCGATGGACGCCGCGCTCGCGCTGGAGGCCGAGCATTTCGGGGCGGTCGGCCGCACGGCCGACATGCGTGAAGGGACCACCGCCTTCCTCGAGAAGCGCGCCGCGACCTTCCGCGGAGCCTGAGCGCGTGACCCGGACCGCCCCGCAGGCCGTGGCGGCCCGGCTCCGCGCGCTCACGCTGCGCGACTTCCGCAACGTCGCGCACGCCGAGCTCGCCTGCGCGGATGACGGCATCGTGGTGCTCGGCGAGAACGGGCATGGCAAGTCGAACCTCATCGAGGCGATCGCCTATCTCCGGCTGCTCCGCTCGCAGCGCGGCGCGCGCGACCGTGACCTGATCCGCTTCGGCGAGGCGGCGTTCCATCTCTCGGCCGACCTCGAGGGCACGGGCGCGCACCGCGCGACCGCGGCGGTGGACAAGCAGGGGCGCAAGAAGATCACCCTCGATGGCGGGGAGCCGGAGAAGCTCACCGACGCGCTCGACGCGCTGCCGAGCGTGAGCTTCTCGCCGCGCGACGTCGACCTCGTGGCCGGGTCGCCGGCCGAGCGGCGGCGCTACCTCGACATCACGCTCGCGCTCACCTCGCGGAGCTACCTGAACGCGCTCCGGCACTACCGCGGCGCACTGGCCCGGCGGAACGCGGCGTTGCGCGACGCGGCGCGCGCGACGCGGGGCGCCCAGGGCGAGGCGGTGGGCGCGGTGGCGGCTTGGGAGCCTGCGCTGGCCGAGCATGGTGCGGTGATCATCACGCAGCGGCGCGACTGGGTCGCGGCTCGCGCCACGGAGTTCCAGCGGCAGTGCGTCGCCATCGGCGAGCGCGGCGCACCGACGCTCGGCTATGCCGGGAGCTTCGCGGAGGCGGAGGACGTGCGGGGCGCGTTGCGCGAGCAGCTGGAGCGGCAGCGCGAGCACGACATCCGCCGATGCCTCACGCACGCCGGGCCGCATCGCGACGACCTCGCGCTCGCGCTCGACGGCCGCGACCTGCGACTCGTCGGCTCGGCGGGCCAGCAGCGCACCGCCGCGATCGTCCTGCGGCTGCTCGAGGCGGCGACGCATCGCGATGCCAAGGGCGTGACCCCGCTGCTGCTGCTCGACGATCCGTTCGCCGAGCTGGATCGGCGGCGCACCGGGCGCATCCTCGCGCTGCTCGAGGAGGTGGGGACGGGACAGGTGGTGCTCTGCGTGCCACGCGAGGACGAGATCCCCGCGCGGTACACGAAGCTCGCGCGCTGGCGCGTGCGGGATGGGGTCTTCACGCGCGAGGCCGAGGGATGAGACATCGCGACGACCATCACGGCCCGGGCAAGCCGCGCGCGATCGCCGAGGCACTGCAGGAGGTGTTGAAGCGCACGGGCCTCGACGAGGACGTGGCGCGCGCAGGGGTGATGGCCGCGTGGCCGCAGCTCGTGGGGACGCAGATCGCGGGCGTGACGCAGCCACGGCTCATGACCGAGGACGGAACGCTCGTGGTGGGCGTGAAGAGCCACGGGTGGATGCAGGAGCTGACGATGATGGAGCGGCAGCTGGTCGCGAAGCTCGCGACGGTGCCGTCGCCGACGCCGGTGAAGCGGATCCGGTGGGAGCTGCTGCGCTAGGGTGACGCAGGGGTCGTTTCCCCTCTGAAACCGCGGTCGCGGCGCGTTGCTTTCGCCCGCACTGCCGGGTATTTTTCGGGGTCGTGCGCGAGGGGGATTCTCCCTCTGTGGCGCACCCGTCCGGACCCCCGACCCCACTACCCGACGATGGCCAAGACCAACGACGCTTCCGAGTCCTCGTACGACGCCTCAGGGATCCAGGTACTGAAGGGCCTCGAGGCCGTCCGGAAGCGCCCCGGCATGTACATCGGCTCCACGTCCCACCGGGGCTTGCACCACCTGGTGTACGAGGTGGTCGACAACTCCATCGACGAAGCGCTCGCCGGCTACTGCGACTCGGTCGACGTCACCATCCACGCCGACAACTCGATCACCGTGGCCGACAACGGCCGCGGCATCCCGGTGGACATCCACCCGGTCGAGAAGCTCCCCGGCGTCGAGCTCGCGCTCACGGTGCTCCATGCGGGCGGCAAGTTCGACAAGAACACGTACAAGGTGTCGGGCGGCCTCCACGGCGTCGGCGTCTCGGTCGTGAACGCGCTCTCGGAGTACCTGAAGGTGTGGGTGAAGCGCGACGGCAAGGAGCATTACATGGACTTCTGCCGCGGCGACACGACCACCAAGCTCAAGGTCCTCGGGACCGTCAAGAGCAAGGACACCGGCACGACGGTCTGGTTCAAGCCGGACGCGCAGATCTTCACCGAGCTCGAGTACGACTACGCGACGCTCTCGACGCGCCTCCGCGAACTGTCGTTCCTCAACAAGGGCGTGACGATCACGCTCAAGGACGTCCGCGAGGGGAAGGAGCGCGAGGAGACCTTCCACGCGAAGGGCGGCCTCAAGGAGTTCGTCGGGTTCCTCAACGCCAAGCAGAAGCCGCTCCACCCCGAGATCCTCTACCTCGAGGGCGAGAAGGACGACATCGGGATCGAGCTCGCGCTGCAGTACAACGACGGCTACAACGAGAACGTCTTCTCGTTCGTGAACAACATCAACACGCACGAGGGCGGCACGCACCTCACCGGCTTCAAGTCGGCGCTCACGAGCGTGATCAACAAGCACCTCGACAAGTCGTCGTTCGCCAAGAAGGACAAGGAGGTCAAGCTCTCGGGCGACGACGCGCGCGAAGGCCTCACCGCCGTGCTCTCGGTGAAGGTCCGCGAGCCGCAGTTCGAGGGGCAGACCAAGACCAAGCTCGGCAACTCCGAGGTCGAGTCGGCGGTGAAGACCGTCGTCAACGAGTGGCTCGCCACCTACCTCGAGGAGCATCCGCGCGTCGCGAACATCGTCCTCGACAAGGCGCTCTCGGCCGCACGCGCGCGCGAGGCGGCCCGCAAGGCGCGCGACCTCACCCGCAAGAAGTCGGCGCTCGACGTCGGCAACCTGCCGGGCAAGCTCGCCGACTGCTCGCTCTCCGACCCGGCGATGTGCGAGATCTACCTCGTCGAGGGCGACTCGGCCGGCGGCTCCGCCAAGCAGGGCCGCGACCGCATGTTCCAGGCGATCCTCCCGCTGCGCGGCAAGATCCTCAACGTCGAGAAGGCGCGCATCGACAAGATCCTCTCCAACGAGGAGATCCGCACGATCATCACGGCGATCGGCGCGGGCATCAAGGAGGAGTTCACGCTCGAGAACGTCCGGTACCACAAGATCATCATCATGACGGACGCCGACGTGGACGGCGCCCACATCCGGACGCTCCTCCTCACCTTCTTCTTCCGCCAGATGCCGGAGCTGATCGACGCGGGCATGGTCTACATCGCCCAGCCGCCGCTCTTCCGCGTCGCCAAGGGGAAGGAGGAGTACTACGCCTACGACATGGTCGAGCGCGACACCATCGCCACGCGCCTCGGCAACGGCGATGCCACCAAGACCAACATCAACATCCAGCGCTACAAGGGCCTCGGCGAGATGAACCCCGACCAGCTCTGGAAGACGACGATGGACCCCGAGACGCGCACGATCCTCAAGGTCACGCAGGACGACGCGTTCCAGGCGAACGAGATCTTCCAGACGCTGATGGGCGACGAGGTCGAGCCGCGACGGCTGTTCATCGAGGCCAATGCCAAGTTCGTCAGCAATCTCGATATCTGAGCAATGCGGAAGGAAGAAGGCAGGAGGTGCGACACGAGGGGCCCGAGCTTCAGCTCGGGCCCCTCGTTCGTCCAGTCATCGGGCTCCAGCGGGCGGGCGGCGCGCCCAGCCCGTCAGCCCCGGATCGAGTCCGCCCCGCGCGTCAGCTGCGCGCCGAACCAGAGGTGCGCCGCCGAGAGCAACGCGAACGGCATCAACGACGCCGCGGCGAGACAGAGATGCAGCACCGCGTCGATCCCGCCCGTCGGACCCGGACGCGTCACGAACACGAATGCGAGCCACGCGACGAGCGCTCCCGCGCCGACGCCCTTCGCCCCGAGGGCGGCCATCTTCTCGAAGTTTTCCATGGTCCCTTAACTTGCACCCGCACCCGGGAGTTCCTCCACCCCCTCCCGGGTCACGCGGTGCGAGACCAGTGCCCGCGGGGACGGCGCCGTCGGGCCGAGGGTGATGGCCCGCCCGAGCGCGGCACGTGCGGCGGACTCCCCCGATGCGTCGCGGGCGAGGATCGTCGCCAGCGGCTCGCCCTTCCGCACCGCCATGCCGGGGCGCGCATGCACCAGGAAGCCCACCGCCGGGTCCACCACGTCGTCGACCTTGGTCCGACCGCCGCCCAGCGCGGTGATCGCCCGTCCGATGATGCGTGGCTCCACCCGCTGCACGATCCCGTCCTCCGCGGCGACCACCACCGAACGGATCGGCGCCTGCGGCAGGATCCGCTCCGGCGCGTCCGCCACGTCCGGGTCGCCGCCCTGCGCCCCCACGATCGCCCGGAACTTGTCCAGCGCGGCCCCGCTCTCGAGCGCCTGCTCCGCGCGCGCGCGGCCCGCGGCGACGCTCTGCACCGTCCCGCCGAGCGCCAGCATCTCGGCGGCCTGCACGAGGGTGAGTTCCCGCAGGTCGGCGGGTCCCCCGCCCTTGAGCACGTCGATCGACTCGATGATCTCCACCGCATTGCCGCAGGCGACCCCGAGCGGCGAATCCATGTTCGTGAGCAGTGCGACCGTCGGACACCCGCGGCGCTCGCCGAGGGCGATCATCGTCCGGGCGAGGCGCAGCGAATCCTCCAGCCGCGTCATGAACGCCCCCGCGCCGGTCTTCACGTCGAGCACGAGCCCGGTGAGCCCTTCGGCCAGCTTCTTCGACATGATGCTCGCGGCGATGAGCGGGATCGCCTCCACGGTGCTCGTCGCGTCGCGCAGCGAATAGAAGCGCCGGTCGGCCGGCGCGATCTCGGCCGTCTGGCCGATGAGGACGCAGTTGAGCCGCTCGACCTGGCGTGCGGCCTCCTCGAGCGTGAGCCGGGTACGGAAGCCGGGGATGCTCTCGAGCTTGTCGAGCGTGCCGCCGGTGTGGCCGAGTCCGCGCCCCGACATCATGGGCACCGCCACGCCGCACGAGGCCACGAGCGGCGCGAGCACGATCGAGACCTTGTCGCCGACACCGCCGGTGGAGTGCTTGTCGATCCGCGGCACGGTGAGATGGCTCAGGTCGAGCATCCGTCCGCTGTCGAGCATCGCCGAGGTGAGCGCCTCGATCTCGCCGTCGTCCATGCCGCGGAAATAGACGGCCATGGCGAGCGCGGCGATCTGATAGTCGGGCACCTCCCCGGCCGCGTAGCGCGACATGAGGTCATGCCACTCGGGCGGCGTGAGGGTCCCGCCGTCCCGCTTGCGTTCGATCAGCTCCACGACCGTCATTGACCCACCTCCCTGCGCCAGCGAACGTTCACGTCCAGTGTCCTCTCCCAGAGACGAGCCAACCCCCGCGGCGGTCCCGTCCGCCCGCGCCGTCGAACTGCGCCGCCGGCTCGAGCAGGCCGCGCACGAGTACTACGTCCTCGACCGCCCGTCGCTCAGCGACCGCGAGTACGACGCGCTCTTCCGCGAGCTGCAGGCGCTCGAGCGCGACCACCCCGAGCTGCGCGACGCGGACTCCCCCACCGCGCGCGTGGGCGCGACGGTCTCCGAGAGCCACCTCGCCAAGCACACCCACCTCGTCCCGATGGCGTCGCTCGACAATGCCTTCGACGAGACCGAGCTCGCCGAGTGGGAGACGCGGCTCGGCAAGCTCGTCGGCGAGGCCACGCGCGCCGAAGGGTATTGCTGCGAACTCAAGATCGACGGCGCGGCCGTCTCGCTCACCTATCGAGACGGCACCCTCGCGGTGGCGGCAACGCGTGGCAACGGCACCGTGGGCGAGGACGTCACCGCCAACGCGCGCACCATCGCCGACATCCCGCGCCACCTCGACGGGGCGAACTGGCCGGCGACCATCGAGATCCGCGGCGAGGTCTACATGACCTTCGACGGGTTCGAACGGATGAACGCCGATCGCGCGAAGGCCGGCGAGGCCGTCTTCGCCAACCCGCGCAACTCGGCGGCCGGCGCGTTGCGCCAGAAGGATCCGCGCGAGACGGCGAAGAAGCCGCTGCGGTTCTACGGCTACGCCTTCGCGGTGCCGGGCAACGAGGCGTTGCCGTTCCGCACGCAGTGGGAGCTGCTCGAGACCCTCGCGTCGTGGGGGATCCCCGTCGCGCCGCATCGCCGTGCCTGCGCCACGCTCGAGGAGGTTCACGAGTGGGCGCGCGCCCTCGAGTCGACCATCCGCCCCGAACTCCCCTTCGCGATCGACGGCGGCGTGGTGAAGGTCAACCAGCTCACGCTGCAGTCGGAACTCGGCGTGGTGGGCGGCCGCGTGCCGCGCTGGGCGATCGCGCGGAAGTTCGCGCCCGACATCGCCGAGACGACGCTGCTCGACATCGAGGTGCAGGTGGGACGCACCGGCGCGCTCACGCCGCGCGCCGTGCTGGCTTCCGTCGAGGTCGGCGGCGCGACGATCAACTACGCCACGCTCCACAACTTCGAGCTCGTGGCCGAGAAGGACCTGCGGATCGGCGACACCGTCCTGGTGAAGCGGGCCGGCGAGGTGATCCCGCAGATCCTCGGGCCGGTGCCGGAGAAGCGCACCGGCGACGAGCGCGTCGTCACGGCGCCGTCGCAGTGCCCGATCTGCGGCACCCCGGCGGTGCGCGACGAGGAGGAGGTCGCGAGCTACTGCCCCAATGTCGTCTGTCCAGGCCGTCGGCTCGAGGCGCTCGCGCACTTCACCTCGCGCGATGCGATGGATATCCGGGGGCTGAGCTACCAGCGACTGGAGCAGCTGATCGCGGCCGGGATGGTCCAGGACGCGGGTGACATCTACTCGCTGACCGCCGAACAGGTCGCGGGGCTCGAGCGGTTCGCGGAGCGCAGCGCGGAGCAGCTCATCCTCGCCATCGAGACCTCGAAGCAGCAGCCGCTCTCGCGCCTGCTCAACGCCATCGGCATCCGGCACGTGGGCGCGGAGTCGGCGAAGCTCCTCGCGCGGAGCTTCGGGACGCTCGACGCGCTCGAAGCGGCAACGGTGGAGGAGCTGGAGGCGTTGCATGGCGTGGGGCATACCATGGCCGAGGCGGTGCATACCTTCCTGCATGACCCGGCCGCGGTCGGGCTCCTCGGCAAGCTCCGGGCGGCGGGCGTGAGGACGGACGAACCCCGGGCGGCGGCGGTCGATGGTGTCTTCAAGGGCATGAAGATCGTCCTCACCGGGACGCTCCCGACGCTCTCGCGCGGTCAGGCGACCGAACTCGTGGAGAACGCCGGGGGCAAGGTGACGAGTTCGGTCTCCAAGGCCACCGATCTCGTAGTCGCAGGCGAGGAGGCGGGGAGCAAGCTGGAGAAGGCGCAACAGCTGGGTGTGCTCGTGATCGACGAAGCCGAACTGAAGCGGCGCCTTGGCGCTTTGAGCGGTAGACCCTCAGCACAGGACCGATGATGACGACCCTTTCCATCAGCCCCGCCACGCTCTCCTCGGTCCCGCACAGCTCGCTGCGCGCGCTGCGCGGCGCCCTCGTGCGCACCATGGGCGACGGCTTCGCCTCGGTGCTGCAGGAGGCGGGCTACGCGGGCGGCGCGGCCGTCTTCGAGGCCTTCCGCGATTGGTGCCTCGACCAGGGAATGGGCGCGGCGGAGTCCCTGCCGCTGAGCCGCTTCCAGAGTGCCGCCGCGCGGTTCTTCTCCGAGGCGGGCTGGGGAACGGTGACCATCAACGCGCTGGGCGACGCCGCGGTCGCGTTCGACAGCCCGGACTGGTCGGAAGCCGAGCCGGAGGCGGCGATGCCGTACCCCTCGTGCTACTACTCGGCGGGACTCCTCGCCGACTTCTTCGGCCGCGTCGCCGACGGCCAGCTGGGCTGCATGGAGGTCGAGTGCCGGTCGAACGGGGCATCGCGCTGCCGCTTCCTGCTCGCGAGCCCCGAGGTCCTCGCCCACGTCTACCAGCGCCTGACCGAGGGCGTGGGGTACGAGACGGCGCTGGCACAGCTGTAAAGGCGCCAGGATGATCGAAACGGGGGGCGCGGCCGAAGGCCGCGCCCCCCGTGAACGTTCGACCACTGTTCAGTTGACGGTGATCGTCCCGGTCATCCCCGCGTGCAGCGAGCACTGGTACGGGAAGTTGCCGGCCGCCGCGAAGGTGCGCGTGTAGGTCCCGCTCGACTGGTCGGGCGAGGTCGGGCCGTCGGCGAAGGTGACGTTGTGGGTGTTCGCCGAAGGGCTCCAGCGGAACGTCACCGTGGTGCCGACGGCGACGGTGCGGGTGGCCGGCGAGAACGAGTTGTTGCGGACACTCACCTCGTCCGCGGGCACGGGGCCGGTGGCCTCGTCGCTGCTGCAGGACGCGGTAAGGGCGAGCGCGGCGAGGCCGATCCCGCGCACGAGGCGGCGGCGCAGGGCAGCGAGGGAACCAGCGAGCATCGGATCTCCGGCAGTGGGGGTGACAGCGAGGGCCGGACGCCGCGCGGCGTCCGGCCCTCATCCTACCCCGGCAGAGGCTTCGGCGTGACGAGGCGACCCCGTCCGTCAGTACCGGCCACCATCCTCGTACTTCGGGTTCTTCCGGAGTTGCCCGTCCACGATCGTCTCCCGGTCCCAGGGCAGCACGATCATGCTCTCGGTCTCGAGCGCATGGAAATCCGGCTTGTAGCTGCCGGTCCGGAACGACACCGCCGTGCGCACCTCGGCCGCGCCGGCGTTGATGATCGCGGCGCGCGCGAGCCGCATCGTGTCGCCGGCGTTGCAGGTCTCGTCGACGATGAGGACGCGACGGCCGAGGACGTCGGCGGGGGCCGCCGAGAGCACCGCGGGGGTGTCGCGCACGGTCTCGGCGCGGAAGCGGCGGCTGACGATGATCGAGTGGAACGGCCGGTCAAGCATCGCGGCCACCACCGCACCCGGGACGACGCCGGCGGTCGCGACGCCGACGACGAGCTCGGGATCGAAATCCTTGGACACCTTCAGGGCCAGCGCCCGGGAGAGCTCGCCGAAGAGGGGCCAGTCCACGTGCATGGTCTCGCGGACGGGGATCGGCGGACTCTTGCGGGGCGGCATCGGGAGGCCTCGGGCGGGATGGGGTATGCACGCAACCTAGGGGGGTGCTCCGGCGGACGGAATGCGGTTGCTGGGGGTCCCGCCCATCTATAGCTTGTGCGGGATACCCGCCTCTCCCGATACGCCAGCCATGTCATTCTGGGACCGCCTCTTCGGCGGCCGCTCCGAGTCCCAACAGAACCGGCAGCGTCTCGACTACTTGAACGAGGCGCTGGTCTTGGAGCGTCAGGGCGACTTCGACGCCGCCGTGACGAGCTATCGCCTCGCGTTGCGCGAGCGCCCGAACGACCTGAAGATCCTCCAGAACATGGCGATCGCGCTCACGAAGATCGGGCGCGTGGAGGAGGCCATCCGCGCCTATCGCAAGGCGCTCGAGATCGACCCATCGCTCGGCGGGTCCCACTACGGGCTCGCGTTCCTGCTCATCAAGCGCGGCGACGCGACCGGTGCGATCAAGCACCTGTCGGCGTTCCTCGCGCATCCGCCCGAAGGACCCGACGCGGCGCGCTGGGTGGCGCATGCGCAGGGCACGCTCGATCAACTGCGCGCTCCCGACGGGATCGCGCCTCAAGCCGGGGAGTGACGTGGGGACCGTCCTCGCGATCGTGAGCCAGAAGGGCGGCGTCGGCAAGACGACGACCGCCGTGAACCTCGCCGCCGCGTTCGCGCGCCGCGGCCTCAAGACGCTGCTCGTCGACGTGGACCCGCAGGGCTCGGTGCGCTTCGGCGCCGGCCTCCGCCGCGGCCACCCGACGTACGGCTTCGCCGACTACCTCTCGGGCGAGCGCGAACTGCGCGACGTGCTCCTCCCGACGATGCTCCCCTGGCTCCGCGTGATGCTCGCGGGCAGCGTCACCGACGAGGCGGACCACACGCGCTACGGTGAGCAGATCGCGTCGTCCGATCTCCTGTCGAAGATGCTCGGCGCGGCCGCCGAACGCTGTGACATCGTGGTCGTGGACACGCCACCGGGCCTCGGTCCCGTCACGCGCGCTACGCTCGCCGCCTCGGACCGTGTGCTGATCCCGCTCCAGGCCGAGCCGCTCGCGCTGCAGACGACCCCGCAGATCCTCCGCGGGGTACAGGACATCGTGAGCACCCACGAACGACTCGTCTTCGACGGCATCCTCCTGACGATGTACGAGGAGGGGAATCCGGCGTGCGAGACGACCGCGAACTACATCCGCGAGAAGGTCCCGGCGCACCTGATGATGGACATCGTCGTGCCGCGGAGCCATGCGGTCGCCGAGGCGTTCGCGGCCGGGCAGCCGGCGGTGGTGCGCGCGGCCTCCGATCCCGCGTCGCAGGCGTACGTGAACCTCGCGACACGACTCGCCGAACGGCTCGGTCTGTGATCCGTCCGCACCGTCGTCGGGCCGGTCGCCGTGCGGTGCTCGCCGCGTGCGCGGCGCTCGGCATCGCCGTCGCCTGCGCCGACCTCGGGACCGGGCTGGACGAGGTGTCGTACATCGCCTTCGACCGCATCCCGTACCCGGCGCTCATCGCCGGAGACACGATGCGCGACTCGCTCGGCGCGGCCGCGCCGCTTCGCGCGAGCGCGTTCGACGCAGGGGGCCGCGAGATCACCGGGGCCGCCTTCACCTATCTCACGCTCGACACCGGCGTCACCATCGACGCCGACGGCTTCCTGCGCGCGACCACCCGACGCGACGGCACCGTGCGCCTGGTCGCCTCCTTCAACGGACTCCAGACCGACGACCGCACGGTGCGCGTCACGCGCCGGCCGGACTCGCTCCTCACGTCGGGCGCCACCGCGCTCTCGCTCTCGTACGTGATCCCCGATGTCGCGGCGACGAACATCAGTCCGGAGCTGCGCGTCTCGCTCGTGAGCCGCGACACCGTCGGCGTCGGCCCCGCCGTCGGCGGCTGGTTGGTGCGATGGACCACCGTCCACGGCACCGACACGCTCGGCGTGACCGACACGACGCTCGTCGCGTTGCAGACCGCGAACGGGGCGCGGCGCAGCACGGACACCACCGCCGCCGACGGCAGCGCGAGCCGACGCTTGCGGGTCTTCGCGAACCGCCTGACGGTCGCCGTCGACAGCTTCGTGGTCCTCGCCGACGTACGACTCCACGGCGTGCGCGTGCCGGGCAGCCCGGTCCGCTTCGTCGTCCGCATCGCCCCCCCCGCCGCGCCCTGATCCCCCCAGCCCGAGCCGGACTCCCATGCACGCTTCCGGTGGACCCCGCCCCGCGCCGACCACGCTGACCGCGATCTTCTTCGACGCCGTCGAGCGCCACGCGCTGCCCAACGCGTACCAGTACAAGAAGGACGGCAAGTACACGCCCCTCTCGCACGCCGACGTGCTGCGACGCGCGCGATGCCTCTCGCTCGGGCTCACCGCCCTCGGCGTCCAGCGCGGCGACCGCATCGGGATCATGTCGGAGAACCGTCCCGAGTGGGCGATCGCCGACTGGGCCTGCCTCGGCGGCGGGATGACCGACGTGCCGATCTATCCGACGCTCCCCGCCGACCAGATCGTGCATCCGCTCAACGACTCGGGCGCGGTCGTGCTCTTCGTGTCGAGTGCCCAGCAGGCGGAGAAGGCGGCGTCGGTGCGCGCGCAGTTCAAGACGGTGCGCACCATCGTCTGCTTCGCGGAGCCCAAGGTCGCCGGGGCGGACCTGACGATCGCGGAGCTCGAGGCGAAGGGGGCGGCGCTCGACTCGCCGTCGAAGGCGTCGGAATGGAAGGCAGGGGCACTCGCCGTCCAGCCGAACGACCTCGCGACGCTCATCTACACCTCCGGCACGACCGGCCTCCCGAAGGGCGTGATGCTCACGCACGACAACATCGCGTCGAACGTCCGCGCCTCGCAGCAGAAGGTGCCGCTCGTGGCCGGCGAGGTCGCGCTGAGCTTCCTGCCGCTCTCGCACATCTTCGAGCGGATGGGCGACTACCTGTTCTTCTCGTGCGGCGTGAGCATCGCCTACGCGGAGAGCATCGACACGGTGCCGTTCAACCTCTCGGAGGTGCGACCGCACTTCGCGATGTCGGTGCCGCGCCTGTTCGAGAAGATGTACGCCCGCGTGATCGAGAACGCCGTCTCCGGCGGGGCGCTCAAGGCGCGCATCTTCCACTGGGCGCGCGGCGTCGCTGACCGCTGGGCGGATGAGACGCTCGCGGGACGCCAGCCGGGCGGATTCCTCGCCTGGCAGTACGGCCTCGCACAGAAGCTCGTGTTCAGCAAGCTCAAGGAGCGCACCGGCGGCCGGCTCCGCTATTTCGTCTCCGGCGGCGCGCCGCTCGCGCCGTCGATCAACAAGTTCTTCTATGCCGCCGGACTCACGATCCTCGAGGGCTACGGCCTCACCGAGACGTCACCCGTGATCGCGGTGAACAGCCCGGATGCGTTCCGCATCGGCTCGGTGGGCAAGGCGGTCGCCGGCGTCGAGATCCGCATCGCCGAGGACGGCGAGATCCTGACCAAGGGCCCGCACGTCATGCAGGGCTACTACAACCGCCCCGACGCCACCGCCGAAGCGATCGACGCCGACGGCTGGTTCCACACGGGGGACATCGGCGTGCTCGAGGATGGCTTCCTGCGCATCACCGACCGCAAGAAGGACATCATCGTGACCGCGGGCGGCAAGAACATCGCGCCGCAGCCGATCGAGAACCGCATCAAGATGAGCAAGTACGTGTCGCAGGCGGTGATGATCGGCGACAAGCGGAAGTATCCGATCGTGCTCGTCGTGCCGAACTGGGACAACCTGGAGAAGTGGGCCGCGCTGAAGAACATCATCTGGACCGAGCGCCGGCAGTTGCTCGAGATGCCGACCATCCGCGCGAAGATGGACAAGGAGGTGCGCAGCACGATCGAGGGGCTCGCGAGCTTCGAATCGCCCAAGAAGATCGGCCTGCTGGAGCACGACTTCTCGATCGAACGCGGGGAGCTGACGCCGAAGCTCAGCGTGAAGCGGAAGGTGATCGATGCGAGCTACAAGTCGCTCATCGATGGGCTCTACGCGGGAGAGGAAGGCTGAAGGCGGAGGGATGCGCGCGCTCCATCGCGCGGTCATCCCTCCACATCGAGCCGTCGGCCTCTCCCCAGCTCGACGATCGCGCCGGTCACCTCGCGCGCGGCGACCCACTCGCGGTCGTCGCGCGCGAGTTCATCGAGTCCCGGCGGCGCCACGACGGACGCGGCCGCGACGACCCGGCCGCCGTTCACGATCACGCGCGGCAGGTCTGCGAGGAGCGCGGAGGGGAGCGACGCGTCGATCGCCGCGCCGCGGAACGTGCCGTCGGTGAACGGGATCGTCGCCGGGGCGCCGAGGACCGCGCAGACCAGGTCGTCGGCCGGCGGCGCCGGGTCGCCATGCAGCACGATGGCGCTCACGCCCGTCGCCGCGGCGAGTGGCGCGGCGAGCGCGGCGTATCGACCGGCCAGCAGCACCGTACCGCTCGGATCACCCAGCCCGAGCAGGGGGATCACGCGCTCGAGATCAGGCAGCGGCGCGGTCGTCGCCGCGTCGCCCGCAGACCCTTCGCCGACGTCGGCGGCGGGCGGCGACGCCGTGAAGCGCAGCTGGCCCTCGACGAACGGGACCTCCATGTGGCAGACCGGACAGCCGGCGAAGCCCGCCCGCAGTTCCCGATCCCGGGTCTCGCGGGCGAGCACGATGAGCGGCGTCGGCGCGTGCGCGCCCGGACAGCGGAGCCGTTCGGCGAGATCGAGTCGCATGGGGCGAAGGATCGCCGCCCGCGGACGCTCCGGGCAAGCGTGTCCTGCGCCCGATCAGCGCTTCTCCTGCGCCTCTTCCTCGGTCGCGTCGGCGATGCGCTGCACCCGCGACGCGGCGCGGCCGGACCACCCGATCGACGTCCCGAACCAGAGCTTCGCCCCGCGCGAGGCGTTGGGCGAGGCCACGAAGGCGTTCGGATCGACCCCGAAGAGCACGTGCACCGCTGGCACCACAGACATCGTGCCCACCGACCACTGCGTCGACGCGCTCACGTCCACATGCGTGAGGCCATGCCGGGCGAAGTAGCCGAGGGCGCCGCCATCGCCGGGGGACTGCCCGAGGTTCCATCCGCCGATCGCTCCAAGCGCGACCGGCCCGAGCTCGTGCGACACCCCGAACTCGGCGTAGGCACCGCGCACCTTCTGCACATCCTGCCAGACCGCGACCGACGGCGCGAGCGGCGCGTCGAGCGCGACCCGCGCGTACGCCTCGACGGTGTTGGACGCGCCGGTCGTGCCGAGCCGGTTCGGATAGCTATAGGTGGAGGCGCCGATCGTGACGCCGAAACGACCGAACTCGCGCGCCCCTTCGATGCGGAGGTCGTACTCCGCGAGCCCCGGGCGCTGGCCACCGTTCTCGCTGATGTGTCGCTGCGCATCGTCGTACCGGCCGCCCTCGAGATTCGCCCATGCACCGAAGGTCAGGCTCCCCTGCCCCGCCGGGAACGAGACGGCGAGGTCCGGCTGCACGACGCCGCGATTGGTGGTCGTGAGGCCGCGCCACTGGTACTGCGAGTTGAACCCCACCGAGACGGCGATCTCCGCCTGGGCGTTGGCGGCCGCGGCAGGGAACAGCAGGGCGAGGGCGGCGAGGGCGAGGCGGCGGATGGTCATGGCGGATCGGGCCGGAGGGAGGGACGGATGCTGTCGGTCCTCTCAGGGTCGGCCGGTCCACCCTCCGCTTGAGCGCGCCGTCAGGTCGTGACGGATCGGGTGAGGTCCCGGGAGTCACGGGAGGTGGAGCAGTGCCGATACTCCGCGACGACCCCTCACCCACACCCGCGCCTCGATCCCTCCCTCCGCTCGAGCGCACCCGGGCCGACGTCGAACAGGGCCATCTGCCGACCACTCGACCCACATGGATCGCCGAGCATGTCGCGGCGATCCCCAGCATCACCGCCGGCATCGCCGAGGCGGCACAACGGCAGAGCCACGAGATCGGACAGGTGGATCAGTCGGTGGACGCCGTGCGTGCGATCGCGCCGCAGTCGGTCGCGCAGCAGTCGGCCGCGGCGGAGGAGGAAGAGGCGGCGGCCAACCAACTGGCCGCGCGATCCGTGGAGCTGCGCGAGATGGTCGCGCGGTGCCAGCTGGAGGAACACGCGTCAGAGCCCGATGTCCGTGGCACCGCGGGCCTCCCGCGTTCGCTCAGCTCCGCGCGATCCGCAGCTCCTCGACGTCGACGTGCGCCGGTCGGGTGACCGCCCACAGCACCGCGTCGGCGATGTCCTCGGCGCGCAGCATCTCGTGCCGCGAGGGCAGGTGCGCCGTGGTATCCGGCTCGTGCGGGTCCCAGATCGCCGTGTCGGTCGCCGACGGTGAGATCAACGACGCGCGGATCCCGGTCCCGCGCGTCTCGGCGCGGAGCGTCTCGTGCACGGCCCGCACCGCGTGCTTGGAGGCGGCATAGGCGGCGTTGGACGGGAAGATGTTGCGGTCGGCCACCGACCCGATCGTGACCACATGCCCCGCGGCGCGCGCGCGCATCGCGGGGAGGAGCGCGCGCGTCAGGCGGAGCGGAGCCGCGACGTTGAGGGCGAGCGCGCGGTCCAGCTCGGCGTCACCCACCGCTTCCATGGCCGACATGGGGAAGCTCCCGGCGGCGTGCACGAGGATGTCGGGGGCGGCGCCCAGGACCTGCTGCGCCGCCTCAGCGACCCGCTGCGCCGCCGTGGGCTCGGCGAGGTCGCCGGGCAGCCCGACCGCGCCATGCCCGATCTCGCGCGCGATGACCTGCAAGGGCCCGTCACGCCGCGAGACCAGCACGCAACGCGCCCCCGCCGCGCCGAGCGCGCGCGCGCACGCCTCGCCGATCCCGCGCGACGCGCCCGTGACGAGCGCGGTCCGGCCGGCGAGCGGGAGCGGCGCGGTCACGTCAACGCCGTCCGACGGACGAACCGTAGGCGAGGCTCAGGAACTCGTCGCGCGTCTTCGCGTCGTCCTTGAACGACCCGCGCAGCGCGGAGGTGATGGTGCGCGACGACTGCTTCTCCACCCCGCGCATCATCATGCAGAGATGCTCGCACTCGATCACGACGCCCACGCCGGCCGGCTGGAGCACGTCCTGGATCGCCTGGGCGACCTGCTCGGTGAGCCGCTCCTGCACCTGCAGGCGGCGCGCGAAGACCTCGACGATGCGCGGGAGCTTGGAGAGCCCGACGATCTTGCCGTTCGGGATGTAGGCCACGTGCGCCCGTCCGAAGAAGGGCAGCATGTGGTGCTCGCACATCGAGTAGAGCTCGATGTCGCGCACCATCACCATCGAGGCGTGCTCCTCCTCGAAGACCGCGTCGCCGACGACGTCGGCGACGTCCATCGCGTAGCCGCGCGTGAGCCAGCTCATCGACTTCGCCACGCGCTCCGGTGTCTTGAGCAGCCCCTCGCGATGCGGGTCCTCGCCGATGATCTCCAACTCGCGCCGGATGATGTTCTCGAACTCCAGCATGCGGTCGCCGCGGATCGGCGGATCGGCCTCGAACTGGTCACTTCCCGAGATGGGCTTCGCCATAGGATGCGCCGCCTCAGCGGCCGTCGTACTCGACATACTGGTTCTCCGTCTCCCAGAGCTTGAGCTTCGCGAGTCGCGCGGGCGCGACGGCGGGCGCGAGGACGCGCCAGCATGCGAGTACAAGGTTCTCGGTGGACGGAATGGTTCCCTGCATGAACGGGACGTCGAGATTCAGGTTCTTGTGGTCGACGACGTCCACGATCTCCCGCTCCGCGACCGCCTTCACGTCCCGGAGGTTCACGACGAACCCCGTCTCGGGGTCCACCTCACCCTCGACGGTCAGTTCCAGGACATAGTTATGACCGTGCCAGTTCGGATTGTTGCACTTGCCGAACGTGCGCCGATTGCGCTCGTCGTCCCAGGCGGGATTGTAGACGCGATGCGCGGCATTGAAGCGAACGATCCGGGTGATCGAGACGATTGGCATCCTGACTGAATCCTGAGGAGGGGTCGACTGTTCCGCAAACCCGTCAGGGGGAAAAGACCGAAGCCCCGTCCCTGGGGGACGGGGCCTCGGCAAGGAGTGGGAGCAGAGAGGGGTTCTTGAAGCCCTGTCGAATGCTGAGGCCCTCACCCTGCTTCCGTCTTCCCGGCGTCCGGGCATGGCGTCGACAGAGATATCGGATCCGCTTCGGAGGACTTATCGGCTCAAGAAGTGCTTCTCTCCGTCCCGATCGCTACTGCGTCCGAATGTAGGGCGCGTTACTTTCAAGGTCAACGACCCTGACCCCTTGACCGTGGACCTGCTCACCATCGCCGGAATCGCCATGCTCGCCCTCTGGGCGGCGGGCACCTTCGCGTTCGACGCGCCGGGCCTGATCCACGGCCTGCTCACGCTCGGCGTCTTCTGCATCGTGCTCGCCGCGGTCAAGCGGGCGGAGCGGGCGCGTCGCGCGAAGTGAGACCGGGGCCCTGAGGGCGCCGCGTCACCGCCGCGCCGTCAGATCTCCCAGTTGGACAGCACCAGGCCGTGCACCGGCGGCCGCTCCTCGAAGCCGCCCAGGCTCATCCGCAGGTCGGTCCATCGCACCCGTGCCCCGCGCGCGATGAGCGAGCGGAACGCCGTCGTGTACTCCCCCTGAGCCCGGATCGCGCACCGGAGCGCCCCGCTGCGCCGCGCCTGCGCCGCGAGCGCCTCCGCCATCCGCGCCATCATCGACTCCTCGGCGAGCACGCACTTGAGCACGCGGATCTCCTCCTTCATGCGTCCCTCGACGAGCGGCACGTCGTGGAAGAGCGCGAAACCCTCGAGGAGGCCGGCGTCGTTCCGCAGCAGGACGACGTCACCGATGCCGTACCGGAGCGTGAGCTCGATCTCGCGCGTGAAGTCGACCCCCGGCCGCACGGCGCGCGTGAGGGTGAGGCACTCGGCGATCACCGCCGCGCGCTCGCCGAGGGCGTGTGCACCGAGGAGCGGTGGCCGCTGGTCGGTGAGCGGCGTCGCCTCGACGGTGAGGGTCAGGGTCAGCCGGCCGGGGGTGAACCCGAGCCCGGCGTAGAACCCGATGTTGTCCATCGTGCGCGGCATCGTCTCGAGCCCGATGACCGTGCACCCGGCGGCGCGCAGGCGCTCGATGCCGGCCCGCACGATCGTGCGACCGAGCCCGCGTCCCTGGAGGTCCTCGCGCACCGCGAGCGGCCCCATCCATCCCTCGGTGCCCGACGCGTGCGCGATGTTGAACGCGGCGATGCGGCCGAGGCCGTCGCGCCAGAGCATGGCGCCGTCACCGGCGCCCTCGATCGCGAAGCGCCAGATCGCCGGGTTGAGCGGCGGCACGCGCACGCCGGCCATCCCGTCCCGGCGATAGCGTTCGCTGAAGGCGTCGCTGAAGAGGACGTTGAGACCACCGAGGTCATCGCCGCGGATGGGGAACGGTCCGGTGATGCGCTGTGCGACGTCGGTCATGCGGCGCTCCCGGCGGTGAGGAGGGCGTCGTCGCCCCTGGCGGGATCGGGCGTCGTCACGACGGCCGCCCCGCTCCGTTCGTCGAACCCGACCGAGATGACGCGGTCGAGCCCGTCGCGCACCCCTTCGATGTGCGTGATGACGATGACCTGCTCGAAGCGGTCGTGCAAGCCGCGGAGCAGCGTCAGCACGTTCTGGCGCCGGACCTCGTCGAGCGACCCGAACACCTCGTCGAGCACCAGCAGCGAGAAGGCCTGCCCCGCGCGGTCCGCGATCATCTGCGAGATCGCGAGGCGGAGCACGAGGTTGGCGATGTCCTCCTCGCCCCCCGAGATCACCGGCTTCGGCACGCCCTCCTCCAGCACGAGGAGGCGATACTTGTCGTCGAGCTCGAGCTCCGTGTAGCGCGCGTCCGTGAGCTCGGTGAGGAAGTTCGACGCGATCTCGGAGACCTCCGGGCGCAGCTGGAAGTTGAGGTCGGTCCGCAGGTCCGAGTAGGCACGATGCAGCTCGTCGTGCAGGCGGCGGTCGCGCTCGAGGTCCTGCACGCGCTCGGCGAGCCGGTCGTGCTCGGCGCGCGCCTCGGCGGCGCGCCGCGCGGATTCGACGGCGATGTCGCGGCCGGCGCGCGCGCCGGCCGCGGTCCGCGACGCCTCCGCGTACGCCGCGGCCACCTCATCATGCAATCGGCGCAACTCGGCGTACTCCTCCTCCGGGTATCGCAGCGTCGCGAGCCGGGCATCGGCCACCGCGCGTCGCGCGGTGAGCGCGGCCCGCTGTCGGGCGAGCGTCTCCTGTTCGCGACGGAGCGCCGGCTCGCGCTCGATCCGCGTGGAGAGGCGATTGGCGAGCGTGGTGGACTCGGCGAGTCGCACCTGCTCCGACTCGAGGGCGCGATGGCGCGGCTCGTCGTAGCCGCCGGGGATCGCCGCGAGCTCGGTCGTCGCGGCCTCGAGGCGCGCGCTCTTCGCCTTGAGCTCCCGTTCCACCTGCGCGAGCTGGGCGACCGCGGCCTGCACCTTCGCGAGCTTCCGCTCGAGCTGCCCGACCTCCCCCTGCAGCTTCTTGCGCGTCTCGTCCAGGTGCGCGATGTCGGCCGGCATCGCATCGAGCTGCTCCAGGCGCGACCGGAAGTACGCGCCGTCGGCCTCGACGGTCTCCATCTGCCGTTCGATCACGTCGAGCACGTTGCGGAAGTGCTCGCCGAGCGGACGCGTGCAGGTGGGGCATGCCCCTTCCTCGCCGAGCTGGAGCAGCTTGTCGCGCTGGTCGCGCAACTCCGCGTACTGCCCGCGCAGCGCCCGGAGTCGCGTGTCGACCTCCTGACGGTCGCGCACCCAGTCGGTGCGTCGCGCCTCCAGCTTCCCTTGCGCGTCCTCGAGGGCGCGCCGGCGCTCCTCGAGCTCCAGCGTCGCCTCCTCCTCGAGCTGCGGCGCGACGGCGAGCCGGTCGCGCTGCTCACCGAGCGCCTGCACCTCCGCCGTCAGCGCGACCTGCGATTCGAGCAACGCGCGTCGCCGACCGTCCTGCATCGCCAAGGCGCGCATCGCCTCGAGGTCCGCCTGCGCGCGATCGAAGGCCGCGAGGTCCGGGAGCAACGGCGCGAGCGCGAGTCGGGCCTCCTCGACCTGCGCGAGCTCCTGCGCGAGCCGCTCCTCGGCGCGCGTGAGCGCGAGGGCCTCGCCGTCGACCGCGGCGACCTCGTTCTCCAGCCGCTGCCGCTCGTCGCGGCCCGTCTGCGCGGCGAGCCACCGCGGCGCCACCGTCTCCAGTGCGAGCTTCGTGTCCGTCTCCGCCCGCTCCGCGTCGGCCGACGCACGCTGTGCCGCGGAGAGCGTCAACTTGGCCTCGCGCTCCTGCGCGTCGATCACGTCTCGGTCCGGCATCCCCGACCGGAGGCCGGCGATCTCGCTCGCGAGTTCCTTCCGCCGGGCATTGCAGAGTTCCTGCGCCACACGCAGCCGCTCGTAGCCGAGCACGCGCGAGAGGAACTGCGCGCGCTCGCTCGCGGTGAGCGCGTTCATCACGGCGAGATCCTTCTGGCCCGTGAAGTACGTGTTGAAGAACTCGTTGCGCGTCATGCCGATGCGCCGCTGCAGCATCTCGGCGACCGCGGTGACCGAGTTGGCGATCGGATCCGCTCCACCATCGAGATAGAGCTCGGCCATCGAGAGGCCGCGCACCACGCGGTACCGATGCCCGGAGAGCTCGAACTCGAGTTCCACCCGGACCGGGGCACGGGGCCCGGCGCGATGGAAACGCAGCGTCTCGTTCCCGCCGCGCAGCGTGTTGCCACCGTAGAGGGCCCACGCGATCGCCTCGAGGATCGTCGACTTGCCGGCGCCATTCGGGCCGATGATCCCCGTGAGCCCGGTGTCGAACGCGATGTCCGACTCCGCGTGCTGGCGGAAGTTCACGAGCCGGAGGCGGGTGAGCCTCATCCGTCGCTCCCCGGGATCTCGCGTGCGGGCTCGGCCATCTCCGCCGCCTCGAGATAGCGGAGGCCGAGCGCGACGAGTTCGTCGCGCTCCACGCCGGTCGCGACGGCGCGCGTGCGCAATGCCTCACGGAGCGTCTCGGCCAGCGAGGGGCGGCGCCCGGGAGACCCCGACGACTCCCGCCGCACCATCTCCGGACGCCGCATGTCGAGGTGGAAGTGCAGCGCCTTGCGTTGCAGCTCGCGCAGCGCCTTGTGGTCGAGTTCGCGCGCGATGTGCCGCGGCACGTTCTTCGCGACGAGGCGCACCACCTTGCCCTCGATGCCGCCCGCGATCCGCGCGACCGCCGACTGGATCGCCGCATCGAGGTCGGCCGCACTCATTCCGCGCCCCTCCACCGGCGGCAGGTCGAGCACCGGCCGGCTCGGCGCGAGCGGATGGAACGTCTGCTTCCCCGTCGCGAGGTCGCGCTCGATCATCCCCTTGCCCGGGAGCTTCGCCGAGCGCTCCTCGGCGAGCTCGCCCCAGGGATTGGAGCTCGTGTACTCCAGCGAGCCAGAGTAGTAGACGTGGTCGGCGATGCGCTTGTAGACGTGGTAGTGCCCGAGGGCCACGTAGTCCCAGCCCGTGCGGGTGACCTCCTCGAGCGGGATCTGCATCGCCGCGCGGTCCGAGTCGTCGGCGGCGGGCAGCGCCCCCTTCACCTCGCCGTGCATGAGGAGCACGTTGTAGCGCGCGGCGGGGTCGGGCGTGAGCTCGACGGTGCCCGGCGGGAGGTCGGGCACGGCGAGCACCGAGAGCCCGAGGTGCGGGAAGCTGAGCCGCCGCGCGTCGCGGTCCGCCACGTAGATGGGCAGCGCCGGGAGCGTGACCGCACCGGCATCCGTGGCGCCGTCGCCGCCGGTACGCTCCTCCCCGTGTCGCGCGACGAAGCCCTGCTCGAAGAGGCGCAGGATGCAGATCGTCTCCGTCGAGCGCGGCATGTCGTGGTTGCCGGCGACGACGATGACATGCGTCTCGGGCAATGCGTCAACGAGCCGCGAGAACTGGCGGAAGGCGTGCAGGATCGCGGTGTTGGTCGGGCGGACGGTATGGAACACGTCCCCGCCGATGAGGATCACGTCCGGCGCGAGTTGGATGAGCTTGTCCACCGCGCGGGCGAACGCCAGCGCGACGTCAGCTTCGCGCTGGTTGATGCCTGCGGGCGTCTGCCGCTGGAACTGCCGGAAGCCGAGATGCAGGTCGGAGAGGTGGACGAGGCGCACGCCCGGGGAAATGTACGGGCAGAGGGCAGAGGAGAGAATGGAGACGGCAGGAGCGCGACCGACGTGCCGCCTTCGCTGCCCCGTCAGCCGTACGGATCATCCGACGCCGGTACGCGCAGCGCCGGCGGCCCGCGCCGCCCGGACACCTCTGGCGTCGCACGCTTCCGCAGCTGCGCCTTGAAGAACGCCTTCACGTCATCGGGCCGCGCCTGGAGGGTGCGGTTCCGCGCCCGCAATACGCCGTCCTCATCGTCCCCCGCGAGGGCGAGCACGTCCTGCATCCAGCCGAGGGTGATCGACGGGTCGAGGCGACGGAGCGACTTGGTCACCGCCTGCTCGAGGGTCTGCTCCTCGGCCTGCGGGAACCGCTCCACCCCCTCGCGCCCGGTCAGGACCGCAGGGCGCGGGAAGCGCACGAAGATCGGCTGTCCGAAGTGCGGGTGCCGCACCATCAGCTGCCCCTTCTCGAGGGTCGCGAGGCGCGCCTTGGTGGCCGGGGCCAGCGTCTGGTACCCGGGCGTCGCGAGCTCGTCTGGATCCATCCGGCCGTAGAGGGTGGTCCCGCTATTCCCCACCACGCGCCGATGCACCTGCGACCGGAACTGCTGCGCGCCGAAGAGCACGAGTCCGAGGTATCGGCCGCGCTCGGCGATGTCGAGCAGCATCTTGCGCACGTACGTGTCCGGGCCGTCGGCCGGCGCGTACTTGTTGAGCTCGTCGACGAACACCACCACCTGATCCACGCCGAGCTGCCGCTTCTCGAGGTGCTCGCGCAACTGCGAGACGATGCGCGCGAAGACGAGGTCCTGCGCATCCTCCTCGAGGTTCGCGACGTCCACCACGTACACCGCGCGGTCCTCGAAGCCCTCCTTGAACGGGAGGTCGCTCACCATCCCGTCGTCGGTGACGAGGCCCTTGCACCGCGTCGAGATGTTCGTGAGCCGGTTGCGCACCTTCCGGATGGTCGCGACATGATGGGTGCGCCAGACGTCGGCGTTGCGGCCCTCCATCGCGCGCAGGAGCTCACGGAACCACTGCTCCAGCTCCGTGAACGAACGCACCTCGTGCGCACCTTCGAGCAGCGGGTCGGTGAACGGCTGGTCGAGCACCCGCTCCTTGATGAAGTCGATCAGCGCATCGGCCTTCGCATCGACGTCGTCCTTGTTGAGCAGCACCTCGGCGTACTGCAGCGTCTCGCGCAGGCCCCAGGTGAGCGGTTCCACGTTCGCCTGCAACGCGTCGTTCGAGCGTAGCGTCGCGAGCTGGTGGCCCCTCGCGCTCCAGGGCGCGTAGTAGCGCACGTTCGCGAACGGCTCGGCCGGCACACCGAGCGTTGCGTACATCTCGCGGTCCGCGTCGGAGAGCGCCGAGGCGGGCTGGTCGAGGAAACAGAGATCGGGTCCCTTCACGTTGAAGCAGACCGCCGCGACCTTCCCCTTCGACGGCGGGCAGTGCGCGAAGATGCTCGCGAGCAACCACTCCACCGCGCTCGTCTTGGTCGCGAGCCCGGAGACGCCGGAGATGCTCAGGTGCGCCGCCTCGGGACCGAGCAGGAAGTCGGCGTCGAGGTGGATCGCCGCCTCGGTGCCACCGGCGCGATAGACGCCCACCGGGATCCCGCGCGCGGCACTCCCGCCGACATAGGTGTCCATGCGCAGCGCCAGCTGCACGTCCGCCTCCGTCGCGAGCTGCACCGTCCCCATCGGCACCGGCTGCAGCGGCTCCTCGGGGACCTGCCGCAGCACTGCGGCCGTGTAGAGGCGGATCTCGGTGCGCTCGGTCGGCGCGAGGGCGCTCGCGCCCGGATCACCGTCGGCGCCGAGGACGTCGTGCAGCGGCGTCTGCAGGTCCGTGTAGCCGAAGCCCTCGGTCACCACGCCGTAGATGCGCGGCAGCACGCCGTTCACGGGACGCCCCGACTCGACCACGACGATCGTCCCGATCCCGACCGGCGCATCGAGCGCGGTCCAGAAATGGAACTCGTGCGGCGTGTTGGGCCGACGTTCGGTGGCGACGACGCGCCCGAGGACTGGTGTGCTCACGCGGTGCTCATCTGAGGATGGCCGAAAGGTACTGCTCGCACTCGCGGACGCCGTAGACCATCACGTCCCATCGCGCATCGGGGAGCGCGACGGGCGCGCGCTCGGCGAGCAGCCAGCGGGAGACGAGGTCGGCGCGCGCGGTGAGGTCGGCCGTCACCGCCACCTCGACGCGCACGAGGCCGAAGAGCGGACCGCGGCCCGTCGCGTCGCGCGTGCGCAGGTACCACGAGGCCACCGGATGCCGGCGCGGCGAGCTGAGGCTCACCGCCGTCGTGCGCTCCCCCTCGCGGAGGCCGAGCACCAGCGGCAGCGCCGCGGCGTCGGCGTAGAGCGTCCGGTGCGACTTCACGACGCCCAGCACGCGATCGCTGCGCGCGCCTTCCGCGCTGTTGCTGATCCCGCCGTCCACCAAGAGCGGTCCGTGACCGCGCTGCACCCAGTCACTGATGAGCGCGAGTTCGGCCGCTTCGCGCGCGCGCTGCACCGCCGTGAGGGCGCGCGCGATGTGCTCCTGTGGATGCTGGATCCCCGGGGCATCGGGCTCCGGCTCGCCGGTGTCGTGGAGCGGGACGGACGCGCCGAGGAGGCGCACGACCCCCGCCTCGAGTCGCGCGAGCGGCGCATAGAGTCCCTGCGAGATCCGCGGCGCCTCCCAGGTGCGCGGGCGGCGCTCCACGCGTTCACGAACGGCGGCCGCGACGGCTCCGTGCACCACCGGGATCGTCCCCGCGTGCGCGAGGACGCGCGACCGCTGGATGCCGTCGAGGAAGGCGACGATCCCCTCGATCGGTCCGTCGGGAAGGGGTCGCACACGGACGCCGTCCCCTTCGAGCGGCGCCGCCGCCTCGATCCGGGGCGATTCGTCAGGGGTCCGCTGGGCTTCGAGCGTCATCGTCGGTGCGCTCGCGCCGAGCCCGCTCTCCCGCAGCGCACGGAGGGCGTCTCGAACGCTTGCCGCCCCCTCGGACGGGCCATAGCTTGGCCCTATGCGCCGACCCGTGCTCATCGCGAGCATCCTAGCCCTGCTCTCGGCATGCGACAAGCCGCAGGAGCAGCCCGCCTCCGACGTCCCGGCCGCACCGCAGACCGCGGTGACGCCCACGTCCACCATCCTCTTCCAGGTCTTCGGCGCGAAGGACGAGCCGAAGCTGGTGCCGATCGTCATCGCCGACGGCGGGCACCTGGCGCCGATCACGCTCGACGCGAACGGCTGGCGGTTGGTCGACTCCCTCTTCTTCGCCAAGGGGAAGAAGCTCCCGATCTACCGCAACGGCGCCGAGTCGGGCACGGTGGAGATCGTCCGGGGGATGTGGACCGACGAGGGGGCGCTGTACTCGCTCCCGGCCTGCTCCGCGGTCGTCCCGCAGGCGCTCGGCAAGCTCGATGCGAAGGGGTTCGTCGAGGCGAGCGTCGAGTATCTCGCCTCCACCACGCCGCTCAAGCAGCCGCCGGCGCAGCGCGCCGTGCCGACCGAGTCCGAGGCGCCGGGGCGGACGCTCGCCAATACCGTCGCCGCGGCGAAGCAGATCGGGAAGGAGGAGATCGCGGCGCTGGACTTCGTCTCCCGCTGGCTCCCGACCGGCGCCGGCCCGAGCGGCCGGACACTCTTCGCGAGCTACATCGACCCGAACGGCGGCGATGCCGGCGCCGGCGCGGGCCACACGGTGATGGTGATGGCGCTCGCCGAGGACTCGGCGGGGGTCCACACGCCGAGCTATCAGCATGTCTCGAGCGGCGAGGCACGCACCGTCGACTTCCAGCGCCTGGTGAACCACGCCGACCTGGACGGCGACGGGATCGACGAGATCCTGCTCGAGGAATGGCGCTACGCCGGCATCCCGGAGGTCGCGGTGCTCAAGTACGCGCAGGGGAAGTGGCGCCTGGTGTTCCGCGTGAGCCAGAACTGGTGCCTCGACACCAAGAAGCCCGACTGACGCGTCAGTCGACGCCCATGTCCCACGCCTGCTCGAGGTCGGCCTTGGAGTAGGCGCGGAAGGCGGTGAGGGTCGTCGTCTTCACGAGTCCCGGCACCTCGGGGAACTGCTCGGTGACGATCTTCGCGATGTCCTCGTACTGCTTCACCTTCACGATGACGACGAGATCCCACTCGCCCGAGACCGAGTAGACGTCGGTCACGCCCGCGATCCCGGCGAGGGCGGCCGCCGCCTTGGGGATGAGTCGCGGCTCGGCGTTGACGAGGACGATGGTGGTGATCATCAGGAGGCGGGGAACGGGGGAACGTTGAGGAACCAGAGGCCGGCGATCCGCGACCGGCCATCGACCTCGACGAGCAGGTCCTTGGCGACGCGGAGGGCCCGTGTCGAACGCGGCGGACCGATGCGGAAGTGTATCGTCCGCTCGGCCTTGTCGGCTACCGCCCGGATCGCGGTGTCGACCTCGACGGCGGCGAGGCCGGGTTGCGAATCGCGCGACGGGACGCGGATCCGCGCGGCCCCTGCCGCCTCGGGCACCACCAGCGGTTCGACGGTCTTCACGTCGGGCCAGACCGCGACCTCCACGGCCGCGAGCCTCCCTGCCGTCAGCTCGAGCATGAGCCACGCCCCGTCGGCGCCCTCGATGTCCATCGACCCGGTCAGCCCCTCCGCCACGCCGGCGGAGCGGAGGATGACGCTCAGGATCTCGGTGTCGGCATCCCACCGGTACGCCACCGGGGGGAGTTCCGACTCACTGATCTCTTCCACGCGCACGTCGAGCGACACGACGATCTCCGGTTCAGGGTGCCGCGACGATACGGCGCCGCGGCCCAGCCCCCGTCAGCGGAAATCTGCGGACCGGTCCCTCGTCGCGCATCGGGAGATCACCCGGCGGCGATCGCATCCGCGAGCTTGGCGATCCGGCGGCACGCCTCCACCACCTGCGACTCCGCCGCGGCGTACGAGATCCGCACCCAGTCCGGCGTGCGGAAGGCCGACCCCGGCACGATCGCGACCCCGTGGTCCTCGAGGAGCCTCGTGCAGAACGCCGCGCCGGCGTCCGGTCCGGCACCCGGGACCTTCACGTAGAAGTAGAACGCGCCGGCCGGGTCGAGCACCGTGAGCGCCTTCGACGCACGGAGGATCGGCAACGCGGCATCGCGCCGCTTCTTGAATTCGGCGACCATCGCCACCACCGCTTGGTCGACGGGCGCACCGAGCGTGAGCGCCGCGAGCGCCGCATGCTGCGAGACCGTGGCCGCGTTGCTCGTGGTGTGCGACTGGAAGGCGTTCATCGCCTTGGAGACGGCCGGCGGCGCGATCGTCCACCCGATGCGCCACCCGGTCATCGCGTAGGCCTTCGCGACCCCGTCCACGACGATGAGGTTGTCCCGGCGCGTCGTGACGTCGAGCGCCCCGACCGCGGGCGCATCATAGGCGATGTCGACGTAGATCTCGTCCGAGATCACCCACCAGCCGCGGTCGGCGGCGAGGTCGAGGATCGCCTTGAGCTCCGCGGCCGAGTACACCGAGCCGGTCGGGTTGCTCGGCGAGTTGAGCATGAGCCCCTTGGTGCGCGGCGTCGCATGGGCGAGCAGCGACGCCGGATCGACCTTGTAGCCGTTCGCCGGCGCGCCGTGCACCTCGACCACCGTCGCGCGCGCGAGCGTCACCATCTCGTAGTAGCTCGTCCAGCTCGGCGTCGGCACGAGCACTTCGTCCCCGGGGCCGAAGAGCACCACGCAGGCATTGTAGAGCGACTGCTTCGAGCCGTTGGACACGACCACCTCGCCCGGCGTGACGCGCGCCTCGCCCTTGAAGCGCGCATTGGCCTTGGCCGCGATCGCCTCGCGGAGGGGCAGGATGCCCTCCACGGCGGTGTAGCGCGTCGCTCCCTTGTCGAGCGCGTCCTTGGCCGCCTGCCGGATCTGGACCGGCGTATCGAAGTCCGGCTCCCCCGCCCCGAGATCGATGACCTCGCGTCCCTGCGCCTTCAGGGCCTTCGCCCGCTGGGAGACCGCGATGGTGGCCGATTCGCGGAGCTCCGCGATGTTCGCCGACGGGTGGAAGACGTGGGGTCCGGGCACGAAGAGTCCTCCTCGAGGACGCGAGGGGTGGCGGGGGCCGAGTTGTGGGAGGGCGCGGCGCGTCGCGGGGGGCGACTATATTTCGACGCTCAGAGAAGTTATCCCCGCGCCGACTGGCGCGCCATTGAAAACCGAGGTCCCGCAGTGCCTGCTTCCGAGCGCGCGACGGCTGGTGCCGTCCGCTCCGCCCATGTGGCGCATTTCCTCCCCCCCGATTGGGGCCGTGTCGCCCGACTCACGGCTCCGGCGCTCGAGCGTGCTGCGCGTGACCTCGCTGCCACTCAGGTCCTCATCCTCGTCCCCGACGCCGGTGCCGCCGTCGCGCTCGCGCGCGCCCTGGCGCCGCTCGACGCGGCCGACGGTCTGCGGGTCGTCGCCGCCACCACCGCGTCGCGCGCCAAGCGTCTGCTCGGCGCCGGTGCGGCCCATGTCGTGATCGGTGCGCCGTTCGCGCTCGCGCCGGCACTCTCGGCCTCCGTGCTCAAGCTCGACAAGGTCGCGACGGTGATGTTCGCTGCCGCCGATGAGCTCGACGCCGAGGATGCCGACCTCGCCGCCGTGGTCACCGAAGTGCCCAAGGGCGCGAGCCGCGTCCTCTCGGCCCTCGAGGCCACCGAGGGCGTCGAGACGCTCATCGAGCGGTACATGCACAAGGCGCGTCGCGTCACCGAGGACGTCACCGCGGCGATCGACAGTGCGGAGGGTGTCACCAACATCCGCTGGCTCGCCGTCCTGGGTTCCCCGGCCGACGCCGTGCCGCAGGTGCTCGATGATGTCGATCCGCCCACCGCGACCGTCGTCGCGACCGACGCCGACGCGGCGGAGGCGGCGCGCGCGGTGCTCCACGCCATCGGTCACGGCGACGAGGCGATGGCGCGCGTGAGCGACGGCGAGGTGGCGGCCAACACCGCGCTCGTCGTCGTGCTGGGCGTCCCCACGGGAACGGTCTGGGCCCAGGTCCTCGCCGCCAAGCCGGCGCAGGTCGTCTGCATCATCGCGCCGCGCCAGCGGGCCTCGCTCCAGCGGCTCGCCGGCGAGCAGCCGGTGCTGCCGTTCGTCCCGCGGTCGGCCGTGCTCAAGGCGCGGGCGGCCGAGGCGCGGGCGCGCACCGAGTTGCGTGACGTCCTCGTGAACGGGATCCCCTCGCGCGAGGTGCTCGCCCTCGAGCCGCTCATCAGCGAGTTCGATGGCCTCGAGATCGCCGCGGCGGCGCTGCGACTGCTCGAGAAGGCCCGCGCGGCGCAGGACGAGGCGGTGCGCACGGCCGAGGGCCGCGTGCGCGCGCTGATGAAGGAACAGCAGGCGGCCGAGCAGGCCGAGTCGCGTGGCGGCGACCGTGACGAGCGCGGTCCGCGCAGCTTCGCGCCGCGCGGTGACAAGCCGCGTGGGTTCGCCCCGCGTGGGGACAAGCCGCGTGGGTTCGCCCCGCGGGGTGCCGGCGACAAGCCCCGGAGCTTCGCGCCCCGCGGTGACCGCCCCGATTCCGATCGCGGACCGCGTTCGCGCGGCGGCGACGACTTCCCGCTCCGCGAACCGTCCGAGCGCGCGCCGCGGTCGTACTCGCCCCGCGAAGGTGGCGACAAGGCGCGCGGGTACGTGCCGCGGGCGAGCGCGGACAAGCCGCGCGGGTTCGCGCCGCGTGGTGGCAGTGACAAGCCGCGCGGCTTCGCCCCGCGTGGTGACGGCGACAAGCCCCGTGGCTTCGCCCCGCGCGGCGACAAGCCGCGTGGCCCGCGTCGCGACGACGATCGCGGCCCGCGGGGTCCGAGGGGCCCGCGGTGAGCGGCGGGTTCCAACTCACTGGCGGTTGGATGGAGGTCATCGCCGGCGTGATGTTCAGCGGGAAGAGCGAGGAGCTCATCCGCCGCGTCCGCCGGGCGATGATCGCCAAGAAGCGTGTCCAGGTCTTCAAGTCGCATCTCGATGACCGGTATGCCGGCGGCGTCTACGCCGTCGGCAGCCACGACGGCCGGACCATCGAGGCCCTACCGGTGGATTCGTCGCACCAGGTCGCGCTCCGGCTCGACCCGCTCGCGCAGGTGGTCGCGATCGACGAGGTGCAGTTCCTCGACGCCGGGATCGTGCAGCTCGCGTGCGACCTCGCGTTGCGCGGCCGTCGCGTCATCCTCGCCGGCACCGACACCGATTTCCGCGGCGAGCCGTTCGGTCCCATGCCGCAACTGATGTGCGTGGCCGAGGTGGTGGACAAGCTGCACGCGATCTGCGTGCTCTGTGGCAGCCCGGCGAGCCGCAACCAGCGCCTCATCAATGGGAAGCCGGCCGCGTACGATTCGCCGATCGTGATGGTCGGCGGGGCCGAAGCGTACGAGGCGCGCTGTCGTGCCTGTCACGCCGTCGCCCCGGCGGACGCCGGCCAGCTCCGGCTCGACGGCGCGGACTGACCAGGGATCCCGCGCGTCTCAGCGCGGGATCAGCAGCTCCTCGAAGTACGCCACGGCCCGCGCGTCCCCCGACTGCCCGAGCCAGAAGATCGCCGACCGTCGCATCTCCGGATCGCGATGCGCCCTGGCGATCCGCAGCAGCGCGGGGACCGACTCGTCCGCGGGTCGCTGCGAGAGCGAGAACACGGCGGTCTTCCGGATCTCGCGATCCCCGTTCGGGTCGTCGACGATCTCCTGCAGGCCGCGCGTCGCGGCCTCGGCCGCTCCCTGCCCCACCCAGAAGACCGCATCGTTGCGGACCGACCGCGGGCGACGGGCATCGCGGGCGAGCGCGAGCAGGCGTCGCCAGGGCTCCGCCCCTTCGGCCAGCATCGCCGGGAAGATCGCCGACTTCGCGGGCTGTTCCGGCGCCGTCTCGGCGAGCGTCAGGAGGAACTCCGTCGCCTGGGCCGCGGGTACCGCACCGAGGTCCGCGGTCGCTGCGCCGCGCCAGCGACCGCCGACGTACGCACGCACCTCGGTCACCGACCCTGACGCGATGTCGAGCGCGATCCGCACCGGCCCGGGCTCGCACTCGTCCTGCCACTCGCGCTCGGCGAACTCCCCTCGCGCGATGCGCGGCGCGCCCTCTCGCCGCATCTGGATGTTCCCGCGCCCATTGCCGCATACCCCATCGGCCGCGGGGAACTCGAACCGCACCGTGCCGCCACGCACCGCGCGAACGCGCGCGGCCAGATCCTGCGCCTCGGCGCGCGTGGCGACCGCGGCCCCCACGAGCGCGCCGATCACGCCGAGCCCATGCGACACCCTCCGCCACGCCGGTCGCCGCACGGTCGTGCGGCGGGCCGCCCCGATCCCGGTCACCGTCGCCACTCAGCGGTTGATGAGTTCTTCGAGGAACTTCGCCGCACGCGGGTCCTGCGACTGGCTGAGCCAGAAGACGGCCTGCTTGCGGAGCTCGCGGTCCGGCTCCTTTCGGGCGATGTCGATCAACTTGGTGATGGCGTCATCCCCACGCCGCTGCGACAGCGTGAAGATCACCTGTTCGCGCAGCTCGCGATCGTCGCCAGCGGAGTCGTAGACCTCGGCGAGATCCTTGACCGGCACCCCGCCCTGCCCCGCCCAGAAGAGCGCGGACTTGCGCATCTCGTTCGACAGCGAGCGATCCTTGGCGCGCGCGAGGAGGAAGCGCGAATTCTCCGGCGACGGATGCTGCGACAGGGAGAAGATGATCTTCTCCTGGACCTCCGAGGCGCGGACCGTCGGGAAGAGTTCGCGCAGGAAGGCCGAGTGCTCGCCGTCCCCCGACTCGCCGAGCCAGAAGATCGCCTCGGCGCGGACCTCCGGATCGACGTCCTCGCGCCGGACGAACTCCCGGAGCGCGCGTCCGCTACGCGGCGTCTCGCTCTGGGCGAGCGAGAAGAGCGCCTTCTTCTGCATCTCGCGATCGGCGGACTTGTCGAGCAGGATCGCCTCGAGCACCTCGGCGGCGCGCTCGCTCCCCGTCTGCGAGAGCCAGAAGACCGCGTCCTCGCGCGTGCGGCGGTCGGGATCGGTCTTCGCGACCTCAACGAGGATGTCCGCCGCCGCGTCCCCTTCCTGCTGCGAAACGAGGAAGACCGCCTTGCGCCGCAGGATCTCCGAGCACTTGTCGCGCCGCTGCAGGACGCGCTTGAGGATCGGAAGCGCCTGATCGCCATTCATCTGCATGAGCGCGTTGAGCGCCTCGATGCGCTCGTCGTCGATCGCCCCTTCACAGCCGGGCGGGATGTCGCCCTGCTCCCCCTCGAACCCACCGCGAAGATGCGCGAGCTCCGCGCGGGCCTCCGCCAGACCGGCACGCATCGCCGGCTCCACGGCGGCGAGCGCCGCGCGCATCGCCGGTTCCGCCTCGGCGAGCGCGCGGGCGGTCGCCGCCACACTCACGGAGGCGATCTCGTCCGCCAGCTCGGCCACGTCCACCGCGGCGGCGGCGTCGCCGCCGCGCGCGAGCCGCCCCTTCAGGCGCGTGAGCAACGCGCCCGACTCGCCGGACTTGAGCGTCTGCGCGTTCCCGTAGTCGTCCTTCTGTCGCTCGAGCGCCGCGACCGCGCGCCGGAGGTCCGACTGCCGGCCGAGGCGCTGCAGCGCGAACGCCTCCCAGTAGAGGGCGTCACCCGCATAGGCGGAGCGCGGATAGCGGTCGACGATCTCGCGGAACGACTCCGCGGCGCGATCCCACGATTCGTCGGAGATGGCGATGCGCCCGCGCCGCCAAAGCGAGTCGCCGGTGTCCGCAGGCGCCCAGGAGGCGGCGGGGAGTCGCGGGTCGGCCGCATGCGACTGCGTGACGACCGCGGTGCCGGCCGTGAGCGCGGCGACGAGCGAGAGTGCGATGAGCTTCATGGTGGTGTGTCCTCAGGTTCCGGTCGCGCCAGAGCGCAACCGCGTCAGGAGCTGGGTCTTCTCGAGCGTGCGATCGAGCATGTCGCGGTCCTCGTCGATGCGGCCGCTGCGTTGCACCAGCTGCACGAGCACCGTCTCGAGGTCCTCGAGCAGTCGCCGCCGGAGCGGGTCGTCACCCGCGGGGGAGTCGAGGAGGAGCCGCGTATTGGTGAGCACGTCCTTCGCCCACCGGGCGGTGAGGGAGTCCATCATGGCGTCGCGCGGCATCGCGGCGACGACCGCCACGAGCGCCTCGGCACGCGTGAGATGCTGCTGTGAAGCGACGGAGTAGGTACCGGAGTTGCCGCCGCGTCGCGAGAGCGTTCCCGCGCCCGACAGTGCGGGTGCCGGCACAGGTCCGGTCGTGGATTCGGGCGCGCGCCGGCCGTCAGCGGCGAAGCGGACCGCCGCGCCGCGCGGAGCCTGCGCGTGCTCGATCGCCGCGCCGGTCGAGGTGGACGCCGCGGTCTCGCCACTCGGCACGCCCGACGTCGCGAGGTCCGGCACGCGTGTCGTGAGGCCGGAGGTGGCATCCGTTCCCGACCTCAGCGCATAGCGGCCGATGCCGACCCCCAGCAGGAGCGTGGCGGCCATGCCGATCCAGGGCGCCGCGCGCATCGGTCGGCGCGGCGAGAGGGGGAGCGCGGGCGGAGTGGCCGGTGCGACCACCGGCGCCGGTGCCTGGCGGCGCGCGGCGCGCGCTTCGGCGATCTGCGCCCACATCGCGTCGCGCGGCACCTCGGCCGGCGGCGCGTGGTACGCGCGCGCCTCCCGATCCAGGAATGCCTCGAACCTGTCGTCGTCGTGCGTCATGAGGCCCACTCCCCCGCGAACTCCGCCAATGCCGTGCGCAGCTTGGCCCGCGCCCGGAACAACTGTGCCTTGCTGGTGCCGGGTTGGATGCCCAGCGCCGTCCCGATCTCCTCGTGCGTGAAGCCTTCCACGTCGTGCATCACGAACACCGTCCGATAGCCATCCGGCAGCGCGTCGATCGCCGCGCGCATCCGGTGCTTCAGGTCCGGCTCCGACTCGCGCGCACTGATCGTCACCTCCGGCAGCTCGTCCCCGCCGATCTCCCGGCCATGGATCCGCCTGACCTTCTTGAGCCCGTTCAGGATCACCGAGACCGCGATCGTGTGCAGCCAGGTCGAAAGGGCGCTGTCGCCCCGGAAGTCGGTGAGCCGTTCGAAGGCCCGGATGAACGTGTCCTGCGTGAAGTCCCGTGCCAGCGTCTCGTCGCCGGACATCCGGTAGGCGAGACGATACACGCGATCCACGTGCGCGTCGTAGAGCTCGCGCTCCGCCCGCACGTCCCCCTGCAGCACCGCAGCGATGATCTCGGGTTCGGTCACGGCGGGGGGTGGGGTGGGGCGCTGGCTCGTGGACGTCCCAGAGACAGGGGGTCCGCGAAAAGGGTTGCGCGGGGCGCGGACGCGAAAGGGGCGGGACCGGCCGTTCGGCCGTGTCCCGCCCCTACGGCCCCGGCGTCGGGGCGGTGTCGGCCGGCGCGCCGGGGCGTTCCGCCCTACAGGACCCTGCCCTTCAGGCGGAGGAGGAGCGTCCGGATCTTCGTCGGCGTGTTCGCCTGGCTCGCGTCCACCTCGAGTGACCGCACGAACGCGTAGCGGTTCGTCAGCGGGAAGAACGGCGGACGGTTCTGCGTCGCCTGGCAGCGATCGGGGGTGTGCAGCGTGCGGAACCCCGAGTTGGTGACCGAGCTCGAGTAGACGGACGAATAAGTCCGCATCGCCAGCCCACCGGTGACGGCGAAGCAGCCGCCATTGGAGTCGGTCGACCCCGCGCCGTCGTCGGGGCACGGGAGCTGCGCCGAGTTCGCCCCCTGTGTCACGTTCGGCTGCTCGACACCGACCGTGCCCGTGAGGCTCATCAGGTTCGCCTGCACGGAGAAGCGGGGCTCCCCGCCGAAGTGACCCGAGATGCTCGAGCCGAGGAAGCTGGAGAGGCGCCGCACGCGCGAGGTGAGGCCGGAGACGACGAGGACGTCGCCTGTGGCGAGGAGCCCGAGGCGGTCAGTGCACGCGGCTTCGTCGGCGTCGTTGGGGTCACGTTGCTGGAGCAGCTGGTCGACGATCACCGCGCGCCCGGCGACGCGCAGCGTCACGGGGCCGGCGACGCGACCGCTCACGTAGACCGGGCCGCTCGTGGCGCTGATGACGCCGCGCGCATTGGTGTTGTATGCGCTGTGCAGGGGCCAGAGGTACGGACGCTCGACCGACTGCACCACCGAGTCCGGGGCGGAGCCGATGGGCGTGCCCGCGAAGGCGCGCCAACTCCCGACGTCGAAGAGCGTACTGAAGACGCAACGCCCCGATCCGCTGCTGCTGACCTGGCACTGGCGACTGCGGATCGAGAAGGTCGTGTCACTGCCGCCGTATCCGTTGGGGGAACTCAGGGGCCATCCACCGGGCGGCGCCACGACGCCGAAGGGCACGGTGTCCGCGGCGGTGCCGGTGATCGCGCCGGCTGAATTCGTCATGCGCTCGGACGGCATGAGATACGGCGAGCCGGCCGGGAAGCAGCGCGAGGTCGGCTGTCCCATGATCGTCGTGACGGCATTGAGATCGTAGTCATCCATCTGGTTCATCGTGCCCGCGCTGACGGTCGGGTACGAACCGGCAGCGGCGGAGACGACGACCGAGTAGACGTACGACCGACGATGGGCCGAGATCGGGAAGAAGTGCCACCGCCCCGCGCGGAGATAGAACGCCCCGCACTGGTTCTGCACGATCGGGTCGTCCCACTGGAGCCAGGTCGTGCCGAAGAAGCTGTAGGTCACGGGGGAGGCGCGCAGCCGCGTCGTATCCCCGCCCGTCGCCGCCGCGTCGAACACGCGCGCGAACCCTTCGGTGGCCTCGACGGTGCCGTCGCCATCGATGTCGTAGGCGACGAACTCGAGCCGCGTCCCGCGCGCGCCACCCGAGACCGGCGCGAACGAGAGGTTCGCCGCGGACGCGAGCGTGTCGAGGCGGGGGAAGGTCGAGTCGCGCGGATAGGTGATCCTGGCGATCCCGACGATGCTGTCGATGTCGAAGGTGCCGGTGCCCGTCACTGAACCGACGGCGGTCACCGTGTCACGATAGCGATTTCCCGACGACGACTGGCGCCAGGTCCCGTTGGTGTGCACGCGGCCGTTCACCACGGCCGGTCCGTGCGTCGCGGTGGAGGGGAACGAGTCGACGAAGTAGCCGTACCGCGAGAAGCTCTCACGCCGCAGGTCGAGGCGGCGCACGTAGCGCGTGCCCCCCTGGTCATAGGCGGCCGCGATGAGCGTCACCGTCGGGAGCCCTCGACCAGTGGTATCGCCGGTCGCCGCCGCATACAGGTTCACGCGGACGCGGGGGATCACCGCCCCGGACGCATCGCGGATCTGGAGGCCGGCGAGCACCTGCCGCATGCCGGTGTCCGGGACCGCGAACGATGAGTCGCGCTCGAGTCGCGAGCGCACCATCTCCAGCGCCGATTCAGCCGCCAGCCGATACTCGCGCTCCTTGTCATAGAACGCCGAGAGCAGGTTCGCGCTCGAGGACATGAAGATCGCCGCGATCGAGAGGCCGGCGATCGCGAGCGTCATGAGCAGGACGAGGATGAGGGCCGAGCCCCGGCGCGCGCGCATCATGGCAGCGTGAAGGTCGGCGCCACCGCGCGCGTGGAGGCGCCGGTGCAGTCGAGGGCGCGCACACCGTACTCGTACGTGCCGCTCACGAGCGGCAACGTGTGAATGAACTCGTAGTCCGACTGCCGGGTCGCCGGCACCGACGCCAGGACCTTCCAGTCGCCGCCGTTGAGGCGCCACTCGAGGAGGTACTGTCGCACGTCGAGCGACCCGCTCCCGTCATCCGACGAGGCGTCCCAGTCGATGTCCACGCGGAACGGTCGCGAGTTGGTGGTCTTGTTGGCATCGAACGCCGGCGGGGCCGAAGGCGCCGCGCCACACCCGGTCGTCAGCCGCGTCGAGGCGTTCGGCAGCACCGTCGTCCACTGCACCGTCCGGATCGTCTCGGCGCCCGTCGTCCGATTGCGGTAGAATCCCGCCGCGCGGATGCCGACCGAGCGGATCGAGTCCACCGCGAGCGAATCCCACCAGAGCGGGAGCCGTGAGGCCGCGATCCGCGTGAGGACACCGGCCACGGGCCGATAGTAGGCGAAGAAAGCCGAGTCGGCCGGCACGTGCAGGTTGCGGACGACCTGCACCGAGTCGCGCGCGTTGACCCGTCGCCAGAGTACGTAGATGTCGCTCCGCCCCGACACGGTATCGGGATGGAGGAAGTAGCTGATCGTCTCGTTCCGGCTCACCGTCCCGGCGCCGTCGAGATAGTCCTGCGAGGGATACGAGCGCCCGCCCTTCGGCACCGCGGCCGCATCGGCGAACCGCCACGACACGGTGAGGGAGGTCGCCGCCCCCGATTCGACGTCGGCCGCACCGGGGTCGAGCGAATCGCTCGCGAGCAGGTTCGCGTTGAACGAGATCCCCATGGGGCCGGCGTAGACGAGCAGGGGTTGGCCGGGGTCGGCCGTCGCGAGGCGGAGGTCGGAGTCGACGGCGCGCTGCGCGTACCGTGCGACCTGGTCCGCATCGAGCCGCCCCGCGCTCTGGCCCAGCGCGTTGGTCTGCGCCCGTACGAACGGCAGCGTGATCGCGAAGACCGCGAGCGTCAGGGTCATCGCGACGATGATCTCGACGATGGTGAAGCCGCCGCGCGGGCGCTGCCGGGGCCGATTCATCGGAACGCGGCGATCACGGCCGTCTTCTTCAGGGGGCGACTCAGCACGGCCGCGCTCACGGTCACGGTCACGGTCACGAAATCCGTCGTGTCGTTCTGCGTGCGCACGGCGGCGGTCGTGCGCGTGTATCCCGTGTAGCCCGACATCGGCGGGTTCGCCCCCGAGGTCGCGGGCGTTTCGGTGGTGCCGTTGTAGGTCGAAACGAGCGTCGTGTACGTCGTGTGCCCGCGGATCGCCTCGAGGCGCGCCGCCGCGAGGTCGCTGGCGACGGCGAGGTTCGCCGAGTCGCGCGCCGCCCGCGTGAACGCCTGGCCGAATCGCGACATGGCGAGCATGACGCCGGCGAGGATGACGATGGCGAACATCACCTCGATGATCGTCATGCCGCGGCGGACGCGGAGGCGGTGGGCGGGCATTCGGGCGGGCACGGGGACAGGTGGGACCGGACGAGAGGATGACGCGCCGGACCGCCTCGTGTCACATCGTGACAGGCGACCCCCCGGGGCGTACCTTATCTTCAGGAGCAGGTCCCGTGCCGGGACCGCGCCGCTCGCCGCCCTACCCTGTCGGAGGTCCGGATCTTGGCCGCCATCGCCACCATGCTCCCCGACGCGCGGGCACTGCAGCGCGTCAACGCCGCCGTGAAGAACGAGCATCGCCTCGTCCACTGCCGCACCTGGGAGGAACTCGAGGTCGCCTGCCGCGACGAGGAGGTCTCGCTCGCGATCATCGACCTGTTCTCCGACGGGCAGGCCCGCTTCGACATGGTCCGACGGCTGAAGATGCGCGCCGAGCGCCTCACGCTCGTGGCGTACGTAAACCTGTCGGCCGAGCGCGCCCGCGACCTCTTCGACGCCGGCCGCGCCGGCTTCGACGGTCTCCTCCTGCTCGGGCAGGATGACACGCCTGCCGCGTTCCGCGCGGTCCTCGAGCGTGCGACCGCCCGCGGCGCGGCGCAGCTCCTGCGTCCGCACCTCGCCACCGTCGAACCGCTCGTCCGCGACGCGGTCATGGTCGCCGTCACCCGCGCCCACCTCCGCCTCACCTCGCACCGGCTCGCCGAGATCTGCGGCTCACCCAAGCGCACCTTGCTGCTCGCCCTCGAACGCGCCGGCTTCCCGCCGCCACAGAAGCTCCTCGCCTGGGGGCGCCTCATCGTCGCCGCCCAGATGCTGGAGGACCCGGCCAAGGCCGCCGACGCCGTCGCGCGTCAGCTCGACTTCCCCTCCGGCTCGGCCTTCCGCAACACCTGCCAGCGCTATCTCGGGGCCACGCCGCACGAGATCCGGGACCACGGCGGCGCCGCCTGGGCGGCCGGCAAGTTCCTGCAGGAGTTGGGGAAGGCCCGCGGGGGCTGATGAGCCGCACGCGCGCGGCAGCGCGGCAGCTCAGTTGTCGCGCTGCCGCCAGCCGCCCGCGCCGTTCGACCAGAAACCCGTGCGGGCGGTCGCGCCGATGATCGTCATCGCGCGGAAGTCCTCGTCACGGTGGCGCGGAGACCCGATGTAGACGACGGCGTCGCCGCTCAGCGCGCCGTTCGGCCCGATCCGGATCGCCCGCTGGAGCGGATTCCCCGTCTCCACCACGCCGGATCCGGTGATGTATGCCGCCGCGACTCCGTCGATCGTGCTCGGCGGCGCCTGGAACTCCGCGCCGTCCGCGAGCGGCCGATACCGCACCGTGTCGGTCGCGTCCATCACGCCGTTGTTGTTGTAGTCCTGGAGGATCCGCAGGCGGTGGTTGTTCGCGTCGAACATCACCTGCACCGCGACGTTCTTCGTGATGGCGGTCTGCTGCGCCCCGATGATCGCGTTCTGCATGAGGCGGATGTTCGCGTCCATCCGGAACCCCCAGAAGCTCACCCGCGTGACCGCGAACCCGGCGACGATGCCGATGAGCGCGAGCACGAACAGGATCTCGACGAGGGTGAAGCCGCGAGCGGCGCGGGGGCGGGGCATCCGACAATTACGCCCGCCCCCACCGTGGCGTCACACCCCCGATGCGCGTACGCTTCCCGCATGCGCATCGTCGGACTCACCGGGAACATCGCGGCAGGGAAGAGCGCGGTCGCCGCACGACTCGCGGCGCACGGCGTGCCGGTCGTCGACGCCGATCGGCTGGCCCGCGAGGCGGTCGCCCCCGGCTCCCCCGCCCTCGCGGCGATCGTCGCGCGCTGGGGTCCGTCGGTCCGCCTTCCCGACGGCACCCTCGATCGCGGGGCGTTGCGGCGCATCGTCTTCGCCGATCCGACCGAACGACGGGCCCTCGACGCGATCGTCCACCCCGAGGTCGCGCGCCTCCGGGACGCGGCGCTCGCGGCGCACCGCGCCCACGGCGAGCGCCTCGTCGTGTGCGACATCCCGTTGCTGTTCGAGGCCGGGCTCGAGGACACCGTGGACCACATCGTGCTCGTCGATGCGCCAGCCGTCTTGCGTCGCGAACGCCTGCTCCGCGACCGCGGTCTCGCGCCCGAGGACGCCGACGCGATGATCGCCGCACAGCGGCCGAGCGCGGAGAAGCGCGGCCGGTCGCAGGACATCATCGACAACACCGGCACCCGGGCCGAGCTCGACGCGGCGGTCGACGCGCTCCATGAGCGGTTGCTCGCCCTCGCCGCCGGTCCGCCATCAGCTTGACCCTCGCCCCGGGCGCAGGTAGCCTTCGATTCCGAACGTCCCGAACACACACCCCCCGCCGCACCGGAGCCACGCGTGTCGTCCATCCCGCAGGACCTCCTCTACACCGCCGACCACGAGTACGTGAAGAAGACCGCCGACGCGACCGTGGTCCTCGTCGGGATCACCGACTACGCGCAGGGCGAACTCGGCGACATCGTCTTCCTCGACCTCCCCGCCGCCGGCAAGAAGTTCGGCCACCATGAGGTCTTCGGTACGGTCGAGGCGGTGAAGGCGGTCTCCGAGCTCTACTCGCCGCTCGCCGGCGAGGTACTCGAGGTGAATCCCAAGCTCGAGGGAGAGCCGGCGCTCGTGAACACCGACCCGTATGGGGACGGCTGGATGATCAAGGTCAAGATCGATCCGTCGGCGCTGAACGGCCTCATGGATGCGGCGGCGTACACCAAGCATCTCGGCTGATCCCGCTCAACTGCTCTCGCCACAGAGAGCACAGAGAGCACAGAGGACACAGAGGACGGCGGAGGGAAGCGAATCGAAGGGGGCGCGGCGGACATTTCTGTCCCCCGCGCCCCCTTTTCGAAACAGTGCTCCGTCGTTCTCTGTGCCCTCTGTGTCCTCTGCGGTGAACGCGGTCGCCGTTCACCACGCATCAGTCATCAGGCCGACGCGTACTCCTCGATCGGCGGGCACGAGCAGACCAGGTTGCGGTCGCCGAACGCCGACTCGACGCGCCCGACCGCCGGCCAGAACTTCCGCTCGCGCACCCAGGCCAACGGGAACGCCGCCCGCTCGCGCGAATAGCCGCGCGACCAGCCATCGCTCAGCGTCACCTCGAGCGTGTGCGGCGCATGGTGCAGCGGGTTGTCCTCCTTCCCGAGCACCCCGGACTCGATGTCCTTGATCTCGCCGTGGATCGCGATGAGCGCGTCGCAGAACCGGTCGAGCTCCGCCTTCGACTCCGATTCCGTCGGCTCGATCATGAGCGTCCCCGCCACGGGGAAGCTGACCGTCGGCGCATGGAAGCCGTAGTCCATCAGGCGCTTGGCGATGTCCTCCACCTCGACACCCGACGACACCTTCAACGGCCGCGTGTCGATGATGCACTCGTGCGCGACGCGCCCGTTCTTCCCCTTGTAGAGCACCTCGTAGTGCCCGCGGAGCTGGTGCGCGACGTAGTTCGCGTTGAGGATCGCGATCTTCGTGCTCTCGGTGAGCCCCTCGCTCCCCATCAGGTCGATGTACATCATCGAGATCGGGAGGATGCTCGCCGAGCCCCAGGGCGCCGCCGAGACCGCGCCGATGCCCTGCTCGCCACCGGTCCGCACCACGGAGTGGCTCGGCAGGAACGGCGCGAGGTGCGCCACCACGCCGATCGGGCCCATGCCCGGGCCGCCGCCGCCATGCGGGATGCAGAACGTCTTGTGCAGGTTGAGATGGCAGACGTCCGCGCCGATGTCGCCGGGCCGGCAGAGACCGACCATCGCATTCATGTTGGCGCCGTCCAGGTACACCTGGCCGCCATGCTCATGGATGATCGCGCAGATGTCCTTGATGCTCTCCTCGAACACGCCGTGCGTGCTCGGGTACGTCACCATCAGCGCGGCGAGGTTGGCCGAGTGCTGCTCGGCCTTCGCGCGCAGGTCGCCCACGTCGATGTTGCCGCTCGCGTCGGTCTTCACCACGACGACGCTCATCCCGGCCATCACCGCCGAGGCGGGATTGGTGCCGTGCGCCGACTGGGGAATGAGGCACACCGTGCGATGGCCCTGCCCGCGCGCCCGATGGAAGGCGCGGATCACGAGCAGGCCCGCGTACTCGCCCTGCGAACCGGCGTTGGGCTGCAGCGAGACGGCGGAGAAGCCGGTCACCTCGGCGAGCGCCTTCTCAAGCCGCTCGAACATCGAGGTGAAGCCCTTGGCCTGCGCCCGCGGCGCGAACGGATGGATGCCGCCGACCTCACGCCAGGTCACCGGGAACATCTCGGCGGACGCGTTGAGCTTCATCGTGCAGCTGCCCAGCGCGATCATCGAGTGCGTGAGCGAGAGGTCGCGCGACTCGAGCTTGCGCATGTAGCGGAGCATCTCGGTCTCGCTGTGGTACTTCGAGAAGACCGGGTGCGTGCAGAAGGTCGAGGTCCGGGCGAAGCGCTCGTCGTAGCGCGCGTCCACGGCCTGGCCCAGCGCCGCGAGGTCGAGCCCGTGTGCGCGGCCGCCGTTGAACGCGTCGAGCAGGTCGCTCACATCCTGCACCGTCGTGTTCTCGCCCGTCGACACGCCGAGCGTGCGGCCGTCGATCACCCGGACGTTGATCCCCGCCGCGTCGAGCGCGCCGAGGATCGTGTCACGCTGCGCGCCGACATCCACCGTGACGGTGTCGAAGCTCACCGCCGGCGCCGGCGTCAGCCCGAGCTTGCGCAGCCCCGCCGCGAAGGTCTCGCTGCGATGGTGCACGCGCGCGGCGATGCGCTTGAGCCCCTCCGGCCCATGCCAGACCGCGTACATGCCGGCCATGACCGCGAGCAACACCTGCGCGGTGCAGACGTTCGACGTCGCCTTCTCGCGGCGGATGTGCTGCTCGCGGGTCTGCAGCGCCATGCGCAGGGCCGGCCGGCCGCTCGAATCGCGCGACACGCCGATGATGCGGCCGGCGAGCTGGCGCTTGTACTCGTCCTTGGTCGCGAAGAAGGCCGCGTGCGGGCCGCCGTAGCCGTACGGCACGCCGAAGCGCTGCGAGTTGCCCACCGCGACGTCAGCCCCCCACTCCCCCGGCGGTGTGAGCAGCGTGAGGGCGAGGAGGTCCGTCGCCACGATCACCATGCCGCCGGCCGCGTGCACCCGCTCGCAGAGGGCGCGATGATCCTCGACCGCCCCGAAGGTGTTCGGGTACTGGAGCAGCACGCCGGCCGTCGTCGCATCGGGCTTCATGTCCGCCGGCGCCACCACCCGCACCGCGACCCCGCGCGCCTCGGCGCGGGCCTGCACCACCTCGATCGTCTGCGGATGCAGGTCGCTCGCGAGCAGGAAGACGTCGCGCCCGTCCTTCCCGACGATCCCATGCACCATCGTCAGCGCCTCGGCCGCCGCGGTCCCCTCGTCGAGGAGCGAGGCGTTCGCGATCGGCAGGCCGGTCAGGTCGCTCACCATCGTCTGGTAGTTGAGCAGCGCCTCGAGCCGGCCCTGCGCGATCTCCGCCTGGTAGGGCGTGTACGCCGTGTACCAGCCCGGATTCTCGAGGATGTTGCGCTGGATCACCGCCGGCGTGTGCGTGTCGTAGTAGCCCATGCCGATGAAGGCGCGACGGATGTCGTTCGCCGACATCTCGGCGCGGAACGCGGCGAGCGCCTCCTGTTCGGACTTCGCGCCGGGCAGCGCGAGCGGCCGGCGGAGCCGGATGTTCTCGGGGATCGTCGCGTCGATGAACGCATCGAGCGAGGCATAGCCCAGCGCCTGCAGCATCTCCGCGACGTCGCTCGGCGACGGGCCAAGGTGGCGGCGGATGAAGGTGTCGGGCTGGGGATGGGCGGACGTGGACACGGGGGGTTCCTCGCAGGGGGCCGACGGCCCGTTCAGTGACATCGAAAACTACACAGGGCCCGAGGCCCTCGTACATTCCCATCCATGTCCGGACCCATCCTCGACCCCACCCCCCAGCCCCGCATGCGCTCCTCGACCCGCGTCGTCGAGGTCACACGCGCCGGGGCCAGCTTCGGCTCCGCCCTCGCGATCGTGATCTCGTGGAGCGTGAACCACTCCATCCTCTGGGCCATCATCCACGGGCTGATGAGCTGGTTCTACGTGCTCTACTTCGCGCTCACGCGCTGACCGGGCGCGTGGCCGTCCCGTCGCTCGCCGCGCTCGCGCCACGCTGGCGCCTGCTCCACTCCGGCGCAGCGGACGGCGTGACGAACATGGCCACCGACGCGGCATTGCTCGCGCACGCGCGCCGCTCGGGCGAGGCGACGCTCCGCCTGTATGCCTGGGACGGCCCCACCCTGTCGCTCGGGCGGCACGAGCGCGCCCGCGACCTGTTCGATCCCGCGCGACTCCGTGCGGAGGGCGTCGGCGTGGTGCGACGCCCCACCGGGGGGCGCGCGCTCCTGCACCATCGCGAGGTCACCTACAGCGTCACGGCCCCCACGACCCTGACCCAGGGCGAGAGCTATACGGCGATCAATTCACTGCTCCTGGACGCGCTCGCGCGGCTCGGCGTGCGCGCCGCGCTCGCGGCGCCCCGCGGCAGGCCGCTCCGCCCCGATGGCGCGGCCTGCTTCGCCGAACCCGGCCCGGGTGAGGTGGTGGTGGACGGCGCGAAGCTCGTGGGGTCGGCGCAACTCCGCGAGGACGGCGCATTGTTGCAGCACGGCTCGATCCTCCTCGCCGACGACCAACCGATGATCGCCCGGCTGCGCGTGCCCGTCGCCACGCGCGACGGGACGACGAGTCGCGAGACCGCGCGCCCGCTGGCGGCGGCCGCGACCCTGGAGCAGACGCTCGGTCACGCCGTCGAGGCCGCCGCGGTCGAAGCAGCAGTCGCCGCCGCACTCACCGCGCGTGTGCCGGCAGACCCGCTCGACCCGGCCTTACTTCAGGCCGACCTCGCGCGTCTAGTGATTGCGTTCGCCGCCCAGGAGTGGACCTGGCGGCGGTGACGCCGTCCCCCCTGAGCCCCGATTCCGATGCGCCGATCCCCGCGTCCGCTGCTGCTCTTGGCCCCGTTGCTCCTGGCCCTCGCATGCGACGGCCTCGGTGGTGCCACCGGTGGCGGCACCGTCATCATCACCTCCGCCGCCGACGCGGACGCCCTCGTCCCGCCGCTCCGCGTCTCGATCGGCGGCCGGATGATGAGCGAGCTCCTCTACGATCCGCTCGTCGAGATCGGGGCCGACCGCGTGCCCTTCGGCGACGCCGGCTTCCAGCCGCGCCTCGCCCGGAGCTGGCGCTGGAGCGACGACTCGCTCGTGATCGTCTTCACGCTCGACCCGAAGGCGCGGTGGCACGACGGCCGTCCGGTCGTCGCGACGGACGTCGTCGCCGGCCTCGCCGCCATCCGTGACCCGGCCAACGGTTCCACGACCATGGCCGACATCCCTGACATCGACTCGGTGCACGTGATCGACGAGCGGACGGCCGCCGTGCACTTCAACGCGCGCTCCTCCGAGCAGATGTACGCGGCGTCGCTGGTCTTCCCGCTCCCGTCGCACCTGGTCGACACCATCCCGGCCGGCACGCTCCCGACCAGCGCGTACGCCCAGCAGCCCGTGGGCTCGGGCCCGTATCGCTTCGTCTCGCGCGAGCCGACGGTCCGCACCGAACTCGCGGCGGTCGAGGACCACTACCGCGGACGTCCCGGACCCGATCGCATCGTCCTCCTCGTGTCGAAGGAGCCGGCGACGGCGATCGCGAAGCTGTGGACGGAGGAGGCGGACGTGTACGATGTGCTCCCGCCCCCCGACGTCGCCGAGGCGGCGAAGCATCCGCACGTGCGGCTCGTCCGCTCGCTCGGATTCGACTACACGTTCATGGGATTCAACTTCCGCGATCCGCGCGACACGTCGCGCGCGCATCCGCTCCTCGCCGACACGCCGATGCGCCGGGCGATCGTCCACGCGATCGACCGCCAGGACGTGGTGCGGGCGCTCTTCGACACGCTCGGCGCGCAGGCCCTCGGCCCGTTCGCGCGGATCCAGGCGACCGCGGACACGACGGTCCCCCAGCCCTCCTTCGACACCGCGCGCGCGAACGCACTCCTCGACTCCCTCGGCTGGAGGACGCGGGGTGCCGACGGCATCCGCATGCGCGACGGCCGTCGACTCGCGCTGCGCGTGCTGGTGCCAGGCCCGAGCGCCAATCGCGTCCGGGCCTCGGTGGTCCTCCAGGAGCAGTTGCGTCGCGTCGGCATCGACGCACCGCTCGACAAGGTCGATGGCCAGGCGTTCGGCGCCGCGCGCGATGCCGGCAGCTGGGACCTGCTCCTCGGCGGCTGGGGCACCACGCCCAGCATGCGTGGCATCCGGGGGACGTGGGGGAGCCGGAGCCACCCCGGCTGGGGGCGCCTGAACGCCGGCAACTACTCCAACGTCGACTTCGACCGCGAGGTCGAGGCCGGCCTCGCGGCGATCACCGCCGACAGCGCGCGCGCACACTTCCGCGCGGCGTTCCGCGTGATCGCCGAGGACGTGCCCGCGACGTGGCTCTACGAGGTGACGCCCGTGAGCGCGGTGCACGCCCGCTTCGAGGTCCCGTCGTGGCGGCCCGAGGCGTGGTGGCGCACGATCCCCCTCTGGCGCCTCGACCGCTCCCGCGCGCTGCTGCGCGACGCGCGCCCCGCCGCGCAGTAGTCGCGTCGTGCGCGCGGCACTCCTCTCGCGCATCGGCCAGGCGGCGCTCGTCGTCCTCCTGGTCGTCGCGACCTGCTTCACGCTCATCCGCCTCGCGCCGGGCGATCCGTTCTTCCGCGCCCTCGACGAGGCCACCGTCACGCCGGAGCAGCGCGCCGAGCAGCGCGCGCGCTTCGGGTACGACCGTCCGGTCGTCGAGCAGTTCGTGCGCTATGCGACGAACATCGTGCGCGGCGAGTTCGGCTGGTCGCACTCGCGCGGCGAGCCCGTCTCGCGCGCGCTCGTGAAGGCGATCCCCAACTCGATGCTCCTCGCCGGCACGGCCCTCGTCCTCGCGTTCACCGCGGGGATCGCCATCGGGGCGTGGCAGGGCTGGCGGCACGGCACCCTCCTCGCGCGGGCGAGCGATGCCTTGGGCCTCGTGCTCGTCTCCATCCCCGACTTCGTGCTCGCGGTCCTGGCGGTCATGGGACCGGCGCTCGCCTGGCGGCTCTTCCCCGTCGGCGGGATGCGCACCGAGTTCGGCCCCGGCGGCGTCGAGGGTGTCGTCGACCTCCTGCACCACCTCGTACTGCCCGCCCTCACGCTCGCCATCCCCATCGGCGCGGTCGCGGCGCGATTGCAGCGCGCGGCGATGCTCGGCGTGCGCGACGCCGACTTCGTGCGCGCCGCCCGCGCGCGCGGCGCCACCGAGACGCGCATCGTCACGCACCACGCGCTGCGCAACGCACTCGTGCCCGTGCTCGCCTACGCAGGCGTGCAGGTCTCGGCGCTCATGGGCGGCGTCGTCATCATCGAGCAGGTGTTCGACTGGCCCGGGATGGGGCGACTGATGCTCGCCGCCGTGCAGGCGCGCGACTACCCGCTAGTTGCCGGGGCGGTCCTCGTGAGCAGTCTTGGCACCGTGCTCGGGACCATGGCCGCCGACGTCGCACTGCTCTGGGCCGATCCGCGGCAGCGGAGCATCGCCTGATGAGCCGGCGCGCCCGACTCGCCGTGCTCGTCCTCGTCACGCTCGCGGCCGCGGCCGTCGCGGCGCCCTGGCTCGCGCCGGCGGACCCGCGCACACAGCACGACCTCGCGCTGATCTGGCGACCGCCGAGCGACGCCTTCCCGCTGGGGACCGATTCCGCCGCACGCGACGTGCTCAGCCGCCTGCTGCACGGGAGTCGCGTCACGCTCGGTGTCGCCGGGCTCGCCGTCCTCGTCTCGCTCACGCTCGGGACGCTCGTCGGCACCGGCGCGGCGGTGCTGCGCGGGACCGCCGATGCGTTGCTCATGCGGTTCACCGACGCGATGCTCGCCTTCCCGCGACTCCTGCTCCTCATCCTCGTCGTCGCCGGCATCGGGGACCCGGGCAACGCGATGCTGGCGGTGCTCATCGGCGCGACGGGGTGGATGACGACCAGCCGTCTCGTGCGGCAGGAGACCCGCCGCATCCTCGCCACCGACTACGTCACTGGCGCGCGCGCGCTCGGCGTCCCGCGTCGCCGTCTCCTCGCGCGCCACGTGCTCCCCGCGCTCGCGCCCACCCTCGCCGCGGCCGCCGTCCTGTCGTTCGCGTCCGCCGTCCCGCTCGAGACGGGCCTCTCGTTCCTCGGGCTCGGCGTGCAGGCGCCGAATCCGAGCTGGGGGAACATCATCGCCGACGCCGACTCGCGTCCGCTCGCCCACTGGTGGCTCGTGCTGTTCCCGACCCTCGCGATCGCCGCGACGGTGATCGCCGCCAACGTGATCGCCGAGAGTGTGGCACGTGCCGCGCGCGATGCGGCCGCCCCGCGGCGCGACGAGGACGACGCGTGAGCCTGCCCCACTCGGCCGCGTGGGCAGCGGACAACGCGCTGTTGCGCGTGAGCGACCTCACCGTGCGCAGCGCCCGCGCGGCGCGTCCGCTCGTCGACGGGATCTCGTTCAGCATCGACACCGGACGCGCCCTCGGCGTCGTCGGCCGCTCCGGTGCCGGCAAGTCGACGCTCGCGCTCGCCATCGCCGGGCTCCTCCCGCGGGACGCCCGGCTCGCGGACGAGAGCGCCATCCACCTTGGCACGAGCGAGCTGCATCGGCTCGGGCCGACCGAGATGCGCGAGGTGCGCGGCCGGCGCATCGGCTACGTCTTCCAGGAGCCCGCCCTCGCGCTCGACCCGGCCATGCCGGTCGGCGACCAGGTCGCGGAGCCCGCGATCGTGCACGGCGCGCGGCCGCACGACGCGATGCAGAAGGCGATCGCGATGCTCGATCGCGTGGGCTTCGCCGATGCGCGCCGCGCCGCGCGCCGCTTCCCGCACGAGCTCTCAGGCGGCATGCGCCAGCGCGCCGTCATCGCGTCGGCCATGATGCTCTCGCCCGAGCTGCTCATCGCCGACGAGCCCACCACCGCGCTCGACCCGACGATCCAGGCCCAGGTGCTCGACCTCATCGATCGCCTGCGCGAGGAGTCGGGGACCGCGCTGCTGCTCATCTCGCACGACCTCGCGACCGTCTCCGAACGGTGCGAACGCGTGCTCACGCTCGACCGCGGCCAACTCGTCGACGACTCGATCGCGCGCGAGGCCCTCAAGCGCTGGCGCGCCTCGCGCCCGGCCGCGCCGGCGCGACCGGCGGTGCCGCCGACGCCCGCGCCGCCGCTGCTCGAGGTGCGCGACCTCTCCGTCACGTACGACGCGAGCGCGCTCTTCCCCTTCAACGCGACCCTGCCCCGACGCGTCGCTGCCGTCGCCGGCATCGACCTCACCCTCGGGCGCGGGGAGGTCGTCGCGCTCGTCGGCGAGTCGGGGTGCGGCAAGTCGAGCACCGCGCACGCGGTGCTGCGCCTCGTGGCGGCCGACGGCGGCACCGTCCGCTTCGACGGCATCGACCTCCGGGCGCTCGGGCGCGAGCCGTTGCGCCGCCTGCGGCGCCGGATGCAGCTGGTCGCACAGGACGCGGGGGCGTCGCTCACGCCGCACCTGTCGGCGGAGACGATCGTCGCCGAGGGGTTGGAGGTCCACGGACTCGCCGAGGGCACGGAGGCGCGACGTCGCGCACGCGCGCTCCTCACCGAGCTCGGGCTCGCCGCCCGCGTGGCCGATGCGACGCCGCGCGAACTCTCGAGCGGCGAGCGCCAGCGCGTCGCACTCGCGCGCGCCCTCGCGCCCGATCCCGACCTGCTCGTGTGCGACGAGCCCTTCGCGTCGATCGACGAGACCTCCCGCACGCAGGTCCTCGCCGCGCTCGAATCGCGGCGCGTCAGCCGCGGACTCGCCGTCCTCCTCGTCTCGCACGACCTGGAGATCGTCCGCCGACTGGCGTCGCGCGTCCTCGTGATGTATCTCGGCAGGGTCGTGGAGTGGTCGGAGGGCGAGGTCGCCCTCGCCGCGCCCCGCATGCCGTACACGCAGGCGCTCGTCGCGGCGATCCCCACCGGAGAGCCGTCCGCGCGCCTCCGCCGCGCGCTGTTGCGTGGCGAGCCGCCCATCTTCGCTCCCCCGCACGCCGGCTGTCCGTTCCATCCGCGCTGTCCCCATCCGTTGAAGGACGACCGGTGCACGAGCGAGCGTCCGTCGCTCCGGCCGCTCTCGCCTGACCAGCCCGACCATCGCGCTGCCTGTTGGAAGGCCACTCTCCCCCCGAGCTCATGACCCCGTCCAGTCCCTCCCCCGCGAAGCCGGTCAGTGCCGACCTGGCACCGTTCGTCAACGACAAGCGCTTCTTCGGCCACCCCCTCGGACTCTCGACGCTCTTCGCGACCGAGATGTGGGAGCGATTCTCGTTCTACGGCCTGCGGCCGCTGCTCATCCTGTTCATGTCGGCCGCGCTGGCCGAGGGCGGCTTCGGCTTCGACCGCACCGATGCGGCGACGATCGTCGGCATCTACGCGGCCTCGGTCTACCTCGCCTCGCTCCCCGGCGGCTGGATCGCCGATCGCCTCCTCGGTCTCAGGCGCGCCATCCTCCTCGGCGCGATGCTCATCACCAGCGGCCACCTCTCCATCGGCCTCTCGGGCGTCGCCGGCGCCGGCGCCGGGAAGATCTTCTTCTTCCTCGGCCTCATCCTGATCGTCCTCGGCACCGGCCTCCTCAAGCCGAACATCTCGGCGATCGTGGGGGACCTGTATCCCGAGGGGGGCGCCCGACGCGACGCCGGCTTCTCGATCTTCTACATGGGCATCAACACCGGCGCGTTCGTCGGGCAGCTCGTCACCGGCTGGCTCGGCGAGCGCGTGAGCTGGCACTACGGCTTCGGCGCCGCCGGCGTGGGCATGCTCGCGGGCCTGCTCTGGTTCTGGCTCCGCCAGCAGGCGACGCTCGGCCCCATCGGCAAGGATATCGTGCGCGACCCCGATCCCGCGGTGCAGGCGCGACGCGAGTCCACCGTGCGGAACTGGGCGCTCGGCGGGCTCGCGACGCTCGGCGCCGTCTTCGCCGCGGCAGCGGCCGGGCTCGTCACGCTCTCGCCGCAGGCGATCGGCCAGTCGATGACCGTCGTGCTCGTCGGGGTGGCCGTCGCCTACTTCAGTTACATCTTCATCTTCGGCGGCCTCGATGGCGACGAGAAGAAGCGCGTCGCGGTCATCTTCGTGCTGTTCGTCTTCGCCGCGATCTTCTGGGCCGCCTTCGAGCAGGCCCCCACCTCGCTCAACCTCTTCGCCAACGACTTCACCGATCGCTCGCTGTTCGGGTGGGAGGTCCCGGCGACCTGGTTCCAGTCGATCAACTCGGCGTTCATCATCCTCTTCGCGCCGGTCTTCGCCGCCGTCTGGGTGTGGATGGCGAAGTCGGGGATCGAGCTGTCGAGCCCCGCGAAGTTCACGCTCGGGCTCGCCGTGACCACCGTCGGCTTCGCGATCATGATCAGCGCGGCGAACGCGGTCGTCGCCAGTGGCGGCACGGTGAAGGTCTCGCCCTGGTTCCTCATCGTCTCCTACCTGCTGCAGACCTTCGGCGAGCTCTGCATTAGTCCGGTCGGCCTCTCGTCGATGACGAAGCTCGCGCCGCGCGCCTACGTCGGGCAGATGATGGGCATCTGGTTCCTCGCGACGTCGGTCGGGAACCTCGTCGCCGGGCTCGTCGGGGGGCACGTCGACCCCACCAAGCTGGAGCAGACGCCGCTCGTCTTCACCGGCACGACGATCGCGCTGCTCGCCTCGACGCTCATCCTCGCGGCGATGATCGTCCCCATCCGCCGGATGATGGCCAACGTGCGCTAGCGCTCGGCGCGGGACGGCGGGACGGGATGGGGCGCGAGTCTACTCGCGCCCCATCTTCTTCTTGAGGGCCTCGAGCGCCGCGTCCGCACCGGCCTCGCGATCGGCCCGCTGCCGCGCACGACCGAGCGCATCGAGCTCTGAGTTGAGCGGCGCGTCGTTGCGCAGGCCGAGCTCCGCATCGGACACGCCCCCCGCGCCCCCCATCATCCGGTCGTGCGCGCCCGCGGCCATCCCGCCGCCCACGCCGCGATCGGCCCGCTTGAGCTGCGCGAGCATCTCGTCGTAATCGCGTTCCACCAGGCCGAGCTCGGCCAGTTGCACGTCGAGCTTCCGCTCGAGCACCCCGAGCCGCTCCTGATGCTGCGCCCCGTACTTCTCGGCGATCGCCGCCGTCTCGGCGTCGTTGATCCCTTCGGCGAGCGTCCGGCGACGGGACGCCGTCTCGAACTGCTCCCGCTCCACCTCCACGCGACGCTTCGTGAGTTCGACGCCCTCCTTGAGGTCGTCGAGGCCCATCTTCGCCTGGACCAGCGCACGCTTCATGTCGGCGATGACGGCACGCCGGTCGGCGGGGGCGACGCGACCGCCGAGGAGGTCGCCGATCGTCGCGCGAAGGGATTCGAACACCTGTGGCGGGCTCCGGTGCGGGTTCGCCCGGAAACTACTCGGCGTGCCGCCAGCGCGCCTCGTCGCGCACCTGCCGCAGCAGCCGGTCAGGCGAGTGATGGCGCGGGAAGAGCAGCGCATCGCTGATCCGGTTGAGCGCCAGGCGCAGGACGGGGAAGCGCGCCGACATCGCCGCGAAGAGCAGCGCGAGCCCGTGCTCGTTCGCCAGCCGGTGGCGCGACGCGAGCTGGAATCCGCGCTGGCCCATCTGCTCGAAGTAGCCCAGCCCCGGCGCGCCGCGCCGGTGCCGCCGATGCTCGATGTGATCCGGGAACATGCCGCTCATCCAGAGCGCATAGTTGCCGAGGTGGGCCTGCACCAGGAACGCGCGTCGCGGGTCGGGGCCGGCGGCGGCGTCGGCGAGCCCCACGAGCGTGTCGAACCGCTCGTCGTCCGCGTCGGCGACCTTGTGCGCGCGGTCGCGCAGGCCGAAGTGCAACAGCACCGACGCGGCGTAGTCGGCGAGCACGCGATCGCGCACTCCGCTGGCGACCAGCGCTTGCCGCACCACGACGTACGCGAGGAGCGGCAGAGAGGCGTGGGCGCCGCGCGGGGTCTCGAGCAACGAGGAGAGGAGCGCCGGATCGTCGAGCAACGCATCGAGCCCCTGCTCGCGCAGGGCGGTCTCGCCGCGGTCGCGTGCCTCGGCGCCCTGCTGGGCGAGCAGGGCCAGCGCGAGCGCGGCATCGTCACGGGTCAGGCGGGAGCGGACGTCGGCCAGGATCATCGCGGCTTCCTCCAGTCGGTCGTCTCAACGTTATTACGCACGTGCCTTCCCTTCGTCACCCATGAGTCTCGGCCGGGTTCCGTCACTTCGCGTCCTCCACGTGGATGCGGCGCGCGATTGGCGTGGCGGCGAGCGGCAACTGCTGCTCCTCGTGCAGGGCCTCCGGGCGCGCGGCGTCGAGCCGCTCGTCGCCGCGCGACCCGCCTCCCCGCTGCTCCAGCGACTGAAGACCGAGGGCATCGCGACCGCGGCGCTGAACATGCGGTCCGACCTCGACCTCCTCGCCGTTCGGCGCCTCCGTCGCCTCATCGCGACCTGGCGTCCTGCCGTCGTGCATGCGCACGACGGACGGAGCCAGGTCCTGGCGCTCGGCGCCCTCGTCGGACGCCGCGGCCGAATCCCGCTCGTCGTGACGCGCCGGTCGGCCGCGGTCCCGCGCGGACCCCTGCGATTCGGCCCGCGCGTCGCCCGATTCATCGCGATCTCCGAGGCGGTACGCGAGGCATTGCGTGCCGGTGGCGTTGCCGACGCGCGCATCAGCGTCGCCTACCCCGGTGTCGCGGCGCGCGCTCCCGAGCGCCCGCGCGATTGGCGGGCGGAGTGCGGCTGGCCGGCGGGGACGGTCGTCGTCGGCATCGTCGGCCCGTTCGCCGCCGAGGCCGAGCTCGCGCGGCTGGAGTCGCTGCTCGCGGCCTTCCCCACCGAGGTCACCCGCCAGCTCGGGCTCGTCCTGCTCGGCGGCCACGCCACCGGGCGCGGAACGGTCGGCGATGTCCGGAGCTTCCGCGCGGGCTTCGTCCACGACGTCCCGCACGCCCTCGCGGGGCTCGACCTCCTCCTGCATCCGGGCGGCGCCGAGGGCCTCGGCACCGCGGTCGTCGAGGCGATGGCCCTCGGCGTCCCGAGCATCGCCTTCGCGGCCGGTGGGCTCGCGGAGATCGTCGCGGATGGGGTCGATGGCGCCCTCGTCGCCCCCGGCGACACGGCCGGCTTCGCCCGCGCCACCGCGCGACTGGTCACCGACGCGGAGGCCCGGCTGCGGCTCGGCGCCGCCGCCCCCGAGCAGGCGAAGCGCTTCTCCCCCGACCGCATGGTGGGAGCCGTGCTCGACGTCTACCGTGACGTACTGGAGCGTTCCGGGGTCTGACGGGATATATCGGTGTGGTCCCTCGTCTCGCCCCCGTCTAGCTTTCCTCCGTGCTCTATATCTGCATCCCGACCTTTGATGAGGCGCCGACCGTGGGCGTGCTCCTCTGGCGCATCCGCAAGGTGTTCCAGGAGTACGCGCGCGAGTACGAGATCCTCGTGTACGACGACGCCAGCACCGACGCCACGCGCGACGTGCTCGAGCCCTACGCCAAGGCGCTCCCCCTCACCGTGATCGGAGGGAAGGAGCGCGTCGGCTACGCGCGAGCCGTCGAGGCCCTACTCCGCGAGGCCTCCCAGCGCACCAAGTATCCGCGCCGTGACGCGGTGATCCTCCTCCAGGCGGACTTCACCGACCAGCCCGAAGGGATCCCCGAGCTCGTGAAGCGCTTCGAAGGTGGCGCGGACGTGGTGGTCGCCGAACGCGTGGTGCCCGACGGGGCGCCGGAGACCATCCGCAAGCTGCACAAGCTCGCGGGGTGGTTGCCCAAGGTCTGGCCCATCCGGAAGGCGGTCACCGTCCCCGGCGTCTCGGACCCGTTCGGCTCGTTCCGCCTGCTCCGCATCACCGTCGTGCGCGACCTGCTCAAGGCGTCCGGCGACGGACCGGTCACGCGTGCCGAGGCGCCTTGGCAGGCGAACCTGGAGTTCCTGCAGGCGGCGGCCGCGCAGGCGCGGCGGCTGGAGAACGTCTCCTTGCCGCAGCGCTTCGACGTCCGCGTGCGCGACACGCGACGCGACGCATGGCCGGATGCCTGGGCCCTCCTGCGCGCCGGGTGGGCCGCGCGTGGTCGCGCCGGGGCCCGCCCCGCGACGTGATCCGCTCCGTGGCGCACCTCCTTGCGACCGCCGCGCTGACGGGGGCGCTCGCGCTCCCCGCCGACGCGCAGGTCGCCTCGAACGGGCGGGCGCCGGCGCCGGTCCCGTTCCAGGCGGGGGAGAACCTCACGTACGACGTGCGCTTCGGTGCCATCAAGGTCGGGACCGGCCGGATGCGCGTGGTCGGGATCGAGAACATCCGCAGTCGCCCCGCGTGGCACGTGCTCTTCACGCTCTCCGGCGGCACGTTCTTCTACCAGGTGGACGACGTCTACGAGAGCTGGATGGACGTCATGACGCTCAACTCGCTCCGCTACGTCCAGAACCAGGACCAGGGCCAGCGGGAGCGGAAGCGCACCTTCGAGATCTTCCCCGAGCGCGCGGTCTACAACGAGGTCTTCAAGAAGAACCGCGAGATGCCCTCGGTCGCGAACCCGCTCGACGACGGGTCGTTCCTGTTCTACATCCGCACCGTCCCGCTCGAAGTGGGGCGGACGTACGAGTTCAATCGCTATTTCAAGCCCGACCGCAATCCCGTGGTGATCCGCGTGCTCCGCAAGGAACGCGTGCGCGTCCCCGCCGGGACCTTCGACGCGATCGTCCTGCAGCCGATCATCAAGACTTCGGGCATCTTCTCCGAGGGCGGCCAAGCCGAGATCTGGCTCACCGACGACGACAAGCGGATGATGATCCAGATGCGTTCGCGCCTCTCGTTCGGGTCGCTCAACCTGTACCTGCGCTCGTACCGCTGGGCGGCCGACTCGACCGCGTCGGGCGATCCGGACGACACCGGGAGCCCACGATGAGCGGCGATCGGCGCCCCCCGCGCGAGATCGACCTCGCCCGCGTTCGGACCGTGCCCATCGCCGTGAGGCCCAACAAGGTGCGCGCGGAGGAATTCGCCAAGGCCCCGGGCGAGGACCGCTCGTTCGGCGCGTTCATCACGGCACTTCCCGACGTACTCAAGGCGCAGGACTTCCGGCGGGTCGTGGACGCAGTCGTCCGCGCCGCGAAGCGCAAGCGCGCGGTCATCGTCATGCTCGGTGGCCATGTCGTGAAGACCGGCATCGGCCCCGTCCTCGTCGACCTCATGAAGCGCGGTGTCATCACCCACCTCGCGATGAACGGGTCGGCCGCCATCCACGATTACGAGATCGCCCGTTTCGGCGGGACCTCCGAGGATGTGGCCGCCGGACTGAAGGACGGGTCGTTCGGCATGGCCGAGGAGACGGGGCGCGGACTGAATGAGGCGTTCATCGCCGGCCAGACGCACGGCTGGGGCATGGGCGAATCGGTCGCGCGCGCACTCGAAGGGACACCCCAGCTCGCGCATCCCGAGCACTCGATCATCCTCGCCGCGCACCGGCATTGGCTGCCGGTGACCGTACACGCCGCGCTCGGCGCCGAGATCATCCATCAGCACCCGGCCGCCAGCGGCGCCGCGATCGGTGATACCAGCCATCGCGACTTCCGTCGCCTCGCCGCGAGCTGCGAGGAGCTGCATCAGGGCGGCGTCGTCCTCAACCTCGGCAGCGCGGTGATCATGCCCGAGGTCTTCCTGAAGGCGCTCACCGTCGCGCGCAACGTGAACGGCGGGAAGCCGACCGACTTCACCACGGCCGATTTCGACATGCAGCGCCACTATCGTCCGAGCGAGAACGTCGTGCGTCGGCCGGTGCTCGCGGGCGGCGAGGGCTTCCAGATCACGGGGCACCACGAACTCATGATCCCGCTTCTGGGCTGGGCGGTGGCTGATGCGCTCGACCATCGCTGACCCGATCGGGTGATCGGGGTCACGGCGCGGCGGGCATCGGTGGGCGAGGTTGCGGCATGCGACACGAGCGCGCGCCGATGGATCGACCGGATGCGTGGCCGGGGACCCGCGCCGGCACGAGGGCGATCCGTGCGGCTCACGGCCGAGTGATCGTGCCGCTCGTGCTCGTGCTCTCCCTTCTGGCCGCCTGCAGCGGTGAGGCGCCATCGGAGGCACGGACGGACGGCGACTGCGTCCCCGTAAGCACGACGACGCCGCGGGTCGACGCGCCGCCCGACACCGCCAGGATCGGGCCTGTTCTTCCCCGTCCCGTCCCGCCGTGCGTCATCCGGCGCGACTAGGGCGTGCGCCCCCCACCCGAGGCGGACGCGGGGGAAGCCGGTCGAATAGAGCACAGAAGGGCGGGGCCATGATGGCCCCGCCCTTCTGTCGTGCTCCAGCCGCTGCGATACGGGTGTCAGCTCCCGTTTCCGCCGAACTTGTCGCGGAGGTCCTTCGCCGTCTCTGGCGCGAACAGCCGCAGCATGAAGTAGACAAGGAGGCCGAGGAAGAAGATCGGGATGGCCTTCCACAGGAGCCAGAAGAAGACCGCGAACACCCCGCCCAGGATCCCGAAGGCGAGCTTCAGGAGGAAGAGGCCGGCCAGGGCGAGAAGGCCGATCATGAAGATGGTCTGGAGCATGGCGTCGATCCTGTGAAGAGGAGTTGTGAGAGCGTACGCGCGAGCGCGGCTGCAGGTTTCGGGGCCCCGGCGGGCGCGTCGTCCGGCGCGTCGCGACCACCCCGGGTGGGTGACCATTGCTAACTTTCACAACATTGTATTGACGGTTACCGCAACTGGTCATTTCTCGACCCCGTCGGTATCCTCCACATCCGCCACACCCGCTCCCCTCCCCCAACCGGGCACGGATCAGAGATGGCCGAGCACCTCTATCAGATCATGGGTCGGCACCGCGCCGAGCCGCTCCCGGAGCGCAAGCCGTCCTGGCTCAAGGTCAAGGCGCCGGGCGGGAAGAACTACCTGCATCTCAAGAACATGATGCGGGACCTCGACCTGCACACGGTCTGCGAAGAGGCCCACTGCCCGAACGTCGGCGAGTGCTGGGAGCACGGCACCGCGACCTTCATGATCCTCGGCGATGTCTGCACCCGCAACTGCGCGTATTGCGCCGTCGCGCACGGCCGGCCGCCCAAGTTCGACCCGGCGGAGCCGAGCCGGGTGGCCGAAGCGGCCCTCAAGATGAACCTCCGCCACCTCGTGATCACGAGCGTCGATCGCGATGACCTCCCCGACTTCGGCGCCTGGGCGTTCGCCGAGACCATCCGGCAGGTGCACGAGGCGGTCCCGGGCTGCTCGGTCGAGGTGCTCGTGCCCGACTTCCAGGGGAACGAGGACGCGATCCGCTCGGTCCTCGAGGCGCGTCCCGAGATCTACAACCACAACACCGAGACCGTGCCGCGCCTCTACAAGAAGGCGCGGCCCGGCGGCCGCTACGAGCGCGTGCTCGAGATCTTCCGCCTCAGCAAGCGCCTCGCCCCCGACATCCCGACCAAGACGGGCATCATCCTCGGGATGGGGGAGACCAACGAGGAGGTCCTCCAGACCATGCGCGAGCTGCGCGCGGTCGACGTCGACATCCTCACGCTCGGCCAGTACCTCCGCCCGTCGAACGACCACATCGCGCTCGACCGCTACGTCACGCCGCAGGAGTTCCGGATGTTCTACGAACAGGGCATGACGATGGGCTTCAAGCACGTCGAGTCGGCGCCGCTGGTCCGGTCGAGCTACCACGCCTGGGAGCAGGTGCAGGCCGCGGGAGTCGCCGTCGAAGGTTGAAGGATGGAGGGTGAAGGAGACCCCGCATCCCGCACCACGACCGCATCCCGCCCCCGCAGCGAGCCCTTTCATCATTCATCCTTCAGCCTTCATCCCCTGATGGCCGCCAAGAAGAAGACGGACAGCAAAGGCCTGCCCGGCGACGCGACCCTGCGCCGCGAGCTGCTGCACTCGATGCTCCTCCAGCGCCGCTTCGAGGAGAAGGTCGGCGAGGCCTACGCGCTCGGGAAGATCGGCGGGTTCTGCCACCTCTACATCGGGCAGGAGGCCGTCTCCACCGGCGTGCTCTCCATGCTCCGCCCCGACGACTACGTCATCACCACCTACCGTGACCACGGCCAGGCGCTCGCGCGCGGCATGACGCCCCGGTCGATCATGGCCGAGCTCTTCGGTCGCATCGATGGCTGCTCGCGCGGCAAGGGTGGCTCGATGCACCTGTTCGACCGCAACCTGAACTTCCTCGGCGGCCACGGCATCGTCGGCGGGCACGTGCCGATCGCGGCCGGCGTGGGCTTCGCCATCAAGTACCGTGGCGGCGACCAGGTCATCGCCTGCTTCATGGGCGAATCGGTCGTGAACACGGGGGCGTTCCACGAGGCGCTCAACATGGCCGCGCTCTGGAAGCTCCCCTGCCTGTTCATCATCGAGAACAACAAGTACGGGATGGGCACCGCCGTCGAGCGCGCCGCGGCGATCAAGGACCTCTCGCGCCGTTCCGACGCGTACGACGGCATGCATGGCGAGTACGTCGACGGCCAGGACGTCTTCGCCGTGCGCGAGGGGATGGAGCGCGCGCTCGAGATCGCGCGGCGCGAGTCGAAGCCCGTCCTCCTCGAGATCCGCACCTACCGCTACATGGGCCACTCGATGTCCGATGCGGTCTCGGGCACCTATCGCACCAAGGCCGAGCTCGACGAGTACCTCAAGCGCGATCCGATCAACCTGCTCAAGGCGCGCATGATGGAGGCGGGCGACCTCACCGACGCCGACGTCGCCGCCATGGAGCAGGAGGTCAAGGCGACCTGCCAGGACGCCTGGGACTTCGCCGACGCGAGCCCCGAACCCCCGCTCGAGGCGCTCTACGAAGACGTCCTCGTCGACACCACGAGCTGAGCGAAGGCACACATACCATGGCCATCATCACGTACCGCGAAGCGCTCAACCAGGCCCTCCGCGAAGAGATGTCCCGCGACGACCGCGTCTTCCTCATGGGCGAGGAGGTCGCCGTCTACAATGGGGCCTACAAGGTCTCGAAGGGCCTGCTCGAGGAGTTCGGCGAGATGCGCGTCGTCGACACGCCGATCACCGAACTCGGCTTCGCCGGCGTCGGCGTCGGCGCGGCGATGGTCGGGCTGCGCCCGATCATCGAGTTCATGACCTGGAACTTCGCCCTCCTCGCGATCGACCAGGTCGTGAACGCGGCCGCGAAGATGCTCTACATGTCCGGCGGCCAGTACCCCATGCCGATGGTCTTCCGCGGACCCAACGGCGCCGCCCTCCAGCTCTCCGCGCAGCACTCGCAGGCCTTCGAGTCCTGGCTCGCCCACATCCCGGGCCTCAAGGTCGTCACCCCGGGCACGCCGTACGACGCGAAGGGCCTCCTCAAGGCGGCCATCCGCGACGACAACCCGGTGATCATGCTCGAGGGCGAGATGCTCTACAACACCAAGGGCGAGGTCCCCGAGCACGACTACATCGTGCCCATCGGCAAGGCCGACCTCAAGCGCGAGGGCGACCACTGCTCGATCATCACGAACGGCAAGATGGTGCTCGTCGCGATGAACGCCGCCGACCAGCTCGCGAAGGAAGGGATCCGCGTCGACGTCGTCGACCTCCGGACCGTCCGCCCGATGGACGTCGAGGCCATCACGACCTCGGTGCGGAAGACCAACCGCGCCGTGGTCCTCGAGGAAGGCTGGGAGCTCGCCGGCATCGGCGCGCAGGTCGTCGACTACGTGCAGCGCGAGTGCTTCGATGACCTCGATGCGCCGGTCATCCGCGTGCACCAGGCCGACGTCCCCATGCCGTACGCGAAGGCGATCGAGAAGGCCGCGAAGCCGGACCTCGCGAAGACGATCGCCGCGGTGAAGAAAGTCATGTACCTCAACTAGGCGATCGAGTCATGGCAACGAAGATCTTCATGGAAGCCCTCAGCCCCACGATGGAAGAGGGTCGCCTGGTGAAGTGGGTGAAGGCCGAGGGCGCCGCCGTGAAGGCCGGCGACATCCTCGCCGAGGTCGAGACGGACAAGGCCGTCATGGAACTCGTCGCCCGCGGCGATGGCGTGCTGCGCAAGCAGCTCATCCCCGAAGGGACCACGGCGCCGGTGAGTTCGCTCGTCGGCGTGATCGCCACGGCGGATGAGGACATCAGCGCCCTGCTCGGCGGCGCGGGTGCGCCGGCGGCCGCCGCGGCTCCCGCTGCCGCAGGGGGAGCCGCGGCCGCGCCGGTGGCGCCTCCGGCGGCCCCTGCGGTGACCGCTGTGGCGCCGGTTCCCGCGGCCCCGGCGGCCGCCATTCCCGCCGGGCGCGTCATCGCCTCACCGCTCGCTCGCCGCCTCGCCGGTGACTCGGGGGTGAACCTTGGCGGCGTCCAGGGCTCCGGCCCGGGCGGCCGCATCGTGAAGCGCGACATCGAGCAGGCGCTCGCGGGGGGCGGAGCGTCCGCTGCCGCCCCCGGCGCCGCGCCTGCCGTGCGCCCGCAGTCTTCCGCCGTCGCCGGCGGTGCGTCGTATCGTGACGAACCGCTCACCCAGATCCGCAAGACCATCGCGCGGCGCCTCGCCGAGTCGATCGGTCCCATCCCGACCTTCTATCTCACGGCCGAGTTCGACCTGGGTCGTGCGGCGGAGATGCGGGCCGCGGCCGCCGAGCTCGGCGACGCGTTCAAGTTCTCGTTCAACGACCTCATCCTGAAGGCGACCGCGACCGCGCTCACCCAGCACCCCGAGGTGAACGCGCACTGGCTGGGCGACCGGATCCGCTACTTCGACACGGTGCACCTCGGCATGGCCGTCGCGACCGATGACGGCCTCATCGTCCCGGTGATCTTCGACGCGCAGACGAAGCGCATGAGCGAGATCTCCGCCGAGTCGAAGACCCTCGCGAAGAAGGCGCGCGAGCGGAAGCTCAAGCCAGAGGAGTTCACCGGCTCGACCTTCTCGGTCTCCAACCTCGGCATGATGCAGATCGACCAGTTCACGGCGATCATCAACCCCCCCGAGGTCGGCATCCTCGCGATCGGCGCGATCGAGGACAAGGTCGTGGTCGGCGCGGACGGCGGCTTCGAGGTGCGCAAGAAGCTCCGCGTGACCATGAGCTGCGACCATCGCGTGATCGACGGCGCGGTCGGCGCGAAGTTCCTGCAGACGCTGCGACGGCTCGTCGAGAACCCGTTGCTGCTGGTGTTCTGAACGTCAGGATGAAGGCTGAAGGAGGAAGGATGGAAGTCACCTCGCATCGCTTCAGCCGTTCGCCATTCATCCTTCAGCCTTCACCCTCCATCTGATCCCCCAATGGCCCAGTACGATGTGATCTATCTCGGCGGCGGCCCCGCCGGCTACGTCGGCGCCCTCCGCTCCGCCCAGCTCGGCCAATCCGTCGCCGTCGTCGAGCGCGAAGGCCTCGGCGGCACCTGCGTCCTCTGGGGCTGCATCCCCGCCAAGGCGCTCCTCGAGGCCGCGTCCATCGCGCAGAAGGTCGCGAAGGGCAAGGAGTTCGGCGTCACCGCGGAGAAGGTCACGCTCGACTACGGCGTCGCCATGAAGCGCTCGCGCGCCGTGAGCGCGCAGAACTCCAAGGGCGTCGAGTTCCTCTTCAAGAAGAACAAGATCACCTGGCTCAAGGGCACCGGCGTGCTCGGCGCGGGCAAGACCGTGAAGGTCACCGGCGCCGACGGGAAGAGCGAGACGCACACCGCCACCAAGGGCGTGGTCATCGCGACCGGTTCGCGCGTGAAGGGCCTGCCGCAGATCGGGCTCGACCTCGACAAGACCCTCGTCCTCTCGTCCGACGAGGCGCTCACGCTCGACAAGGCACCGGCGACCATCGCCGTCATCGGCGCCGGCGCCGTCGGCTGCGAGTTCGCCGACGTCTTCAACGCCTTCGGGTCCAAGGTCACCATCCTCGAGGTCATGCCGCGCATCCTGCCGGTCGAGGACGAGGACTGCTCCGTCGAGCTGGGCAAGGCGTTCAAGAAGCGCGGCATCGAGATCGTCACCGGGGCCAAGCTCGGGACCGTGAAGAAGGGCAGGGGCAACGTCACCATCCCGGTCGAGGCGAACGGCGAGAAGAAGGAGATGACCTTCGACCTCGTCCTCGTCGCCGCGGGCCGCGCGCCGAACATCGAGCACGTCGGCCTGAAGGAGGCCGGTGTGCAGACCACCGAGCGCGGGTTCATCCGCATCAACGAGCGCTTCGAGACCAGCGCGCGGGGCATCTACGCCATCGGCGACGTCGCCGGCCCGCCGATGCTCGCGCACAAGGGCTCGCGCGAGGGCCACGTGGTCGCCGACATCCTCGCCGGGCATGCGCATCACCCGGTGAACTACGGCAACATCCCCAATGCCACCTACTGCCATCCCGAGGTCGCGAGCATCGGCCTCACCGAGGCGCAGTGCAAGGAGAAGGGGCTCAAGTACAAGGTCGGCAAGTTCCCCTTCTCGGCCAACGGCCGCGCCCGCACGAGCGGCGAGACCGAGGGTTTCGTGAAGGTCATCCGCGACGAGAAGTACGGCGAGATCCTTGGCGCGCACATCTGCGGGGCGCATGCCACCGAGCTGATCCACGAGTTCGCCGTGGCCCGCGAGAACGAGTACACCGTCGAGGAGATCGACCTCGCGATCCATGCGCACCCGACCCTCAGCGAGGCGATCGCCGAGGCGGTGCTCGACTCGATGGGGAAGATGCTGCACGCGTGAGCGTGAGCCTCGCGCGCGCATGAAGGACTTCCTCGTCCTCGACCTCGGCCTCCGCAGCTATGCGGAGGCCTTGTCGTTCCAGCGCGCGCTCGCGGCGGCGCGGATCGCGAAGCGCGTCCCGCACGACGTCCTCGTCCTCGTCGAACATCCACCGGTGATCACGACCGGGCGCTCGACGAAGGCGGGGAACCTGCTCGCGTCGCGCGAACTGCTCGCCGCGCGCGGCGTGGAGCTCTTCGACATCGAACGCGGGGGCGATGTCACCTTCCACGGCCCGGGGCAGCTCGTCGGCTACCCGATCGTGGACCTCACGGAGCACCGGCAGGACCTGCACTGGTACCTGCGGCAGGTGGAGGAGGTCGTGATCCGCGGCGTCGCGTCGGTCGGGATCCCGGCAGGCCGGCAGGCTGGCCAGACGGGGGTGTGGACTCAGGGCCGCAAGCTCGCGAGCATCGGCGTGCACGCGCGGAGCTGGGTGACCTGGCACGGCTTCGCGCTGAACGTCACGACCGACCTGGGCTACTTCGACCTCATGGTCCCCTGCGGCATCGCCGACGTGGTGATGACCTCGGTGGAGCGCGAACTGCTCGAACGCGCCGATGGCACCTGCCAGGCGCCGTCGCCCACGCTGGGCGATGACATGCGCGCGACGATCGTGCGATCTTTCGGCGAGGTGTTCGAGCGCGCGCCGCGGGAGACCACGCTGGCGGAGCTCGGACCGGCACTGGAGGAACGGACGTGATGGGAACCGGCATGAGGATGGACCGACGCGCGATCGTCGCGGTCGCGGCGCTGCTGGCCCTGAGCTGCGGCGGCGCGCCCGCCGCGGGAGCACCCGCGCCGGTGGTCACGCCCGACTCGAGCGGCCTCATCCTCCTCCCCGCTCCCGTCGAGTCGCTGCAGGTCCTGCCGACCGAGCCGCTCGTGCCGACCGTCCCGCGCGCCGAACTCCCGCGCGGCTGGAACGACCTCGACACCAACAGCGTCCGCATCCCGCTCCTCGTCGCGACCACCCGCAACTACATCAACGCCGACTGGCCGGGGAACCGCTTCGGCACGACCGACGCGAACACCCTCTCGTGGGCCGTGGCCCAGGTGAACGTCCCGTCGTACCGCGTGCGCGCCGAGGGCGTGATCCCGCGCGCGAGCGCCGCCGACTCGCCCGATGCGGCGCGCACGATGTACATCAACTCGCTCATCCTCGCCGACTCGGTGCGCTTCCTCCAGCGCGTCCGCGATGACCTCGCGCGCACCCGCTCGCGCGATATCCTCGTCTTCGTGCACGGCTACAACTCGTCGTTCGAGGATGCCGCGGTCCGCGTCGCGCAGATCGCCGCCGACATGGGGTTCGACGGCACCGCGATCCTCTTCGCCTGGCCGTCGCAGGGCGCCCTCTCGGGCTACATCCGCGACCAGCAGACCGCGCGCAATGCCGGCTGGCACCTGCTGCGCCTGCTGCGCGACCAGCTCCCGCGCGCCAATCCCGACCGCATCCACGTGATCGCCCACTCGATGGGCTCCGAGGTGCTGAGCAAGGCGATGTCCCTCGTCGATCCGCGGGACTCGCTCCCGCGGCTCGGGCAGGTCGTCTTCGCCGCGCCCGACGTCGATGCGCGCATCTTCTCGCGCGAGATCCTCCCCATCCTGCGCGCGCGCGCCCAGGGGGTCACACTCTACGCCTCGAGCGAGGACGAGGCCCTGCGCGCCTCACGCGTGCTCAACGGCGTCCTCCGCCTCGGACTCGGCGGCGACTCGCTCACCGTGCTCGACGGCATGACCACGGTCGATGCGACGCGCGTGCGCGGCGACCTCCTCGGCCACACGCTCTTCGGCAACTCGGCGCTGCTGAGCGACCTGCACGCGGTGCTCACCGAGGGGCGCACCCCGGCCGAGCGGCGGCTCCTGCAGGTGCGCCGCGCCGACGGCTCCGTCTTCTGGCGGTTCCGCTAGAAGTCGACGAGCAGGATCCCGACGAGCGGCGTCCCGCCGCCCGCGGCATCGGTCGCGACGACCGTCCGCATCGCGCGCTCGGAGATGAGCTGGTTCATGTCCAGCACCACCGTCCTGGTGTTGGCGGTGGTCAACCGGATCCGGTACCGGCCGACCGGGAGCGTGAAGTAGTCCGTGTTCCCGCGGAACACCACATCCTCGAGGATGGGGGTCGCGGAGTCGATCGGGACGCTGGGGTCGGTGATGTAGACGTCGACCGTCCCGGCCGAGGGTGCCGCCTGGATGACCCGGAGCTTGATCTCGCCGGGCCCAGGGATCGCCGCGGTGTCGGGGACCACCACGGCCTCGACGGCACCGACGACGCCAGTCGAGAACAGGGTGTAGGCACGCGGGAACTCGATCGGGAAGGTGTGGTCGAGCAACGGCGTCGCGGACCCGTTGGGGAAGAGCCGAACGCGCCGTGTCCCCGCCTCCACCTCGAGGAACCCGGACGAGGAACGGAATCCGATGCCCGACAGGTAGGGCGTCGAGTCGACGACGAGTTCCATGATGGGCGCATTCGCCACCGCTTGCACGACGCGCAGGTGCGAGGACGGACCCTCTTGGGTGATGCCGTCGCTGATGCTGCAGGCGGCGGAGAGGATGACCGGAAGCAGAAGGGCGAGGCGCCGGGCACGGCGTCCGACGAGCGTGTGTTCCATCCGCGGAATTACACCACTCGCGGTGCGGCGGACCAGTCGGCCGCACCCCGCGCCGAACGGTCGGCAAGGCGTCGCGCCGGACGGCGGCGTGGTGGTACGGCGTGCTGTCCGCTTCGGGATATATTCAGGGCGTGTCCGACAAGCCCATCGCCTATCCCGCGCGCGTGCGCGAGGTCGCCCCGCGACGGGCGGTCGACTTCGACGCCGACCTCAACGAGGCGCAGCGCAAGGCGGCCACGCATCCGGACGGTCCGCTGCTCATCGTGGCGGGCGCCGGCACGGGGAAGACGCGCACCCTTGTCTACCGCGTCGCGCACCTCATCGAGCGCGGCATCCGCCCCGAACGGATCCTCCTCCTCACCTTCACGCGCCGCGCCGCGCAGGAGATGCTCGGCCGCGCCGAGAAGCTCGTCGGCTCGGAGAGCCGGGCGGTGCACGGCGGCACCTTCCACGGCACCGCCCACCGGCTGCTCCGTCGCTTCGGCGCCGAGGCGGGGCTCCCCGGCGATTTCACCATCCTCGACCAGGGCGACGCCGAGGACCTGATGCAGCTGTCGCGCGCCGCGTGCGGCCTCGCCGACAAGACCAAGCGATTCCCCAAGAAGGAGACGCTCCACCACGTCTACTCGCGGCACGTCAACACCGAGTTCCCCGTCGGCGCGATCCTCCGTGAGGAGTATCCGCGGTTCATCGAGTTCGAGGACGACTTCACGCGCGTCTTCGCCGACTACACCGCGCGCAAGCAGTCGCGGAATCTGGTCGACTACGACGACCTCCTCCTCTACTGGGCGATGCTGCTCGAGACCGAGGCCGCCCGCGCGATCGGCGACCGCATCGGCGCGCTCTACGACCACATCCTCGTCGACGAGTTCCAGGACACCAACGTCCTCCAGGCGCGCATCCTCAAGGGGATGTGCCGCGTGCACCGCAACCTCACCGTCGTCGGCGACGACGCACAGAGCATCTACGCCTTCCGCGGCGCGACCATCCGCAACATCCTCGACTTCCCGCGCGACTTCCACGGCGCGTCGGTCGTCACGCTCGAGCAGAACTACCGTTCCACCCAACCCATCCTCGACGCGAGCAACCTGCTCATCTCGCGCGCCGAGGAGCGGTTCACGAAGGAGCTCTACACCACGCGCACGGGCGGCGAGAAGCCCTGGCTCGTCACGGCGCAGGACGAGTCGCAGCAGACGCGCTTCGTGGTGGACCGGATCCTCGAGCTCCACGAGGCGGGCACGCCGCTCCGCGAGATGGCCGTGCTCTTCCGCGCCGGCTACATGAGCGCCGACCTCGAGATCGAGCTCACCGCGCGCAACATCCCGTTCGAGAAGTGGGGTGGGCTCAAGTTCCTCGAGGCCGCGCACGTGAAGGACGTGCTCGCCTTCCTCCGCGTGCTCGAGAACCCGCGAGACGAGGTGAGCTGGTACCGCCTGCTGCAGCTGATGCCCGGCATCGGGGAGACCACGGCGCGCCGCGCGATCGAGGCGCTGGCCGAGCGCGATTGGAACCCCGAGGCCTTCGCCGAGTTCGTCCCGCCGCCGCGCGCCAAGGACGCGCATCGCGGTCTGGTCGACCTGCTCCGCGCGCTCCGCCGCGCGGACCTCGAAGGGGACGGCGGCGTCGCCAAGGACATCGTCCGCATCCGGACGATGTACGACGACATCCTCCGCGCGCGCTACGACCGCGAGGAGCCCCGCCTCGCCGACCTCGACCGGCTCCAGGCCATCGCCGACGGCTACGGGTCGCGCACCGACTTCCTCGCGGCGATCTCCCTCGACCCGCCCGCCTCCTCCACCGACCTCGGCTTTGGCAGCGAGTCGGAGGATGACGTGCTCATCCTCTCCACCGCCCACAGCGCCAAGGGGAAGGAGTGGGATGCGGTCTTCCTGATCTGGGCCGTCGACGGCTGGTTCCCCATGTCGCGCGCACTCGGGGACGACGACCAGATCGAGGAGGAGCGCCGACTCATGTACGTCGCCCTCACCCGCGCGCGCGACCACCTCGCGGTGACGCACCCGTTCAACGTCTACCAGTCGCGGCGCGGGGCGGACTACTCGCTCTCCCAGCTCAGCCGGTTCATCGACCGCGGCGTCGTGCGCACGTTCCAGCAGGTCGTGCTCGAATCGACCGAACGTCTGCCCGAGGCCGAGATCCCCACGGCCGCGACGCCGACGGTCGACCTCCGTGCGCTGCTCCGGAGTCGGTTCTCGAGCTGAGGGCCGGTCATCCCGCCGCGACCGCCGACTCGTGCACCCCGGCGATCGCCCGCCCCGACGGATCCGCCGCCGCCGCGAACGACGCGTCCCACGCGATCGCCGCCGGTGACGAGCAGGCGATGGACTTCCCGCCCGGCACCGTCGCCGCGCAGACCGCCCCGGGGAAGTGCTGCTCGAACAGCACGCGGTAGACGTACCCCTCCTTCGTCGTCGGCGGGTTCACCGGGAACCGCGCCGCCGCGCTCGCCAACTGGGCATCGGTCACCTTGGCCTCCGCCGACGTCTTGAGCGCGTCGATCCACCCATACCCCACGCCGTCGCTGAACTGCTCCTTCTGCCGCCAGAGGATCGCCTCGGGCAGCGTCCCTTCGAACGCCGTGCGCAGCAGGTGCTTCTCGATCGGGCGCCCTCCCGGAACGCGCGGCCGCACCCGCTTGTGCTCCGCATCGATCGACATCGCCGCGTCGATGAACGCCAGGTCGAGGAACGGCACCCGCGCCTCCACGCCCCACGCGGCCATCGACTTGTTCGCGCGCAGGCAATCGTACAGGTGCAACGCGCCGAGCTTCCGCACCGTCTCGGCGTGGAACTCCTCGGCCGATGGCGCCTTGTGGAAGTAGAGATAGCCGCCGAACAGCTCGTCCGATCCCTCGCCCGAGAGCACCATCTTGATCCCCATCGAACGGATCCGGCGCGCGAGCAGGAACATCGGCGTCGACGCGCGGATCGTCGTCACGTCGTACGTCTCGATGTGTCGGATCACCTCCGAGAGCGCATCCATCCCTTCGGCGACGGTGAAGTGGAACTCATGGTGCGCCGTCCCGATCGCCTCGGCGGCGACGCGCGCCGCGACGAGATCGGGCGCGCCCTCAAGGCCGATCGCGAACGAATGCAGTCGCGGCCACCAGGCTTCGACCTTCCCGTCCTCCTCCACGCGGCGCGCGGCGAACTGCTGGGCGCACCAGGCGACGATCGACGAATCGAGCCCGCCCGACAGCAGCACGCCGTACGGCACGTCCGACATGAGCTGTCGCTTCACCGCCGCGAGCATCGCGGCGCGGATCGCCGCCGGGTCGGCGGGCACGCCGCGTACGGCCGAGTAGTCACGCCAGGCGGGCGTGTAGTAGGGGCGGATGATGCCCTCTGCGCTGTCGAGGAGGTGCCCCGGCGGGAACGGCTCGATCGTCTCGCACACGCCGACCAACGCCTTCATCTCCGAGGCGACCCAGAGCCGCCCGGCGGCATCGCGTCCATGGTAGAGCGGACAGACGCCCATCGGGTCGCGCGCGATGAGGTAACGACGCGCCGCCGCATCCCAGAGTGCGAATGCGAAGATCCCGTTGAGGCGCGAGACCAGCGCCGCGCCCTCCCGCTGCCAGAGGGCGTTGATCACCTCGCAGTCGGAGTCTCCCACGAACGCGTACCCGGGCGCGCCGGCTGCGAGCTCCCGGTGGTTGTAGATCTCCCCGTTCACGCAGAGCGCGAGCGTCCCGTCCGTACTCGGGATGGGCTGCGCGCCGCCCTGGATCCCGACGATGGCGAGTCGCTCGTGCGCGAGGATTGCACCGTCGTCCGCGTACACGCCGCTCCAGTCGGGCCCGCGATGCCGCTGCCGCGACGAGGCCGCGACCGCCTGGCGACGGAGCGCCGCCAGGTCGTCGCCCGGCTTGAGATCGAACACTCCCACGATGCCGCACATGGACACACCCTCGGGATCTGGAGGAAACGGAAAAGGCCCGCATCGTCGATGCGGGCCTCGGAGACTTCGTCGCTGGTGCTGCCGTGTGCGCGACTAGACGCCGACCCGCTGAGGCGGATTGGCGTTGGTATTGCTGGCGCGCTCGGCGCGGGCGGACATCGTCGGCATGGTCCTATGGTAGTCTCGGCCGGAGCGCCGCGCAATCAAGTGCACGGCCGCGCCCGGGAACGTGGCATCATCGTGACGCGGGTGGTCCCGCCTCGTGCTCCTCGATCAACCGCCGGATCGCCACCTCGAGGTCGCGCCCCGACGCCTCGAACACCCGCTCGAATCGTTCGAGGTCCGTCAGGTAGATGCGCCGCGCGAGCAGCGCCGCGTTGTCCAGCCGCACCCGCTCGGCGTAGACCCGCGGGATCGTCAGGAATCGCGGGCCGACGGAATCCACGAGGAACCGCCGGGCATCGCGATAGGTCGAATCGCGGATGGCGAGCCGTCGCGTCTTGAGCGAATCCGCCGCGCTGGCCTTGAACGCCGAGTCGAGTGCCGTGTAGAGGCGCGCCCAGTACGCGGCGAGCAGCCGATCATCCGCCCAGCGGTCCACGGAGCGCTTCGCCGAGGTCGAGTCCCCCCGCGCGAGGAAGAACCGCTCCGCCCCGCGCGCCCCGACGAAGTTCGCGAACGACTCGTTGAAGACCGCGCCGTCCTTCGCGTAGTAGCGGTTGTGCGTGAGCTCGTGGATCACGGTGTTCACGAGGTCCACCGTATCGGCGACGAGCGTCGTCGACAGCAGCGGGTCGTTGAACCAGCCGAGCGTGCTGAACGCGGCCGCGGGGCGCAGGTACGTGTCGTATCCCTCGGCGGCGAGCTCCCGCTCCGCCCGCTGGGCGGCCGCCACGTCGAAGAAGCCCTTGTACGGCACGCGACCGACGACGGGGAACCACCAGCTCTTCCCTTCGAGTCGGTCCTTCCGCGCGCCCGAGAGCACGAGCACCAGCGTGTCCGACTCCAACTGGGTGAACTGCGTGAAGGCGTCCTTCGCCGGGAGCCGCAGCGAATCGCGCGCGAAGGCCCGCGCCTCGAGCACCAGCTGCAGCTTGGCGCGCGTGGCCGCGTCGAGCGTCGAGTCCTGCGCGAGGCGCGCGATCGGTCGGCGGCCCCGGAGGATCTTCCCCTCCTCCCACGCGGCGCGCGCGAGGTAGCGGCCGAGGGGGGTCGCGGCGAGGAACAGCGCGCCCCCTGCGGCGATCGCGAGCAGCACGATCCCCACCCCTCCCCAGCGCAACTTCAAGCGGCCAGCCCCCCGTGTGCGGTTCGATGACATCGACCGGAATCTGGGCGGCGTTTCCCGCGATGCAAGCCGAGCGCTCGCAACGAGTTACACGCACGAATCAAGGGCACTCCGTGCATGGCGGTGCGCCCCCGCGAGCGCTATTCTTCCGGGTCCATGTCCTTCGTCCATCTCCACTGCCATTCCGAGTACTCGCTGCTCGACGGCGCCAACCGGATCGATGACCTGATCCGCCGGGCGCAGGAGTTCGAACAGCCGGCGCTCGCGATCACCGACCACGGCAACATCCACGCGGCGTGGGAGTTCCAGGAGAAGGGCAAGAAGGCCGGCATCAAGCCGATCCTCGGCATGGAGGCGTACGTCGCGCCGAGCGACCGCCGCCTCAAGACCCGCGCGGCGCAGGGCGAGAAGAACTACTTCCACCTCGTCCTCCTCGCCCGCGACCTCGTGGGCTACAAGAACCTCGTGAAGCTCACCTCCCTCGGGTACACCGAGGGCTTCTACGGCAAGCCGCGCGTGGACCGTGAGCTCCTCGCGAAGCACAGCGAGGGCCTCATCGTCTCCAGTGCCTGCATGGCCGGCGAGGTGGCGCGGCACCTGCTGCAGGACCAGTACGAGGAGGCCAAGGCCGCCGCCGCCTGGTACGCCGACGTCTTCAAGGACCGCTACTACCTCGAGGTCCAGGCGCACGAGGCCGGCGAGCAGAAGAAGCTCAACGACCTCGTCTTCCGGCTCGCGAAGGACCTCTCGCTTCCGGTCGTCGCGACGAACGACGCGCACTTCCTCAAGGCCGAGGACCACGCGGCCCACGACGTGCTGCTCTGCATCGGCCTCAAGAAGGACCGGCTCGACGCGGACCGCATGAAGTACGACCGCGGCCTCTACTTCAAGAGCGCGCCGGAGATGGCCGCGCACTTCAAGGGCCGCCCCGACGTCCTCGAGAACACCCTCGCGATCGCCGACGCGGTCGACGTGAAGTTCGACAAGAAGTACTACGTCCCCGCCTTCCCGCTCCCCGCGGGCGTGAAGAGCGAGAACGACCTCCTCGTCCAGCTCGCCACCGAAGGCGCGAAGAAGCGGTACGGCGACCCGTTCCCCGCGGAAGTGCGCGAGCGGCTCGACTACGAGCTCGGCGTGATCACCAAGACGGGCTACGCCGGCTACTTCCTCATCACCGCCGACTTCATCCAGGCGGCCCGCGACCGCGGGATCCCCGTCGGGCCGGGTCGCGGCTCGGCCGCCGGCTCCCTCGTCGCCTACGCGACCGGCATCACGAACGTCTGCCCGCTCAAGTTCGACCTGCTCTTCGAGCGCTTCCTCAATCCGGAACGCGTCTCGATGCCCGACATCGACGTCGACTTCTGCGAGGAGCGCCGCGGCGAGGTCATCGAGTACGTCCGCGACAAGTACGGGCGCGACTCCGTCGGGCAGATCATCACCTTCGGGACGCTCAAGTCCCGCGCCTGCATCAAGGACGTCGGCCGCGTGCTCGGCTTCACGCCGGCCGAGACCGACGCGATCGCCAAGCTCATCCCCAACGCGCCCAACTTCTCGCTCACCGTCGCCGAGGCGATCGAGAAGGTCCCCGAGGTCGCCAAGCTCTACGACCAGGACGAGCGCCACGCGCAGCTCTTCGACTTCGCGATCTCGCTCGAAGGGCTCTCGCGCCACGCGGGCGTGCACGCGGCCGGCATCGTCATAGCGCCGGGACCGCTCGACGACTACGTCCCGGTCTGCACCGCCGAGTCGAAGGGCTCGGGCGGCGGCGACGGCGACGAGCGCGTGGTGGTCACGCAGTACGACATGATCGCGCTCGAGAAGGCCGGGATGCTCAAGATGGACTTCCTCGGCCTCACGACGCTCACGATCATCACCGACGCGGTGAAGGCGATCAAGGCGCGGCGCGGGATCGACATCGACGTCGACGCGCTCCCGCTCGACGACGAGGACACCTACCGCCAGCTCCGCGCCGGGCGCACCGCCGGCGTCTTCCAGTTCGAGTCGCCGCTCGCGACCGAGATGGTGCGCGGCATGCGCGCCGACCGCTTCGACGACCTCGTCGCGTCCAACGCGCTCATGCGCCCCGGCCCGCTCGATGCGGGCATGCACAAGGTCTACCAGCGCCGCAAGAAGGGCGAGGAGCCGGTGAGCTACCAGCTCCCCGAGCTCGAGGAGATCCTCGCCCCGACCTACGGCGTCATCACCTATCAGGAACAGGTGATGCGCATCGCGCAGCGGCTCGCGGGCATCTCGCTCGCCGAAGCCGACGTGCTGCGCAAGGCCGTCGGCAAGAAGGACGCCGAGCTCATCAGGAAGGAGCTGGGCAAGTTCGTCGAGAAGGCCGTCGCCAAGGGCTTCCCGCCCAAGGTCATCGACGAGATCTCCGCGCAGATCGAGACCTTCGGCCGCTACGGCTTCAACAAGTCGCACTCGGTCGCCTACTCCGTCCTCTCGTACCAGACCGCCTGGCTCAAGACGCACTACACGCCCGAGTTCATGGCCGCCGTCCTCTCGGCCTCCATCGGCGACACCGACTCGGTCGTGAAGTACATCAACGAGGCGCGCGACCTCGGCATGGAGATCCTCCCCCCCGACGTCAACGAGTCGGGGTGGAAGTTCACCGTCGTCGGCGACAAGCGGATCCGCTTCGGCCTCGGCGCCATCCGCAACGTGGGCTCCTCCGCCGCCGATTCGATCATCAAGGGACGCGAGGAGAAGCCGTACACCTCGCTCTACGACCTCTGCGAGCGCGTCGACCTGCGCACCTGCAACAAGCGCGTCTTCGAGGCCCTCACGCACGCCGGCGCGCTCGACGGGCTCGACGGACATCGCGCGCAGTTCGTCGCCGCCCTCGATGGCGCCATGCAGCATGCCTCGCTCGCCCAGACCGAGCTCGCCACCGGCCAGGGCTCGCTCTTCGGCGACCTCATGGGGGCGCCCGAGGAGGGCGCCTCGAAGGCCCCGCTCACCCCCATCCTGCCCAACCTCCCGCCCCTCTCCGAGAGCGAGCGGCTCACGCAGGAGAAGGCGATCCTCGGCTTCTACATCTCCGGCCACCCGCTGGACCCGTTCCGCGCCGAGTGCGAACTGCTCGCCTCGCACACGGTCTCGCAGCTCGGCAAGTGGAGCCCGGAGGCGATGAGCCTCGCCGGCGTGGTGACCGCGATCAAGCGCCAGATCTCCAAGAAGTCGGGCGCCGAGTTCGCGCGCCTCACCCTCGAGGACTTCTCCGGCTCCGCCGAGATCCTCGTCTTCCCCGAGGCGTGGGCCGCCATCAGCGATCGGGTCCGCACCGATGTGCCCATGCTCGTGAAGGGGAACTACTCCAAGCGCGACCAGGACGCCGACAACCCCACGTTCATCGTGGAGTCGGTCACGCGACTCGCCGAGCTCCGCGCCACCGGCCAGTTCGCGATCTCGCTCGAGCTCGACGCCGCCGCCGCAGTCCCCGCCGCCGTCTTCAAGGACGTGCGCGCCGTGGCGATCGCCCATCCCGGCTCGGCGCCGCTGGAGCTACGTTGGAAGGGGAAGGACGGCGCCCCGGCGCGCCTCCGGTCGGCCTCCCTGAAGCTGTCCACCGCCGGCCCCGCCCTGCTGGAACTCCGCGCACTGCTCGGGACCGAGCGCGTGCGACTCGTCAGAGGAGGTTGATCGTGGGAACGTCCGCCCTGGAATTCGAGAAGCCGCTCGCGGAACTCGAGAAGCAGATCGAGGATCTCCGCAAGTCGGCCGAGGAGCAGAAACTCGACGTCACGCCGGAGATCCAGCCGCTGCAGGCCAAGCTCACCGAGCTCCGCCGTGACGTCTACAAGAAGCTGACGCCCCTGCAGCGCGTCCAGGTCGCGCGCTCGGCGCGCCGGCCCTTCACGCTCGACTATCTCCGCCTCGCCTTCACGGACTTCATCGAGCTCCACGGCGACCGCGCCTACCGCGACGATCCCTCGATTGTCGGCGGCTGGGCGCGCCTCGACGGGGAGACCGTCATGGTCATCGGCCACCAGCGCGGCCGCGACACCAAGGAGAACCTGCACCGCAACTTCGGGATGCCGCACCCCGAGGGCTATCGCAAGGCGCTCCGCCTCATGAAGCTCGCCGAGAAGTTCCACGTGCCGATCATCACCATGATCGACACCCCGGGGGCGTGGGCCGGTCTCGGCGCCGAGGAGCGCGGCCAGTCGGAGGCCATCGCGCGCAACCTCCTCGAGATGTCGCAGATCACCGTGCCGATCGTCGCCACCGTCATCGGCGAAGGCGGCTCGGGCGGCGCGCTCGCCCTCGGCGTCGCCGACCGCATCCTGATGATGGAGAACTCCGTCTACTCGGTGATCACCGTCGAAGGCTGCGCCGCGATCCTGTGGAAGGACGGCAAGAGCGTCGAGATGCGCGAGAAGGCCGCGCAGTCGCTCAAGATCACCGCCCCCGACCTGATGGAGCTCAAGGTGATCGACGAGATCATCCCCGAGCCCGAGGGCGGCGCGCACGCCAATCACGCCGAGGCGGCCAAGGGCGTCCACGACGCGATCCTCCGGAACATCGACGAGCTCCGCCGCCTCAAGCCGGACAAGCTCGTCCGCAAGCGCCGCGAGAAGTACCTCAAGATGGGTGCGTGGAACGAGTGACGGCCGCCGCGGTCCAGACGCACCTCGTCGAGGTCGAGTTCAAGGGGAATCGGCGCGCGTTCTTCACCTGGGCGGGTGAAGCGCCGCCGCCTGCGCGCGCCGCCGTCATCGTCCAGGTCGAGCGCGGCGAGGACCTCGGCCGCGTCCACGCCACCGGCGAACTCGCCGAGAAGCGGAAGGCCGGGACCACGCACGGCAAGGCCTCGCCGAACGAGCTGCCGCGCGTCGTGCGCCTCGCCACCAAGGCGGAGATCGAGACCGCCGTCCGCCTCCGTGCCGATGAGGACGCCGTCCGCCGCGCGGCGCTGGAGATCGTGCGCGAGCTCAAGCTCGACATGAAGGTCAGCGACGCCGAGTGGCAGTGGGACCGCCGACGCCTCACCTGCTACTTCACCGCCGAGGAGCGCGTCGACTTCCGGCAGCTCGTGCGGCAGCTCGAGAAGCGCTTCGGCGCGCGCGTGCACATGTGGCACATCGGCGTGCGCGACGAGGCCCGTCGCCTCGACGGCATCGGCCGGTGCGGGCGGCAGTTCTGCTCGAGCTCCTGGCTCCCCGAGCTGCGCCCCGTGAAGTCGAGCAGCGCCAAGGACCAGCGCCTCTCGACGCTGAACCCGGCGCAGATCTCCGGCACCTGCGGCCGCCTCATGTGCTGCCTGCGCTACGAGCACGAGTTCTACGTGCAGTCCCGCAAGCGCTTCCCGAAGGAAGGGAAGGTGCTCGAGACGGCGGTTGGCGAGGAGAAGGTCGTGAGCAACGACATCTTCCGCGACCAGGTCACGCTCCGCACCGCGGCCGGCGAGTATCGCACCATCCCGCTCAATCAGCTCAAGCGCGAACTCGGCGACACCTCCGTCCCGGTGGATGACGAGCCGACGCATGACGACGACTCGCCCGAGGAGTCGGAGATCGTCACGCTCTCGCGCGCCGAGCCGCCGAAGGCGGCGCCGTCGCGTGAGCGTGAGCGCGCCCCGCGTGCGGAACGCCCGGCGCGCCCCGAACGCCCCGCGCGAGCCGAGCGCAATGAGCGTGTCGAGCGCCCTGCCGTCCCCGCACCGCCGCGGCAGTCAGCCCCGCCGACGGCCGTCAACGTCCCGACGCCCGACCTCGAGGAGGACGACGACGAGGGCGAGGAGACCGAGGACGCCACGTCGTCCGGAGACTCGGCCGAGGCGTCGACCGACGGCGGAGCCGACGCGCGCAAGCGTGGACGTCGCCGCCGCGGACGCCGCGGCGGTCGTCGTGGCCGCGGGGGGAACACCGGGAACCCCGGCAGCGACGGCGGGGGCGCGCCCGGTGGTGCGCCGTCCGGTCCGCCTTCAACGAACTGACGCCCCATGGCCCGCTTCTACCTCACGACCGCGATCGACTACGCCAACGGCGACCCGCATCTCGGGCACGCCCTCGAGAAGATCGGCGCCGACGCCATCTGCCGCTTCCGCCGGCAGCTCGGTGACGACGTCTGGTTCCTGATCGGCATGGACGAGCACGGCCAGAAGGTCGCGCAGACCGCGGAGGCGGCCGGCCTCGCGCCGCAGGAGTTCGTCGATCGCGTCGCCGCGCGCTTCGAGTCGATGTGGGCCACGCTCGGGCTCTCGCACGACCAGTTCATCCGCACCTCGCACCCCACCCACCACGCGGCGGTGCAGGAGCTCCTCGAGCGCATCTTCGCCAAGAGCCCCGACGACTTCTACGAGCGCTCGTACACCGGCCTCTACTGCGTCGGGTGCGAGAGCTTCAAGCAGCCCGCCGACATCGTCGACGGGAAGTGCCTCCTGCATCCCACCCGCACCCTGCAGGAGATCACCGAGCGCAACTGGTTCTTCCGGCTCTCCGCCTACACCGAGCGCCTCAAGGCCCTGTTCGCGCGGCAGCCCGGGTTCCTCGAGCCCGAGTCGCGGCGCAACGAGATCCTCGCCCTGCTCGACCAGGGACTCGAGGACATCTCCGCCAGCCGTGCCCGCTTCGCCTGGGGCGTCCCCTTCCCCAAGCCGCTCAGCGACGGCGAGACGCAGACCACCTACGTCTGGTTCGACGCGCTGCCGAACTACTGGACCGCGCAGTTCTTCGCCGGCTCCGGTGCCAGCTGGCCCGCGAGCGTCCACGTGGTCGGCAAGGACATCACCCGCTTCCACACCGTCATCTGGCCGGCGATGCTCATGGCCGCCGACCTCCCCCTCCCCGAGCGCGTCTGGGGGCACGGCTTCATCTCCCTCGGCGGGGAGCGCTTCAGCAAGTCGGCCGGCGTGAAGCTCGAACTCAGCGACGCCATCGCCCGCTTCGGCGCCGACGCGTTCCGCTACTATCTCCTCCGCGATATCCCCTTCGACGGCGACGGTTCGTTCTCGTGGGAGCGGTTCGAGGCCGTCTACACCTCCGAACTCGCCAACGGCATCGGGAACCTCGCGAGCCGCACGACGGCGATGATCGAGAAGTACTGCGAGGGCATCGTCCCTGACGGCGCGCCGGGCGACGTCGACGTTGCCGATGCCGCCGACCATGCGACGGCGCGGGCGGCCCTCGATGGCTCCCGTGGCTTCCTCTGCCACGAGGCGCTCGAGGCGATCGTCCGCACCGTCGGGCGCGCCAACCAGTACATCCAGGACACCAAGCCGTGGGTCCTCGCCAAGGACCCGCTGAATCGCCCCGAGCTCGAGCGCGTCCTCGCGTCGCTCGTGCGGCAGCTGGCGCGGCAGGCCGTCTACCTCGCGCCGTTCATGCCGGAGAAGGCCGAAGCCCTCTGGCGGGCCATCGGCGGCCCGGGAACGGCCGCCCGCGTCCGATTCGCGGAGCTTGAGTCGCTGCGGTGCGCCGGATGGCGTGTGAGCAAGGGCGAGGGACTCTTCCCGCGGCCCGAGCCACCCGCCAAGACCTGACGGCCTGTTCGGGGTATCATCGGGGCCGGAGCCTCCGCCGCCACCCTATCTTCCGAAGATGGACCGCCGTCGCTGGACCCTCCTCGTCATCCCGCCGAAGAACGGGGCCACCCGGGAGCTCTCGCTCCCCGGCTGGACCTTCCGTGCGCTCGGCTGGGTGGCAGTCGTGGCGGTCCTGCTGGTCGGCGGCGCGGTGACCGTGCTCTTCACGCCCTGGGGCACCCCGGGGGCCCGGCTGGTCGCCAGCGAGAACGCCGTCCTCCGTTCCGAGATCGCGGAGGTCGAGGCCCGGTTCCGGGTCCTGGAGGACACGCTCTCCCTCCTCGCCAAGCGCGAGGAGCAGCTCCGGATGCTCGCCGGCATGCCGGTGGAGGCCACCCGGATCAGCGACTCCGCGAGCCCAGCCAGCGCCGCCAGCGTGGTCGCGGCCTCGCTCGACGCCCCGCGCGACGAACCCGGGCCGGGGGCCGCGGTGCCCCGCCGCCGCCCCTTCCTCGGGCGCCTCGGCTGGAGTTCGCGGCCCGACGTCGACGGCCTGATCACGCGCGCCTCGAACCTCGCGCGCTCGTTCAGCCTCGTCTCGGACACGCTCCAGCGGAACTTCGAGAAGTTCGCCAACACGCCGAGCATCATGCCCACCACCGGCTGGCTCTCGAGCCAGTTCACGACGAGCCGCTTCCACCCGATCCTGCACGAGAACCGGCCGCACGAGGGCATCGACGTCACCGCCCCGACGGGCACGCCGATCGTCGCCCCGGCCACCGGCATCGTCGTCACCGCCGGCAATGACAAGGGCTTCGGCCTCTCGGTCGAGATCGACCATGGCAACGGCATCCGCACCCGCTTCGCCCACTGCTCGCGCCTCGCCGTCCGCACCGGCCAGCGCGTCACGCGCGGCCAGCTCATCGCCGCCGTCGGCATGACCGGCCTCGCCACCGCCCCGCATCTCCACTACGAGATCCATGTGAACGGGAAGCCGGTGGACCCGCTCACCTACGTCCTGCCCGACGCGCAGTGAGCGGTCGATTAAGGCAGAAGGATGAAGGATGAAAGAGGAACGCGGGGGTGGCCGATCAGGCCACCCCCGCGTTCTCTCATCTCCCTTCTGACTACAGCCCTCGCGGCGGCTGCGCCGCCGCTAGAACTTCACCGTCGGCGCCGTCGCCGCCGCCGGATTCGTGACCTCGAAGTACTCCCGCGCCTTCGCTCCCGTCACCTTCGCCGTGAGCACCGCCGGGAACTTGCGGATGTACGCGTTGTAGTCGCGCACCGCGTTGTTGTAGTCCGTGCGCGCCACCGCGATGCGGTTCTCCGTCCCCGTCAGCTCGTCCTGCAGCCGCAGGAAGTTCTGGTCGCTCTTGAGCGTCGGGTAGGCTTCCGAGATCGCGAGCAGCCGGCCGAGCGCCCCCGTCATCTGGTCATTGGCCGTCGCCATCTGCCCGACGTTGCCGCCCTGCACCGCGCCGAGGAGTCCGGCGCGCGCCTGCGCGACGGCCGTGAAGATCGTCTCCTCCTGCTTGGCGTATCCCTTCACCGTCTCCACGAGATTCGGCACGAGATCGGCTCGGCGCTGCAGCTGGACCTCGATCTGCTGCTTGGCGGCCGCCGCCGTCTCGTCCATCGTCTGGATGCTGTTGTAGCCGCACGCCGAGAGGACCAGCGGCAGCGCGAGCAGGAACCACTTCTTCATCGATCGTCTCCGAATGAGGGACTGTTGGATAATACGCAGGGAACGCGGCGCGGTGTCAGGCGCCGGACGGCGGTGCGGCCCGGACGCGACGCTCAGGGGCGCGCGTCGAGCCGGTCGACATGCGCCACGAACGTCTCCAGTCCGGCATGGTAGGCCGTGAGGATGGCGTCCGCGCGGTCCGCCGGGATCTTCGCCGACCCGGCGACGTGGCCGACCACCTGCAGGAACGGGGACGGGTCGAACCCGGCGCGCGCCGCCGTCCGGCGCACGACGTCCTCCGGACCGTCCGTCCCCGACTCGCCGTGGATCCGCAGCAGTGTGCGGAAGAGCACCAGGATCGCGCTCTTCGACGCCGCCAGCAGCTCGAGCTCCCGCTCCGGCTTCGCCCCTGACGCGAGGATCCCCTGGCGCAATGCGAGCAGCTTCCCCATCGCCTCGAACTCGAGTTGGTGCCGCAGGTGCTCCGTGGAGACGCGCGACGGCGAGGACGGCATCGCCCCGGCGAGCACACGGTGCCGCTCGAGGATGTCGGCCACTTCCATCGCGAAGATGTCGCCGCTCGCGCCCCACTCCGCCTCGGTGAGGATCAGCGGCGGCGGGTTCCCCGCCTCGCCCCACGCCTCGGCCGTGGACGCGAGCGTCCGCAGCGCCGCCGGCGTGAGCGCGCGGACGATCACGAGCACGTTGTAGTTGGCACGCGGGTCGCTGCGCTCGTTCCGGGCCGCCGATCCGTACAGGACCGCCGCCACGAGCGTCTCGCCCAGGTCGCGTTGCAGGCGCTCCGTGAGCGCCTCGAGGGTCATCGTCGTCTTCGCCATCTAGAAGCTCCCGCTCGAGCCACCGCCCGAGAATCCACCGCCGCCCCCGAACCCGCCGAACCCGCCACCGCCGAATCCACCGCCGCCGAACCCGCCACCGAAGCCGCCGCCGCGACGGCCGAGCGGGAACGGGACCACCACCAACCCGCCGCGCCGGCCGCGCCGTGTGGCGCTCATCACGTTGATCAGGACGAAGATCACCATGATGATGGCGGCCGGAGGGATCTTCGGGCGCTTCCTCGTCGCGCGCTTGGGCGCGATGGTGCCGTCGAGCGCGAACTGGAACTCCGCCGCATAGCGCTCCGCGAGGCGGCCCGTGATGAGCGTCAGCGCCTCGCCGTACGCACCCCGCTGCAGCGCGGGCGTCGCCTCGCGCCGGATGTCCCCGGTCATGCCGTCGGTGATGAAGCCCTCGGCCCCCTGCCCCGTCTGGATCGAGATGTAGCCGCGGCCATCCGCGCTCGTCTCCTTCGGCACCAGCAGCACCACGACCCCGGCGTTCCGAGCGCGGTCGCCGCTGTTCGCACTCGCGCCGACGCGCCATTCGCGGCCGATGCGGAGCGCGACGTCTCCCACGTCGCGCCCGGCGAGGTCCCGCAGCGTGACGACCGCGATCTCGCCCTGCGAGCCGGCGCGCACCGCGTCGACGAGCCGCGTGATCCGCGCCTCATCGTCCGGGCTCAGCACCTCGGCGAAGTCGTTGACGAAGCCCGTGGGGGCCGGGATCTGCGGGGGCTGCTGCAGCGCGACCGTCAGCGCGAGCAGCACCGGGGCGAAGGGGATCACGAGTGAATACTACTGGGGACGCGCCCGCGAAGTTGCAGGTGGGCACCGCCCCGTGGCGCCCTGCTGGCGGTCGCCGCCGATCAGGGGCGGCGGGTGGGCCGGTCCAGCCGTGATCTCGTGTAGATCGCGATCGCGCCGAACGGCGCCCGGTCGCCGAACTGCACTCGTGCCTCCGAGGCGCCCAGGATCGCGAGGAAATAGACGTCGTTGGGCAGCACCAGCGCGGTGGGGCCGAGGACGAGGCCGTCCACCACGATCGCGAGACACTGGTTGTTGCGCGTCGCCCGGAAGCAGTCGTTCGGTCCGCGGGGCGGATACACGCTCGTCACGCCGAGGGTGCGCATCAACTGCGGGAGATCGGCCGTGCGATCCCGCACGGACGCGATCAACTCGGGTTCGTACACCCGCCACCCACGCCGGTACGCTTCGCTCAGCCGCTTCTCGTTGAGCGAGGCGGCGCCCTCGACCCGCACCGCCTCCGCGGCGGCGGCCACCTCGACGAGGAGGAACTCGTACTCGATCGTGTCGGCGGCCTGAGGGGCCGGCACGACGTACGAGCCCATCTCGAACCCGAGCCGCCGCACCCGCAACTCCATCGGTCCTGCGACGCGGCGGACGCGGAGCGCCCAGAGGCCAGCCGAGTCCGAAGTCGCCATCGCCAGCACGTTCCCCGCCGAGTCCCGCGCTGTGACCGTCGCGAGCGGGATCGGTTGCGCGGTCGCGGCGGTCCGGACGGCGCCGCGAAAGATCTGCGCCGGCAGGAGCGACGGGAGCCCGGTGCACACGGCAAGCAATACGAGCGAAGCGCGGATCCGGAGTGGGAATCGCATTGCGTGGAGGAGTGAGGGCAGGGCCCAACGGCCAGCGGCCACCGACCCCAGAGTGGGGTCGGTGGCCGCGTGCCGCAAGGGTGGTGCGTCTTACGGCGTGGTCGTGCGGGGTGGCTGACGATCAGAGAACCAGACGATCGACGGGGCCGCCGCGGCGGCCGCCGGCGAGCCGGCGACCGAGGCCGGGAAGGCGATGGCCGTGAGGACCGATCCACCGACCGTGGCGCCCGCGATCGGGTCAGCCGCAGCGGTGCCAGCGACGCCCGCCGGGGCAGCAGCGCCCGCGAGGGAGACGGTGGTGCCGGTCGCCGCGATCTGCGCCGCGACCTGCGCGACGCCGAGGTTGGCGTAGGCCGTGGTGGTGTTGAAGCCCACGTTCGCGAAGGCCGGCGCCCCGGCGAGCGCGGTGTTGGCGAGCGGCGTCGTGAAGACGTCGACGGCGCCGATGCCGAGCCCGGCGTGGATCGCCCGGACCGCGACCTGGGTGTTCGACGGGGTCGGGACCGCGTCGTTCAGGATGTACACGCGCTGGGCCGGGGTCTGGCCGGTGCGCGAGTAGCCCAGGTGGAGGAGCGTGTAGTACTGGCCGGCGACGAACGTGAACGTCGTGTCGGCCATCTGGGCCGTGACCGCCGGCAGGCCGCCGGTCGGGGTCGAGAGGCGCGGATCGTAGGTGAACACGCGCAGGTGGCGCGAGCCCGCCTCGAGACCCTGATAGCCGCCCTGACCCATGCCGCGGAACGGCACGTTCACGAACGTCTGCGGGGTGAACTCGAGCTGATCGATGAACCGGACGGTGAGGTTGTTCGTGTCCGGCACCGCGTTGATATAGCGGACGAAGGCGAGCGGCGGGATCGACGATCCCACCGCGCTGCCGTCGTCCGTCTGGCAGGCCGCGGCTCCGAGGAGCAGCGCGCCGACGAGGGCGATTCGAGACATACGCATCAGAAGGAACTCCATGGAAAGTGCGAGACTGAGGAGATGATTGGCACGACGAACGGCATCACTTCTCGTTGCAGTTGGAGGTGCAGCCGCCCGTATCGAACGGACGTCCGTTCCCGCCTGCGACGAGGGAGATGAGACTTCCGAGCGCCATCACGCCGGCGACGACGCCGAGCGCGAGGAACGCGGTCCTCCCCCGCGAGAACTCCCGGACCCGGTAACCACGCACCCCCTCCCGGGGGATCACCACGCGCTCGCCGGTCCAGACCACCGAAGAACCCTGCATCAACACCGTTCGCGCCACACTCAAGGTGACCGAGGAGTCGGTCGAGCCGATCAACTGGCCCTGCACCTGCAACACCGACTCCCCCAACTGCCCGCCGACCAGCACGCGCCCGCGGTCATTCAGTTCGACCGAGATCGCCCGACCGGCTGCCGGCACCGGCTCCTGCGGTGCGAGATAGGCATGACAGCCCATCTGCGTCGCGAGCGCCAGCATGCTGAGCCCGGCCGTGAATCGGCGGGGCCAGCTGCGGCCCCGCGATCCACTTCGGTCGGCGCGATCCATCGATCAGAAGCCGTACGTCGAGGCGCCGGCCTGCTGGCGGGTGCCATCATAGAACGGCTGCTGACGGGCCTGCATCTCCTGGAACGGCACCGGCCACTCGATCGCCGTGTTGGCCGGCAGGTCGTTCCACCCGCGGCTGTCCGTGAACCAGACCATGTAGCCCGTGAAGGCCGTCTCCATGCGCTTCTCGTACTTCATCGCCTCGAGGAGCGTGCCGCAGGTCCCGGTCGGCAGCTTCGGAACGCACGCAGCACCACCCGGGACGACACCGGCGCCGACGCCGACGACCGACGGCAGGCCGTTGCGGAGGCGCGAGATGTTGATGAGCGGTTCGGCCGCCGCGAAGTTGCCCGCGCGGATGTAGCCCTCGGCCGCGAGCATGTCGATCTCGGTCTTCGAGAGCTCGGTGTACGGGCCGGCAACGGTCGTGTTGACCTGCGTGGCGCCGTAGCGACGGTGATCGTAGAAAGACTCGCCGTCGCCCGCCGCGACCACATCGTCGCCGGTGGGACGATTGCGGATGTACTTCGGGAGGATCTGGTTGTTCGGCGTGCTCGCCTGCTGCGCCGCACGGCTGTCACCGGTCGGCCAGCGGCTGTCGAGCGTGGCGACGACGAACGCGCGACGGCTCGACGGAGCGGTGTTGATCCACGCCTGATACGCGCCGGAGCTGTCGGCCATGCCGAGGTACTTCATGGGAACCGAGTGCCAGCCGCCCACGACGTAGATCTGACCGGCGTCGAAGCCGGCGCTCCAGCCCGTGTTGCCGTTGATCTGGACGACATGGTCGGCGGTGATGCCGGCTGTGGCATCCGCGATGACCGCGGTCCAGTTCACCGCGGCGCGCTCCGCCGGGGTGCGGGCGATGGCCACCCGCGCGCGCGCGCGGTAGCTGCGCACGAGGCGCTGGAAATCCGCGGCCGACATGTCGGCCGTCTGGCTCAACCACGTGGCCGGCAGCCCGACACCCGTGCCGCGCGCCGCGATCGCCGACGCGGAGTCGTAGTACTCGATCGCCTTCACGTTCGCCGCGGCTGCCGACAGCAGCCCGGGGATCACCGACGTCCCCGTCGCTTCGTCGAGCACCGCGAGCGAGTCATACGCGACCGCCGCATTCGCGACCGAGCGCGCGGCGATGAAGTACGCGAACGCGCGCATCTGGTTCTCGGCGTCCGCCGAGAGCGACGTGATGCCGGAGTTCCGCGCCTTGATGTCGGCGTATGCCTTGAGCGCCGTGAACGCGAGGCGCTGCACGCGCTGGTACGAGTTGAAGTTGTTGAAGTTCGACGCCGAGTTGTCGTTCCCGAGATCGTTGTCGATCTGGGTCCGGTTCGCGACGCGCGCCGCCATGCCGAAGTTCGCGACCGAGGCGAACGACTCCTCGGACATGATCTTCGCCTGCGTGTTCACGGACTCGCTCGTCCGCTGCGGATTGTTGAGCTGCGCGCCCAGACCGGCGACCAGCGAGACGACCGACGCCTCGTTGGAGAGCACCCGGGAGACGTCAGGGTTGTTGTAGTTGTTGACCGCGAGGGCTTCACCGCAGGCTGTGAGGCCCACGAGCGCCAACGCGCCAACGATTCGTGCGTGATATCGCATCATCATTCCTCAGAAGTGGGGTGGCCGGGGCGGGAGGCGAACCTCCCGCCCCGGCATCACCATCAGAAGCTGGTGCCGATCTGGAAGGAGAGCGTGCGCAGGTTCGGGAAGGTGAACCCGTCGATCGCATTCAGGGCACCCGACCCGAGCGTGCCGCCGCCCAGGCCGACCTCAGGATCGAAACCGCGGTAGTCGGAGATCGTGAGCAGGTTGCGGCCGACGAGCGAGACGCTCCAGTCGCCCACGCCGGCCAGACGGCCGATGCGATAGGCCACCGAGAGCTCGCGGAGCTTCACGAACGAAGCATCCTCGCCGGTGTTGTTGTTCGGTCCGAGCACGTCGTACAGACCGCCGACGCCGCCCGTCGAGGTGGCGCGGAAGTAGTAGCCGATCGGCTTCGCGGTGCCGACCGAACGACCCGTCTGGTCGGTCTCGCGGTGCATGAAGTCACCGAGCGACCACTGACGGCCGATGTTCCACACCGTCTTGCCGACCGTGGCGTCGAGCAGCGCGTAGGCCGAGAACTTCTTCCACGACCCCTGCTGCGAGAGCGACCAGCGGTACTTCGGGAGCGCCTGACCGATCGGCGTGTTGGGCACCGCGCCGTTCGCATCGCGCGCGAGGATCGGCATGCCCCAGCCGAGCGGCTCGCCCGCGCTGCCACCGGCCCACGGCGCGTTCGCCGCGGCGAGGCGGGTCATCCACAGGTTCTTGGTGATGCCGTCGCCGAGCGTGTTGCCGGCGCCGACCCACACCACGAACCCGTCGCTGTTGCGCTGGAACTCCGAGCCCGCGCCACCGCACTGCGAGGCCTGCGGCGCCGGGAGCTCGCTGCACTTCGTGACGAAGCGACGGCCGTACAGCTGACCGAACGTCCCGCCCTGGACGATCTTGAACATCGTCTCCGAACCCTGCTGACCCGCGGCGCTCGTGAAGAACTCCGGGATGTCGAGGCGCGCGATCGTCGACGTCGTCCGATCGTAGTTGATGCGCATCGAGTAGTTCAGGTCGCGCGTCTGGATGATCGGGATGTTGAGCGAGACCTCGATCGTCCGGTTGCTCAGCTTGCCGACGTTGCGCCACTGGCTGCCGAAGCCGGCGATGGCCGGCGGCGGGACCGGCATGATCTGCTGGTCGATGTCGTTCGCCGCGTGCGTCAGCGTGAGCCCGTACTTGCTGAAGAACTCGATGTCCGCGCCGATCTCGGTCTCGGTCGAGACCTCGGGACGGAGCTGTGGGTTGCCGATCTGGTTCGGCGAGAGCGTGACGCCGTCGCCGCCGATCGAATACGTCTCGTACTGCGCCGAGAAGCTCGGGCGGTTGCCGGCCTGACCGACCGACGCACGGAGCTTGAGGTCCGACACGGCGTCGAGCCCGAACCACGACTCCTCGCTCACGCGCCACGCCATCGAGCCGCGGCCGTAGGTCTGCCACCGACGGTCGGCGCCGAACAGCGAGGCACCGTCACGGCGCACCAGGCCGCTCACGATGTACTTGCCCTGCCAGTCGAGGTCGAGGTTGACGAACATGCCGATCTGACGGACCTGCTGGATGTACGAGTCACCGCTGCGCGTCGTCTGGCGCGTCGCCGAGATGTCGGCTAGGCCCGGCACCACGAGGTCCGAACCGTTCACCGAGAGCCCGCGGTCATCCTGGGCCTCGAAGAGCGTGCGGAAGGTCACGCGCGACGAGAGGTTGTCGGCGAACCAGTTCTTGCGCGCCGTCATGTCCATCGACGCGTTGAGCGAGACGCCACGATCGGAGCCGCGGCTCGCGGCACCGAGCTGCGTCGAACCGGCAGGGCCCGCCGTGGTGCGATAGCCCTTCGGGGTCTGCGTCTCCTGCAGGCTCTGACGGAAGTCGTAGCCGAAGTTCGCTTCGGCGTCGAGCCACAGCAGCGGCTGCCAACGCGCCGTCGCCTGCCCGAGGAAGCGGTTCGCGCGGTTGAGCGGCTGGAACTCCTCCGCCACGCGCGCCGGGTTGTCGTTCTGCGCGCCCTGCTGCTGCGCGACCGAGCGGACGTAGAGACGCCCGCGCGAGTCACGACCCAGCACGTTCGCCGAGGCCGGCTGACGCGTCACGCGGAACCAGCTGAAGCCGGAGTTCCAGTCCTGCGCGTCCGTGAAGTTCGTGCGGACCGAGAAGTTCCACGACGACGCCAGCTGCTGGTCGACGTTGAGGCGGATCGAATTGCGGGTGTAGCCCTTCATGAACCGCACCGCGCCTTCCTGCCGGAACTGGTTCGCCGACGAGAAGAAGTTCGTGCGGCCCACGCGACCCGTCGCGTCGACGGTCGAGTTCATCGTCTGCCCGTTCGTCAGGACCTGACGGATCGGGTTGTAGGTGCGGACGAAGGGCGTGATCTGATAGATCGAACGGGCGTTCTGCGCGCCCGGGTTGCGGGCGATGCCGGCGTCGTTCGCCAGCGTCACCGGCGTGAGGGCGAAGAACTCGCCTTCGTTGATGCGGCGCGTCTCGGCCTCGATGTCCACGGTGCGCGAGCAATCGCGCGCGCCGGCGGTCACGGTGCAATAGCGCGAGTAGTCCTCGTTCATCAACATGAAGTGCGTCTTCGGGAACTCGTACTCGTTCTCGATCGACGACGTGCCGTACTCCATCTGCGAGCGGAAGCGGACACCCTCACCCGCGTTCTTGCCCGTGCGCGTGGTGATCTGGATGACGCCGTTGCCCGCGCGCGAGCCGTAGAGGGAGGACGCCGCGGCGCCCTTCACCACTTCCACGTTCTCGATGTCCTGCGGGTTGATGTCCTGGATGCCACCGGCCGAGATCACGCCGTCGATGATGATCAGGGGGTCCTGACCACGACCCGACGCGTTGATCGACTGGGGGCCACGGAGGATGATCGCCGGCGCGGTGCCCGGACGGCCCGAGGCCGACACGATGTTCGCACCCGGCACCTTGCCCTGGATCTGCGAGAGCGGGTTGGCACCCGGGACCGGCATGTCCTCCGCCGTCACCTGGGCCACCGTGAACGGAAGCTTCTTCACTTCCGTCGCGCCCGTCACGCCGGTCACGACGACCTGGCTCAGGCGGTTCACGTCCTGCTTCAGCTCGAAGTCCTGGGTCTGCGACCCGGCATTGAGCGTGATGGTCTTCACCATCGGCACGTAGCCGATCGCACGCGCGCGGAGCACGACCTGCTGCCCGCGGATACGCGCACCCGGCACGTTGATGGTGAAGCGGCCATCCTCTCCAGTGCCAACGGAGATGTTGAGCGCCTCGATGGTGACATTCGCTCCGAAGAGCGGCTGACCCGCGTCACTCTTGACCGTGCCCGTGACCACCGCGCCGGCCTGCGCGCTGGCGGTCACCGCCGTCGTGAGTGACAGGAGCAGCGCGAGGATGGAGGCGCTGAGCCTCCGCATCCCGATCCGTCCCAGCATGAGCATACCTCGTGAAGGGGTTTTCCGACGGACGGTCACGTGCTCACGTGCCGTCGCCTGGCCAACGAACCGCCGGGATCCACTCGATCCCGCAGCGGTACTACGACAACAACCGCGTAACAACACCACATCCCCGCCCCTGGGCAGGGGTGGGGCACCAAAGCTCCCTACGGTAACTCATCCCATCAGCAGACCGCAACCCTGCCCGCCGGAGGAACCCTGACCGGCAAGGGGGCTTGCGGACCTCTGCGATAGGACTACCAAGGGGTGAGCCACATCACACGGAATCCGTGGATTCCATCCCTCCATACCCACCCCCGGCTCCCCCCGTCACAATCTCCCTTCGCCCACCCCCCGAGGGCGCGTCGGCCCGGCATCGCTTACCTTCCCCCTTCTATATGACCCTCTCCGCCCGCCGCCTCCTCGGCCTCGGCCTCCTCCTCGCCGTCGCCGCGCCGCTCGCCGCCCAGTCGCGCCCCGCCGCGCCCCAGGCGCCCGCGGCGGCCCCCGCCGTCGACCCCGCCCGCGACGCCCGCATCGCCCGGGCCGACCGCGCCCGCATCCGCGGCGCGCAGAACGGCATCTGGATCGTCGTCATCTCCGACTTCCAGTGCCCCTTCTGCAAGAAGTGGCACGAGGAGACCGAGCCGCTCATCGAGCGCGACTACATCCGCACCGGAAAGGCGCAGATCGCGTACATGAACTACCCGATCCCGAGCATCCACCCCAACGCCATGGCCACCCACGAGGTCGCCATGTGCGCCGCCGAGCAGGAGAAGTTCTTCCCCGTCGCCGACGCGCTCTTCCGCACCCAGGGCGACTGGAAGTCCCGTCGCGACATCAAGGCGTACCTCGATTCCCTCGTGGGCACGCTCCCGCTCGACCGCCCGCGCCTCCAGACCTGCCTGCGCTCGGGCGAGATGCGCCCGCTCATCGAGGCCGACATCGACCGCTCCACGCGGATCGGCGTCGGGTCCACGCCGAGCTTCCTCGTCGGCGGCCGCCCCGTCATCGGCGCGCAGCCGTACGAAGCCTTCCGCCAGGCGATCGAGGCGGCGCTCGCGGCCGCGGCAGCCGCGAGGCCCGCGCCCTGACCGCGGCCTGATCGCCGCCCCACCGCTCGCACGCGACCCCGGCGCATGCATCCGCTCCTCTCCGCGCCGTTCGCCGCGGCCGTCGGGCTCGCGGAGCTCCTCGCCCGCGCACCCTTCGTCGGCGCGGGAAAGGCTTGGCGCGCCGTCCGCGCCCGGCATGGGCTCCTCGAGCGCATCGAACGCTGGGCCGACGAGCACCGCGATCCGTCGCGTCCCCTGCTCTGGATGCACGCCCCCTCCGTCGGCGAAGGCTTGCAGGCGCGCCCGGTGATCGAGCGCCTCCGGGCGGCGCATCCCGACTGGCAGGTCGCCTACACCTTCTTCTCGCCGAGCGCCGAACGTTTCGCCGCGAGCATCGGCGCGGACCTGCACGACTACCTCCCCTTCGACTCCACCGCCGCCGCGCGACGGCTGCTCGACGCCCTCCGCCCCTCGGCGCTCGTCTTCGCCAAGCTCGATCTCTGGCCGCGACTCGCTGAAGCGGCGTGGGCCCGCGCGATCCCGCTCGGCATGATCTCGGCGACGTTGAGCGAAGGGTCCGGTCGGAGCGGCGCGCTCGCCCGCGCGCTCCTCGGCGATGCCTACCGCGCGCTCGACGCCGTGGGCACCATCGACGCCGCGGACGGCGCGCGACTCGAGACACTCGGTGTGCGCGCGGACCGCATCCGCGTCACGGGCGACACCCGCTACGACCAGGTCGCGGCGCGCGCGGCCGCCGCCGACCGTACGAGCCCGCTGCTCGCGCCGCTCGCGAGCGCTCGCCCCACGCTCGTCGCGGGGAGCACCTGGCCCGCCGACGAAGCCGTGCTGCTGCCGGCGTGGCTGGCGCTGCGCGAGCAGGTACCCGACGCGCGACTCATCATCGCGCCGCACGAACCCACCCCGGAGCATCTCGCACCGGTGGAGCGCTGGGCGACCGGCGCCGGACTCTCCCTCGCCCGGCTGGCCGACGCGCGCGCCACGCACGACGTGGTCCTCGTCGACCGCGTCGGCGTCCTCGGCGAGCTCTACGCGCTCGCGACGGCGGCGTACGTCGGCGGCGGCTTCCACGCCGCCGGCCTGCACTCGGTGCTCGAACCCGCCGCGTTCGGCGCCCCGGTGCTCTTCGGCCCGCGCCATAGCAACAGCCGCGACGCCGGCCTCCTCATCGCCGCGCGCGGCGGCGAGGCCCTCGAGGACGTCGCAACGATGACGCGCGCCCTCCGCATCGTGCTCTCCGAGCCGGACACCCGTGCCAATGCGGGCGCCGCCGCACGACGCGTGGTGCACGCCGGCCTCGGCGCCGCCGCCCGCTCGGCCGCACTCGTCGAGGACCTGGTCTCGCGCGCGAAGTGACGCGTTCGCGTACGAGCGGATGAAGGCAGGACCCGGAAACGACGAAGGGCCGCCCGAACGGGCGGCCCTCCTTCATCCTTCAGCCTTCCTCGCTTACTTCCGCAGCCCCTTCGGCGTCCACGCGAACGACAGCGCCACCGCATCATCATCCCCGAGCGCCGCGGCCACGCGAATGGCCATCTGCGGCTTGAACTCGAAGTTCGCGCCGATGTCCACGTTCAGGTTGGTGTCGCTGTTGGAGTTGCCGTTGAACGACGCGCGGTCCCAGCTGAGGCGCGGGTGCACGAACGGCGTGATCGCGATGTCGCCCTCGAGCGGGAAGCGATGGCCGATCGCCGCGCCGAACGGCACGCGGAGCGTCGTGACGTCGTCGCCCGTCGTGAGGCCGAGCCCGCCGGCGAGCACGATGTCGAACGGCATGTCGGTCGTCGCCGAGGTGAGCTGGTAGGCGAGCCCGCCGCCGATCAGGAGGCGCGCATCGGCGTTCGGCGCGTCGGGGTCGGCGAAGCCGGCATCGAGCGTGAACTGCAGCTTCGGATTGCCGAGCCCTTCACGCCACTGGAAGATGAGGCCGGTGCCGAACCCGTCGCCCATGTCGGCGAGCGCGAAGTTGTACTCGCGCTCGGCGATGCGGGACGGCTGGAGCGCGGGATAGACGTAGGCCTGCGCCTGGAGCGGCGCGGCGGCGGCGAGGACGAGGGCGCTGAGCGCGGCGATGCGACGAAGCATGGTCGAGACCTTCCGTGGGGAACGGTGAGAAGGGCGATGGACATTGCCACCGCGGAACGAAGACGGGCGCCGCGCGTTGCGCAGCGCCCGTGTCAGGACGAGTACACCGGAGCCCCGGTTTCAGTTCCGCCCGGGGTGGTCCTAGAGGCGCGACGCCTTCTCGGTGACGACGCGCACGACGTCATCGACGACCTGGAGGAACCCGCCCTCGACCTGGAAACGCGTGTTGCCGTCGCCCACGCGCAGCACGCCGGCGCCGAGGGTGGTGACCATCGGCGCGTGCATCGGCAGGATGCCCACCTCGCCATCGAAGGCGGGCGCCGTCACCGACGGCGCCTCCCCCTCGAACAGCGTCGCCTCGGGCGAGATGACCGAGACCTTCAGCATGCCGCTCACGCCTGCATCGCCTTGGCGTTCTCGACCACGTCGTCGATGCCGCCGGCCATGAAGAACGCCTGCTCGGGCAGGTGGTCGAACTCGCCGGCCACGAGGCGCTCGAACGAGGAGATGGTCTCCTCGAGCTTCACGAACTTGCCCGGACGGCCGGTGAACTGCTCGGCGACCGAGAAGGGCTGCGACATGAAGCGCTGGATGCGGCGCGCGCGGCCGACGATCTTCTTGTCGTCCTCGGCGAGCTCGTCCATGCCGAGGATCGCGATGATGTCCTGGAGCTCCTTGTAGCGCTGCAGGATGCGCTGCACGGCGGTGGCGGCCTTGTAGTGGCGCTCGCCGACGAACTGCGGATCGAGGATGCGGCTGCCCGACGCGAGCGGGTCGACGGCGGGGTAGATGCCGAGCTCGGTGATCGCGCGCGAGAGCACGACCGTCGCGTCGAGGTGGGCGAACGCCGTCGCCGGCGCCGGGTCCGTGATGTCGTCGGCGGGCACGTAGATCGCCTGCACCGACGTGATCGAGCCGTCACGCGTCGAGGTGATGCGCTCCTGGAGTTCACCCATCTCGGTCGCGAGCGTCGGCTGGTAACCCACGGCGGACGGCATGCGGCCGAGGAGCGCCGACACCTCCGAACCCGCCTGCGTGAAGCGGAAGATGTTGTCGATGAAGACGAGCACGTCCGACTTCTCGACGTCGCGGAAGTACTCGGCGACCGTGAGGCCGGCGAGACCGACGCGGAGACGGGCACCCGGCGGCTCGTTCATCTGGCCGTAGATCAGGGCGACCTTGTCGAGGATGTTCGCTTCCTTGAACTCGAGGTACAGGTCGTTGCCCTCGCGCGTGCGCTCGCCCACGCCGCAGAACACCGACTTGCCGCCGTGCGCCTTGGCGACGTTGTTGATGAGCTCCTGGATGACGACCGTCTTGCCGACGCCGGCGCCGCCGAAGAGCCCGATCTTGCCACCCTTCACGAACGGGGCGATGAGGTCGACGACCTTGATGCCCGTCTCGAAGATCTCGGTCTTGGGCTCGAGGTTGACGAAGTCGGGGCGCTTGCGGTGGATCGGCCAGCGCTCGACCGAGGCCGGGATCTCGGCGCCCATGTCCACCGGCTCGCCGAGCACGTTGAGGATGCGGCCGAGGGCGGCGGCACCGACCGGGACCGCGATCGCGGCGCCGGTGTCGCGCACGTCCATGCCGCGCACGACGGCGTCGGTGGAGCTCATGGCGACGGCGCGCACCTGGTTGCGGCCGATGTGCTGCTGCACCTCGGCGACGACGCGGACCTCCTGGCCCGACTCGGTAACGGCCTTGATCTCGAGCGCGTTGTAGAGCTCGGGCAGGTCGCCGGAATCGAAGGCGACGTCGATGACCGGTCCGATGACCTGGACGATCTTGCCGATGTGGGTAGCGGTAGCGGTAGTCATGAGTGGTCAGCCCTGGAGCGCAGAGGCACCGCCGACGATCTCGGCGATCTCCTGCGTGATCTGCGCCTGGCGGGCGCGGTTGTAGGTGCGACGGAGGAGTTGCAGCATCTCGCCAGCGTTGTCGGTGGCGTTCTTCATCGCCGTGCGGCGCGCCGACTGCTCGGCGGCGACGGTCTCGACCAGCGCGCGATAGACGGCATTGCGCACGTAGGACGGCAGGAGCTCGGTGAGGATCGCCTCGGCCGAGGGATAGAGCAGGTAGTCCTTCTGCCCGCCCTTCGCGGCCGGCGGCGTCACCGGGAGGACCCGGTCGGCGGTCGGCGGCGTGGAGAGGACGGAGTTGAAGCGCGACCCGACGACGTAGACGGCATCGAGGTCGCCCCCGACGAAGCGGGCCATCAGCGAGTCGACGAGCGACGCGGCATCGGCCGCGGTCGGCTTGTCGGTGATGTCGATGCGGCTCACCGCGACCGCGCGCCCGACGTACTTGAAGTAGCCGAGGCCCTTCTTGCCCACGACGTGCAGCTCGACCTTCGTGCCCGCGCCCTCGAGGCGCGTGAGCAGCGCACGCGCCTCCTTGATGAGGTTCGCGTTGAAGGCGCCGGCGAGGCCGCGGTTGGACGTGAGGAGGATGACCGCCGCGCGCGCCTCCTTGGCCGGCTGCCGGAGGAGCGGGAAGCGCTCCGCCAGCTCCGGGTTGTAGAGGCTCGCGATCACGTCACCGAGCGCGCGCGCGTACGGCCGCGCCGCGACGACGCGGTCCTGTGCCCGCTTCATCTTCGACGTCGCGACCATCTCCATCGTGCGCGTGATCTTGCGCGTGTTCTCGACGGACTTGATGCGACCCTTGAGTTCTCTGCCCTTGGCCATGTCTTATGGGAGACCGGATGAAAGTCGAAGGTTGAAGGGGGCGAGGCCGTACGGCCTCGCCTCTTTCATCCTTCAGCCTCTATCTGCTGTTCTTGTACTGCTCGATGGCCCGGCGCAATTCCGCCTCGGTGTCCTTCGACACCACCTTCTCCTTCTTGATCTTCTCGCCGATCTGCGGGAACTGGGCCTTCACGTAGGTGTGGAAGCCGGCCTCCCACTCGCGGACCTTCGACACGTCGACGTCGTCGATGAAGCCGTTGGAGATCGCGAAGATGATCATGACCTGCTGCTCGACCGGCATCGGCATGTACTGGCCCTGCTTCAGGACCTCCACCGTGCGCGCGCCGCGGTCGAGCTGGCGCTTGGTCGCCGCGTCGAGGTCCGACGCGAAGGCCGAGAAGGCCTCGAGCTCGCGGTACTGCGCGAGGTCCAGGCGGAGACGGCCGGCGACGCCCTTCATCGCCTTGATCTGCGCCGAGCCGCCGACGCGCGACACCGAGATGCCCACGTTGATCGCCGGACGGACGCCGGCGAAGAACAGGTCGGCCTCGAGGAAGATCTGGCCGTCGGTGATCGAGATGACGTTCGTCGGGATGTAGGCCGACACGTCGCCGGCCTGCGTCTCGATGATCGGGAGCGCGGTGAGCGAGCCACCGGCGGCGAAGATCGTCTTGTTGTCGATGATCTTCGGGTCGGCCGAGAGCTTGGCCGCGCGCTCGAGGAGGCGCGAATGGAGGTAGAACACGTCGCCCGGGAAGGCTTCGCGGCCCGGCGGGCGGCGGAGCACGAGCGAGAGCTGGCGGTACGCGGCGGCCTGCTTGGAGAGGTCGTCATACACCGCGAGCGTCGCCTTCCCCTCGTGGTACATGAAGTACTCGGCCATCGCGACGCCCGAGTAGGGCGCGATGTACTGCATCGGGGCCGGGTCGGAGGCCGAGGCGACGACGACGATGGTGTACTCCATCGCGCCGGCGGCCTTGAGCTTCTCGACGACGCTCGCCACGGTCGAGGCCTTCTGGCCGATCGCGACGTAGACGCAGACGACGTCCTGGCCCTTCTGGTTGATGATCGTGTCGATCGCGATCGCGGTCTTGCCGGTGCCGCGGTCGCCGATGATCAGCTCGCGCTGGCCGCGGCCGATCGGGATCATCGCGTCGATCGCCTTGATGCCGGTCTGCATCGGCTCGCCGACGGGCTGGCGGACGATGATGCCGGGGGCCTCGGACTCGACCTTGCGCGACATGGTGGTCGCGATCGGCCCCTGCCCGTCGATCGGGCGGCCGAGCGCGTCCACGACGCGGCCGATCATCGCCGGACCCACCGGGACCTCGAGCACTCGGGCGGTGCGGCGGACCTCGTCGCCTTCCTTCAGGCGCAGGTAGTCGCCGAGCACCACGGCGCCGATGTTGTCCTCTTCGAGGTTGAGCGCGAGGGCGGTGATCGTCTCGCCGGTCTCGGACGAGAGGATCTCGAGCATCTCGCCGGCCATCGCCTTCTGGAGGCCGTAGATGCGCGCGATGCCGTCCTTCACCTCGAGGACGGAACCGACTTCCTCGACATCGAGGCTGTTGAGGTCCGCCGCTTCGATCTCGCGGAGGAGGATGTCCTTGATCTCACCAGGGCGGAGCGACGTCTGGGAAGCCATGTTCAGGGGGGCAGAGCGTTGGTAAGTCGGGAGGCCTTCGCGCCTCGTCGGGCCCACACGAACGGGTGGGTCCGGGCGCGGTTCCGGTATAGCTTGTGAAAATTATCACAAGTCGCCGGGACCTGCAACACCCCCCTGCTGTTCCCAGTCCTTCCCGGCGGCTCCAACGGCCGTCACCACAGATGGCACAGAGGACACAGAGAACGGCGGAGGAAACGCTGTCGCTAACTGCCGTTCCCTCAAGCATTTAAGCAGTTGGAATGGCAGGCGAGGCGCACGAGACCTCGGAGGCCCCCGAAGCCCTCCGCCGTTCTCTGTGCCCTCTGTGTGCTCTGTGGTGACCGCCGTTGCGGTCCACGAGGACCTCAGGCCACCCGCGACCGCCCCCGCCCCTGCTTCACGAACCGGTCGATCAGGTCCGCCGGCCGCAACCGCGCCAGCGACGACGACCGCACCCCGATGATCCGCTGGCACGACGCGCTCAAATGCGACGCCGACGCGAATCCCAGCGTGCGCGCCACGTCCGGCAGGTCGTAGCCGGGATTCTTCGCCAGGTCCGCAGACGCGAGGATCCGCACGAGGTCGATGATCCGCTTGAGGTTCGGCGCCCCGTCCGCGGAGAAGCGCCGGCTCAGGTGCTCGCGCGTGAGCTGCACCGACTCCGCGAGCGCCTCGGTGCGCACCGTGCGCCCGCCATGACCGAGCACGAGCCGCCAGACCGCCCGCTGCAGGTCCCCCGTCAGGCCGAGCGCGGTGTCCGCGTCCAGCAGCGACTCGGCGAACCGGACCGTGAAGGTCAGTGGCAACACGAGCTCGCGGTGCATCGCGTCCTCCACCCCTTCCACGAGCACGTCGGCGAACTCGTACTCGGCGCAGGCGCGCGCGAGGTGCGGCACCTCCGCGGGCCGGAGCGGCGCCAGCGCGAGGAAGGGGATGCTCGGGAACTCGCGCGCGAGCGACGCCACCGCCCAGTGCTCGTCGCCCGGCTGCGCCAGGTCGACGACGACCGCGTCGGTGAGCGATGCGCGCAGGGCGTCGAGCGCCTCGGCGCGGCTGCGGACGAGCGTCAGGCGCCCGCGCCGCCGCGGGAAGCCGCGCTTGAGCACGTCACGCGCGCGCTCGCGGACGGCGAACGCGACGACCGCCGGCGGCGGCAGTGGGCCCAGCACGCGCTCCGGCATCAGTGCGCGCCGGGCGGGACGACGGCGCCGTCGCTCTCGAGGAGGGCTTGTGCCTGTCGGAGCACGGCGCGGGCATTGTCGTACGCCACCATCCGCTCGGCCTGTTCGAACGAGGCCCAGCGGCAGGCGGTGATGCCCTCGGCCCGCAACGGCTCGGTGCGCTGGTCCGGCGTCTCGATCAGGAAGAAGTGACAGGTCTTGTGGATGCGACGGCCGCGGAAGCGGAACTCCCAGTCGATGGTCTCGATGGGGGCGCGCAGCGCGAGCTCGGCGAGCCCGGTCTCCTCGCCCACTTCGCGCAGCGCCGCCTGCTCCGGCGCCTCGCCGTCCTCGAGGTGACCCTTGGGAAAACCCCAGTTGCGGTACGAGTCGCGGATGAGGAGGTAGAGCGTGCGCTCTCCGTCGCGGCGGAAGACGATGCCGCCCGCCGAGACCTCCTCGCGCGGTCGCCGCTGCCGCGTCACGCGCCCACGGCCGCCGCGGGCTCGAGCTCCGCCCGGCCCTCGATGAATTGGCGCACCACGGGGTCCGTCGAATGTTTGATCTCGTCCACGGTGCCCACCTGGCGCACGGTGCCCTCGTAGAGCATCGCGATGCGGGTGCCGACGGTGTAGGCGCTGCGCATGTCGTGCGTGATGACGATGCCCGTCACGCCGAGCTGCTTCTGCATGCGGACCATGAGCGCGTCGATGATCGCGCTCGTGACCGGGTCGAGGCCGGTGGTCGGCTCATCGTACAGCAGGTACTTCGGCCGGAGGGCGATGGCGCGGGCGATGCCGACGCGCTTGCGCATGCCGCCCGAGAGCTCGGCGGGGAGCTTGGTGCCGACCGACGGGTCGAGGTCGACGAGGTCGAGCGCCTCGCGCACGCGCGCGTCGATCTCCTCGTCGGAGAGGAGGCCCTGCTTGCGGAGCCCCATCGCGACGTTCTCCGCGATGGTGAGCGAATCGAAGAGCGCGGCGAACTGGAAGACGTAGCCGATCTTCGCGCGGAGCGCATAGAGGTCGCGCCGGGAGAGTGACCCCACCTCGACGCCATCGACGTGCACCGTCCCCTCGTCGGCCTCGAGGAGCCCGACGATGTGCTTGATCGCGACCGACTTCCCGGTGCCCGAGAACCCGATGATGACCATGGTCTCGCCCTCGTTGACGTCGAGGGTGAAGCCGCGGAGCACCTCGTTGTCGCCGAAGGCCTTGTGGACGTTGTTGAAGCGGATCAACGGCGGATGAAGGCTGGAGGATGGAGGATGAAAGTGAATATGCAAAGAAGAAGGGCGGACCGCACGGTCCGCCCCCCTTCAACCTTCAGCCTTCATCGAGCGGTCAGGCAGCGAAGCTGCCAAGGGCGCGCCCCACATCGCCTTCGCGCAGCCGCTTGAGCGCGCGGTCACGGAGCTGGCGGACGCGCTCGCGGGTGACGCCGAGCATGGAACCGATCTCCTCGAGCGTGTGCTCGCGGCCGCCCTCGAGCCCGAAGTAGAGGCGGAGGACCTTGGCGTCGCGCGGCGGGAGGGTGCCGAGGGCGTGCTCGATCTCGTCGTTGAGGAAGCGGTTCATCGCCTCCTCCTCGGTGTCGGGCATCTCGTCGGCGACGAAGCGCTCGATGAGGGAGCGATCGCCATCGGGATCCATCGGGGCATCGAGGCGGACGTCGCCGGTGTTGAGCGCGGCGAGCGACTGCACGACGTCGACGGAGAGGCCGGTGAGCTGCGAGAGCTCCTCGGGGGTGGGCTCGCGGCGGAGCTTCTGCCGGAGGATCTCCGAGGCCTTGATGATGCGCGAGAGGTCGGCGGTGCGATTGAGCGGCACGCGGACGGTGCGCCCCTGCCGCGCGAGCGACGAGAGGATCGCCTGGCGGATCCACCACACGGCGTACGAGATGAACTTCACGCCCTGGTCCGGATCGAACTTCCGGGCGGCCGTGAGGAGGCCGACGTTGCCCTCGCCGATGAGGTCGATGAGGGGGAGGCCGCGGTTCTGGTACTTCTTGGCGACGGAGATCACGAAGCGCAGGTTGCGCTTGACGAGTTCCTGGAGGGCGTCCTGGTCGCCCGCGCGGATCTTGCGCGCGACCTCGATCTCCTCGTTGCCCTTGAGCAGCGGGTAGGTGGAGACCTCGTACAGGTACTGGTCGAGGATGTCGCGCTCCGGCTCGCTGGGAGCGATCCCGGCGGGGGCCGTGCGGCGCTTGCGCTTCTTGACTTCGGTGGCCATTGCGATATGTCCTGGGCGGCTGGGACGGCCCGCCATGCATTTCAGAAGGTTCTGCGGCGAGCCCTAAGATAAAACGAATCAGCGATTTTGCCAGTTTCCGCGCTTGACCTCTGACCTACCCGCGGATAGCTTCTTTGGTTCCTGTCAGGACCCGGGAGCGGCATCCATCCCGGACCTGCGCGGGGGCGTAGCTCAGTTGGGAGAGCGCTTGAATGGCATTCAAGAGGTCAGGGGTTCGATTCCCCTCGCCTCCACTGCCGGAGGGGGTGCGGGTGGGGCCCTGCCGGTGTGGATCGTCGGTGCACCGGCCATAGTATCGGCCGACTGCGGGAATAGCTCAGTTGGTAGAGCACAACCTTGCCAAGGTTGGGGTCGCGGGTTCGAGTCCCGTTTCCCGCTCTGTCATCGCCTTGCTTCGCTTCGGCGGTGGCTGATGTTCAACGCTCGTCGCGTGCGGAACGTTGGAAGGCGCGATGGGTAGAGAGGGCGGTTAGCTCAGTTGGTTAGAGCGCCACGTTGACATCGTGGAGGTCACAAGTTCGAGTCTTGTACCGCCCATCGCCTCACGGGATAACACTCGTGAGGCGTGTTTTCTTCCAGCCGGTCCCCCATCGGTGCGGCGTCCACGCCCGCCCCGGTCCCTCCAGCCCCGCCGAACGATGCGTCTCCTCCGAGCCCTCCCGGCGCTCACCGTCCTCCTCGCCGCGCGCGTCGCGCAGGCGCAGGCGACGTGCCCGGTCGACGTCTACCAGCCGAGGGAACTCGGCCAGGCCGGCATCACGATCAGCCGCGCGGCCCAGCTCGCGGACTCCTCCGCCGCCCAGAAGCCCCTGCGTGACGCGCTCAAGTTCCTCGCCGACGACCGGAAGTTCGCCAACAACATGGTCGGCGCCGGCTACCTCCGCGCGCAGATCTACATCCTCTGGCTGCACCAGAAGGACCAGCCCGACCAGATCACCCGCGAGCGCCTCGGCGACCGTGGCGTGAAGACCGAGGTCGTCGACCTCGTCGCCGCGGCCGACTCGCTCCTCAAGGCCGTCGAGGCCCTCGACCCGTCCTGCGTGGCCGAGACGATGCAGTGGCGCGCCTCCAAGCCGTGGACGGAGCGGATCAACAAGGCCTACACCTTCCTCGGCGCCGACAACGTCGACTCCGCCGAGGTCTACGCCAAGCGCTCGGCGATGCTCTACGCCAACTCGCCGTTCGTCCACAACATCTTCGCGCAGATCGCCAACAAGCGCGGCGACACGCCCGCGATGCTCGGCCGCCTGCGCATGGCCATCGCCGAGGCGGCCAAGGACACGTCGCTCGCCGAGACGCAGAAGCAGATGGAGTTCCAGCTCGCGCAGACCGCGCAGGGCTGGGCGATGACCGGTGGCGCGAGCGAGAAGACCGCGCTCCTCAAGGAAGCGACCGACATCTTCACCAAGCTCCTCCGGCAGACCCCGGGCGGGACCGAGGGGGCGTACGCCTTCTCGGCGGTGAGCGAGATCATCTCGCTCAACCAGGACTCGACCGGCGCGCGCGAGCTCCTCGCGCCGATGGTCGCCGACCCGACGCCCTACTCGGACCTCACGCTGCTCCTCGCCGCCGACCTGGCGCGCATGATGAACCGCAACACCGACGCGATGGCGATGTACGCCGGCGCGCTCGCGAAGAACCCGAACATCCGCGACGCGAACTACTTCCTCGCGTACATGTACTACGAGGCGAAGCAGCCGGACAAGATGATCCCGCTGACCGACCGCCTCATGGCGATCGACCCGTCCAACGGCGACAACTTCCTGATGCGCGCCTACGCCTACCAGCTCATGGTGGCGGCCGAGCGTGACCCGCGGAAGAAGGCCGAGCTGCAGAAGATGCAGGACGAGTACGCGGGCAAGGAGAACGTCCTCGCCGGCCAGCACAAGCTGCTCATCACGCGCTTCGAGCGCCGCGCGCAGGGCGCCTCGCTCGCCGGCACCATCGAGAACCTCGGCAAGGCGCCGAAGGCCTTCACGGTCAAGATGGACTTCCTCGATGTCGCCGGGAACGTCGTCGAGACCGTCACGGCGGAGGTCGCCGCGGTGAAGCCGGGCGAGCGTGGCACCTTCGAGATGGTGCCGACGCGTCCGGGGATCGTGGCGTACAAGTACGAGGCGCTCAAGTAGGGCGCCTGGACCGAGGGCTGGACGAACGGGGCGGACACCGACTGGTGTCCGCCCCGTTCCATTTCCCCCGAATCGACGGTTTCGGCTCGTTGACTCAGCCCCGGGTGCGGCCTATATTTTGGGTTCCCTTGGACCCGCTACCCGAGCGGCACGGCCACGGGACGAGCGCTCGTAGCTCAATTGGATAGAGCATCTGACTACGGATCAGAAGGTTGGGAGTTCGAGTCTCTCCGGGCGCACTCGTTGCAACAGCGGGATGTAGGTGGAAGGATGAAGGAAGAAAGACGGGGCGTAGCTTAGCCCGGTAGAGCGCCTGCTTCGGGAGCAGGAGGTCGGAGGTTCGAATCCTCTCGCCCCGACTACCACAAGTTGTTGAGATTGCGATACTTAGGACGAATGCCCAGCGATTTTCATCGCTGGGCATTCTGCATTCAGGAAGCATATAGGAAGCAGTCGGTGCTATGTTAGACCGGTCGCTAGTTGAGTCCGCTTCCCGGACTCGGGAGCAACAGAACTCAGTGACGATCTTCCGCTACAACCACTACGTGCCGCGCTGGCTGCAACGGCGATTCCTCGATCCGTTTGGGGTCTCGCAGTACCACTACCTCGACTTGAGGCCGGACATGGTCGTCCGCGGCACACAGCTCCATTCGGCGCTGCCGGCCACCCGAACGAATCGTGACCGAATGCTCGGCTTCGTGTGGCGGAGCATGTCATCGCCGGGCAGAGCCAACTACGGATTCGAAACGGCCCGAACGACCTATCGCTCACCATTCGCCGAATTGAGCGTCAGTAAGTTCGCAGACGTCACGCCGGTCAGTCCGAAGAGACGACCTCCGCTGAAGAACGGTCGGGGCGCCTCAGGCAGTCGCCGTGGTTGGCCGCTACCGACCGCCGTGAAAACTCCCGTCGTGCTGTTCACCAAGGCCCACAGCTGCGGCTTGGGCGCTTGATCCAGTTCGCTGCACACCGTCACGCAGAGATTGCCGCCAGAGCAAAAGGCCAGGCCGGAGATTACATCGGTGCTATGCGTGCTAACCGGAGTAACAGCAGCAGTCGTGCCACTGACTCGAGAGAGTCTATCTCGCAGTCCGAAACTGCCGAACACAACCGGAACGGGAGGTAGGCACTATCAGGACTCACGTGGCTTGCTGGGGTCTGGTGACTGAGGTCTCGGTGACGTGGGTCACGATGACGCAAGTTGATCCGGTCGTACACTTCGAAGCGGCGTCTGCTCGAGTAGGCCGCTTGTGGGTATTTGGTACGCTCTGTAGCCTTTGGTGACGACGGACGCTTGCTCAGCTACTCGCATCGACCAACCCATCGATCCTGCTCCGTACTTGAGGACCATCCATGCTTGTCCGAACGCAACTCCGAATACTCGTGATTGCGTGCCTCAGCTTTGCATTGGGCGGCTGTCGCGATCAGGACCCACAAGGATCGATCTCCGGCGCTTGGATCGGAGTTGCCGATGGGCGCACGATCACGCTCCTGTTGACAGACAACGAGGGCGAAATCAGCGGCAGGGGACAGATCACGGACCCGAGCGGAACTCTTAGTATCACGGGAACCAGAAGCGACGCGGAGATATCAATAGAAATGCTCATAAGATCGCCTAACGGCGTCTTGAACTTCGCCAGCATTTACGGCGAGCGCCGCAGTTGGACCATCGTTGGAACGGTGTCGGGCGCAGTCTTCGACGATGAGCCAATCGTGTTGAAGCGTTGGGATCCATTCACTAACTAGGCGGAGACCGTCCATGCGACCTTCCACACGAGCGTTTCTGCTCGGCGTAACGCTGATCAATCTCATTGGGTGTGGGGATCCGAGCGGCCCGCCCCTGAGCCTGACAGGAGAGTGGGTCGGCACCGCAGACGGACGAACTATCACCCTGGTCCTCACTGACGCCGAAGGTGACATTGCCGGCACCGGTTCAATTACAAATCCGGCAAACACGCTCAACGCCGGCGGATCCCGAGACGCACGTCAAGTCTCCATCGACGTACTGGTCGGTACCACCTCGGTGTCCCTCTTCTCCCTTGAGGGTTCGCTCAGCGGAGATCACATCGACGGCACGGTCGATGGCGCGGGCTTCAGTAGTGCGACGATCCGACTTTCACGCGACTAGATGATAGCCCGCTAGCACGATAGGAATTGAAGACGCGGCGTCACGCTCTACTCGCGTGACGCCGCGTCTTGTACGAACCTGCGTTTAGGGTCGACCGAGACGACCCTCAGGCGGCTTCCGCGCAGGCGTGACGGGACGTTTCGCTTCAGCAGGGGCTGATCTGAGTTCTGGTTGGCATCCCGGGTCTTCTGGATCGCATCCCTGATTCGCGTACACGGACTTCTCAGCGTAGCCCGTGGCACCGTTGGCATCCGTTACGGTCACAGTGATCCAATGATCGGTGTACGCGCTCCAAGCCGGAGCGTAGATGCTCGATCCTGTCCCGTAGTAGCTGGCGTCAATCGTCCACACGTACGTGTAGGGCGCAGTTCCGTGTGCAAGTCCGGCTGAATACTGATTGCTCGTCCCGGATTGAACGATGGCAGGTCCGTCGACGGACGTGGTGATCGGGACTTCAACCGACTTGGTCACGATGAAGGTTGTGTCGAGCAGTAATTGGTCCACACGAATAGTGTGAGTTCCGGCAGTGGAGAGCGTGGCATACAACGTTTTCAGGTCGTTGTTCTCAGGAATCGGCGTCCCATCCACATACCAGTTGTAGCCGAATCCCAAGGTGTCGCCAGCGGGGACTACGGTCCAGTATCCACCCGTTCCCGCGTCGACGCCGGCGGGGCCGCTTATCAGGGCCGGAAGCGTATCGCGTTTCACCGACGAAACCGCCAGGAACTCACCAGCATAGTTTCCGAACGGCTTGCTGCCGCTCGAGCGCGAGATCCTCGAGAGATAGTAAATGGAGATACTGTCGCGCTCTATCAGATTCGTCACGACAGGCCAGTTGGTAACGAACTGAAGTGGGAGCTCAATCTCCTCGTAGTACTTACCGCTCTCGACGTAGCCGGTGTCAACGAACCAAATGCCGGAATTCTGCAGCGTATCTCCGCGCGCAGTGCCGTTCTGCGTGTAAGCGGTATTCTTCGTCCAAATCCTGTAATAGTTGCTCTCCCCGCCGGAATTCCCATTCTCGTTGGTGTTGAACCTGAATGTGATGCCGCCGCTGACCCTAAATGTGTCCGCCTGATACAGCGGCAGCTTGCAGTGCGACAGTTCTCGCGGCGCCGAAAAATCGCTTACAGTGTACTCCCAGTTCTTGGAGTAGAGCACCTGACACGGGCCGCCAGATGTTTCGGGAGGGCCGCCACCGCCACATGCGAGACTCGCAGCGACCACGATTGCGCATAGGATTGACTTCCTCGTCTGCATCGGCATTAGTACTGCCCTCGCGACACCGCTTCCCAGCGGATTGGCACGTCCACACGACGCATGAGGATGATTTCCCTCGATCCATTCTCGGTCCAGACGAGTTGAGGTTCGGCGCGAGACTCGTCGACAAAATCCGGATTGCCAAGCAGCACGCTCGGATCGCGCATGCCGCCGTTGATGCCGAACGCGAGCGAACCACTTTGGCGGCTCGTACCGCTGTCTCTCCCTCGTGCGACGACCGGCCGCTCTACTGGGAAGACCCAAACGCTCGTGAAGGCCGAGAACCGATGCCCGAGTCGCCGTAGCGTGGGGACGCCAGCCACCCGTTCGCCAAACTGTCGTGCCGCCTGGACGGCGCCAACCTCCGGCGACACTGGCAGAACCGCTCCTGGAACGACTGAAGCTGAGCGAAAGTCTCCTGCACGAGCGCCAATCAGCACTCCCTTGGAGTCAATAGTCAGGTCGGCTGCCTCCACCGAAACGGCGATGGCAAGCTGTTGTTCGCTTCCGCTACACAAGCCGACGAGCCATTGGGCGCCGAATCCTCGCCGATACTCCCGCGGGACATCGGGGGCCATTGGCTCGTAGGCGCTCTCGGCGAGATAGACTCGGGGACAGACCGTGAGAGTGCGAGCGATGCCGGCGCCACGCTGCTTCTCTCGTGCGCTTCGAAGTCCGGAACCGAAAGTGGTCCAGTAGGCAGAAGCGAGTTCGCGCGCGCGCGATTCCGAGATCTGTGGGACCTCGGCGGCCGGCGGAGGCGCGAATCTGAAGTGTCCACTGGCATCAACCTGGGTGGCAACGTCCTCGGTAACTGACACAAGTACCTCACTCGCGCTTACCCGCGGAGCGGTGAGCGGCTGGTCAGTACATCCCACGAAGGTGGCGAGCATTGTCGCACTCGCGACGTGTCCGAACAGGCGTCCGATCTTCATCCAGTACCTCCTGAGGTGGGCCTTCTCGTGCCGCGCTAGTGCCACCACGCGGTACTGCGCTTCCGACGCACGGCGGCAACTGGCCGAAGTAGCGGGGTCGAACGCAGCCGCTCCCGAGGCGGAGCTTGCCACGATAGTTGTGCACGGACCACAGATCCGCAACCCTGTCACTCCTGACAGGGGGGAGAAGTGGCTTCGCTTTCTCGGACAGCGAAACGACGTGCGCTATGTAGCTCGGCGGGCGGTTACGCGGCCACCCGAAGTGGCGACCGCAGGGTGAGGAAGTATGCCTCGTCGGGGGTCGTGTCGGCGAGGCTCGAGTGGCGGCGGCGCGTGTTGTAGAGCGTGAGGTAGCGGCCGAGGCCGGCCCGCGCCTCCGAGACGGTGGCGTACGCGCGCAGGTAGACCTCCTCGTACTTGATCGTGCGCCAGAGCCGCTCGACGAAGATGTTGTCGCGCCAGCAGCCTTGGCCATCCATGCTGATGCGAATGCCGTGCGCCGTGAGCAGCCCCGTGAAGTCGGCACTCGTGAACTGACTGCCCTGGTCCGTGTTGAAGATCTCCGGCCGCCCATAGCGCGCGATCGCCTCGTCCACCGCCTCGAGGCAGAAGCGACTGTCCATCGTCGTCGACACGCGCCAGCTCAGGACCCGGCGACTGGCCCAGTCCATCACCGCGGCGAGATATACGAAGCCGCGCGCCATCGGGATGTAGGTGATGTCCATCGCCCAGACGTGGTTCGGGCGCGTGATCGTCTGGTGGCGCAGGAGGTACGGGTAGACCGGATGCGCGCGGTGTCGCTTGCTCGTGCCCGGCTGCGGGGCCACCGCGCTGATGCCCATCTTCGTCATCAGTGTCGCGATGCGCCGCCGACCGACGCCCGGGAAATCGGGCGCGAGCATGCGCCGGAGGCCTCGAGCGCCCCACCACGGCATCTCGAGGTGCAGGGCGTCGATGCGGCGCATGAGCGCGAGGTCCGCCTCGGACGGCGGCGCCGGCGTGTAGTAGATCCCGCTCCGGCTGATGCCCAAGGCAATGACCTGCTTCGTGAGGGGCAGGGCGTGGGTCCGGTCGATCATCGCTTGGCGCTCAGCCACCCGGCCTTGGTGAGCGCACGTTCCAAAAATCATTCTCCAGGGTGATCTCGCCGATCTTGGCGTGCAGCGCCGTCACATCGACGGGCGGCTCGGCGGGCTTCCCCCCGGAGGCGAAGACCTCGACGGCGCCAGCGAGCAGCTGTTCGCGCCATTGGCCGATCTGGTGAGCGTGGAGCTCGAAGCGTTTCGCGAGCTCGGCGAGCGTGGCATCGCCTTTCAGCGCGGCGAGCGCCACCTTAGCCTTGAAGGCTGGGGAGTGATTCCGACGGGGACGGCGGGGCATGAGGGCTCCAGGGAAGTGAGCGAAAGATCGCTCAGGGAGCCCGCCTGTCTACAGAGCGTGCTGTCCGAAGAACCGGGGCCACTTCTGTTTCTGTTCGCAGGCCTCGGACTCGCGGCGAGGGCGATCCAGCCGGGTGAGAGCGAGCACTTCCTTCGCGATGCGCTCGCTGAGCAGCTGCAAGTGCTCGTTCTGATGGAGTTTCTCGTGAGTTCTTATACGCTCTCACTCACCGCCGAACTCGTTCTTGTCCCCATCTTGTTCTCGGTCACTGCTGTGCACGCGATGGCGTCAACGCGGCCGGAGCGCCGTTCGGTTGAGCGTCTCGCGTCTGGGATCCTCAGCCTAGCTGGTCTCGCCTTCATTGTGAATGCTGTGGTTGTCCTGATACAGACCTTCTCACCGACAATCGCTGCCCAGACGATTCAAGCTATCGTTGCTCCGCCTCTCCTAACCGCGCTTCTCCTGCCGGCCGTGGTTCTGCTCGCCCTCTACAGCGCCTGCGAGAACCTTGGGCTTCAGCTGCAAAGCTGGCGTCCTGAGCGCCGCGGGCTGGGGAGATATACTACACGCCGCATCTTGTGGCATTGTCGCTTCTCTCCACAGGCGGTCCGCAAGTTCTCGCGCGAGTACCGACTGGAGCTGATGAGAGTACGATCGCGCGAGGATGCAGACGCATTGCTTCACACTGTGAAAGCAGGCGTACGTGGCGAGGCACAGCAATAGACAGCGGTGTCGGCTAGCAGCGGTTGGTCAGATGGACAGTGTCAGTCGAACTCAACGCTTTGATGCGAGGTGCATTTGTCAGACTCCAGGAAGCTCGCAGGAATCACGGTCGGAGCGCTGGTCGAACTGCTAAGAGCCTTCGATCCGGACTGTGAGCTGACAATGGGTGGGCTCCAGTTCTATCGCCTGAAACTGCGCGGCGAGAAGCTGTTGCAGCTTGAGTTCGCACAGCAGGTATATCGCGACTCGAAAGGCAAGCTCATCGCTGAGGACGTCGCGTAGGCTTGCTGACGCGCGCCGCCACCCTCGAATGAACATCATGGAACAGGAATCAATCGCTCTCGACGTGATTGTGGATGCGGTCGGTGCCGTCGTGAACAGAGAGAGCATGCTATTCTATGGCGAGGGCGTGGACGTCGAGATTCAGTTTCAATCGCATTTGACGGCGCGCCTGGGATCGGCGCTGATCGCTGATTTGCTTGAGCCGATGAGCGCTGAGCTTGTAGGTGGCAAGCTCAGCGTTCCGGAGGTTCTCTCTCGGATCGCCCAAGAGCCACAGTTCGACCAGAACGGCTCGGTAGAAGTGGCCCCGGTTCTTCGGACAGCACGCTCTGTAGACAGGCGGGCTCCCTGAGCGATCTTTCGCTCACTTCCCTGGAGCCCTCATGCCCCGCCGTCCCCGTCGGAATCACTCCCCAGCCTTCAAGGCTAAGGTGGCGCTCGCCGCGCTGAAAGGCGATGCCACGCTCGCCGAGCTCGCGAAACGCTTCGAGCTCCACGCTCACCAGATCGGCCAATGGCGCGAACAGCTGCTCGCTGGCGCCGTCGAGGTCTTCGCCTCCGGGGGGAAGCCCGCCGAGCCGCCCGTCGATGTGACGGCGCTGCACGCCAAGATCGGCGAGATCACCCCTGGAGAATGATTTTTGGAACGTGCGCTCACCAAGGCCGGGTGGCTGAGCGCCAAGCGATGATCGACCGGACCCACGCCCTGCCCCTCACGAAGCAGGTCATTGCCTTGGGCATCAGCCGGAGCGGGATCTACTACACGCCGGCGCCGCCGTCCGAGGCGGACCTCGCGCTCATGCGCCGCATCGACGCCCTGCACCTCGAGATGCCGTGGTGGGGCGCTCGAGGCCTCCGGCGCATGCTCGCGCCCGATTTCCCGGGCGTCGGTCGGCGGCGCATCGCGACACTGATGACGAAGATGGGCATCAGCGCGGTGGCCCCGCAGCCGGGCACGAGCAAGCGACACCGCGCGCATCCGGTCTACCCGTACCTCCTGCGCCACCAGACGATCACGCGCCCGAACCACGTCTGGGCGATGGACATCACCTACATCCCGATGGCGCGCGGCTTCGTATATCTCGCCGCGGTGATGGACTGGGCCAGTCGCCGGGTCCTGAGCTGGCGCGTGTCGACGACGATGGACAGTCGCTTCTGCCTCGAGGCGGTGGACGAGGCGATCGCGCGCTATGGGCGGCCGGAGATCTTCAACACGGACCAGGGCAGTCAGTTCACGAGTGCCGACTTCACGGGGCTGCTCACGGCGCACGGCATTCGCATCAGCATGGATGGCCAAGGCTGCTGGCGCGACAACATCTTCGTCGAGCGGCTCTGGCGCACGATCAAGTACGAGGAGGTCTACCTGCGCGCGTACGCCACCGTCTCGGAGGCGCGGGCCGGCCTCGGCCGCTACCTCACGCGCTACAACACGCGCCGCCGCCACTCCAACCTCGCCGACACGACCCCCGACGAGGCATACTTCCTCACCCTGCGGTCGCCACTTCGGGTGGCCGCGTAACCGCCCGCCGAGCTACATAGCGCACGTCGTTTCGCTGTCCGAGAAAGCGAAGCCACTTCTGGTCGAGGAATTGCGCGTTGCCGCGCAAGCTCTCTCCGCGTGGCTCGACGCCACCGTGGATGCGCCAGCGTACCTACCAACGAGTGCGATACACGTCACGCTTCAGTTAACGCGCCGCGAGCTGTTGACGATCTGCGGGAACCTGTCCAAGCACAATCGGTCACGCTTGACCGGCGTCGCTGGGAAGCTCGAGGGTATCTTTGCGCGGTCAAGCGCTCCTCTGAGTCGATTCGCAGTGCTAGAAGCTATTGACGACATCAACGATCGGTTCTTCTACGATGCATTCAGCCACATGACCATGCCTCTGGCGGAGCATCTAAGTGCCGTGCGGTGGGGGGTGCAGACCTACCTGCTTCCAGAGTTCCGACGCGCTCTCCAGCAGGATCCCGGTCACACGGAGTACTCGTATCGTGTTCCGCAGCAGATCGAGAATCCGCTTGCGCGCGCATGTTACCTTAATCTGATGAACGCCGTGCGCTCAGGCCCCTACATACCCCGATTCAAGGTGCGGAAGCCGTCGAGGCCTACGTAGTGAGGCGGTGCGGCAGAGATTTCGGTTCAAGTTTGGCTGTTCACGCTGCGTGAGGAAGGGAAGTAGCGGGCGGATGCCGCCAGGCCACCCGTGCGGGCGTTCGAGGTTGGTGCAATCTTGGACGTCGGGCAGCGCGTTGTTGTGTTCCCGCGAGGTGCGATGTCGCCGCTTGTATCCCCTGGGGCGGAGCATGGTCTGGACGAAGCGCTCGGCTTTGCCGCTGGCCTGCGGGCGATAGGGCCTGATGCGCAGATTCCTGATCCCTCTGCATCCAGCGCGACGCGCATCGCGTGTCTCGCGCAGGCCCTCGCGCTGTCCATCATGACGCCGTGGACCGTACTCCCGAACTGGGCGAACCAGCGCCAAGCGTGTTCGAGGAAGCGCACGATCGCCGCGGCATCCTGAGAGGGTAGCAGCTTCGCGTAGGCGAGGCGGGTCGCGTCATCGCTGGCGCCGTGCGGGTGGCCCCTTCCGAGCCCGCGCTGTCGGCCGACCCTCGATCGATTGCCGTGGACGCGATGCCCCGTGGCGACAGAACGACCCAACGCCATAGGTGTCGATGTGGGCGAGTTCACCCAGCTCCTCGCGTGGGTAGCGCGACCCAGCCGTCGCCCCCTGTGCCTCAAGAGGGCCGCGGCCCGCCTGCGTGATGATGCGGTCGGGCAGGCGCAGGCGCTCCGCAATCGCCAGCCCCTTGAGCCGCTGTGCGAGCAGTCGCGGTATGCGCTCGACGAGCTGCGGTTTCGTGGCCGTCGTCGAGCGATTCGCGGCCGCGACGAGCGATAGGAATGCGCCTCCCACACCAGACCGCGCAGCGCCGCAACCACTTGTACGCCGAGCCCGTGCTCACGTCGAGTGCGGCCGTGATGGTGGGACCGGCTCCCGATCGAGAACCTCACCGGCGGACGGGCTCGGCTCGCCCGCAGGCGGTCAACCCGCATTGATTTGGATGCTCACTTAAGCCTCTTGCTGAAGATGCGGTGGGTCGCACCTCCAGCCTCTTCCGCTATACCTCAGTGAACAACTTCCTTGGATTCGATAATCTGCGAGCGCAAGCCGACGCGGTGCGACTAGCTCGTCAAACGGACACTTGCGGGACTGAGCTGCCAATGACCAATCGTACCGAATCTACTTGGGAGCGAATACATGTGCATACTTAGTCGAGAGCTCGGCGGCCAAGTGCTCAAGCGCCGCCTGCACCGCCTTCGCCTGCCGTTCGTCGTGCACCTCGAGAAGGTCGAGCGAGAGAACGGCGAGGGCCCTCCCTGCAACCTTGGGGTGCCTTCCGAATGGAACGGCGACGATCCTGAATGCCTGCGGCCGGCCTTCGAGCAACGCTGCGTTGGGAGCGTGAAGCTCGGGCATTGCTGCTCCCTTCTCGACCGACTGCACGCTGTTCAACGTGACGGCGTTGCCCGCAACCCCCTCACCTGGAGTGAGTCGCAACCTAAGCTCCGGTGCCCAGCGTTCGAAACGAGCGGAGTTCGAAATCGCGAGGAAGCCGCCCTCCCAACGGAAGACACACGCCCGCCAAGCGAGATGCGGGGGAATGCTCTGATCGAGGCCTTCGAGCAAACGACTTACGTCCGCGGTCGCATTCGCCAGAAGAGAATCCGACGCAAGCTTCCTCTTCACCGCTTCATCAAGCACTTGCCAGTCCGCAGACTTTGCCGTATCGATGCGCTCGCTCTGCTCGAAAACAACGTTTTCGATGTGTTCCCCAGGCAGGTAGAGAAGCCGAGGCCCGTCAAGTTCGTAGCCATGGTTCCTGTGGCTACCGGTTGAGCCTATTCTGACAGATTCCAACGCGGTTGTCACCGGCGCTTCAGGGCGGTACCTCAGATAGAAGCGCTGTACCGGCTCTTGCAGCACAAGGTACTTGATTTGCCCCTCGACACCGACGCCGAAGCTGTTGATTGCGCCCTGCAGAATCATGTTCGCGCCGGGCAGCTTCTCAACGCCCGAAACGTGACGCGAGGTCATCACCGACGCCACGGTCTGCCGTGCGCCACCGTCATGAAGACGAAGCTTGAATAGCCATCTGTGTTGGGAGATGCGCCAGAAGAACGGCCACTGGTTCACAATCGCCGTTCCAAGGATGGCGCCATATACCGCGCCGAGAGAGCACGAAGCCAGCAGGTATCCGAGAATAGAAATCGAGTTGCTTCGGAGGAGCAAAGCAAGCTCGTGGACGGTATCGCGCACTGCCGCGGGACTTGCGGGGCCGGGAACTGCCGCACCGATACCCACCCCTCCGGGTGCCTTAAGCGCTTCGCCTCCGATCATCACCCTGAGTAGCAACTCGAGGTCGGGCGAGGGCCATCCGGCCGTGCGCCATACGAGAACGAGCGAAAGGTGAACGAGAGCGGACGCAAAGAGGGCGCCCGCCACATGACTCAGGGGGCTACGGTCGACGGCGATTCGAGTAAATCGATCGGGGAGCCCTAGCCCAAAGAAGAAGAAGAACCCCGGCAACAAGACGAGCAGGACGACTAGGGTCGACCAGGCGAGTGTCACTTGGTGACAGCTGCTCGAAGGCCGGGACTTCTACTCTTTGCGCGCGAACTGCTGCGGAGCGTGCCCCTCGCCACTCGAACTTGTCAGGCGAACTACAACTTGACCGAGCGTCGGAGTCTTGTTGAACTCACGCTTTAAATCAGAGATGACGCCCCAGACCTTGGCCCGATCCCCGTCCGCGAGAAGAGTGAGCTTCTCGAACAGGACGTTCGCGTCTTCAATCGACATCACAGTCCTCGTGATTGCAGTGACGTTGCCCAGGAGTCACGCACCTCGGCTCGACAGTCAAGGTCAGGCCAGAAAATCCACCAAAGTCCCGAAGTCCGCAAGAGGCTCCGAAACACGGACGACCCGGCGGCGGACTCGTTTCGCGGCCTCCGATGAGGCGCGAGCGCAAACGGAGCCGCCGGATAGGTCCCCGCGGTTGCAAGATCTCTAGACGTGTAGTGAATACCCCACCAACCCCCTCGGTTCCACCGTTCCGCACTAAGCCTCCGCCTCCTCGTTTCGTCCCTACGCGGACCGGGCGGGCGGTGATTCAGGACGCCCTGAAGAGGCCGCCGTGCTGGTCTTCGAACGGCGGCGAACCCAAGATACAGTTTCGTCGGATGTGGCGCAGACTTCACCGGCGGCCCCTCCCCCTGACGCTGCTGGATTCCATGGCGCGACCGGGACTCCGCGGCACCACCTCAGAGTTCAGGCCCGATGACCGGTGGCCCGCGCGTCCCGCTGACTTCGGCGCGGACGAGAGCTACCCAGGGCAGAGGTCTCTGGGGTGTTTGTGGTACCGCGCGCGGCATCTACAACCTCAAGACTCACGGCAATAGCGGAGAGCTTGTGCTCGCCTTTGCGCTCGAATCGCTGCTAAATCCGCCTCTGGTTCCCGACCTCGCAGAATGCCCCCGTCCGAGAACCGTATCAACAGTTTCACTTTCCGCTCTTGATAGACCCGAGATCAACCGGTCCGCGGAAGCCTCGCCACGCTTCCCTTAGACGTCGGTGCAGTACTCCGAGGGACCTCCGTCCTAACCACCGTCACCGGCGCACCGCAGCTTGGACGGCGGTATGGACCAGCTTCGGAGCAATGGTCTGCGCTTCGATCCACGCCACGCCGAGCAGCCGCCTCGTCGCCTCAATCGCGATCACTAGCCGATGGGCACTGATGTACAGGTAGTTCGAGCCGATGCATTCTGCCGCGGGCGTTCAAGGCATTTGTGCCCCTGCTCGCCGAGTTGGTTCACGAATCGCGTCAGGGCATTCCCGTCCGGGATTCGCCCGACTGCAGCATTCCGGCACCGTCCCTAGCATACGGGCGCGTCGCCCCACCCTCGCCCGCACATGCCCGGCCTGCTCACCATCGTCTACGTCAGCCACGCCGCGATCGAGCTGCACGACACCGACCTCGAGCTGCTCCTCGCGACGTCGCGCCGCAACAATGCGCGCGACGGCATCACCGGCGTGCTGCTGCACCGCGACGGGAACTTCATGCAGTGCCTCGAGGGCGAACCGGAGGCCGTCCGGCGCACCTTCGCGCGCATCGAACGCGATCCGCGGCACGCCGGCGTGATCGTGCTGCTCGACGAGCCCATCGCCGAGCGGAGCTTCTCCCGGCATTCGCTGGGGCACCTGCAGCCCACGCGTTCAGACCTGCTCGCGCTCTCCACCGAGGGCTGGCGGGACGAGGCGTCGAGTGCCTCGCGCACCTCGCGCGGGCTGGCGGCGCTGCGGAGCTTCGCGGAGCGGGACCGGCACGCGCCCTGACGCGCGCTCAGGCGCCAGGCTGACGCGTCAGGGCGCGGCGGCGAGCACGCCGTAGGCGCGCGGCGCGTCGTCGAGCGGACCGGCCAGGAACACCCGCGCGCCCACCGCACCGCGCAAGCCCTCGGGCGTGTACGTGAGCGGCACGACCGTGCCATCCACGAGGCGCAGCGCGTAGGACTCGCCCGTGCGCACGAGGATGCCGTCGATCGCCGGCACGCCGGCCGCGCGGCGCACGGCGAAGCGCACGACCTCGAACCCGATGCGCGACGGCGTCAGGCCCGTCGGCGCACCCGCGCGGCCGACGAGCATCACCTCGAGCCCCTCGGCGGCGCGCAGCGCGTCGAGCGATGCGCCGGTCACGTCGGACACGGCGCCGGTCGTCGCCTCGAGCACGAGCAGGCCGGGCTCGCTCCCCACCAGGCGCACCGTCCCGCGAAGGGTGTCGGTCGCGGGCGCCCGCGACGGTGCCGAGCGCCCATCCGTCACGCCGACCTCGACACCGACCCCGACACCGACCTCGGCGCGCCGCGCGCAGCCGCCGAGCGCGACGCCGCACGCGAGGAGCGCCCACGCCCCGCGCGACATGATCACTGCACGCGCACGATCGCGAGCCGCGCCAACGGGCTGAGCGCCGCGCCCGACGGCCCGCGCAGCACGAGCAGTTGCGGCGCGGACTGCGTGCCGAGGATCTCGACGAACAGATGGCCACCCCCGCGCAACCCGGTGCGCGTGACGGTGAACGACCCATAGCTCACGGCCGTGCGCGCGACGGGATACGGCGTGTTGAACCGGCCGGACCACGCCGGATCCGCGTTCAGTCCCGCATAGATGTCGCGCAGGTTCCAGGTGGGGAACTGCACGTCGGGCGACGGGCTCGCGAGCCCCGGGTAGTCGTCCGCGATGAGCGCGAGCCCCCACGCACCGACGAGCTGCGACGTCGTCGCGCCGGTCACGCCGGCGAGGTTGGTGAGGCCGTTGGTGTTCGACTGCGTGAGCGCGGTGAGGAAGGCCGCGTCGCTCGTGCCGTACCGGTCGGCGGCCCAGCGCACGAACGACCAGGTGGTGTTGTAGAAGACCGAGCCCGACTGGCCGGTGCCGTCGCCGTACGGCGACCACCCGGCGGGATCCTGGAGCTTGGGCAGGATCTCGTTCAGCTGCCGTCGCATCCCCCACGTGGGACGGCGGAACGGATCGTTCGCCACGCACGAGGCGTTCGCCAGGTTGAAGTCGCAGAAGAGCCCGTTGCCCGCCGCGGTGCCGTAGCCGGTGTTGGCCTTCCACGCGACGCGATGCAGCGAGTCGCGCACCCAGACCTCCTCGGCGTGGCGGGCGGTGCCCTCCTCGAGCCACGAGCTCTCGAAGGTGGGCGACCCATTGGCGAAGCGCGCCGAGAGCGAGGCGATGTGCTTCACCTCGTGCACGACGGTGCGGCTCATGAACGCGTACCAGCCGTCGGGGCTCGCGGTGCTGTTGACGTTCGGCGTCGCCGTGGTGGGGACGGTCCCGTAGAAGTACTCGCCGTAGTTGCCGCCGGCCGTGGCCGCCTGGCGCACGACCATGTCGCAGCTCGTCACGTACGCGGCAGCGCCGGTGCCGTTGAGCTTCTGCGTGAAGACCATGTGCAGCAGCCCGTCATCATCGAGGTCGCGACGGATCGGGTCGCCGAAGTAGGTGCGGACGGTCTCGTACTGGTCGCGGTCGAAGACCTCGCCCATGCGCGCATAGGCCGCCGCGAGCTCGGGGACGTTCGCCGCGACGAGCGTGTTCGCCGAATCCTCCCACACCACGGCATGCGTCCCCACGCGGATGGCGCGGGCCCGGATGATGTTCGTCGAGTCGGAGCACGAACTGAAGTTGAAGTGGAGCGTGCGCATGTCGCCGGCGACGGGCGGCGCGACGAGACGCGGCCGTCCCGCGCGCTTGGGCGGCACGCGGTCGAGCCCCTGCGCCCGCAGCGAGGCGTAGAGCGCGCGCTCCCGCTCGAGATGCTCGAAGTGCGCCCGGTCGCGATCGGCCTGCGCGCGCGAGGGCGGCGCGGCGGTCGCGGTGGCATTGGCGGTGACGTTCGCGATCGCCGCGGCGACCGCCGCCGCCGCGGGATTGCCGGAGAGCTCCACGTCGATGAGCGTGTTCGCCGTGGTCCCCATGCTGAACGCGGCGATGAAGTACCGCGCCGTGCCACCCACGTTGGTGAGCTCGTTGCACGCGCTCTCGGCGTCGCTCTGCAGGACGATCGCCTGGCCCACCGCGAGCGTGCGCTGCGTGACGGCGAGCGGCGCGTTGAGCACGGTCCCGGGACCGGACGGCCCCGTCACCTGCAGCGCGACGGTCCCGCTGTTCATGCAGGGCACGCGGAAGGTCAGCGCGGTCGCGCTGGCGCTGAGCACCGGCACCACGGTCCCCGCGACGCGCAGCGTGTTGTTCGCGGGGAGGAGGTCGAAGCCGGTGCCGTCGAGCGTCACGACGGTCCCCGGCACGAGCGTGGACGGCGTCACCGTCGAGAGCACCGGGCCGGCGGCGGCGTTGATGGTCACGCTCACCACGCCGGTCCGCGTCTCGCTCGTCGCGGTGATGTTCACCGGCCCGGCACCGACGCCGGTGACGAGCCCGCTCGGCGAGACGGTCGCGCGCGAGAGGTCGGCGCTGCTCCAGGTGACGGTGCGTCCCGTGAGCGCCGCGCCGGTCGAATCACGCGGTTCGGCGCTGAGCTGCACCGTCGTGCCCACGAACGCGGAGGGCGTCGCGGGCGTCACGGCCACGGTGGACACCGGCACCGACGCCACCGTGATGGTGATGGAACCGGTCTTCCCTTCCGAGGTCGCGGTGATCTGCGCAGTGCCGAGCGAGACGGCGGTGACGACCCCGGTCGTACTCACCGTGGCGACGCCGAGCTGCTGGCTCCCCCACGCGACGACGCGCCCCGGGAGGGCGGTCCCGTTCGCCGCCTTCGTGACCACCGCGAGCTGCGCCGTCTGGCCTCCCGCCGGTCCCACGAAGAGCGTCGGTGCGGGGGCGGTGATCTCCACCGTCGCGACCGACGCCGGTTCGGTCGAGCCGCCACCACAGGCGACGAGTCCCGCGAGCAGGGCGCCCGCGAGCAGGGGAGCACGGAAGGGGCGAATGGGCATGATGGCGAATATGGCCGTCGGGCACGGACCCGGCCACCACGCCGCCGGGCGGTGCTGTCAGATCGTGACAGCCACGGGCCGATGCGCCCGCCGCAGCCGATGCTTTCGCCATCCTTCCCACGCATTGGCCGCGAGCACGCCGGCGAGCAGGAAGTACGCCGCGCCCACGAGCATGAGCACCGCGAACGCCACCCCCGCGGTGAGGAGCGAGAAGACGACCTGGTCGCGCGGCTTGGGCGGCGACGTCGGCGGGTCGGTGAGCATGAACGCGGCGAAGAAGAGCGCGGCATGCAGGTCCGGCGCACGGAAGATCTCCACCACCGCGACCGGATCGCCGACGTACGCGAAGACGGTCGCGCAGGCGAACCAGGCGCCGAGGAAGACGAGCGCCGCGACCGACTTGTGCAGCCGCTGCGCCATGATCGCGCCGAGCACGAGGAGCAGCGCGATCCACCAGGCGCTCAGCTCGGGCAGTGCGCCCCACCAGCTCTGGCCGGTGTCGAGCAGGTGGTACGACACGACGAGTCCGGCCGCGGCCGGATTGAGCACGTTCGCGCGCCCCGCATGCCAGACGTGCTTCGCGCCGATCGCGAGCGCCGCCGTCATCGCCGCGTGGGTCCACGGTTCGTGCGGGCTCAACACGAGCGCAACGAGCCACCCGGTGAGGAGCGCGCCGTCGGGCAGCGTCCACTTCCCGCGCCGCCAGCGCAACAGCGGCGCATCGAGCGCGCCGGCGGTGAGGATCGCGGCGGCGAGCCCTGGCGTGACGAGCCGCCACCCGGCGACCGACGCCGCGGGCACGGTGCAGGCGAGCAGCATCAGCGCGAAGATCCCCTTCGGCGTGCGGAGCCAGCGGCGGAATGCCTGCATCCTCAGGCCGCCACCGCGTGCGACGTCCAGCCTCGCGTCGCATGTCGCTGCTGCGCGGCGGTGACGAGCAGCCCCTCCACGCCCTGTGCCTCGAGGAACGCGATGCCCGCCTCGGCGCCGAGCACCGCCGCCGCGGTCGCGAGCGCATCGGCGACCATCGCCTGCGGCGCGATCACCGTCGCGCTCGCGATGCCTCCTGCGGGACGCCCCGTGCGCGGATCGACGAGATGCGTCGCGCCGTCGGCGAGCGGGCGCGCGTAGTCGCCGCTCGTGCAGACCGCCGCGTCGCGCACGGTGAGGGTCTCGAGGAGCGCGTCCGCCTGCCGCGGATGCCGCACGCCGATGCGCCACGGCGCTCCGTCCTCCGCGTGGCCCGCGGCGAGGAGATCACCGCCCGCGTCGATCACGAACCCGGTGACGCCGTCCGCGCCGCTGAGCGCGCGCGCCGCGAGGTCCACGGCGAGTCCCTTCGCCACCGCGCCGAGATCGAGCGCGAGTGGGCGCGCGAGTCGCACCGTGCGGCGCTCGGCGTCGAGGATCACGTCGCGCCAGGTCGGCGTGTCGCCCTGCACGGCCGCCGCGTCCGTTGCGTCCGTTGCGTCCGTCGGAGCGACCCGCGGCACGCGGGCGTCGTCGCGCCAGGCGCGATCATGCCCGCGCGCCAGCATCGCCGCCCCCACCGTGGGATCGAACGCCCCGCCGCTCGACTCGGCCACCGCGAGCGCGAAACGCAACGGCTCGAAGAGGAGCGGACTCACCGCGACCGGCGCGCCGCCCGCGGCGACGACGCGCGAGAGTTCGCTCGATGCATCGAACCGGCTGCACGACGCTTCGACCTGACCGAACCAGGCGTACGCCTCGCCGATGGCGCGCACGGCAGCGTGCGCCTCGCCGATGGCGCGCACGGCAGCGTGCGCGTCGCCGACGACGCGCAGGCAGACCGTGGTCCCCATCGCCGGCCGGACCCGTTCGATCGTGCTCACGGCGGTACTCACGGCCGCGCGGCGACCTTGAGCGCCTCGACGACGGCGTAGTAGAAGGCGTTCACGCTCTGCGTCGCGCCGGAGACGAAGTCCACCTCTGGGCCCTGACGATCGACGACCTGGATCTGGAGGTGATCGATCCACGAGCAGGAGTACCGCGTGAGGCAGCGACTGATGTAGGCGTCGGCGATGCGACCGGCGCGGATGACGACGGTCGCTTCGATGCTGCCGTGCCGCGAGTCGCCCCAGCCGGTGTAAGTGCCGTCACGCCACTTGGAGGCCGCAGGGGCGGCGGGAGCGGTGACGGTGTCGGCGGGCGGAGGCGACGCGGGCGGTGCGTCCGGCGGCGGTGCCGCCGCGACAACGGGCGACGCGGCGGTCGGGACGGACTCGACGGGCGCCGTGGTCGCGACGGTGTCCGTGCGCGCCTTCGCCGTCGCGCGCGTCGCGCTCGCGGGGACGGCGGCCGCGACCGGGGCTTCGACCGGGACTTCGACCGGCGCGGCGCTCGGCGCAGCACTGGGCGCCGCCACCGGCGTGCTGGCCAAGGTGTCGGCGATCGGCCGCGGCACCAACACGGGCCGCTGCCGCGCCGCATCCTCCGCCTCGAGCCGCAGCGCCGCCGCGCGCGTGCGCGCGTGGCCGGCCGCGTAGATCGACACGACGGCGGCGGTGCCGAGGAGCAGGAGACGAGGCGAGGAGGCGTCGGACATCGTGAGTGGTCGAGAGGCCTACGCTGTCGCGCGACGGTCCGTTGAGCGCGCCAACAGGGGGACCGACGCACGACGGCCCCCGCCCGCGTGGGCGGAGGCCGTCGGCGCGCGCGGCGGTCTCAGGGCTTCTTCTTCGCCGCGTCGCGGAACGTCATCCGCTCCTTGTCCCACTCGAACCGGAGCTCGGCGCCGCGCTCCATGCCGGCGATCGCCGCCTGCGACGAGTCGATCGGCACCTCGAGCGAGACCATGCGATCGAGCACCACGCTGTCGCGGATGGCGATGTCGAGCGCGTACCAGCGATAGAGCGTCTTCATCGCGTCGCGCACCGAGACCTCCTTCACGACGAGCTTGCCGTCGAGCCAGCTGAACGCCGTCGCGGCCTCGTCGGCGGTCGCGTCGCGCAGCGTCGAGTCGCGGCCGATGACGATCGTCTCGCCCGCCTTCAGCGCCCGCTCGGTCTTGCCGATCTTCACGCCCACGCCGTCCGAGCGCGCCTGCACGAGGGCGAACGGCTCGTCGGCGAAGTCGCGCACCGCGAGCTCACCGGCCGCCGCCGTCACCGCCGCGCCACCGGCGCGCATCTCGAACGGGAGCGTGCTCCCCTTCCCGATCGTCACCGCCGCGGTGCCGGTGACGAGCGCCGTCCGGTGCTCGCGTCCGAAGTTCGCCACGCGGATCAGCCGGCTGTCGGCGCCGAGGCGCACGACGCTGCTGTCGGCGAGGGCGAAGGTGCCGAGCTGGCCGGGGCGCGAGTTCACGGTCGGCGCGTTGCTCGCCTGGAGCAGCGAGGTGACGAGCGACGCCTGCGACGACTGCATCACCGAGCCATACGCGAAGTAGAGCGCGACCGCGCCGACGACGGCGAGGGCGGCCGGCACCTTCCAGTTGCGGGGCTTGGCGACCCCGGCGATGTGGCCGGCGGCCTCGTGCGCGAGATGCGCGCGGCGCTCCTTCGCGGCGGTCGCCGGGTCCACCACCGGCTGGTGGAGGGCCGTGGCGATCTCGGCCCAGAGCTGGTCGGCGGTGGGGGCCGCATGGCTCTCGAGCGGCTTCACGCCCTCGGTCTTCTCGAAGCGGTGCACGGCCGCGAGCCGCGACCGGATCGCGCGCGCCCGGTTGCGCAGCTCCTCATTGATGAAGCCCTCGATCTCGCCGCTGCTCTTGAACGCGGCGCGCTCGTCCCAGACGGCGCGGACGACGCCGGCCACGAGGCGCGGCGCCGCGGCCTTCTCGTCGGTGAGGCGTTCATGCGCGCGCTCGACGAGCACGTCGAAGTGCGAACGGAAGATCCGCTCGAGTGCGGACTCATCGCCCTTGTTGAGGGCGGCGATGGTCTCGGCATCGATCGCAGCGAAAGGGGTGGGCATCCACGGCTCCTGGCGACAAGGGGGAAAGAGCGGGCCGACGGGGATTTGCGCCCCTCGACTCCGCATACGATAGGGCGGGTCGGGGTTTCCCGCATCCATCCACCCCCCGACGGGGTGTCAGGGAACCTCCTCCGCGGCCTACCCGGAGCCCGGTCCCCCGGCTACATTTCCCGGTTCGCGCGAGTAGCTCAGCTGGATAGAGCGCTGCCCTCCGGAGGCAGAGGTCGTGGGTTCGAATCCCGCCTTGCGCATGCTCCCGTTCCTCACCCGGGCCAGCCCCCGACTCCCCTCCCGCGCCCCCTGTCGCGCGGGCCGGCGGCCCTGAGCACCTCCCCCTCCCTCGCGTGGACCTCGTCTCCCTCCGCCGTCAGTCCGCGGCCGAGCTGCACCGACTGGCCGACGAACTCGGCGTCACCGCCCACGCCGAGCTGCGTGGGCCGGAACTGCTCGTGCCCATCGAGCTGGCCCTGCTCGCGCGGGGCGACACCCTCGTCGCCGAGGGGACGCTCGAGCTGGTGCCCGAGGGCCACGGCTTCCTGCGCAGCCCCGACCACTCGTACCTCGCTGGGAGCGACGACATCTACGTCTCGCAGACGCAGGTGCGGCGCTACGGCGTGAAGACCGGCGACACCATCCGCGGCCCCGTCCGCCCGGCGAAGCACTGGGAGAAGTTCCTCGCGCTGCTGGAACTGGAGTCGGTGAACGGCCAGCCGCCGGAGGCGATCAAGGGGCGCGTGACGTTCGACGCGCTGCGGCCGCGCTATCCCGACCAGCGCATCCGCCTCGAGTCCAAGAGCGGCGGACTCTCCATGCGCCTCGCCGACCTCATCGCCCCGCTCGGCAAGGGACAGCGCGGGCTCATCGTCGCGCCGCCGCGCGCGGGCAAGACGATCCTCCTCCAGCGGATGGCGAACGCGATCGCCGAGAACCACCCGGAGATCAAGCTCATCGTGCTGCTCATCGACGAGCGCCCCGAGGAGGTCACCGACTTCATGGCGAGCTGCCCCACCGCCGAGGTGATCGCGTCGACGTTCGACGAGCACGCCAAGCGGCATGTGCAGGTGGCCGACATGGTGATCGAGAAGGCGAAGCGGCTCGTGGAATCGAAGCAGGACGTGGTGATCCTCCTCGACTCGATCACGCGCCTCGCGCGCGCGCACAACACGATGACGCCCATGTCCGGCAAGATCCTCTCGGGCGGCGTGGACGCGAAGGCCCTCGAGAAGCCCAAGCGCTTCTTCGGCGCGGCGCGGCGCATCGACGGCGGCGGCTCGCTCACCATCGTCGCCACCGCGCTCGTGAGCACCGGCTCGCGCATGGACGAGGTGATCTTCGAGGAGTTCAAGGGCACCGGCAACATGGAGATCGTGCTCGACCGCGACATCGCGAACCGCCGCATCTACCCGGCCTTCGAGATCGGCAAGTCGGGGACGCGCAAGGAGGAACTCCTCCTGACGGAGAAGGAGCGGAACCGCATCTTCCTCCTGCGCCACTTCGTGGGCGACATGGCCCCCGACGAGGCGACGAACTTCGTGATCCGCCGGTTGCAACAGACGGCGACCAACGAGGAGTTCTTCCAGCGGATGGCGGAGGGCGCGTGATGGCGAGCGGCGCGGCGACGCGGCAGCGGCGATGGATGGCGGTCGACCTGGGCGACCGTCGCGTGGGGATCGCGGTGAGCGATTCCCTCGGCATGATCGCGTCGCCCGCGGGCCATGTCGAACGCCGCGCCGGCAAGCGTCCGCCGCTCACCGCCCTCCTCGCCCGCGCCACCGAACTCGGCGCCGAGGGCTTCGTCATCGGGTTGCCGCTCGACGAGCAGGGCGAGGACACGCCCCGCGCCGCCGAGGCGCGACGCCTCGGCGTGGAGCTCGGCGCGCGCACCGGGCACCCGGTGGAGATGGTGGACGAGCGCTTCAGCACCGCGGCGGCGCTCCGCGCCATCAAGGAGATGGAAGGCTCCACGCGGGGACGGAAGGGTGACGTCGATGCGCTCGCCGCGGCGATCCTCCTGCGCACCGCCCTCGAGATGATGGATTCGCGTGATGGCTAAGCTCCGGGTGAATCGGGTGCTCATCGGCTCGGCGGTCATCGTCGTGCTGCTGTTGCCGTTCGTGCCGTTGCTGCTCGACCTCATGGGCAACCGCGACCAGACGCGCGTGACGCTCACCATCCGCCAGGGCTCGCCCTTCCGCGAGGCGGCGGACTCGCTCGCGGCGCACGGCATCGTCGACCATCCGCGCGCGTTCGGGTTCTACGCCTCCAAGCGGGGGCTCGACCGCTCCATCCGCTACGGCACCTATCTCATCCGGCGCGGCTCGAGCTGGAACGAGGTGCTCCTCGCCCTGCGCGAGGGCAAGGGCATCATGAACCGCGTGACCATCCCCGAAGGGTGGCCGCTCTGGGACATCATCCCCGCCATCGCGAAGGGGCTCGAGATCCCCGCGGAGTCGCTCGAGGTCGCGGTGCGCGACACGCTGTTGCTGCAGCGCGTGGAGGCGCCGCTCGGGACCGAGACGCTCGAGGGCTATCTCTTCCCCGACACCTACGACTTCCCCGGCGGGACGACGGCGCACCAGGCGGTGGAGCTGATGGTGAACCGCTTCCTGCAGGTGTGGAAGCCGGACTGGAACGCGCGGCTCGCCGAGCTGAAGATGTCACGGCACCAGCTCCTCACGCTCGCGTCGATCGTGGAGAAGGAGGTCCGCCGCGGCGAGGAGCGTCCGCTCGTGGCGGCGGTCTACTCCAACCGCCTGCGCATCCGCATGCCGCTGCAGGCGGACCCCACGGTGCAGTACGCGCAGAAGAAGCGCCCGGGGCGCGTGCTCTACCGCGACCTCAAGGTGGAGTCGCCGTACAACACCTATCGCCGCGTGGGACTGCCGCCGGGCCCCATCGCGTCACCCGGCGCGTCGAGCATCGAGGCGTCGCTCTTCCCGGCGAACGTGCCGTACAAGTTCTTCGTCGCGCGCCCCGACGGGCGGCACGAGTTCCGTACGACCTACCGCGAGCATCTCGCGGCGATCGCGATGGTGCGCTCCATGCCCCGCCCCGACTCGGCCGAGCGCGCGCGACGGGCGCAGGCGGATGTGGACTCGGCGTTGCGGGTGCTCGGCTTGCCGCGTTCGGCGTACGACTCGCTCGCGCAGGTGCGGCCGCCCTCGCCCGAGTAGCGCCCGCAGGCGCCCCCAAGCGGTACGGCAACGGCGTTCACCACAGAGGGCACAGAGGGCACAGAGAACGGCGGAGCACTGCCTTTTCTCTTGAAAAGCACCTCTCCGCAGTTCTCTGTGTGCTCTGTGCCCTCTGTGGTGATCGGTTGCCGTTCCCTGCTGGATCCCGGCCAGGAGCGCGACGCCGTCACCGGCGTGCCATCGTCTCCAGGGCCCTCGTGCCGCGTCAGTCGGCGAGCAGATCCGCGCGGAGCAGCACCGCGTCGCGCAGGTAGACGTGCCGGATCTCGCTCCGCAGCCGCCGCGTCTCGGCGTGGATCATCACGCGGATGCAGCGCGGCAGCGCCCCGGTCACCGGCAGCTCCTGCGCGCAGAGCAGCGGGATGTCGTTCCACCCGAAGAGCCGCGCCGCATGCGCCGGGAACTCGCTCACCAGGTCGTGCGTCGCGGTGAAGACCGCCGAGACGACGTCGGCGGGGACGATGTCGTTGTCGTTGAGGATCGCCTCGAGCAGCTCGGTGACCGCCTCGCGGATGAGCTCGGGCTCGTCGGCGGTGACGGTGGTCGCGCCACGGACGGCGCGGACGGAGCGGAGGCGGAGGGGAGCTGACACGAACACAATAGTGTCGCGCGTTCCCGCCGATGTCCATGCGAAGGAGCGAGGAGCGAGGGGAAGGGAAAGGAAGAAGAGAAAGGGGGGGGGAGCGGTGAGGGAGAGGGGAAAGGGGGAGGGCGCTTCCCCTGCTCGCTTCCCCTTCGGCTTCCCGCTTCCCCTTGGTCCTTTCTCTTTCCCTCGCTCCTCGCTCCTTCGCTCCGCCGCCTAGATTCAAGGGATGAGGAATACGGGTATCATCTCGTTGCGCGGTGCGCGACGCTGGGCTCAGGGCCATCCCTGGGTCTTCCGCTCCGACGTCGTCGGCACGCCTGACGCTGCGCCGGGGGCGATCAGCGTCACCGACCAGCAGGGGCGCCCGGTGGGGACGGCACTCTGGAGTCCCGGCTCGGAGATCTCGTTGCGCTTCGTGTCGCGGCAGCTCGGCACGCGGCTCGACCTCGCCTGGTGGCGCGAGCGGATCGGCGCGGCGATCGCGCGGCGCGGCGGGCTGCTCGACGGCGAGACCAATGCGTGCCGCTACGTGCATGGCGAAGGCGATGGCCTCCCCTCGCTCGTCGTGGATCGCTTCGACCGCTGGCTCGTCGTCCAGCTCCTCTCGGCGGGGCTCGAGGCGTATCGCGCCGAGATCGTCGAGGCGCTGGTGCAGCTCGTGCAGCCGGAGGGGATCCTCGCGCGCAACGACGCGAGCGTCCGCGGCCGCGAGGGGCTGGGGCGCGACGTGGAGCTGCTGCACGGCACCGTCCCCGACACGATCGAGGTGCGGGAGCACGGGGTGAAGTACCTCGCGGCGCCGCGGACGGGGCAGAAGACGGGGGCCTTCCTCGACCAGCGCGAGGCGCGGGTGCTCGCGGCGAGCGTCGCGCGGGGCCGCGCGCTCGATGTCTTCAGCTACCACGGCTCGTTCGCCCTGCATCTCGCGCGGCGCGCGGAGACGGTGACCGCGGTGGACGCCTCCGGCGCGGCGATCGCGCGCGCGGCGGAGAACGCGGCGCTCAACGGCCTCACCAACATCACCGGTGTGGAGGCGGACGCGTTCGACTTCCTGCGCGCCGAGGAGGGGCGCGGGGCGCGGTACGAGACGATCGTGCTCGACCCGCCGGCCTTCGCGAAGAACCGCGGGTCGATCGACGGCGCCCTGCGCGGCTACAAGGACATCAACCTGCGCGCGATGCGCCTCCTCGCGCCGGGCGGGATGCTCTACACGGCGAGCTGCTCGTATCACGTCGGGAAGGCGCAGTTCCTCGCGATGCTCGGCGAGGCGGCGGCTGACAGCGGGCGGCGCATGATCCTGAGGCAGATCACGGGGCAGCCGGTGGATCATCCGGAGGTGGTCACCATTCCGGAGACGGGATATCTGAAGGGGGCGCTGCTCGAAGCTGGGGAGTGAAGGAGCGAGGAGCGAGGGGAAGAGGAAATCGAGAGAGGGAAAGGGAGAGGGGCGAGCGGCCAAGTGCGAGAGGGAGGGCCCTTCACCTCAGCGCTTGGACTTGGCCCCTTTCCTTCGCCCCTTCCCCTTCCCCTCGCTCCTCGCTCCTTCGCGCTGACACGTCGGGCACAGGTAGGTCCCCCGCCCCGATTGCGTGATGCGAATGATCGGCGCGCCGCACCGCATGCACGGCTCGCCGTCCCGATCGTAGACCTTGAACGGGATGGGGCGCGTGCCCTGGTGGTACCGGCCCGCGTTCACGTGACCGTCCGCGAGCGCGCCGCGGATCGCGACGAGGAGGCGCTTCACCTGCGCGAGGGAGAGGGCCTGCGCGGGGGTGGCGGGATCGAGCTTCGCTCGCCAGCAGGCTTCCTGCGCGTAGATGTTGCCGATGCCGGCCAGCAGGCGCTGATCGAGCAGGAGCGGCTTGATGGGGCCGCGCTTCGCCGAGAATCGCGCGTGGAGCCATTCCGCCGTCACCGCCGGGTCCTCGGGCTCGGGACCGAGGTCGAGGGCAGGAGGCTTGCCGGGCGCGTGATAGGTGATGGTGGCGAGCGCGCGCGGATCGGTGAGCGACGCGCGCCGGTCGGCGCCGCGGGTGGCCGACAGGTCGAAGGAGACGCGCGCGTGTTTCGGCAGCGCAGTGGCGGCCGCCGAGACGACCCAGTCCCCATCGAGCCGGAAATGCACGAGCAGCGTCGCCCCGTCGTCGAGATGGAGGAGCTGATGCTTCCCGCGCCGCGTGACGTCGGCGACGGCGCGCCCCACGCAGCGGCGCACGACGGCCGGCGTGAGCGTGCGCGCCTGCGCGCGGTGATGCGCGCGCAGCGCCGTGATGCGGCGACCGCGGATGACGCGCCGGAGCTGGCGGACGGCGAACTCGACCTCGGGTAGTTCGGGCATGAACGGAATAGTGCTGCACGAAGGAGCGAGGAGCGAGGGAAAGGGAAAGGCTCGAGGGAAAGGGAGAAGGCGAAGTGGAAGCAGGAGGGAAGAGGACCCTCTCGCTCTCCCCTTCCTCTCTCCCCTCCCCCTTCCCCTCTGCATCCTCGCTCCTTCCCCTCGCTCCTCGCTCCTTCGTACCGTTACCTTGCAACGTCCCCCACCCTCCCCCATGGCCAGTCGCCAATCGGCCCGCTCGCTCCGCCAGGAGTACCAGCAGTACCTGGAGCGCGAGGTCGAGGACTACAAGATCTCGGTCCCGACGGCGGTGCTGCACGGCATCGCGACGGAAGCGGCGCGCGCACTGGACGAGGGGGCGCAGATCGGGATGCGCGAGGTGATGCTCGCCGACGAGGTGGACCGGATCATCGTGGCGCGGTTGCGCATCCCCTCGTACGACACCTGGCGCCGGCGGCGCGAGAAGAACGCGAACGAGCTGCGGCGGCCCGAGCACTGGGGCCTGCGGCACGACACGCCGCTCACGCAGGCCATCCCGCGCATCGCGGGGACCTCGCCTTCCGTCGTGGTGGCCGGCGCGCGCGTGGAAGGGTCGGCGCTCTACCTCGCCGCCAACGGCTGCGAGGTGACGGCGATCGAGCCCGAGCAGGCGGTGGTCAATCGCGTGCTGCGCGCGGCGCAGGATGCGGGGCTCACCGAGAAGGTGCGCGGCTTCGTCGCGGACCTGGTGAGCTTCAGTCCCGATGGACCGATCGCCGCGGTGATCTGCACCCCCGCGGCCTTCGCCGGCCTCTCGGTGTTCGAGCGCGAGCAGGTCTTCCAGCTGCTGCAGCACTCGACGACCGACGGCGGCGTGCACCTCATCGAGACGCTCATCGCCGGCCAGCAGGTGCTCACCGAGGAGGAACTGCGGAAGCGGTACGACGGCTGGGAGATCTCCATGGTGCCCGAACCGGGGGCCTCGCGGACCTTCATGGCGAAGAAGCCGCTCATGTGAGGCGCGATGTGAGTCGCGATGTGACGCGGCCGGTCTTGTATTGGAATGACACACCGGAAGCGTTCCGGCTCGTGTCAGAGTGCGACGACAGGGTCATCCGCGCCGGACGCGGGTGACCCTAACCCGTTGTGGGATATGATGGTTACGCCGCGAGGAAACTGGCACCCAACGTGCGACGTCCTACTGGCATAGGGAGCGCCTTTCGCGCCCCCACCTATTAGGTAGTCGGACGGAGGAGTCCATGGATCGGATCGCGCAGGCTCAGGTGGAACAGGAGCCGATCGGCATCGTCATCTCGAGCGGCAACCGCACCGAGGCGCAGCCGCGCTTCTGGGCGTATGAGTGGTGGCCGGGGCCGGAGGAAGCGCCGGAAGTCGTGCTTGCGGGGGCGAATCGGGCAGCGTGATGGGGCGATGAAGGCTGAAGGATGAAAGGGGGGCGCCCGTACGGGCGCCCCTTTTTTCGTGCGCGCGATCGCTTTCAACCTTCCTCCTTCGACCTTCATCCCGATAACAACAAAGGGACCGGCGCAGAGCGCCGATCCCTTTGTTGTGTGGAGCAACAGCTTACTTCTTCTTCGCGGCCTTCTTCTTGGTGGCCTTCTTCGCAGTCTTCTTCTTGGCAGCCATGGTACTATCTCCTGGAAAGGAGGGGTTCGTCCCTGCCGATCCCCCGGTGGATCGGTGGGTCATGCGACGATCGAACGACCGCCGCATCTTGGACCGCCGCGTACCGAATGGAGCATCGCGGCGGGTGGATCAGACAGCCTCGGAGAGGCTGGTGAAGTTGAAATCTCGGACCTTGATCGCCGGCATCACCACCGCTCCACCGGCTTCCGTCCCTGCGAGCCGCTCTGCCGTACCGAGCATCTCGAGGTTGTTGAGCATGAACAGCGGCGACTCGTTGAACCGCAGATTGCGAATCGGACGCGAAATTCTTCCCTCTTCAATAAGGAAAGTTCCGTCCCGCGTCAAGCCCGTATAAAGAATGGTGCGTGGATCGACTTCGCGCAAATACCACAAACGGGTGACCAGGATGCCCCGCTGCGTGCTCCGGATCATCTCGTCCATCGACGCCGATCCGCCCTGCATCTTCAGCGACGTCGTGCCGCCCGTCGGCACCTTCCCCTGCTTCTTCGCCCAGAAGCGCGAGTACTGCAGCTGCTTCAACGCGCCGTTCTCGAGCCATACCTGCCGCGCGATCGGGAGTCCTTCGCCGTCGAACGGCTGCGTGAGCAGCTGCGCATCGGACGGATCCGAGTAGAGCGTCACCCGTTCATCGACGATCTTCTCCCCGACCTTGTTACCACCGCCCTGCTTCGCGAAGGGCGATCGCCCCTCGTCGGCGAGGCGCGCATCCGCATAGCCGGCGACGAGCTGCACGAGGTCGCCCACCGCCTGCGGCTCGAGGATCACGGTGTAGCGCCCCGGCTCGATCGCCTGCGGATTGCGCGACGTGCGCGCCTTGTCGATCGCGCGCAGCGAGACCTTCTCGAAGTCGATCTGCTTCCAATCCGGATGATCGGCGCCGGCCCACCCCGAGCCCGTCCCGTCCGTCGTGCGCACGGTGAGCGTGTAGTTCACGCTCGTGCTCGGGTGGTACGCGAACATCCCCTTGTTGTTGCCGAGCGCGTTGCAGCCGGCGCCGACGACGAGATAGCCCGCCGCCTTGATGTCCCCCGCCTTCCGCGCCGGCGCCAGTGCCGTGAGCGCCGCCTGCGCCCGCTCGGCGGCCTGGATGTTCGCCGTCGTGTCGATGTAGCCCTTCACGTCCACGTAGCGCTGCGGCTCCAGCTCCGGCATCGCCTCCGGATCGTCCGGCGCGAGGCGCGCGAGCCGCTCCGACTGCTCCACGCAGCGGCGCAGCGAGGCCTCGGAGAGGTCGTTCGTGGTCACCACCGCGTGCTTGGGCCCGAACGAGCTCTGCACCGCGATGCCCGCATCCACCACCGACCCGGCGGTGCTCATCTGGTTGTCGGCGAAGCGGACGTTGCTCGTCCACCCCGTCCCGACCGAGACGTTGATCGAGTCGGCCTTGGACATCTTCACGACCTGCTCGACGATCGCCTGCGCCTCGGCGCGCGAGAGGAGCGCGCCAGCCGGCACGGCGTCCCGAAGGCTCTTGGGGGCGGTGCTCACTGGGTCCTCCCGGTGTTGATCACGTTGACCTGACGGAAGCGGGCCGGCGGCGCGCCGTGGCTCACCGCGTTGCTCTGGCTCGGCTGACCCTTGCCGTCGAAGAACGACCCGCCGAGCTCGTAGCTCGCGCGGCCGCCGATCGCGTCCATCGAGTTCCAGAAGTCGGGCGTGCGGATCTGGTAGGCGACGTCCTTGAGCATCCCGCCGAGCTTGCCGCCCTTGATCTCGTAGTACGTCTGCCCGCCGAACTGGGCGTTGTAGCGCTGCTGGTCGATCGAGAACGAGCCGTCGCCCACGATCGCGATGCCGTTGTCCACGCCGGCGATCAGGTCGTTCCAGCTCGTATTGTCGGCCGCCGGGAGCAGCGAGACGTTGGGCATGCGCTGGAAGGCGACGCTCCCCCAGCTGTCCGCGTACGAGCAGCCGTGCGAGCGCATTTGCTGGCCCTGCCTCGCGTACCAGCTCGAGAGCCACGGCGCCTGCTCGCGCGTGGTCTGGTAGTCGTTGAAGATCCCGTTCTTGACGATGAGGAACTCGTCGGGCTTCACGCCGTCGTCGTCGTAGCCGATGGTCGCGAGCGCGCCCTCCTGCGAACGGTCCCCCTGGATGTTCATGAGCGGCTTGCCGTACTGGAGCTTGCCGAGCTTCTCCTCGGGCGGCGCGATGAAGCTCGTGCCGGCGTAGTTGGCCTCGTAGCCCATCGCACGGTCGAGCTCGGTCGGATGCCCGATCGACTCGTGGATGGTGAGCCAGAGGTTGGACGGCGCGAGGACGAGGTCGTACTTCCCCACCTCCACCGGCTTGGCCTTGAGCTTCTCGGCGGCCTCCTCGCCCCACTTGCGGGCGCGGCCGGCGAGGTCGGCCTGCAGCACGTACTCGAAGCCGCGTCCCATCGGCGCGACCTCGTTGGCGGCGCGCGACTGGAAGTCGGAGAAGTCCGGCGCCACCGCGGTGGCGGTGAAGAGCGGCCAGCTGCGGATGAGCGTCTGGTCGATGACCGAGCCCTCGGTGCTCGCGAACTGCCGCTCCTGCTTCACGAAGAAGAGGACCGAGTTCACGAACTTCACGCCGGGGACCTTCATCGCCTCGGCGTTGGCCTTGAGCAGGAGGTCCACCTTCTGCTCGAGCGGCACCTCGAACGGGTCGGTCGTGTAGGGCGACTTCCAGGTGGCGTTGGGATAGGCCGGCGTGGGCGCGAGCGTGACCGCGCGGTCGCGGGCGACGCGGTTGGCCTTGGCGATGGCGACCGCCTCGCGGGCCGCGCTGGTCACGCCGTCGCGCGTGAGGGTGCGCGTGGCGGCGAAGCCCCAGCAGCCGTCCACGAGGGCACGGACGCCGGCGCCGAGGGTGTCGGTGTCGACGACGTTGATGATCTGCTGCTCGCGCGTGACGACGAAGTTCTGCTGGAAGCGCGCGATGCGGCAATCGGCGTAACTGGCGCCGGCCATCTTGGCCGCGTTGATCGCGTCGAGGAGGAGCTCCTTGGACGCGCCGCTGCGGAAGCGGTCGAGGTGTTCGTGGGCCGGTGCCGCGTGGGCCCGGGCGGGACGGGAGGCGATGGCCAGACCCACGGCCGCCGCTCCCGTCGCCTTGAGGAAGTCCCTGCGATCGGTCATCAGATGGCGTCGCTCGTGCTGGTGAAGTTGAAGTCGCGGCACTTGAGCGGCGGCACGATGATCGCCTGCCCCGGTCCGCCCGACTCCGACGCGCTCACGCGCTCGGGCCGGCCCATGTCCATGAGGTTGTTCAGCATGAAGATGGGGGATTCGTTGTACCGCAGGTTCTTGACCGGACGCGTGACCTTGCCGTTCTCGATGAGGAACGTCCCGTCGCGCGTGAGCCCGGTGAACAGGATCGTGCGCGGGTCCACCCCACGGATGTACCAGAAGCGCGTCACGAGGATCCCGCGCTCGGTCCCGGCGACGAGTTCCTCGATCGACTTCGTCCCGCCCTGCATCGCGAGCGTGCCGCCGGCGTTCACCGGCGCCTTGCCCGTCTTCTGCGCCCAGAACCGGTCGTACGCGAGGTTCTTCACCACGCCGTTCTCGATCCAGGTCACCTTCTGCGTCGGCATCCCGTCGCCGCCGAAGGTGTTGGCCGGCACGCGCGGGTCGAGCGGGTCGGAGACGAGGGTCACGCGCTCGTCTACGACCTTCTCGCCGATCTTGTTTCCGCCGCCGGCCTTGGAGAAGAAGCTCCGCCCCTCGTCGGCGCCGCGCGCGTTCACCGCGCCGGAGATGAGCTGCACGAGGTTCGCGACCGCGGTCGGCTCGAGCACCACCGTGTACCGCCCCGGCTCGATCGCCACCGGGTTCACCGACCGCCGCGCCTTCTCGATCGCCCGCTCGGCGAGGAGCCGCGGATCGATGCGCCGCCAATCGTTGTCCGACGCACCGGCCCAGCCGGAGCCGGTGCCGTCGGGCGTGCGCACGGTGGTGGTGAAGGCCGTGGAGGTGTTCCGCGAGTAGGCGAAGAGCCCCTTGCTGTTGGCGATCGCGAAGGAGTTGGCGTTCGCCTCGATGTACCCGGTGGAGATGAACCCGGCGCGACGCGCGGGCTCGGTGATCGCGCGCACCGCGTCGGCGCGCGCCTCGGGCTCGAGCGACGCGGTCGCATCGCTCCAGTTGATCGCCTCCTGGTACTGCTGCGGCCCCAGCTCCGGCAGGAGCTCCGGGTCCTCGGGCGCGAGCCGCGCGATCCGCTCGGCGTTCTGCACCGCCGCGCGCAGCGACGCGTCGTCGAGCCGGTTCACGGTGACGTTCGCCACCCGCTTGCCGATCACCGCGCGGATGGTGACCGCGGCGTTGTAGTCGTCGCCGGCGGTGGAGATCTGGTTCACCGCGAAGCGGGTGTTCTGGCGCATCCCGCTGTTCACGGTGACGCGGCACTCGTCGGCGGTGGAGTAGCCGAGGACCTTCTTGGTGATGGCCTCGCACTCGGCGCGCGAGAGGTGCGGGGCGATGGCGTAGAGCGACCGGGCGGGCATCAGGCGGTCCTCCCGGTGTTGATCACGTTGATCTGCTTGTGTCGCGTGGGCGGACAGCCGTGACTGACCGCATTGGACTGCGCGGGCTGGCCCTTGCCGTCGCCGAACGCCCCGCCGAGCTCGTAGCTGCGCTTGCCGCCGATCATGTCGAGCGCGTTCCAGAACTCCGGCGTGCGGATCTGGTAGGCGACGTCCTTGAGCATGCCGGTGATCTTGCCGCCCTTCACCTCGTAGAAGAGCTGGCCGCCGAACTGCGCGTTGTAGCGCTGCTGGTCGATGGAGAACGAGCCGTCGCCGACGATGGCGATGCCGTTGTCTGTCGCGGCGATGAGGTCCTCCCAGACGAGGTCGCGCTCGCCGGGCATGAGGTTCACGTTGGGCATGCGCTGGAACTGGACGTCGGCCCAGGTCTGCGCGTAGGAGCAGCCGTGGCTGCGCGTGGGCTTCCCGTTCTGCTTGTACCACCAGTCGAGCCACATCGCCTGCTCGCGCGTGGTCTGGTAGTCCACGAACATGCCGTCCTTCACGATGTGGAAGTCCTCGGGGGCGACGCCCTCGTCGTCCCAGCCGCAGGCGGAGAGCGAACCCGGCGCCGAGCGGTCGGCGAGGACGTTCATGAAGCTCGGGCCCATGCGGAACTTCCCGAGCTTCTCCTCCGGCGGCGAGAGGTAGCTCGTGCCGGCGTAGTTGGCCTCGAAGCCGTAGGCGCGGTCGAGCTCGGTCGGGTGCGCGATCGCCTCGTGGATGGTGAGCCAGAGGTGCGTCGGGTGCAGGATGAGGTCGTAACGGCCCACCTCCACCGGCTTGGCGCTGAGCTTCTCCTTCGCCTCCTCCACCCAGCGCGCGGCGTGCTGCTTCATGTCGTTGTCGAGCACATGCTCGTAGCCGAGCCCCTTGGGCTGGATGTCCGTGCTCTGCCGCGTGGTGAAGTCGCGGTTGTCCGGCGACGTCATGGTGACCGTCATGCCGGGCTGGGCGCGGAAGATCGTCTGCTGCGTGACGGTGCCGAGCGTGCTCGCGAAGGTCTTCTCGTCCTTGAGGAAGAACATGTTGGAGTTCACGAAGCGCGCGCCGGCGGCCATGGCGGCGGCGTTGGCGTCGAGGAGGTAGGCGACCTTGTCCTCGATGGCGACGGTGAACGGATCGATCCTGATGGGCGATCGCCAGACGCCGTTGGGCACCGGCGGATGGTGGATGGGCGCGAGCTGGAGCGGCTTCACCATCGCGGCGCGGTTGGCCTTGGCCTGCGCGACGGCCTGCCGCGCGACGCGCACCACCTCGTCCGGGGTGAGGTTGCTCGAGGCGGCGAAGCCCCACGCGCCGCCGACGAGGACGCGGACGCCGAAGCCGAAGGTCTCGTTGTCGCCGATGTTGGTCACGCGCCGCTCGCGCGTGCCGATGTTCTGGGAGCGGGCGCTCGAGATGCGGCAATCGGCGTAGTCGGCGCCGGCGGACTTGGCGGCGTCCACCGCGCGGATGGCGAGTTCCTTGTGGGCGGGGTCGCCCTGGAAGACGGCGGGCGGCTGGGCCGCCGCGGGGCGACCGAGGGCGGCTGAAGCCAGGCCGACGGCGGCCGCCGCGGCGGCGGACTGGCCGATGAATTCTCTTCGGGAAGCGGTCACGCGGTCCTCTTCGAGGGATGAAGGCTGAAGGATGAAGGGTGAAAGGGGCCGCTCCTTCATCTCGGGCATGTTCGCTCTCGCGTCAACGCATCGCAAGCCGTAGCCGTTGCCTTTCGTCACCGGCGCCACGATCCTTGAGACACCCCCTGGCCCACGAGAGTTTCTCGGCATGCCCCGTCTGGTCATCAACGGTCACGAGTGCGACGCGCCCGCGGGCGCGACCATCCTCGATGCCGCGCGCGCCTTGGGCGTCGATGTCCCGACGCTCTGCTGGTATCCGAAGCTCCCCACCGTCGGCAACTGCCGCATCTGCCTCGTCTCCGTCGAGGGGAACGCCAAGCTCGTCCCCGCCTGCGCCACCCCTGCCGCCGACGGCATGGTCGTCCAGACCGAGTCGCAGGCCGCGGTGAAGAACCGCCAGGGCGTCCTCTCGCTCCTCCTCGAGCGCTATCCCGTCGAGACGATCCCCGAGGACCGCGCGCGCAACGAGTTCGAGGCGCTCGTCCATCGCTACGACGTCCCGCTCCGCCGCTCGGGCGAGAACCCGCTCCGCACCGGCGACGAACGGCCGACCGACCACATCATCACGCACGACATGAGCACCTGCATCCTCTGCACCCGCTGCGTGCGCGCGTGCGAGGAGATCCAGGTGGTCGGCGTCCTCGAGATGGCCCAGCGCGGCGAGCACGCCGAGATCATCGTCGGTGCCGACGGCAACCCCGAGCACGCCGGCTGCACCTGGTGCGGCGAGTGCGTGCGCGTCTGCCCCACCGGCGCCATCCACGACATCCTCCCGCTCGCCAAGCTCCGCGCCGGCACCATGGAACAGCCGGCCACCAAGGTCCGCTCGGTCTGCCCCTACTGCGCCGTCGGCTGCCAGCTCGACCTCGAGGTCCGCGACGGCCAGGTCGCGCGCGTCACCTCGCCCTGGATCGAGGAGGCGACGCCCAACGAGGGCTCCACCTGCGTGAAGGGGCGCTTCGGCACCGACTTCGTCCTGCATCGCGACCGGCTCACCACGCCGCTCATCCGCCGCGGCTGGACGCGCGACGCGGCGGGCGTCTGGTCGTACGATCCCGCGCACGCCCATGCCGCGCACCCCGACGCCGCGCGCTGGCCGCGCCGCGGCGGACCGTGGGTGGATGTCGAGGTCGAGGGCCACGCCGCGAAGGACCGCCGCCCGCGCACCAACCCGTTCCGCCGCCGCGTGGACGCCGGCGCCGAGTCCGCGCAGGTCGCCGCACTCGGCGACCCGCGCGACCGCATCGCCACGCCTCCCGAATGGTTCGCGCCCTTCCGCGAGGCGACCTGGGACGAGGCGATGGAGCTCACCGCGCAGCAGCTCGCCCGCCTCCGCGACACGCACGGTTCGCGTAGCCTCGCCACGTTCCAATCGGCCAAGTGCGCCAATGAGGAGAACTACGTCCTCCAGAAGCTCTTCCGCGCCGGCATCGGGACCAACAACGTCGACCACTGCACGCGGCTCTGCCACGCCTCGTCGGTGAGCGCGATGCAGCGCGCCATCTCCACCTCCGCCGCGTCGGGCTCCATGCGCGAGGTGGAGCACGAGAGCGACGTCATCTTCATCCTCGGCGCCAACACCACCGAGAGCCACCCGGTGTTCGGCGCGGCGATCAAGCGCGCCCTCAAGCGCGGCGCGAAGCTCATCGTCGCCGACCCGCGGCGGATCGAGGTCGCGGCGCGGGCGCACCATCACCTGCAGATCATCCCCGGCACCGACGTCGCGCTCCTCAACGGGATGCTCCATCACATCCTCGCGCAGGGGCTCGAGGACAAGGCCTTCATCGCCGCGCGCACGACGGGGTTCGAGGCGGTGCGCGAGGCGGTCGCGCACTACTCGCCCGAGGTCGCCGAGCAGATCACCGGCGTGCCGGCGGCGACCATCCGCGCGGCGGCCGAGCTCTACGCGCGCGGCCCCAGGTCGGCGACGCTCTGGGCGATGGGGCTCACGCAGCATCACACGGGCACCGACATCGTCACGTCGCTGCTCAACCTCATGCTCTGCTGCGGGATGATCGGGCGCTGGGGCGCGCCGATGATCCCCATCCGCGGGCAGAACAACGTCCAGGGTTCGAGCGACATGGGGGCGATCCCCTTCGCCTTCACCGACTACCGGCGCGTGGACGATCCCGCCGTGCGCGCCGAGTATGCGGCGGCGTGGGGGATCCCGGTGGAGCGCCTCGACCCGAAGGTGGGGCTCAAGGTCACCGAGATCGTGAAGGAGGGCTCGCCGGTGCGCGGGCTCTACATCATGGGCGAGAACCCGATCATCTCCGATCCCGACGTCGCGCACGCCGAGGAGTGGTTCCACGGGCTCGAGTTCCTCGCGGTGCAGGACCTCTTCCTCACCGAGTCCGCGCGCGCGGCGGACGTGGTGCTGCCGGGCTCGTCGTTCGCCGAGAAGGACGGGACGTTCGTGAACACCGAGCGGCGCATCCAGCTCTCGCGGAAGGCGGTGGAGCCGCCGGGCCAGGCGCGCGCCGACCTCGACATCGTCCTCGACCTCTCGCGCCGCCTCGGCGTGCCGACGCCGTATACGACGGCGGCCGAGGTGTTCGAGGAGATCGCGCGCGTCACGCCCAACTGGCGCGGCGTCTCGCATGCGCGGCTCGCCGAGCGGGTGGGCGGGCTGCAGTACCCGGTGCCCGACGCGACGCACGAGGGGACGGCGTTCCTGTTCGACGAGCGCTTCCCCACGCCGGACGGTCGCGCGCATCTCACGGCGGTGACGTATCTCCCGCCCGCCGAGCTGCCGGACGCCGCGTATCCGTTCTTCCTCAACACCGGCCGCCAGATGTACCACTGGCACACCGGGACGATGACGCGGCGCTCGACGGCGCTCGACGCGCGCGAGAGCACGGCGACGGTCGAGCTCAATCCGCTCGACGCGGCCGAGCTGGGGGTGGGCGACGGCGAGGAGGTGGCGATCACCTCGCGGCGGAACACCATTCGCATCGCGGTGCGGCTCTCCGAGCGCGTGGCGCGGAAGCAGGTGTTCATCCCCATGCACTACCGCGAGGCGGCGGCGAACCTGCTCACCAACCCCGCGCTCGACGGCCCGTCCGGCATCCCCGAGTTCAAGGTCTGCGCCGTCCGCGTGGAAGCGGTGAAGCCCGCGCTGGTTTAATTTCCGCGCACCTCGCAGGAACACCCCGAACATACGAGTCCCCGGTGCGCGCACTGGTCAAGGCAACGGCAGCACAAGGCTTCGTCCTCAAGGACGTCCCGGTCCCCACGCACCGCGAGCACGAGGTGCTCATCAAGGTGAAGGCGGCCGGCGTCTGCGGCACCGACGTGCACATCCACGAGTGGGATGCGTGGGCGCAGGGGCGCTGCAAGCCGCCGTTCACCGTGGGGCACGAGTTCGCCGGCGTGGTGGAGAAGGTCGGGTCGCTCGTGACCGACGTGAAGGTGGGTGACCGCGTGACCGCCGAGGGGCACATCGTCTGCGGGCACTGCCATCTCTGTCGGACGGGCAATGCGCATGTGTGCCCCAACACGAAGATCATCGGCGTGGACCGCGACGGCGCCTTCGCCGACTACATCGTGATGCCCGCCTCGAACGTCTGGCCGCTCGACGCCGACGTGCCGTTCGAGATCGGCGGCATCCACGACCCGATGGGGAACGCCTTCCACACGGCGCTGCACGGGACCGAGCTCCCCGGCGCGACGGTGCTGGTGACCGGCTGCGGCCCGATCGGCATCTTCGCCGTGGGGATCGCGAAGGCGGCGGGGGCCTCGCACATCGTGGCGAGCGACGTGAACCCCACCCGCCTCGCGCTCGCGCGGAAGATGGGCGCGCACTCGGCGGTGCAGCCGCAGGACGCGGAAGCCGCCGTCCGCGCCGCGACGCACGGGCTCGGCGTGGATGTGGTGCTCGAGATGAGCGGCGTCCCCGCGGCGATCCACCAGGCCTTCAAGCTCGTGCGCGTCGGCGGGCGGGTGCAGATGCTCGGCATCCCGGCCAAGCCGATGGACGTGGACTTCGCCACCGAGGTGATCTTCAAGGGGATCACGATCTACGGGGTGGTGGGGCGGCGGATGTACGACACCTGGATCCAGATGACGCAGTTCCTGCGGGCGAAGCAGTTCGATCCGACGCCGGTGATCACGCATCGGTTCCCGCTGGAGCAGCATGCGGAGGCGATTCAGGTGATCAAGTCGGGCGAAGCTGGGAAGGTCGTCTTCGAGATCGGATGATGCTCCGATGAAGGCTGAAGGATGAAGGGTGAAAGTGGACCGCCCGGCCCCCGCATCCCGCACTTCAACTTTCCTCCTTCATCCTTCAGCTTTCATCCATGAACAAGACCTTCGTCACCCAGCTGCAGTCCGGCCTCGCCGACCTGGCCGCCAAGGGCACCCTCAAGAAGCTCAACCACCTCGCCTCCCCCCAATCCGCTCGCGTCCAGATGGAAGGCCGCGGCGAGGTGCTGATCCTCAGCTCCAACAACTACCTCGGCCTCTGCGACCAGCAGGAGGTCGTGGACGCGGGGATCGCGGCGCTCAACAAGTTCGGCGCCGGGACCGCGAGCGTCCGCTTCATCTGCGGCACCTTCACCGTGCACCGCGAGCTCGAGGCCGCCCTCGCCCGCTTCGTCGGGACCGAGGCGGCGATGAGCTACGTCTCGGCGTGGAACGCCAACGAGGGCCTCACCGCCTCGATCGTCGAGGAGGGGGACTTCGTCATCTCCGACGCGCTCAACCACGCGTCGATCATCGACTCGGTGCGCCTCGCGAAGGCGATCACCAAGTGCACCACCGCGGTCTACCAGCACAGCGACCTCGACGACCTCGTCGCCAAGCTCAAGGCCAACGCCGGCGCGCGGCGGAAGATCATCTGGACCGACGGCGTCTTCTCCATGGAAGGCTCCGTCGCCAAGCTGCCGCAGATCCTCCAGGTCGCGCGCGACCATGACGCGATCGTCGTGATGGACGACTCGCACGCCACCGGCGTGCTCGGCGCCACCGGGCGCGGGACCGCGGAGCACTTCGGGGTGCTGGGTGAGGTGGACATCATCACCAGCACGCTCGGCAAGGCGCTCGGCGGCGCGGCGGGCGGGTTCGTCGCGGGGCCGAAGGCGCTCGCCGACACGCTCACGCAGCGCTCGCGCCCGCAGCTCTTCTCCAACGCCCTCCCGCCGACGGTCGCCGCGAGCTCGCTCGCCGCGGTCGAGTTCATCGAGGCGCACCCCGAGCGCGTGCAGACGCTGCGCGAGAACGCCGCCTATTTCCGCGCGGCGATCAAGGAGGCCGGGTTCAGCCCGCTCGAGGGCGAGACGCCGATCGTGCCGATCATCATCGGCGAGACGGCCGACGCGATCCGCATGAGCGAGCTGCTGCTCGACGAGGGGATCTTCGTGACCGGCTTCGGCTTCCCCGTGGTGCCGCAGGGGACCGCGCGGCTCCGCTGCCAGATCTCGGCGGCGCACACGCGCGATGACCTGGACTACGCGGTGCGGGCGATCAAGAAGGTCGGGATGCAGGCGGGGGGTGATCAAGTGAACGCCGACCGTCAGGACACCCTGCGCGCCGGCTGGCGCATCCCGCTCCTTCGCGCGCTGCCTCCCGGCCTTCGTGCGTCCCGCAGCGGCGCAGCAGCCCGCGGGTCCGCGCGCGCGTCCCGCGATCGAACCGCTGGTGACGACCGAGTGGCTCGCGCGCGAGGCCGCGTCGCCCGACGTCGTGGTGCTGCAGCTCGGGCCCGCCGAGTCGTTCGCGAAGGGGCATCTCCCCGGCGCGGTCGCGCTCGACTACTTCCGCGAGGTCGTGGCCCCCGCGACCGAGGGCGGCCTGCAGGTGGAGCTCCCCACGCCCGAGGCCTTCGCCGCGATGCTCGCCGCGAAGGGCGTGGGCGCGACGAGCCGCGTGGTGATCGTCTTCGACACCGCGACGGCCTTCGCGCGCGCGGGACGGACCTTCTTCACGATGGAGTGGGGCGGCCTCGAGGGGCGCGTCGCGATCATGGACGGCGGGCTCGCGCAGTGGAAGCGCGAGGGGCGCGAGCTGGAGGCGGGGACTGGACGCGCGGTCACGCCGGGGCGCGCCGGTGCCCTCACGGCGAACGCGCGCCTCCGTGCCACCAAGGCCGACGTGGTCGCGATGGTCGGCCGCGCGGGGATGCGGATCGTGGACGCGCGCGACACGGTGTTCTACCAGGACCTGCGCGACAACCAGATGCCGCGCGGCGGGCACATCCCGACGGCGGTGAACCTGACCTTCTCGAGCGTGACGAACGCGGACGGGACGCTGAAGCCGCGCGCCGAGCTCGAGGGGCTAGTGCGCGCGCTGGGGATCGCGGACGGCGACCAGCTCACGACGTACTGCCACATCGGGGTGCAGGGATCGTGGATGTACTTCGCGCTGCGCGTGCTCGGGCGGGATGTGCGGGTGTATGATGGGTCGTTCGATGAGTGGAGCCGGGATGCGTCGTTGCCGGTCGAGGGGGCCAAGCCGCGGCCGTAGGACGGCACGAAGGAGCGAGGAGCGAGGGGAAGGAGCGAGGGGCGAGAGGAAGTGAGAGAAGTGAAGTGAAAGTGCAAGCGAGAGGGCCCTTCTCCTTCACGCTCACACTCGCTCCTCCCCCTTCCCCTCGCCCCTCGATATTTCCCCTCGCTCCTCGCTCCTTCGCTCCACACTCGCGGCAGGTCCGGAAACACGAAACCCCACGGAACCTCCAGTGCCGCCGGAGATTCCGTGGGGTTTCCGCCCTCATGGCCCGTCAGTTGTCGTCACGCGTGGCGCTCAGGCGGCGGCGGGCACCTCCTGCTCCGTGGCCGCGATGCGCCGCACGCGCTTGGCGGAGCGCCATTCGGCTTCGAGGGCCTCGTTGCCGACGATGGTGTGCATCACGAGGGCATCGAGCGTGGCCACCGCCTGACGGCCCTTCGTCAGCGCGCCGCGGATCTCGCTCGTCACGCCGGTCTTGCGCACCCGCCCCGACGTACCCGCGTCGAAGGACCGCTGCACCGCCGCGGCCGCCGACCGCAGCTGCTCCAGGTAGTCGGCGGGGAACTCTGCCGCGCTCAGAGCCTCCACGTGCTTCTCCGCCGCCACCGCCATGGCCAGCGCCGTCTGCACCAGGCGTTCGCGTTCCAGCGCCCGCGTCGACGGCGTGATCGACGCGAACTCCGGCGTCCCGCGGAGCGACGCGCGGGCGAACTTCAACAGCGGTGTCACGTACTTCCGGAGCAACGTGCGCTCGAGCTCGATGCGCCGCTGCACCTCGCCGCGGACGGCACGCGCGAGACTGCCCTGCTCCGTCGCGGCCCGGTCGAGCTCCGCGACCGCTGCGTCTAGCGTCCGCTTCGCCGCACTCGCGACCGCCGCCGGCACGGCGTTCGCGTGCACCGTCAGGAACTGCTGTACCTGGCGGAGCGACTGCCCAACGTGGAACTGTGAACGTTGCATGACTCTCTCCTCGTGGAACGGTGATGGACGCGGATGGAAGACCACCGGCATCGCCCGCGTCCAACGCGAGGCCGGTAGAGCTGTGCGGAAGCAGTGAGTGATCCAGCAGCGGTGTCGCCGCGATCGCGCGGCCGCGGTGTTCGGCGCGCGGACCGGCGGTCTCGCATCAGGCAGCAGCACCGGTCGGGCCAAGCACTACGGTCTCTGCGGCGTGCGGCAGCCCCCTTTCCTGCCGGGCACTGCCTCCTCTTCATCGCGCGGCAGCACCGTTCGCGTCGTGTGCCTGCGCCGTTCGGTCCGTGCGTCTGCGCGGTTCGGTCCGTGCACCTGCGCCGTCCGGTCCTAGCACCCCGCAGCTCGCTTCATGCACCTGCGACGTCCGCGTCGTGCACGTGCGCGCTTCGCGTCGTGCGCCAGCGCTCTTCGCGTCGTGCGCCTGCGCCCTTCGCGTCGTGCGCCTGCGCCCTTTGCGTCTTGCGCCTGCGCCCTTCGCGTCATGCGCCTGCGCCCTTCGTCTCGTGCAGCTGCGTGGATCGAGTCGTGCTGCGGATCCCTTGGATCGAGCACCGAGCACCCTTCGCCTCGCGCGCCGCCCCCCTGCCTGCGGTCGCACACCCTCTCATCCATTCCCCCGGATTTCGGCCGTCTGGCGCCCGTCACCCGCGCCTTGTGCCGCAACACCTTTGGTGCCAACGTCTTACGCTTCTCCTGAGGAAATCGGCCCTTTCACGATCGGTAGTGGTTTTCAGGAGAAGCCCGCCCGCCCCCGCGTTCCCCGCCACCCGCAACCCTCGTCCCCGTTCCGCATGCGTGTCCTCTCCATCCAGCAGCCGTGGGCCGAGCTGGTGATCCGTGGCGTCAAGACGTTCGAGGTCCGGACCTGGTCCGCCAAGCACGAGGGGGGGCGCATCGCGATCCACGCGAGCGCCAACATCGAGCTCAAGAAGGTCGAGGCGCTCTGGGCGGATGACCGCGCGGCCGCGCAGTGCTTCGCCGACCAGGGCTGGATGGACCGCGACGACCTGCGCGCCCTGCCGCGCTCGGCGATCATCGGCAGCGTCGCGCTGCGCGGCGTGCATCCGGCGACGGCGGTGCACGCGGCGAATCTCGACCTGTCGGCGACGAACTGGGTGGAGGACGCGCTCGAGACCGCGGTGCGCGATCCGGTGTCCGGCGCGTTGCGGCCGGGCCCGGCGCCGGTGCGCACGCTCCCGGTGGCGGTCCCGGCGCGCTCGTGGGTGTTCGGGTTCGCGCGGGCGCTCGCGGTGGAGCCGATCCTCGACGTCGAAGGGCAGCAGCACCTCTGGGCGCTCCCGCCGGCGCTGGCGACGGAACTCGCGGCGCGCGAGGCGCGTGCGCGGACGGGGGAGTGGACGCGCCCCGCCCCGTCGCCGGAGCGCGTGAAGGCCGCGCGCGACGCGTGGCGCGAGCGGTTCGAGAGCGAGGAGACGCGCTATGGGCTGCGCCTGATCCGCGAGGCGCTGGACGAGGCGGCGAACGACGCGATGAAGCTGGAGGACGAGGGCGCCGAACGTATGCTGAAGGAGACGATGCGCAAGCTGACGTCGGGCCGCGATGCGCGCGACGCGGACGGGCGCCTCTGGGTGCGCGTGCCGAAGGCCCTGCGGCCGCTCTTCGACGACGCGGAGCGCGTGCCGGCGACGCGGTTCGAGGCGGACCTGCGGATGCTCATGCACCGGGTGCGACTGCAGGAGCAGGCGAACGTGGAGTACCAGAAGCTGCTCGACGCGGCGGTCGAGCGGGTACGGGAGGGGGCCGAGCGCGCGGAGCGGTCGCCGAGTTCACGGTCGGCGCTCGAGGCGGAAGTGAAGCGGGCGTTCAAGCGGGAGTGGCTCGAGGTGGAGGCGGAGCTCGGGAAGTCGGAGGGGTTCTTCCACTTCCCGGAGTACTGAGATCGCATTCCGATGTCGTGCGGGGCGCCTTGCGACGTCGGGAACCGGCTCCGAGATTCTCAGCGTGTACCGTGCCGGCCTCCCTCTCGGTCATGGATCACGCCGGTCGTTGGAGACCACGTCAGGGCGATGACAACGGAGTTCGTGCAATGCCGGTGACGCGCATCAACGAGTTCCATGCGGCCCCGGGCCGCGAGGCGGCGCTTCGCGCGTTCCTCGACCGCGTGATCGCGCTCGTGTCCGCGGCGCCCGGGTGCGCGTCCTGCGAACTCCTCGTCGATCCGACCGACGCGAGTCGCCTCCTCATTCTCGAAGCATGGACCGACATCGCGGCACACCAGGCTGCGGCCTCGCAGGTGCCGCCGGACATGTATGCTGCGTTCAAGGAGTTGATCGCCGAGCCGCCTCGCGGCCGCTATTACGCATCGCCGGCGTAGGGCGAGTCCTGCGCGAACGCCGTCTCCCTCCGGAGGACGAACCATGCGACGCCCGTTCCGCTCCATCGCCCTGTTCCCGATCCTCTCGCTCCTCGCGTCCGCCTGCACGCTCCGCTACTCGCAGACGACGTTCAAGGATCCCGTGCTGCAGAGCGAGAAGGCCGGCTTCTCGATGCAGACCGGGCTCGTGCTCTTCGGGCGCGATCATGCGTTCGGTCGCACCGATGCGCAGCTGCTGCTCAATCGGCAGGAGTTCGCGTCACAGCCCAAGACCGTCCTGCAGAACGTCTCCCTGACCGCGCGCTACTTCCCGGTGCGCTCCGGATTCGTCCGGCCCTTCGTCGGCGGCGGATACGGGCAGCGCGCCTTCTTCACCGAGACGACCGTCAGCACCTGCCCCTCGGGCTACATCTGCTTCCCCGGCTACGACGAGGACTTCCAGGACACCAACCGCCAGCGACTCAACACCGGATACAATCCGCTCGTGACCTTCGGCGTGGAACTCGGTGACCGGAAGGCACAGGGCGCGTCGTCCACATGGGTCATCGACGCGACGCGCGAACTGGCGACGCCGGACGGCGACTGGGACTTCCGCGCCTGGCGGGTGAGTCTCGGTCTCGTCTGGAGACTCTGGTGAGGATCCCTGCGGATCGTGCGGAACGGTCCGGTTCGGCCGTCATGGATCGGGTCGGTCTGCCCTGTCCGGATTCGCTTGACGAGAGTCGGTCCTGCCCACTGCATGCTTGTGGTATTTCGACCGCTTACGCAGGTTTCTTCTATGGCCGACGCACCCGACATCCGCCCCGACGCGAAGCGACTCGTCGATCAGCTCCCTCCGAGCGCGAGCTGGGACGACTTGGCGTACGAGATCTACGTCCGACAGTCGATCGAGCAGGGTGTCGCTGACGCCGACGCGGGCCGCACGCTGGATCACGAGACGGCTCTCGCACGCGTGCGCGCCCGGATTCGCCGCGCATCGTGATGCTGCCGCTCCGCTGGACGGAGCACGCCGTCACACAGCTCGAAGGCATCGTCCAATACATCAGCGCCACGTCGCCCGTCTACGCCGAGGGCGTGGTGCTGCGGATCGATCAGCGGTTGCAAGCAGCGCGCCTTCAGCCTGGCATGGGGAAGCCGGTTCCTGAGAAGGACGATCCGACGATCCGGGAGCTTGTCTCGCCGCCGTACCGCGTGTTCTACCGGCCCCGCAGCGAGTGCATCGAGGTGCTCGCCATCGTGCACGGTCGGCAGGTGCTCGACGACGCCTTCTAGAGGCCACGCGCCGCAAGCTGACGTCAGCTCGCACGAACCCGCACTGGAGAAGCCAGTGGATCCCAAGGCGCCGCACGGTCCCGAGTCGATCCCCGAGACGGTCGCGCAACGCGTCCTCGCACGCGCGGCGGAGTTGGACGCCGCATGGCGCGAAGTGTCGGCGCTCACGCAGCGCGAGGCGGCGGTCGCAGCCGATGCGCGTGCCCGTCCCGGTGTGTTCCACCAGCTCTGGCGTCGCCTTCGACACCCGGATGATCCGGCCATGCGCCTCAGCACGGCGGATCGCATCCTCACGGGTGCGACCGCGACGGCCGGTGCGCTCGGACTGTGGATCGGACTGGTCCAGCTCGCCGACGCATTCGGCGCACCGTGGCTCTTCCTCCCGCTCAGCCAGTTCGTCGCAGCCGGTCTCGCGATCCGCAGCGGTCCTGCGCATTGGGCGCTCATGCTCGCGGGTATCGCCGGGGTCGCGCTGGGTGCGTTCCTCGGGTCGCGGCGCATGTCGCCGGAGTTCACGCTCCCGGCGCAGGCACCGTTGTTGGCGGGATAGTTCGGCGCCCGTCTCGCCCGTGCACGGATCGTCCACCACCCGCCCTCGGGCGACCACCCACCTTCGATCGATCGTGCTCCCCATGCCCGCACTTCTCCTCTTGGCGTCGCTGTGCGCCGCCACCGCGCAGGCACCGGCCCGTCCCGCGGCGGATTCCGTGCAGGTCCGCATGCAGCGGATCGCCGACAGCGTCGTCGCCGCGAGGCCGCGCATGCCCGGGATCATCATCGCCGTCGAACACCCGGCCACGGGCAGGCGATGGAGCGTGGCGGCGGGACTCGCGGATACGGCGCGGAAGACGCGGCTCATGCCCGACCAGCCGGTCCGGCTGGCGAGCAACACGAAGACCTACACCGCCGCCGCGGTGCTGCGGCTCGTGGAGATGGGACGGCTCGCGCTTGGTGATCCGTTGGCCAAGCACCTGCCGCCGCCGATCGATTCGCTCCTCCGGCGCGATGGGTACGCGACCGACAGCATCACCATCGAGCAGGTGCTGAATCACCGGGCGGGACTCAATGAACACCCGGCCGTGCGAAGCTATGTCGCGATGCTCCGCACCGATCCACAGCATCACTGGACGCCGCGCGAGCAGCTCCAGTGGCTGGTGGACAGCCTCTCGCCGGTGGGGCCGCCCGGTGCGCAGTTCCGCTATTCGGACGCCGGCTACGTGATGCTGGGGCTGATCGTCGAGCGGCTTGTCGGACAGCCCCTCGGCCCCGCGGTGCGGTCGCTCGTGCGCTTCGACCGGCTGGGACTCCGCCACACCTGGTGGGAGCAGATGGAGCCCGCGCCCTCCGGCGTACCGGACCGGGCGCACCAGTATCTCGGTGGGCTCGACGCGTACGGCATCGACCCCTCGTTCGACCTCTACGGCGGCGGCGGCATCGTGGCGCCGATGGCCGAGCTCGCGCATTTCCTCACCGCGCTGCTCGACGGACAGGTGTTCGAGCAGCGCGAGACGCTCGACGCCATGATGCGCCCGCGGAGCGCGGAGATGAACGGCTATGGGATGGGCCTCTTCGGATCGCGGGTGGACGGGATGACCGGGCGTGGCCACAGCGGCTTCTGGGGCACGACCGCGATGGTGTTCCCGGACGCGGGCGTGACGATCGCGGTGGCGATCACCGAGCAGGGTGAGTTTCGGCAGGCGAACGCCGTGATGGGCGCGGTGCTGAAGGTGCTGGGGGACGGACCATAGGACATCTGGTGCGTGGAATGCCACGAGCGCCCCACCGCGATCGCTCGATCGAGCGTCGGACCACGCGACGTCAGACGGACCGGCAGTGGATCGATTCCCTTGACCACGTGTACGTTGTACATACATTCAGGAGATGAGCGCCATCCGCTTCGAGTGGGATAGCACCAAGGCGGCGTCGAACCTCCGCAAGCACGGCGTCGCGTTCGAGGAGGCGCGCACCGTCTTCGAGGACGACGAGGCGCTCTTGATCGCCGATCCGGAGCACTCCGCCGCCGAGGAGCGGTTCGTGCTCATCGGCCTCAGCGCCGCGCTGCGGGTCATCGTGGTCGTGCATTGCGAACGAGACGACGGGGATGTCATCCGCATCATCTCGGCGCGCAAGGCCGATCGCGGTGAGCGCGCCGATTACGCTTCCAGGAGAACACCATGAAGAAGCACTACGACTTCTCGAAGGCCATCAAGAATCCGTACGCGAAGCGGTTGAAGCGGTCGGTGACGATCCGCCTCGATGAGTCGACGGTCGAGTATTTCAAGGCGCTCGCCGAGGAGACCGAGCTGCCCTATCAGAGCTTGATCAATCTGTACCTTCGCGACTGCGCGGCGTCGGGCCGGCGGCTGGCACTGACCTGGCGCCCGCTGCGCGCCGCGGGCGTCTAGCGGCACTCGGCGCGGAAACGCCCTCTCCCCTTCACCCTGACACTTCTCCTCGGACCCCGCCCCGTCACGGCGCCTCGAAGATCTTGAGCCCCGACCGAAAGCGCGTCGCCGTCGCCCACGTCGTCGGCAGCACGTTGGCGAACGCACCCGCATACGCCACGAATCCCGCCGGCGCGGGCTCGCCCGCCGGGTGCACCACGACGAACATCACGTTGAAGTTCTTCTGCGACACGCTGCTCGCGGGCGTGCGCACCCCGTGCAGGGCGACGATGTCGCTGATCTTCACGATGCGCTTCTTGATGAACTTGTACGGCTCGCCGCACAGGGGGCCGGCCGCGTTGTAGGCGTCGTTCCCGGGGATCGGGGCGAACACGTGCTGCGTCACCGGCGCGACCTGTGCCGGCGGGATCAGCCCCATCAGGTAGAGCGACAGGTCGGAGAAGCGCGTGGTGGTGCCGGGACTCCCCTGACTCACGCACGTCGTGCGGTTGCGCACGATCCAGTGCGCGTTCGCCAGCGGATCGACGACCGTCGAGTCCCCATTGAAGAGATCGAGGGTGTTCTGGTAGTGGCCGGGATACGTGGTCCCGAAGTTCTCGATGCCCATCAGCCAATAGTGGCCGAGTTCGTGGAGGAGCTCGTTCTGGAAGCCCGTGAAGAAGAGCATGGGATCGAAGCCGACGGCGTCCGCCATAGCCCAATGCTGGTAGAAGGCCAGTTGGACGACGTTCTTGAGCTGCGGCGCCTCGGGGAACGCGCACGAGTCGCATGAGCCGATGCCCGAGATCTGTCGGTTGGCCACGAAGCTGCTGGACGTGATGAGCGGCTTGGTCGGCAGGACGACGAGGAAATCGACCGTGCTGATGTCGCCGTAGACCGCCTCGAGGCGATCGACGAGCGCGACGTAGTCGATGACGTAGCGCGCATCGGGCGGCGGGTACGCGGCGTGGATGTTGAGGATCGACCCGGGCGCGGTGTCCTCGAGCACGTGCACCGTCGGCCACGCCGTGGTCGCGGCCGGGGTCGCGGACGTGGTCCTGGTCGCGGGCATGTCGGCCGGCGCCACGACCTCCCTGTCCCGCGCGCAGGCCGACATCGCGAGCGAGAGGAGGGCTGACAGCGCGGTGCGGCGGAGGAGCGCGGGCGCCGCCGCGCGGCCACGAAGGTGGGGGACGTGCATGGTCAGCTCTTGGAAGTGGAGGTGATCGGAATGGACGTGCAAGCGCGGTCCGCTGGTGCGCGAATATGGAGCGTGTTCGAGGAACTCATGCGATCCGTGGGCGACCTCCTCTCTCCAGAGTACTGAGGCGCGATGGGCGAGAAGGGAGGGAAACGTCCCGGGGTGAGGGAGAGGGTGTTCCCGCTCTCGCGCCCCCCGCCGGCCCTTGGGACCCGCACGCGATAGCGACGACTAGTCGAGGTGGAGCTCCGCGGCCCGAACCTCACTGATCGGAAGCTGCGCGAGCACCGCGCCGCAATCCGCCAGCAGTTGCACGACCCCTCGCTCAGGCACGTACCGGACGTTGTCGTCGTGGAGTACACTCCGCAGGCCCGCGACGTCGTCCTCCGCGACCATGCGGTAGATGTCCACTACGGGGTCGATCGACGAGACTGCGCAGGTGTGGTAGGCGCAGGTCAACGCATCGACGACGCACGAGTGGTTGCCACGCCCGTGCGTCCCGTCCTGCGATGCCGCATTGACCTCGTGCCCCGCATCGCCGGCACAGAGGTTGCACTTCGCCGTACATACCTCGAAGCGTGATGCCTCCAGCTGCGCTTGCAGGGTCGCCGTCGACCGCACATCCGCTGGACTGCCGGATCCTGCCGCGCCTGCCAAGAGGAGGAGGCAGGCGGACGTTCCAAGGACTCGTGTCATCGTCATTCGGGACTCCGTCGCTGGTGTTCGGGTGAGATGCTGACTTCCATGACCACGAGCCGCCCGTTGCCGCCTCCGGGACCGATCCCCCAGAGGCGTCCGCCGCCGAGGTTGCCTGCGATGTACTCGTCGAGATCCCGCATGGACACCAGCGTGCGCGTCTTCGGATCGAACACGAAGAGCCGCGTGTTGAAGTAGCGGCCCCAGTCGTCGATCTCGATGGTCGGCTGCCCATCGACCGTTCGACTCGGGGCGAGTGCCTCCGCCCACCGCGGATCACGATACGCCATGGTCACCAGCAGGCGGCCGTCGGCGAGCTGTTCGATCGCATGGAACATCTGCCCGACCAGTCGTGGCTCGCGCGTCACATGGAGCGCCTCGAACTCCGGTATCGGCAGGTCCCACACCTCCAACTGCTCGCCCGCGGCACTCCAGCGCTGCAATCGCGGCGCCCTCGCCGCGACGGTCCAATACGTGCCATCGCGCTCCGCCCGGACGGGAAGTCGGAGGCGCGGGACCTCCGCCTCGTTCGTGATCCTCGCCGAACGCGTATTGCCGAACGACCGCACCAGTTCGGCCTTCCGGTCGAACAGGTGCAACGGCATGCCGAACGAGAGTCGCGTGTCGTAGCGCTCCGACACGACGAACCCGCCTCCCGCGGCGAGCATGATGTGCAGAGGCTTCCGGCCGCTCCACGGTTGGGATCGCGCGAGACCGCCGTCCGGTGCGAAGAGGGTGAGCCTCGCGTTCGCCTCGTCGAAGACGGCAGTGGAATCGGCCCACCATCGCGCGACGAGTGCCGGTCGCCGGAACTCGCCGGGCCCAGCGCCGACTCCACCGATCGGGGCGATGTAGCTGCCGTCGCGCGAGAAACGATGCACGCGATCGGCGATGGGGTCCGACACCGCCCAGTCATGTGTCGCGAACGGCGAGACCGCGTCAGGCAGCGGCGGGAGGCCGCCATCCGGCCAAGACGCGTCGAATCGGACGCGCACCACCACATCGAGATGGCAGCGCACACACGTCGGTCGCAGGTCGATGACCGGCTGCGACCAGGCCGGTGGGGCGAGTAAGCCCGAGAGGAGATGCGCCAGGCCGAACGCGAACAGGCGGGCCGTCCCTCGCTTCTGGATGCTCACGCGGCGGTCCTCCGGATGCCGACGGCACTAGGCTCGCATCGGGACCGGCGGCGCGCAAGAGTCCGAGGTTCCCGAGGAACGAAGAGCGAGAGGAAGGGGCGAGGCGTGAGAGGGAGGGAGCAGTGTCAGAGATCTCACGCATCCAGCACCGGATCCACGCACGAGCGGGGCGCCCGGCTCACCGGACGCCCCGCTCGCCTCATCACCGGTCGCGCTCTCGCGCGACCGTGACGCGTTCGCCTACTTGGCCTTGGCCTTCTTCGCCGCCGGCTTCTTGGCCTTGGGCTCCTTCTCCGCCTTCTCGGCCTTCGCCGGCTTCTCCGCCTTCGGCTCCTTCACCGCAGCCTTCTTCCCCTTCCCCTTCTTCTCCTCGGCGGCCGGCGCGGCCACCTCGGCGACGACGGGCGCGGCCGGCTCCTCGACCATGCCGAGGAGCAGCAGGCCCTGCGGGATCCCCGCCGGCTTGCCACCACCACGACGGTTGCTCGGCACCGAGCGCGGACCCATCCCGCGCGGGGCGGGCGCCGACGGCGCTGCCGTCGGCGTCGCGGCCTTCTCGGCCACGGCGAGCTGGTCGGCGATGCTCGCCGCACCCGAGGCCGCGAGGACCTCGAACGCTTCGCCGCGCTTGCGGAGGTCCACGAGGCCCGCGTCGTGCGCATCCTTGAGGATGCGCGCGAAGTTGCGCTCGGAGAGCGACTCGCTGTCGCGGCCGAGGAGCTGGTGGGCCTTCACGCGCACCGTCTCGCTCGGGACCGGATCCTCGGTGTTGGCGACCGCGGCGACCGCATCACGCACGAGGCCGAAGGCCTCGTCGCGCGTGAGACGGATGCCACCGGCGCCGATGGACGGGTCGCCGGCGGGACGCGGCGCGTGCTGCTCGCGCGGCGGACGCGGCGCATGATGCGAGCGCGGCGCGTGCGCCGGCGCAGCGGCCGGAGCCGACGGCGCGGCGACCGTCTCGGTGGCATCGGCGGCGACGGCCGCGGTGCCCTCGGCGGGGGTGCTGCCCCCCTCGCGCGGACGGTCGTCGCGATCGCGACCGCGACCACCACGACCACGACGACCGCGACGGCCACGGCCCTCGCGCTCCTCGCGCTCGCCACGCTCACGCTCGCCCTCGGCGGCGGGAGCCGACGACGCGGCGGCGGACTCGACGGCCTTGCCCTTGGGCGGACCGACCTCGAGCTGGCCGTTCTCCAGCTTGTGCACGTGGAGCAGGCCCTTCGACTGCGCCTCGAGGCAGAAGCGCGAGAACTTCGACATGCCGAGATCCTTCTCGTCGAAGCTCGCGTCGATCTCCTGCATGACCTGCTTGAGGCGGTCGGAGCGCATGACGTCGCCGTTCTTCTGCATCCGGCCGATCGCCTCGGTCACCAGCTCGTACGGGTCCCACTTCTTGGTGCCCGACTCCTCGCCCGACTTCACGAGGCCGGCGAGGGCGTTGTAGCTGTAGTACTCGTCGCAGTTCTGGACGAGGAGGTCGCTCGACGACTCGCGGATGCCGACGCCGATGACGTACTTGCCGTACTCCTTGAGCTTGAGCACGAGCGACGAGAAGTCGCTGTCGCCCGAGAGCAGGATGTAGGTGCCGATCTCGGGGCGGGTGAAGACGAGCTCGATCGCGTCGACGGCGAGGCGGATGTCGGTCGCGTTCTTCTTCGACGAGCCGTAGGCCGGGGCGAAGATGAGGTCGATCGACGACTCGCTGAGCGGCACGATGTACTGCGGATAGCGGCGCCAGTCGGCGTAGGCGCGCTGGACCGCGACCTTGCCGGAGATGATGGCGCTGCTGAGGAGGTTGCGGAGCTCCGTCTGCAGGTCGGAGCGGATCCCCATCGTGACGTTGTCGAAGTCGATGAGGAGGGCGGCGTTGGGCGCGTGGGAATGGGCGCCGGCGGTCATCGCCTGGGGCCCCCGATGGAGCGGGGCCACCGCGGTGCGCGCAGGACGCGCGGCCGCGGAGAGGTTGGAACGAGGATGCATCTGGTCCTGGCGCGCTGCGCCAAATGAAGTGAGTGGCGCGGGGGCGCTCGCGCTCAGCCACTCGTCCGGACGCTCACACAGTCCGGAGGACGCCGCTGGCGCAAACGCGCTCCCGCCTCGGGGCGCCCGGCGTGCCGATGGTCGCGCTCCCATGGCGGCGATCATCGACGCGCTAGGCGCGTCCCATCAGGAAACCTAGTCCGATGGGTCGCAAATGACAGTGGGGGGCCGACTTCCGCCCCTCCACCACCCCTGCGCGCCCCCCGGTGGATGCATAGACTTGAGGGGCGAAACCACCCTTTCCGCGCCCCCGTACGGGCCCCAGGCATCGTGAAGCACCCACGCTTCCGTACCCGGCTGTTTCTCATCCTCGCGCTCTTCGCGTTCGTCCCGGCCATCCTCCTCACGCTGGCCTGGAGCTACGCCGCGCGCGCGACCATCCCCCAGCTCAGCGGGTCGGGGGCGTGGGAGCAGGTCGCCGCGAGCGGCGAGCGGGCGATCGCGCTCGCGCGGGCCAAGCCCGGCAGCACGGAGACCGAGGCGGCGCTCGCCGCCCATCAGGACGCCCTCGGCGAGGCGCGGGTGCGCGCGCGGCAGGTGCGCTTCATCTCGGAACGGGCGGCCACCGCGATGGCGATCGGCGGCCTGGTCATCGTGGGGCTGCTCACGATCCTCGCCTCGCGCGTCGCGGGACACCTGAGCCGCCAGCTCTCGCGTCCGCTCGACGAGATCGTCGGCTGGACGGGCCGCATCGCCAACGCCGAGCGGCTGCCGCTGCCGCAGGAGGGCGAGGCGAAGGGCGCGCCCGAGTTCGGCGTACTGCGGGAACGGATGCGCACCATGGCCGCCGACCTCGAGAAGGGGCGGCAGGCGGCGCTCGAGGCGGAGCGGCTCTCGGCCTTCCGCGAGTCGGCACGCCAGGTGGCGCACGAACTGAAGAACCCGCTCACGCCCATCCGCTTCGCCATCGCGTCGCTGCGGCGCACGGCGGTGGAGGGACAGCAGGATGCGGTGGAGGTGCTCGACACGGAGTCGGCGCGACTGGAAGCGATGGCGAAGAGCTTCGCGCAGTTCGGCCGGCTCCCCGAAGGACCGACGGCGACGGTGGACCTGCTCGAGCTCGCGCGCGAGACGGCCCGCACCACGCTGCCGGCGGAGATGACGGTGACGGTGACCGGCGACCTCGGCGTGCTGGTGCTCGGGCAGCACGATGCGCTGCAGCGGGCGCTCTCGAACGTGCTGCTCAACGCGGTCGATGCGACCGGCGGGCGCGGGACGCTCGCGGTGACGGCGCGCGTGCAGGGCGCCGAGGGAGTGCTGGCGGTGAAGGATGACGGGACCGGGATCCCCGCGGAGCAGCTGCCGCGGATCTGGGACCCGTACATGACGCAGAAGACGGGCGGGACCGGCCTCGGCCTCGCGATCGTGAAGCAGACGGTCGTGGCGCACGGGGGCCGCGTGGACGCGGTGAGCGCGCCGGGTGAGGGGACCGAGATCCGGCTCCGCTTCCCGCTCGTGAACGGACGCAACGGCTAGGGGACGCATCTCAATGGACGACATCGTCGCGATCGTCGGATTCTTCGGCACCGTGATCACCATCGTGATCGGGCTGCCGCTCGTGCGCGCGCACATCCGCGCGAAGGAGCGGCAGCCGATGCTCACGCCCGGCGAGCGGGAGCGCGACGAGCGCCTCGCGCGCATCGAGACCGCGGTCGAGGCGATGGCGATCGAGATCGAGCGGATCAGCGAGGGGCAGCGGTTCGTGACGCGGCTGCTCGCCGAACGCGAACCGGCGAAGGTGCTGCCGCCGCACGAGGGGACGCGCTGATGGACGGCCCCGTCATCCTCGTCCCCGTCTTCGCGGTCGCGTTCGGCATCCCGTTCGTGCTCGCCCCGCTGGCCAAGGCGATCGCCCGCCGCATCGAGCACGGGGTGAGCGGCGGCAGCGGCGTCGATCCCGCGCTCCAGGAGCGGATGAACAACATGGAGCGCAACATCGACGTGATCGCGGTCGAGATCGAGAAGCTCGCCGAGGGCCAGCGGTTCGTGACCAAGCTCCTCGCCGAACGCGAGCGCCCCGGCGGGGTATTGCCCCCGTCCCGCGACTGACCCCCGCCACGCGCCCATGCCCTCGATCCTGATCGTCGACGACGAACCCAACATCCGCCGGATGGTGGGCGCCCTGCTCGGAGCCGAAGGCTACGAGGTCCGTGATGCGAGCGATGCGGCGGCCGGACTCGCGCGCGCGGTGGAGTACGAGCCGGACCTCGTGCTGCTCGACCTCATGATGCCCAACCCGACCGACGGGCTGGAGCTCCTCGAGCAGCTGCGCGGCCGCTTCCCCGACCTGCCGGTGGTGATGATGTCCGGCCGCGCGGGGCTCGCCGATGCGGTGAAGGCCACCCGACTCGGCGCGGTGAACTTCCTCGAGAAGCCGCTCACCCCCGAAGGCGTGCTTCTCGCCATCGCCAGCGCGCTCGAGCTGCGCCAGGCGCGGCGCGAACGCTCGGCCCTGCGCGCCGACCTCGGCCTCGCGGGCGAGCTGGTGGGCGACTCGCCGGCGATGCGCAGCGTGCGCGAGATGATCGGCCGCGTGGCGCCGAGCGATGCGCGCGTGCTCATCGGCGGCGAGTCGGGGACCGGCAAGGAGCTCGTCGCCTCGGCGATCCACGCGCAGAGCCCGCGGAAGGACAAGCCGTTCGTGCGCGTGAACTGCGCGGCGATCCCGCGCGACCTGGTGGAGAGCGAGATGTTCGGCCACGAGCGCGGGTCGTTCACCGGCGCGACCGAGCGGCGCATCGGGCGCTTCGAGCTCGCGCACACGGGGACGCTGCTGCTCGACGAGGTGGGCGAGCTCTCCCCCGAGGCGCAGGCGAAGCTGCTGCGGGCGATCGAGGCGCGGGAGATCGAGCGCGTGGGCGCGGCGAAGCCCATCAAGGTGGATGTGCGGATCCTCGCCGCGACCAACCGCGACCTCGCGCGCGAGGTGCGCGAGGGCCGGTTCCGCGAGGACCTCTTCTTCCGCCTCAACGTGATCCCGATGGAGATCCCGCCGCTGCGCGAGCGGCCCGGGGACATCGCGGCGCTCGTCTCGCACTTCGCGGCGCTGCACCGGCGACGGTCGGGCCAGGCCGCGCCGACCTGGACGCAGGCGGGCGTGGATGCGCTCTCGCGCTACCGCTGGCCCGGCAACGTGCGCGAGCTCGCGAACATCGTCGAGCGGCTGAGCATCCTCTTCGCGGGGCAGGACATCGGCACGGCCGAGGTCGCGAGCGTGATCCCCGCGGGGGAGCACACGACCGCCAAGCCTCCGGCGCTCCCCGACGGCGAGCGGCTCGACGTGGCGTTGAGCGAGGCGCTCGACGAGTACGAGCGGCTGCTCATCGCGCGCGCGATGTCGGCGGCGAACGGGGTGGTGGCGGAGGCGGCGCGGCGGTTGCAGACGGACCGTCCCAATCTCTATCGCCGGATGAAGCGGCTCGGCATCGCTGGCGCGCCGGAGTGATTCTGACACGCGGGTGTGACACACCTCACGCCGCGCTCTATTGAAGCACACGGCGGCACGCCGCCTGCCTTTGGTGGTGCTGTCCTGAACCGAACGGAGCATTCGATGCGGAACCTGTTCCTCCTGATCGCCCTCGCCGTCGGCCTCGCCCCCGGTGCGGGCCGCGCCCACGCGCAGCAGCGCGCCCGCGCCGCCGGCACCATGTGGGGCGCGGTCGGCATCTACAACAACGCGGGGACCACGCGCATCTCCGGCCCGCTCGACGTGGCCGCCGAGCGCGAGATCTCCGGCGACGTGGCGGTGCTCAACGGCCCGGTCGTCATCTCCGGTCGGATCACCGGCTCGCTCGTCGCGATCAACGCCGACGTGCGGCTCAAGGCGGGGGCGCGGATCGGCGAGGACGTGATGATCGTGGGCGGCGTGCTCACGCGCGAGGACAGCGTGCAGGTCGGCGGCGAGGTGCGGACGCAGGCCGAGCTGATGCGGTACACCATCGAGGGCGACCGGCTCGTGCCCGAGGAGGACCGCATGAGCGAATGGCGGCCGCGCCTCGACCGCCCCGGACGCGAGCGCGGCGAGTCGTACACCGACCTCTTCTTCGTCGCGGCGCGCACGTACAACCGGGTGGAAGGGCTGCCGATCATGGTCGGCCCGCGCTTCCGCCGCCCGACGAGCTGGGGCCGCGTGCAGGTGGAGGCGTTCGGCGTGGTGCGCACCGCCGATCCCATCCGCTGGGACCGCGGCACGCTCGGTCACGACGCGCGCGCCGACCTGCGGCTCGGCGTGCGCAGCGGCCTCGTGCTGAGCGCGCGCGCGTTCGACGTGGTCGATGCCGTGGAGAGCTGGCAGCTGAGCGACACGGAGGCGGGGCTCGCCGCCTTCGCGCTCCACCGCGACATGCGCGATCACTACGGCCGCCATGGCTGGGAGAGCGGGATCGGCGCGCGGATCGGCGAGGAGGCCTCGCTGAACTTCGTCGCCGGGAGCGAGCGGTGGCGGAGCGTCGCGGCGCGCGATCCGTTCTCGCTGCGCGAGGACCTCCGGCCGTGGCGCCTCAACTCGCTCATGGACGAGGGGAAGGTGGACCTCGCCTCCGTCCGGATGCGCATCGACACCCGCGAGCGCGTGCGGTCGCCGCTCTGGGGCGGCTGGTACCTCAACGCCGACGTCGAGCGCGGCAGCGGGACGATCACGCGGAACCAGGGACCGGTGCCGGTGGGACCGGTGCTGGCCGAGCAGGTCACCTACACGCGCGGCTTCATCGATGCGCGCCGCTACAACCGCGTCTCGCCGGGGACGGAGCTCAACCTCCGCCTCGTCGCCGGCGGCTGGATGGGCGGCGACCGCCTGCCGCTCCAGCGCCGCGTCTCGGTGGGCGGGCCGGGCTCCATCGAAGGGTACGACTTCCGCCGCAACTGGTACGATGCCGACGACGTCTTCTCCTGCGGCGGCATCGCCGCATGGGACGGCCGGCCGACGCTCTGCGACCGCATCGCGCTCGCGCAGGTTGAGCTGCGACAGTCGCTCGACTGGGGCTGGTACCGCGGCGACAACTGGTGGCGCTTCAGCGATCTCACGCCGGCGTGGGTGCTCTTCGCCGACGCGGGGCGCGGGTGGACGACGCCGGACACGCCGGGCCCGGTGAGCCACGGCAACGGGCTCCCGCCGCTCTCGACCTTCCGCACCAGCATCGGCGCGGGGATCGATCTGGGGGAGATCGGGTTCTACTTCTCGAAGTCGGTCTCGACCCCGGACGAGACGCTCAACTTCACCGTTCGCCTGGGCCGACGCTTCTGATCGCACGCCGCCTCCTCTCGCTGCTGCTCGCCGCGAGCGCGCCCCTGGTCACGGGGGCGCCGCTCGCGGCGCAGTCGCGCGCGGGCGTCGAGATCCAGCTCCCCACCGCCACGCGGCTCACGGCGGAGGGACCGCTGGTGCGGGCACGGGCGATCCTCACCGATCCCTACCTGCGCGAGCTGCTCGAGAACGGCTTCCCCGCGCGGCTGCACTACCGCGTGGAGCTCTGGGCCGACGGGCGCTTCTTCGACGAGTTGCAGCGCTCGGCCGAGTGGGAGGTGCGCGTGGTGTCGCGCGGCACGCAGCAGCGCTTCGAGGTGATCCAGATCGTCGGGCAGCGGCCGCTCTCGCTGGGTGCGTTCGTGCGCCTCGAGGACGCTGACGCGGCCGCGTCGCGCCCGGTGCGCGTCCCCATCCAGGCGCCGGCGGAGGATCGCCGCTTCTATTACCTCGTCACGCTCGAGGTGGAGGCGCTCTCGGTGAGCGACCTCGACGAGGTGAACCGCTGGCTCAGCGGCGATCTCTCTCCCGCGGTGCGCGGCGAGCGGAACCCGGGCAGCGCGCTCGGTCGCGGCCTCCGGTCACTCGCGAGCCGCCTCCTCGGCGGCGAACGCCGCGAATACGAGGAGCAGAGCCCGACCTTCCGGCCGGCGAAGTAGGCGCACGCGCGAACGGGTGAGGGTCGACTCGCGTCGCCCCCACCCGTTCGGCCCTGATCGCGCCCCCACGGCACGATCCGAATGCGACTGGTCCCTGCTGGGACTCCTGCTAGAACTCCTCGAGCAGCGCGACGTTCTCGCTCTGGCGCGACGACGGAGCCGACGCGTGGCTCGCATGGTTGGCGTGGCCCGCATGCGCGACCGGCGGGGCCGGGGCGCGACGCGGCTTGGCGTTGAGACTGGGCGGACGCCGATCGTAGCGCGCGCTGCTCGGCGCCGAGCGGACGGGGCCGGAGCCGAGTGAGAAGGCGCCGACCGCTTCCTGCATCGATGCGGCCTGGCTCGCGAGTTCCTCGGCCGCGGCCGCCGATTCCTCGGCGTTGGCCGCTGCCGACTGCGTGCCCGAGCTGATCTGCGTGATGGCGACGGTGACCTGCTCGAGGCCGACGCGCTGCTGGTCCGCGGCGGCGACGATCTCGCGCATGATCTCGGTGACCTCGCCGGTGCGCTGCGAGATGGCGCCGAGCGCCTCGGTGACGCGTCCGGTCGCGCCCACACCGGCAGCGGCATGCTCCGACGCCTGCTCGATGAGCACGGTGGTGGACTTGGCCGCGTCGGCGGCGCGGATGGCGAGGGCGCGCACCTCGTCGGCGACGACGGCGAAGCCGCGTCCCGCATCGCCCGCGCGCGCCGCTTCGACGGCGGCGTTGAGCGCGAGGAGGTTGGTCTGGAACGCGATCTCGTCGATCTTCTTCACGATCGCGGCGGTGGCGCGCGACGACTCCTCGATCTTGGCCATCGCGACGACGAGCTCCTGGAGCCCCGCCTCGCCGCGCGTGGTGGCCTGCTGCGCGCCCTCGGCCATGGTGCGGGCCTGTCCGGCGGCCATCGACGCCTGCTTCGACATCGCCTCGACCTCGTTGAGCGAGCTCGAGATCTCCTCGACGCTCGCGGCCTGCTCGCCGGCGCCCTGCGCGAGCGACTGGCTGCCGTCGGAGATCGCCGCCGAGGCGACGGTGACCTGCTCGGCCGAGCGGGCGACGCCGGTGAGCGCCTCCTGCAGGTTCTGCGCGGCGAGGTTGATCGATTCCTTGATCTTCGCGTGGTCGCCCTTGTACTCGCCATCCACGCGCGCCGTGAGGTCGCGGGCCGCGAGCTGCTCGAGCACGACCGAGGCCTCGTCGATGGGCGTGATGACCGAGTCGAGGATGTCGTTGGTGCCCTTCACGAGCTCGGCGAAGGCGCCGTGGAACTTGGTGCTGTCGCCGCGGGACTGGAGGTCGCCGGCGACGGCCTTGGCGTTGAGCGCCGAACCCTCCGCGATGACGTCCCGAAGCACGCCCTGCGTGGAGGTGAAGTCCGCGACGATCGCCTGGGTGTTCGCGATCATCGCGTCCACGGTCGTCGCCAACTGCCCGATCTCATCCCCGCGATCGAGCTGGAGGGGGGCGGTCGACGGCGTCACGGTGACACCGAGGTCGCCGGTGGCCATGGCCTGGAGACCCTTTCGCAGCTCCGTCATGCAGTTCGACCGCAGGGCGTCCGCGCGGCCGATCGCGAGCTGCAGCGGGCCGGTGATGTCCTTCGTGAGGGCGAAGCCGAGCCCGAGGGCGAGCACGACGGCGAGGCCCATCGCGATCCAGACGATGGTGCTGCCGCGCGAGGCGGTGGCCTTCGCGTTCGCGAGGTCCTCGGCGGTGACCCGCATGCTGGCGGCGACGATCGAGTCGGCGTCGGCGGCGACGGCAGCGAAGAGCCGCTTGCCGCGCGCGACGACGGGGGCTGCCGCCGCCACCTCGCCGGCGTCGAGCAACCGGCGCACCGAATCCACATGCGAGCGGAACGACTCCAGGCCGCCCTTGAGGTCCTGCCACTGCTTCTCCTCCTCCGGGCTGCGCGCGAGCGCCTCGAACTCGGCGATGCCCTTGTCGAGTTCGGTGCGGGTGACCTCGTCGAGGTCGGCGAGGTTGGCGCGGTAGGCGATCTCGTCCTGGGCTTCCTTGGAGTTGAGGATCGCGAGCTCGAGACGGCGCATGTCCGACATGCCCAGGTGCGTGAGCATGATGCCGCGGACGCTCGGCAGGTTGACCTCGGCGATCTCCATCGCGACGGCGTCGATCCGCCGCATGGAGTAGAGTCCGAACGCGCCGACGGTGACCACGAGGAGGGCAACAGCGATGAATCCGCTGGTGAGCTTGGTACCGATACGGAATCGGGCGAGCATGGGGGTTCCCTGACACGGTGCGGGTGAGGGAGACGGAGTCTCCACCCTTCATTCTCGACCGTCCAGCGGAATTCCTGAGAACCCCTGCGCGCGCTCAGCCCGTGAGGATCCGCGCCTCGGGGGGCAAAGTGCCCCCGTTCCGCCGCTCCATCGCCTCGAGCTTGTGCACCACCTCGCTCCCGTAGAAGAGCTTGATGTAGTGCGACTGCGTGGGCGTGAGCCGACGCACCGCCCACGAGAGGTGGACGAAGTGCGGCTCCACCGGGGCGTGCAGGAGCTGCAGCCCGCACTCGTGCACGAGCCGGTCGGCCTTCCGCGTGTTGCAGCTGGAGCAGGCGGTGACGACGTTCGTCCAGACGTTCAGGCCGCCGCGCGAGATGGGGACGACATGGTCGCGCGTGAGGGACTCGCGCGGCCGCAGCTCCCAGCTGAAGCGCGTGCAGTACTGGCACCGGTAGGCGTCGCGCGCGAACAGGAAGGTGTTGGTGACCTGGCGGCGGAATCGGCGCGGGACGTGCACGAACTTGCGCAGGCGGATGACCGCCGGCCGCGGCATGGCGATATGCTCGGAGTGGACCGTGCGCTCCCGGTCCGCTTCCACGATCTCGGCCTTGCCATCGATCACCAGGCGAAGGGCCCGCTTGAGCGGGACCATCGTGAGGGGTTCGAACGACGAGTTCAGGGCGAGACAGCCGACGGTCACGACATCCTCCAGGAGGCAAGGGTCCTCGTCGGCTGGCGCACGGTCAACTCCGGTGCGCCGCGGCGGGGACGGGGGTGAGCCACCCTCTGCTGTCGGGGGCTCGTCCGGTCACGGTGGCGAGGTACCGCTCTTGGATGGCCGCGGTGATGGGGCCTCGCCTCCCCTCCCCCACGGGTATGCGGTCGATGCTGCGGATGGGCGTGAGCTCCGCGGCCGTCCCGCTGAAGAAGACCTCGTCCGCGATGTACAGCATCTCGCGCGGCATCAGCGTCTCCCGCACCTCGTACCCCAGGTCCTGCGCGATCGCCACGACGGTGTCGCGCGTGATCCCCTGGAGGATGCTCGCGGCGAGCGGCGCGGTGTGCAGCACCCCGTCGCGCACGACGAAGAGGTTCTCGCCGCTCCCCTCCGCCACATGGCCGGCGTAGTCGAGCATGATCCCCTCGACGTAGTCGTCGGCCTTCGCCTCGAGCTTGGTGAGCTGCGACGCGAGATAGTGGCCGCCCGCCTTCGCCATCATCGGGAGCGTGCCCGGCGCGGCGCGGCGCCAGCTGGAGACGGTGACATCGACGCCCTGCTCGAGCGCGTCGGCGCCGAGGTAGCGCCCCATCTTCCAGAGGATGACGAACGTCTCCACCGGGGCATTGATGGGATTCACGCCCATCTCCTGCCCCGCGCGGACGGCGAGCGGTCGGATGTAGCACTCGTCGAGCCCGTTCGCGGTGATCGTCTCGACGACGGCCGCGCAGAGCTGGTCGACTGTGTACGCCATCGGCATGCGATAGATGCGCGCCGAGTCGACGAAGCGCCGCATGTGCTCGCGGAGGCGGAAGACCGCACCACCTTCGGGGGTCCGGTAGCACCGGATCCCTTCGAAGATGCTCGAGCCGTAGTGCACGACGTGGCTCATCACGTGCAGGGTGGCGTCGTCCCACTCGACGAGCGCGCCATCCCGCCAGATCCGATCCGTCGCGCCGGTGCCGCGTGCGGTCATGCCCGACCCTTATGGTTGCGAGGGGAGGGGGAAAGGACCCCGAAAGCTAACCGACGATGCGCGCGCGGCGCCACTCGGCCATCCGTGCTGCCGATGCGCGCACGCGATCGACCACCGCGGGGTCGAAGCCGTGCACCACGCCATCGCGCGCGCGCTCCACGCCGGCGACCACCACGCGATGCGCATGCACGCCGGCCGACGCGAAGACCAGTGCCGCGCACGGATCCTCCGCGGGCGCGCCGAGCGCGTCGATGCGGAAGGCGACGAGGTCGGCCTGCTTCCCTGCCTCGAGCGCGCCGATCTCACGGTCCAGCCGCAGAGCTTCCGCGCCGCCGAGCGTCGCGAGCCGGAACGCGTCGCGCGCCGGGAGCAGGTCGGCGCGTCCGGTGCGCGCGCGCTGCGCGAGCGCCGCGAGCCGGGCCTCGCCGAGCAGATCCATCGCGTCGTTCGACGCCATGGAATCGGAGCCGAGTCCCACCCGCGCTCCCGCGGCGACGAACTCCGCGAGCGGCGCCGTGCCGTGCCCGAGCTTGGCGTTCGAGGCCGGGCAGTGCGCGACCCCGCATCCGGCGTCGGCGATCCGGTGCACGTCCGTATGGCTCGCGCGGACGCAGTGGATGAGCAGCGTCCGCTCGCGCAGCAGCCCGGCCGCGTCGAGCAGCGCGACCGGACCGCTCGCGCGCGGCGCGACGGCGATCCCCCGCCCGCGCAGGAAGGGTGCGAACGCCCCTTCCCCGCGCACGACGAGCGCCTGCTCGTCCTCGCTCTCGGCCACGTGCACCGCCACCGGGAGCGCCTTGCGCGCGGCGAAGGCGGCGACGGCGCGGAAGAGGTCGTCCGAGACCGAGTAGGGCGCGTGCGGCGAGACCCCCACCTGCACGAGCGGCGTCGCGTCGGCGCGCATCGCGCGCACCGCCTCCTCGAGGTAGCGCATCGCATCGCCGCACTGCCGCGGGTCGGGGCCGAAGACCTCGCGGAAGGCGATGCCGCGCACGCCGAGCGCGCGCATCGCGTCGAAGGCCGCCCGGTTGTCCGCCGTGTCGCCGAAGGTCGTGATGCCGCGCGACAGTCCTTCGGCGACGCCGAGGAGCGCGGCGTCGGCGAACTCGGGTGCGGTGAGCAGGTCGCGCTTGGCGCTGGAGAGCGTACGGACCCAGTCGTAGAAGCCGAGGTCCTCGAGTCCGCCGCGCATCATGGTGAGGTCGAGATGCGTGTGCGCGTTCACGAGGCCGGGCGTGAGGATGCAGTCGCCCAGCTCCTCGTCGCGCGCGCCGGGTGCCGCCGCGGGCGCATCGGCGCGCCGCCCGACCCAGGTGATGCGGTCGCCCTCGGTGATGACCGTCCCGTCGGCGATCGGCGGCGTCGCGACCGGGAGGACCCAGCGCGCATGCCAGCGGACCGGCGTGGTCACGGGATCTTGGTGCACTCGGACTGCGGCTCGGTCCCGGGGAGGAAGTACTCCATCCGCACCGAGTCGGACATGCAGGCGGGGCCGGCGCGGAGGCCGGTCACCGGATCGATCAGCATCGAGATGATCCCGAACGGCCGCGGCCAGTCCGGCGGCGACGGCTTCCGCTCGTAGACCTCGCGCATGAACGCGGTCCACGCCGGCGCGGCGAGCTGGCCACCCTGCGCGTTGTCCTTGATGCGCTTGGGCTGGTCGAAGCCCATCCAGACGCCGGCGACGAGGTCGGTGGTGTAGCCGATGAACCAGACGTCGGTGTACTCGTTGGTCGTGCCGGTCTTGCCGGCGGCGGGGAGCGTGAAGCCGCCGCTGCGCACGCGCGTGCCGGAGCCGCGCGTGAGGACGTCCTTCATCATGTCCACCATGATCCACGCCTCCTCGCGCCCGAGGACCTGGATGCGCTCCGGCTCGGCCTCGAAGAGGCGGCGGCCGTCGAGCGTCTCCACGCGGAGGATCGGCTGCGCCGGCACGCGCCAGCCGAGGTTGGCGAAGGTGGCGTAGCTCGCGACCATCTCCAGCGGATAGACCTCGGCCGAACCGAGCGCGATGGAGGGGAAGGGCGGGACGCGCGTGGTGAGGCCGAAGTTCTTCGCCATCTCCACCACGCCGCTCTCGCCGAGCTCCATGGTGAGGCGGATGGCGGGGAGGTTGCGCGACTGGTAGAGCGCGCGGCGCATGGTCACGCGGCCCTCGAACTTGTTGTCGTAGTTCTGCGGCGTCCACAGGGAGCCGTCGAGCTGCGGGACCTCGATGGGCTCGTCGTCGAGGAAATAGGACGGCGGACGGCCGGTCTGGATGGCGGTGGCGTAGACGATGGGCTTGAAGGTCGAGCCCGGCTGCCGGAGCGCGCGCGTCACGCGGTCGAACTTGCTGTCGTCGAAGTCGCGGCCGCCGACGAGGGCGCGCACGGCGCCGTTGCGCGGGTCGATCGCGACGAAGGCGCCCTGCAGGTACGGCGAGTTGGCGGCGGACTCGTCGTTCGTCCCCGCCGCCGCCTTGGCCATGTAGGCCTCGTAGGTGTCGTGCGGATACGGGCCGAAGGTGCCGGCCTCCACCGCGCGCAGCTGCCGCTCCATCGCGCGCTCGGCGGCGCCCTGCATGTCGAGGTCGAGCGAGGTCATCACGCGGAGCCCCTGCTCGTACGCCTGCTTGCCGAAGCGCTTCACGAGCTCGGCGCGCACCCACTCGACGAAGTAGGGCGCGATCTCGCCCGCGCCGCGCGCCGGGCGGTAGAGGCGGAGCGGGTACGCCTTGGCGACCGAGGCGTCGGCGTCGGAGAGCGCGCCCTCGCGACGCATGAGCTCGAGCACCGTGTTGCGGCGCTGGATGGCGCGGTCGGGGAAACGGCGCGGGTTGTAGCGCGACGGCGCCTTGGGGAGCGCGGCGAGCATCGCGCCCTCGGCGACGGTGAGCTCGTTGATGGGGCGGCCGAAGTAGCGCTGCGCCGCCGACTCCACGCCGTAGGCGCCGGAGCCGAAGGGGATCTGGTTCAGGTAGAGCTCGAGGATGCGTTCCTTGCTGAACTTCGTCTCGAGCTCGCGGGCGACCTTCGCCTCGCGGAACTTGCGGAGCACGTTCTGCAGCGCGTTGCGCGCCTTGCTGCGCGAGGGGAGCTGCTCGGGGAAGATGTTCCGCGCGAGCTGCATGGTGATGGTCGAGAAGCCCTCGGACATGCCGCCGGCCTTCACGTTGGCCCAGACCGACCCGAGGACGCGGATGTAGTCGATGCCCGCGTGGCGGTAGTAGCGCTTGTCCTCGGTCATGACGAAGGCGTCGATGACGTGCTGCGGCACCTGCTCGAGGCGCACGACCGAACGGCGCTCGAGCCCGACCTCGGCGATGAAGCGGCCGTCGGCGGCGTAGAGGCGGGCCGGCTGCGCGGGCCGGTACTCGTCGAACTGCGCGATCGACGGGCAGGCATCGCCGGCGCAGAGGAACCAGGACCAGTAGGCCGCGAAGCCGGCGAGGCCGACGATGCCGAGGCCGACGGCGGAGAGGGCGAGGATGAGGAGTTTGCGCTTCATCGCGATGGGCGGAAGCTAGGCCCGTGAGGGGGGTGGGGCAACGCGCGAGGCGCACGCGTCGGGACTGACTTCACCGCGCCTCCCCCCTACCTTTCCGGCATGGCGAACGTTCCCTCCTCCCCCTCCCTGCCGCTGCTCGAGGAACTCGAGTGGCGCGGCCTCCTGTTCCAGCAGACGGAGGGGGCGGCGGCCGCCCTCGCCAAGGGGCCGGTGAAGGGCTATTGCGGGTTCGACCCGACGGCCGAGTCGCTGCATGTGGGGAACCTCGTGTCGATCATGGGGCTCGTGCGCCTCGCGCGCGCCGGCCACACCGCCGTCGCGCTGGTGGGCGGCGGCACGGCGATGATCGGCGACCCGAGCGGCAAGTCGGAGGAGCGTCCCATCCGCGCCGCCGAGGAGATCGCGGCCAACGCGCGGCTCATCGAGACGCAGATCCGCCGCGTGATCTCGAACGCCCTCGGCGGCTCCGACGCCGGCGACCGCGTGGTGTTCCGGAACAACGCCGACTGGCTCGGCGCGCTCGGGCTGATCCCGTTCCTGCGCGACACCGGGAAGCACTTCACCGTGAACTGGATGATGCAGAAGGACTCGGTGAAGTCGCGGATGGACGCGGGGATCTCGTTCACCGAGTTCAGCTACATGCTGCTGCAGGCGCATGACTTCCTGCACCTGCACCAGCACGACGGCGTGACGCTGCAGCTGGGCGGGAGCGACCAGTTCGGCAACATCACCGCGGGGACGGAGCTCGTCCGCCGCGCGGCGCGCGGCGAGGCGCATGGCGTGACCTTCCCGCTGCTGACCGACGCGAACGGGAAGAAGTTCGGGAAGACCGAGTCGGGCGCGGTGTGGCTCGATGCGGAGCGGACGAGCCCGTACCAGTTCTACCAGTTCTGGATCAACGCCGGCGACGCGGACGTGGGGCGGTTGCTGCGCACGTTCACGCTGCTCGACCGCGCGACGATCGAGGGGATCGAGGCGGCGCATGCGGCGTCGCCGCACCTGCGCGAGGGACAGAAGCGGCTCGCGTGGGAGGTGACGGCGATGATCCACGGCGAGGCCGCGGCCGCACTGGCGAAGCGCGTGTCGGACACGGTGTTCGACAAGAAGACCGACGCGCACGCGCTCGACGACACCGTGTTCACGACGCTCGCCGCGGAGATGCCGTCGGTGCGCGTGCAGGCCGTGGACGGCCAGGTGGACATCGTCGCGGTGCTGGAGCAGGCGTTCGGGCTGTCGAAGACGGCGGCGCGGAAGCTGATCCAGCAGGGGGCGGTGACGATGAACGGGGGGAAGCTGGCGAGCGATGTGCAGCTGGTGCCGGCGCAGGAGTCGGTGCGCGGGCGGTGGTTGCTGGTGCGGAAGGGGGGGCGGGATATCGCGATCGGGGAGATCGGCGCCGCCTGACGCGCGTTCCTGCTCAGCCGTTCGCCGGCCCGAGCAGGTCCCACTTGTTCCCTTCGCAGTCCTCGAACACCACCACGCTGCCGTAGTCCTCGCGGCGCGGCGTGCCGTGGAACCGAACCCCCGCGGCGACCATGCGCGCGTGCACCGCGTCGAAGTCCTCGACGCGGAGGAAGAACCCCACCCGCCCCGCGAACTGCGCACCGATCGCCCCTTCCTGCGTCGCGCCATCGGCGCGCGCGAGGAGAATACCCGTGCCGCCCTCGGGCGGACGCACGACGACCCACCGCTTCGGACGGCCATCGTTCGTGAGCGACGGACGATCCTCGGCGAGCACGAAGCCGAGCACGTCGACGAAGAAGCGGATCGCGGGATCGTAGTCGCGCACCACGAGCGCGACGAGGTCGAGGTGCGGCATCAGCGGCCGGGCGCGCGGATCAGTGCGCGCAGTTGTCGCAGCTCGGGCCCTGCGCCTTCCGCGCCCGCGCCTGGAGCACCGCGCGCCGCACCAGCCAGGCCGCGGCCGCGGCGACGATCGCGAGCGCGAGGAAGGTGTCGGTGGTCATGCTCAAGCATACCCCAGTGCGCGCCCGACGGTCACCACCAGCCAGGCCGCGCCGTACGCGAGCGCGAGCATGTAGCCGAACTGCACGCCCGCCCACTTCCACCCGAGCCTGCCGCCCCCCGCCTCGCGCACCGTCACCGCGATGGTGCTCATGCACATCAGCGCGTAAACGTAGAAGACCATGAGGCCCACCGCGATGAGCGGCGTGTACGCCGGGGAGCCGTCGGCGCGGACCTCGCTGCGGAGCTTGTCCTGCAGCAGCGCGTCATCGGTGCCGCCCACGCCGTAGATCGTCCCCATCGTCGAGACGAACACCTCGCGCGCCGCGAAGCTCGCGACGATGCTCACGCCGATCTTCCAGTCGTAGCCGAGCGGCCGCACCACCGGCTCGATCGCGTGGCCGAAGCCGCCGAGCATCGAGTGCGCGAGTTGCTGCTCCTGCTGCTGCTCCACCGGGAGCGTGGGATCGACGTCGGCCTTGGGATAGGTCGCGAGCGCCCAGAGGATGATGCTCAGGCTGAGGATCACCGTCCCCGCGCGGCGCAGGAAGAGCTGGCAGCGCTGCCAGACGGAGACGCCGAGCGAGCGGAGCGCCGGCATGCGGTAGGGCGGCAGCTCGAGGATCATCGGCCGCACCGGGCCGCGGAGGAGCGTCCCGCGGAACAGCGCCGCCACGCCGAGCGCGGTCACCGTGCCGAGAAGGTACATCGCGAGCATCGTCGCGCCCTGCAGGTCGAGCCCGGGGAAGAGCGGCAGCGCGGGGACGAAGGTCGCGATGAGCAGCGTGTACACCGGCAACCGCGCCGAGCAGCTCATGAGCGGCACGACCATGATCGTCGCCAGCCGGTCCTTCGGGTCCTCGATGGTGCGCGTCGCCATGATGCCGGGCACCGCGCAGGCGTAGCCGGAGAGCATGGGGATGAAGCTCTTCCCGTGCAGCCCCACGCGCCGCATCACGCGGTCCATCAGGAAGGCGGCGCGCGCCATGTAGCCGCTCTGCTCCAGCACGCCGATGAACGCGAAGAGGAAGGCGATCTGCGGCAGGAAGACGAGCACCGAGCCGACGCCGGCGAAGATGCCGTCCACCACGAGCGACCGCACGTCGCCCTCGGGGATCAGGCCGCCCACCGCCGCGCCGACGGCGTGGATGGTGGCCTCGATCGCATCCTGCAGCGGCGTCGCCCAGCTGAAGACGGCCTGGAAGACGAGCGCCATCACCGCGAGGAAGAGGATCGGTCCGCCCAGGCGGTGCAATGCGACCGCGTCGAGCTTGTCGCTCCAGGTCCCGAGCGACCGCGCCTTCCGCGTCACGGTGCGCGAGACCACGCCGCCGATCCACCCGTACCGCGACTCGGCCTCCACCCGTTCCGGGATCAGGCCCACGTCGCGCAGCGCGCCGCGCGCGTCGTCGAGGAGGCGCGGGAGGTCGGGCACGTGCGCGAGGTGCGCCTCGCGCGTGCTCACGCCGAGGAGGCGGAGCGATTCCATCGCCGCGGCCGACGGGGCGAGGCCGCTCTGCACGAGCTGCGTCTCGAGCGGGCCGAGCGCGGCATCGACGTCGGGTGCGAGGGTGAAGCGGCGCGCGGGCGGCGGCAGCGTCGCCGCGATGAGGATCGCCTGCTTGAGCGGGTCGATCCCCTCGCCGCGCGACGCGATGGTCGGCACGATCGGGACGCCCATCTCGTGGATCAGCGCGGGCACATCGACCGTGATCCCCTTGTCCGCGGCCGCGTCCACCTGGTTGAGCGCGATGACGACCGGCAACCCGAGCTCGCAGACCTGGCTCGCGAGGAAGAGGTTCCGCTCGAGGTGCGACGCATCGACGACGACGAGCACGACCTGCGGCCGCCAGTGCGCCTGGTCGCGGCCGAGCAGCACCTCGAGCGCGATCGCCTCGTCGGGCGAGCCGGCGGAGAGCGAGTAGCTGCCGGGGAGGTCGAGCACCGCGATGCGGCGCCCGTCGGCCATGCGGTACGCCCCTTCGACGCGCTCGACGGTGACGCCGGCGAAGTTGCCGACGCGCTGCCGGAGTCCGGTCAGCGCGTTGAAGAGGGTCGTCTTCCCGGTGTTCGGATTGCCGATGATGGCAACGCGCAGCGGCTCGGTGGCGGTGAGCCGCTCCGGCCCGACGGTGGTGCTCACGTCAGCTCGCGGCGCGTCCCTGCGGACGGACGGTGATGCCACCGGCGAGGTCGGCGCCGAGCGCGAGGCGCGTGCCGCTCACGTCGACGAGGAGGCAGTGGCGCTTGCCGACCACCGAGACCTGCGCGCCCTCGTACACGCCGAGCGCCCGGAGGCGGCACGCATCACGCTCGCCGCACTCGATCGCGACCACCGTCGCCGCCGCACCCGTCTCGGAATCGACGAGGGGGCAGGTGCAGACGGGGAGTTCGCGGGAGTTGGGCGCGGTCATCTCAGTGGAGCTCGCAGTGCGTAACGAGTGTGTTCTCAGCGTGCGACAGCGTGATGAGAATGGTTCTCAATGGCTGTAGATGTAGTGTAATCCGCCATTTGGGGGCCGCACAAGGGAAAGGCGACAGAATATTCCGGGATTACAGGAGAGAACGGGGCGGAGGTCCGGTCGGACCCCCGCCCCGCGCTCTTTCATCCTTCCCCCTTCAACCTATTTCCATCTCGTGATCTCGATCCGCGCCTTCCCCTCGGTGTCGCGGAACCCGAGATAGACGATGCCGCCCTTCCCGAAGCCCGCGATCTGCCGCCCCTGCGGGATCTGCACGCGGTCCACGATCTCGTTCTGCCGATTGATCACGTAATAGATGGGCCCCTCGGCGCCGGCCGGCGCGCTCGTGCGCACCCAGAGCAGGCCATCGAGGTCACCCAGCGCCGACTGCTGTCCGAACGGCGGACGATAGTCGGGGAGCTCGTTCGCCGGGACGAGATTCACCGCGGGGATCTGGAAGCCGCCGGGGCCACCGGGGCCGCCCGGGCCACCGCCCTGACCGCCACCCTGCCCACCGCGCTGGCCGCCGCCCTGGCCACCACCACCCGCGCCCTGCGCCGGGGCGGCCGCGGCCCCGCGCTGCGGCGGGGCACCGCCGCCACCGCCGCCGAGCATCACCATCGCGCGCTCGCCGCCGCCACCCTGGATGAACGCCGCCGGACCGCCGGCCGCGTTCATCATCCGCTGCGCTTCCTCGCGCTGCTTCTCGATCGCCGTGCGCGCGCTGTCGATGATGAACTGCTTGTCGTCATCGGAGAGGCGCTGCCACTCGAAGGGGAGCTTGGGGCCCGAGGTCACGGAGCCGTCCGGCGCGCGCCAGTCCACATGGAAGTCGTGGCCGCGGATCACGGCGATGGTGCCGTCGCTGAGCAGCGCCCAGTCGTCCACCATCGGCATCGGATTGGTGGTCGTCTGCACGTTCATCCGGCCGTCGGCGCCCTGCGTCATCTTGATGTCGATCTTGGGGATCTTGATCGAGCCGAGCGTGTCGAGCGCGCGCGAGGCGAGATCGATGCGGAAGATCGGCGCGGAGTCCGGCAGCTCGGGCGCCTGGAAGGTCATGCCGCCGGGACCTTGGAAACCGCCGCCACCACCGCCGCCGCCGCCACCGCCGCCGCGACCGCCACGGCCACCCTGCTGCTGCTGCCGCGGGCGTCCCTGGCCGCGGTAGACGAGTCGTCCCTGCGGATCGAATCCCGGACGGCCGTTCGGGCCGCCGGCGAGGAGGCCGATCTCGTTCGCGCGCGGAACGGCGCGCACGGTGGTGAGCTCGCCGCTGCTGTTGATGACCATCATCGAGAGCGAGGCGGGATCGATGAAGAGCGCCGAGTCGCCGCTGTAGCCGATGAGGCCACCGCCGCGCTGGCCGTAGGCGTTGCCGGTGGCCGCGGTCGAGTCGGCGACGACGGTCACGTTCTTGAGCGTCGAATCGAACATCACCACGCGACGCTGCAGGATGTCATTCACCAGCACGCGGCCGCCCGGGAGGGGGACCGCGGTGGAGATGGCGCTCATCGGCTCCTCGGAGCGCGCGAGCACGGGACCGATGGAGCGGACGGGCGGCAGCTTCGGTGCCTGCTGCGCGGCGAGCGGCGATGCGAACAGCGTCGCGAACGGCGCCGAGAGGGCGAGCGTCGCGGCGAAGGTGACCCGCGTGGCGCGGGAGCTGGATCGGATCATGGTGTGCCTCTGAGTGAACGACATGGGTGATGCACCTGCGTCTGCGAACTCGCTCGCGAACTAGCGCCGGACCTCGAAGCGGTTGCCGCCGATCGCGCCGACGTCGAACCCACCCGGTACCCCGAAGCCCGTACCGGCGGTCCCGTTGCGGACCGAGCGGAGATAGCGCTTGTCGAGGTAGCTGGCGATGAAGGCCGGGAGGCGGCGCTTCTGTTCCTTGGTGAGCAGCGCGTTGAGGCGCGGCTCGAGCTTGAGGAGGAGGTCCACCGAGGCCTGGCGGGCCTTGGTGTACTTGATGAACGCCGCCTCGCGGTCGTAGCCGTCGGGGAGGCCCGCGAACTCCTTCGCGAGCGGCGCCCAGATGGAGTCGAGCCGGATGAGGTACCAGCGGTTCATCGTGGCGAGGCTGTCGGCCTGCGGGCTCGTGAGCTGGAGCGTGTCGGCCGAGCGGAGCATCGTGGCCATCGGGTTGGGCAATCCGGCGCTGCCGTACTGCGCCTTGAGCTGCGCCTCGGGGGCCTTGGTGCCCTCGTGCGAGCGGCCGCGATCGAGCGTCTGCAGGAGCAGCTGGCGCTCGCGCGTGGGGCCGAGGTCGAAGCGGAACTGGAGCGTGACGGCGACTGGCGCGCGGATCGCCGAGAGCTGCGGGTCGGTGTTGCCGAAGCGCTGGTTGACGTCGTAGCGGAAGCGCTGCGTGCCGGCGTCGTAGCCGCGCACGTAGAGCAGCGTCGCATCGGGCGTGCGGGCCTGGCCCCAGCCCTTGATGCCGTCGGAGCCGTGGAGGAGCAGGTCGGCGGCGCCGAGCGGGTTGGAGACGCTGAGCGAGAGGGTCATGCGCTGCGGGAGGTGGAACTTCTGCGGATTGAGCGACATCGACATCACCGCGGTCTGCAGCCAGGGGCCCTGGCAGCTGTTGCGGTCGGCGATGCGCCCGATCTGGTTCCGCAGGCATTCCTGTGCGGCGCCATCGGTGCTGGCGAGGAGCGCGGTCATCGCGCTGGCGACGGCGGGATCGGCCGCGGTGGCCGGGTCGAAGATGAAGGCGCGGTCGTTCGAGTAGCCGTCACCGTTCACGTCGCCGGCGACGACCGGCGTGTACGGGTTGCCGGAGCGGAACGAGCCGGACCAGTTCACGCGCACGGCGTCGAAGAAGTTGTAGCCGAGGTTGTAGCTGATCTGGTGGCGCGTGTCGAAGTTGGCGCGCGCCCACTCGACGAGGAGCGGGTTGCCGGCGGTGTTCTGGAAGCCGCGCACCTCCTGCTTGTTGCTCGAGTACACATAGGCCGCGCTCCAGCTGAAGCCGGTGCTGAAGCGGGTCGGCGAGATGCGGAGCGACACCTGGCGGCTCATCCCCGCCAGGTCGGAGACGGACTGCGAGACGCGATTGAAGGTCGTCGAGATGCGATTGTCGCCGGGCGCGATGGCGCCGGTGGCCGGGAAGATGCTCGTCGGCTGGACGAAGACGGGACGATTCCCCTCGCTCGCGAGGGCGAAGCGCTGCGTCGGATTGAAGTTCAGGTCGATCGCGCTCTGCTGCTGCTCGTTCCACGAGTAGGTGAGCTCGAGCGTCGCGTTGAACGTGTTGTTCAGCACGGGCCCGTTCCACTGCAGGTTGGAGCGCACCGAGCGCTGCGGGTCGTAGCCGGGGCTGAAGAGCGTGACGTTCGGGAGCCCGTTCGCGAAGACCGAGCCACCGCCGACGCAGGTGGTGGGGATCTGCGAGAGGTCGTTCCCGTAGAGCGTCCAGTCGGGCGCCGGCGCCGAGGCGCCGGTGCAGATGAGGTTCTGGATGCCGGTGGTGAGGCCGGTGTTGTCGAGCGCGGTGCCGGTGAGGTTGGTCGCCGGCGTGTTCTGGAAGAGGCCGATGCCGCCGCGCACGACGGCGCGCGGGCCGCGCACCGCGCCCTCGAAGCCCGGGATCTGCGGCGCCTGGCCGTAGGTCCACGAGAAGCCGAGGCGCGGGCTGACGAAGGCGCGGTTGGGCACCACGTCGTTGCGCACGCCGAAGATCGAGTCGACCACCGGATTGAACGTCGGGACGTCGTTGTACCGATTGGCGTCCACGCGCACGCCGTACTGCAGCTGGAGGTCGGGGTTCACGCGCCACGAGTCGCCGAGCGACGCGCCCATCACCCACTGGCTCGCCGTGCGCGTGCGCGGCAGCAGCGAGCGGCTGAACGACGAGGGGATCCCGTTCTCGAGGTCGGAGAGGGAGTTGAAGCGGAAGGTGCCGAACTGGTTCGCGTTCTGGTCGGTGGAGTACCCGTCGCGCCGCAGCTCGGTGGTGAGCTTGAGGCGGTGGCGGTTGTTGAGGCTGAACCAGCTGAGCGTGTTGTTGAAGCCGAGGTTGGACGTCGTGTTGGTGGCGAAGAGGTTCGAGTTGCCGCCGAACGCGATGCTGCTCACGCCGTTGGAGCCGTCGGCGAAGGTCGAGTTGATGAGGACCGAGCCGTTGGGCAGCATGACGTACGGGTCCGAGGCGTTGCGCGACGCGTTCACGCCGATGTTCGTCTCGGAGAGGAAGATCCCGTAGAAGTTGGTGTGCCGGAGCTGCACGCCGCCGCTGCCGTTGGTGCGCTCGCCGGACCAGGCGGGCATGGCGTTGGAGAGGCCGTTCACCGGCGCCTGCTTGGAGATGTTGCCGTTGAACGAGATGTTGAGCGCCTGGCCGGTGAGCGACCCCGGCGGCGCCCAGTCGAGCGCGCCGAAGACGCTCAGCTGGTCGTTGTCGCGGTTGGACGGGATGCCACCGACGGTCGCCGGGATGCCGTTCGCCGCGAGGATGCCGAGGAGGCGCGTCACCGAGTCCTGCGCGATGCCGGAGGTCTGCAGGCCGAGCGGGCTCGTGTTGAGCAGCGTCTGCAGGTCGTTGGCGCGGCGGCCGACCTGGTACGAGAAGTTGTAGAACGCCTTGTCGAACTGGATGGGCCCGGAGAAGCTGCCGCCGAGCGAGGCGTTGGAGTACTCCTGGTTGAGCGCGCGCCCCGCCGCGTCGGTCCACTGCAGCGTGGGATTGTCGAAGTTGAAGCTCGAGGACCGGACGACGAAGTTCGAGCCCGAGCGGCTGCGCACGTTGAACTGTCCGCCGCTGAAGCCGCCGCGCGAGACGTCGTAGGGCGTGGTGACGAGCGAGCTCGAGACCGCCGCGTCGCGCGGCAGGTTGGTCGCGCTCGAGTTGAGGCCGTTGAGCGTCGTCTGGTTCTGGTCGGCGGTGAGGCCGAGCACCGAGAAGCCGGACGGGTCGCCGTCGGCACCGGGGAGGAACTGCACGCCGGGGAGCGAGGCGGCCATCGCCGCGAGGTCGCCCTGCTGGTCGGCCGCGAGCGCGCTCGCGTTGACGTTGCGCTCGGTGCCGGAGATGTCCTGCGGATTCTGGTTCCGGTTGACGCGGTTGCGCTCGCCGGCGATCTGCACCGTGTCGAGGTTCTGCGCCGCGAGCGACATCTTGGCGTCGGCGACGAGGATCTCCTGGTCGGCGGTGCGCTTCACCTGGAAGCGGCGCGCGGCGTAGCCGATCGCCTGCACCATGAGGAAGTAGTCGCCGTCGCCGCCGGGGAAGGCGATGGTGTAGCGGCCGTCGCGGGCCGTGCGCGCGCGGCGCGACACGTTGCCGCTCACCGACGTCGCGGTGACGATCGCGCCGGAGATGGGATTGTCATCGGGCCCGGTGACGCGACCGCGGATGATGTCGGCCGCCTGGGCCTGCGCTCCCGCTGGCACGAGACAAAGGAACAGCACGCCCGCGAGGGCGATCAGACGACGGAGATGCACGGTGGGCTCGGCAGCGGGTGGGAAGGGCCAGCGTGATATCTGACCCGGGTTCTCATGAGACGGTTGCAGCGGGGCTGTCGTTAGTACGCATGGGGACCGCAAACGGTTTGGAATGGACGCGTCGAGGGCCCGGCGCGGGTGGCGCACCGGGCCCTCGCACCGCCCACCGACCGAGGGATGACCCTCGGCCGGGGCGCGACGTCACTCCCGCGGCTTGGTCTTGATGACGATCACGCCCTTGGCGCCGTCGGGACCGTAGAGGGCGACCGCCTGCGCGCCCTTGAACACCGTCACCGACTGGATGCGGTCGGACGGGATCTCCTTCAGGCTGGACTGGTCGGCGCGGATGCCATCGACGATCAGGAGGCCGGTGAACGCCTCCTTCGCCGTCTCGACCTCGAGCGGGCGGCCACGCACGAGCATGCGGCGCTCGCCGCTCGTCTCGGAGGAGTCGCGCACGACGACGAACGGCATCCCTTCGACGCGACGCTCGACGACGCCCGCCGGCGCGGCCGCCGCGCCGGCGCGCGTGAGCACGCGGATCTCCGGCGAATCGCCCTTCACCACCTCGACGCTCGCGATGTCGTCCGGCGTGATCGCCTTGGCGAGCGCCTCGGTGGAGGGCTTGCCGTCCACGACGTAGCGCACGGTCCCCGTATCGAGCATCACGACCCCCGCGACGCGACGTTCGACCATCGTCGCGTCCATCGACGCGACCTCGGCATCGGTGGGAAGGCGCGACTCGCAGGCGGCGACGAACGCGACCGCGCCGAGCGCGGCCACCGCGAGACGCCGCGCGGTGATGAGACGGACGGGACGTTCGGTCATGGCGATGATCCTCTGGGCGAGATGGGAAGTGTGGGGCGAGAACATGGGATGGAGCATGGCCGGCCGGTGGGCCGGGGTGGTGGCAGCGGCGAGGGCGATGAGCAGGTCGCCGTACGCCCGCTTGGAGGTGCCGTCGCGCAGCAGGCGACGATCGCAATCGAGCTCGATCGCGAGCCGCAGGCGCGAGACGAGGAGCCAGGCGAACGGATTCCACGGCTGCAGCGCCGCGAGCGCCACGCCGCACATGAGCAGGAGCGGATCGCCGGCCGCGACGTGCGAACGCTCGTGCCGCACGACCAGCGCCTGTTCCTCCGCGGGCAGCGTGAGCAGCCACGCCGGCACCGCGACGATCGGCGCGCGCACGCCGACGACGGCCGGGCCGAGGTCGCGCGTGAGGCGCACCGGCACCCCATCGATCTCATGCGCCGGTGCGGCGCCGAGCGCGCGGCCGAGCCGGCGATGGCTCGCGAAGAGCAGGAGCAGGATCGCTCCCGACGCGAGTCCCCAGAGGATGAGCGCGACGCGCGCGCCGACCGGCGGGATCGCCCGCGCCGCATCGGCCGCGAGCGTCGTCGGGGCATCGAGCGTCCGACGGATCCGCGCGGTGGCGGCGGCGGTCCACGCCGCGGGGGAGAACCGCGTCGTCGCGTCGAGTGCAGCGCCCGTGAGCGGCATGCCCTGCACCACGACCTCCCCGCCGGCGGCGCTCGTGCGCCAGAGGCGGATCGGCGAGACGAACGTGAGCAGCGTGGCACCGAGCAGGGCGAGCGCCCAGATGGCGCGCGCCGGCACCGCGTCACGGGCGATCCACTGCAGCAGCGCCGCGGTGGCGGCGAGGATCGCGCCGATCAGCATCGCCTGCATCCACCAGGCGGCGAGCAGGGAGGCGGTCACTTCTCCTCCTTGAGCCGCGCGTCGAGGAGTGCGCGCATCCGTTCGAGCTCGGCGCGTCCGAGCTTCCGGTCGCTCACCATCTGCGTGAGCATCGCCTCGGAGGAGCCCTGGAAGATGGCCTCCTTGATCCGCGCGATCGCGCTGCGCCCTGCGCGGTCGGCGGGGACGGCGGCCTCGTAGCGATACGCGCGCCCGACGGCCTCGTGCGTGACGTACCCCTTCTCCTCGAGCGTCTGGAGCGCCGAGAGGACGGTGGTGTAGGCGAGATCCTCATCGAGTCCTTCGCGGACCTCGGTGACGGTGCTCGGTCCGAGGCGCCAGAGGACGCTCATGACGGCGAGTTCGCGCGGGGGGAAGTGGAGGTCGGTCATGGTGGGTCCGGGTGATGTACTATCTTTCCCGTAGTATGTGGGGTGTTCGCGCGGCTGTCAACTGGCTTTTCCGTAGTTGACGGCAAGTGCTTTCACCACAGAGGGCACAGAGAGCACAGAGAACGACGGAGGGATGCCTTGGGGGCTTCGGGGGAGATCATCCCCTGAAGCCCCCCGTGTGCCGTTCTCCGCCGTTCTCTGTGTCCTCTGTGCCCTCTGTGGTGACCGCCGTTCTCAGGGCGCCGCGTCGAAGAACTTGAGCCCGAGCGACTCGGCCCGCTCGAGCGCCCAGCGCAGCCGCCACTCGTCCCGGAAGAGGATCACGGGATGGTTCTTCGCATCATATAGAAGCGACAGGTCCTGCGACTCGCCGAGCTTCTGGATCTCCGCCTCGGGCCCGGTCACCCAGCGCGGGTAGCGGAAGGGGAGCTTCTCGAGCGTCGTGGGCGCGCCGTACTCGTGCTCCAGCCGGTGGAGCATCACGTCGAACTGGAGCAGACCCACCGCCCCGACGACGGGGATGGGCCCCATCTGCGTCTCGGCGAAGAAGACCTGCGCCGCGCCCTCCTCGGTGAGTTCGCGGAGGCCCTTGTCCATCGCCTTGCGGCGGAGCGGGTCCTTGGAGAGGATGCGCGCGAAGTGCTCGGGCGCGAAGCGCGGGATGCCGACGTACTCGAGCAGCTTGCCGTCCGCCGTCTTCGGCGCGTCGGGCGTCGCGAGCGTGTCGCCGATGCGGAGCGAGCCGCGGTCGTGCACGCCGACCACGTCGCCCGGCAGCGCCTCCTCGGCGAAGGCGCGTTCGCGGCCGAGGAACTGCTGCGGCGGCGCGAGCTTGAAGCTCTTCCCCGTGCGCACGTGCATCACCTCGAGCCCCGCGGCGTAGCGGCCGGAGCAGACGCGCACGAAGGCGATGCGGTCGCGGTGCCGCGGGTCCATGTTCGCCTGCACCTTGAACACGAATCCCGTGAACGCGCTCAGCCCCGGCGCGACCGGACCGGCGGAGCTCTCGCGCGCGACCGGCGACGGCGCGAGCGGAAGGAAGTCCTCGAGGAAGGGCTCGACGCCGAAGTTCGTGATCGCCGACGCGAAGTACACCGGCGTCTGCTCGCCGGCGAGGATCGCCTCGGCGTCGAACTCGTGCCCCGCCATGTCGAGGAGCTCGATGTCGTGCGCGAGCTTGGCGACCGCGGCGACCGCCGTCTCGTCGCCGCCGAGGGCGTCGACGAGCTTCTGGTCGTCAGGCGATGCGAGGTCGAGCGTCTCGGTCTCGACGCGCTTGGCGCCGTGGTGCGTGCCACGCTCGAAGAGGAAGGCGCGCTTGCGCCGGCGGTCGTACACGCCGACGAAGACGGTGCCCTGCTCCGCCGTGTCCTGGTGGATGGGCCAGTGCGCGGCGACGGCGGTGATGCCGAGTTCGTGCTCGAGGTCGCTCACGAGCTTGAGCGGATCCTCGCCCACGCGGTCGCACTTGTTGACGACGGTGAAGATCGGCATCCGCCGGCGGCGGCAGACATCGAAGAGCTGGCGCGTGCGTTCCTCGACGCCCTTTCGGTTGTCGAGGAGCATGACGGCGCTGTCTGCCGCGATGAGCACGCGGTAGGTGTCCTCGCCGAAGTCCTGGTGGCCCGGGGTGTCGAGGAGGTTCACCTGGTAGCCGTGGTACTCGAACTGCAGCACCGAGCTGGTGACGGAGATGCCGCGTTCCTGCTCGAGGGCCATCCAGTCGGAGGTCGCGTGGCGCTGCGACTTGCGCGCCTTCACCGCACCGGCCTGGTGGATGGCGCCGCCGTAGAGGAGGAGCTTCTCGGTGAGCGTCGTCTTGCCGGCGTCGGGATGCGAGATGATCGCGAACGTCCGGCGCCGCGCGATGAGCGCGTCGAGGGGGCCGGCGGGGATGGTGGCGGGGGCGGTCACCCGTGAAAACTAACCCCGGGCCGAAGCCCTACCGACCGATCGCCGCGATGACCGCCTCGACCTCGTCCATCGTGTTGTGGAAGTGCGGCGCGAGGCGGATCGCCCCCTCGCGCACCGAGTGCGTCACCTTCGCCGCGCGGAGCTTCGCCGAGTCGGCGGCGAGGTCCGGCGTGGCGAACGCGACGATCCCCGCGCGACGTCCCGCGGCGGCGGGCGTGAGCAGCGTGACGCCGCGCGCCTGGGCCGCCCACTCCATCAGGCGCGTGGTGAGCGTGCGCACATGCGCCTCGATCGTCGCCGGCCCGAGCTCGAGGAACAGCTCGAGCGCCGCGTTCATCCCGACGATGTCCTGGTACGGGATGGTCCCGACCTCGAACTTGCGCGCATCGAGGTGCCAGGCGGCATCGTACGCGAGGAACTTCCCGAAGTCGCCGGAGCTCGCCTGCGCGAGCCATCCGGCCGCCGGGGGCTCGAGCGTCTCGACGAGCTCGCGCCGCACGTAGGCGAAGCCGCTGCCCCAGGGCGAGCAGAGCCACTTCTGCGCGCCGCAGCTCAGGATGTCGATCTGCGCCGCGCGCACGTCGAGCGCGAGCGCGCCGAGTCCCTGGATGGCATCGACCGCGAACCAGATGCCGCGCGAGCGGCAGGCGGCGCCGAGGCGCGCGACGTCGATGCGCGAGCCGCTCCAGAAGGAGACCCACGAGAGCGCGACGCCCTTCACGCGCGGGTCGCTCGTGATCCGACGCATGACCATCTCCTCGTCGGCGGCGGCGCCGGCGAGCGGGAGCAGCTCGTAGGTGAAGCCGCGCGCCTTGGCCGCGGCCATCCACGGATAGACGTTCGCCGGGAACTCGCCCTCGCTGCCGAGCACGATGTCGCCCGGCCCGAGCGGGAGCGAATAGGCGGCGAGGTTCACGCCCCAGCTGGTGTTGGTCGTGAGCGCGATCTCCCCCGCCTGCGCGCCGATGAGCTGCGCGATGAGCGCGCGGCCGCGGTCGAGCACGGGGAAGAAGTCATCATTCCCCAGCCGGTGCGGCTCGGCGCGCTTGAGGAGGTACGCATCGGTCGCATCACGCGCGCGCTGCGGGATGGGCCCCACGGCGGCATGGTCGAAGTGGATCGCGTCCCCGGCGGCCTCCCAGGGATACTCGCGACGGCGGAGCGATTCGAGGTCGTACATGATGGTCTCGTCGGTGAGAGCGAACGAACACTTTCATCCTTCATCCTTCAGCCTTCATCCGCCCTCAGGGTTCCTTCAGCTCCGCCGGAGTATCCTTTGGTTGTCCCTTCCACCGCCGATGCTGCCAGAAGTACTGCTCGGGATGCTCGCGCACGAGCCGCTCGAGCACCTTCGTGTAGCTGAGCACGGTCGCATCGATGTCGGACTCCTTGTCCCCCGTCTGGACGAGCGGGACATCCTCGAAGTGCGCCATGTAGCGGCCGTCCGGCTGCCGCAGCGCAACGACGAAGACCATGGGCAGGTCGTTGCGAAGAGCGAACACCGCGGCGCCGCGCGGCGTGCGCGCTGGCCGGCCGAAGAAGGGGATGAAGGTGCTCGCGAGCCCCTTCGCGCTCTGGTCGCTCAGGAACCCTACGCCGCGCCCGTCGCGCAGCGCCTTGGGGATCGCGCGCACCGATTCGTCGGCGAAGAGGACGCGCGTCCCGAACCGTTCGCGCGTCCGCTTGAAGAAGGCGTCGCTCAGCGGGTTCGCCATGTGCATCGCGATCGCGTCGATCGGGAGGCCGCGCGCGGTCATGTACGCGGCGCTCAGCTCCCAGTTGCCGAGATGCCCCGCGACGAGGATCACGCCCTTCCCCTGCGCGAAAGCGCGTTCGAGCACCGGGAAGGTCGGCGAATCGACGAAGACATCGAGCACATCCCGCTTCTCGGCGCGCGAGAGGATGATGCTCTCGATCGCCACGCGACCGAGGCCGCGATAGCTCTCGCGCGCGACCTGCTGCACGCGGTCCTCGCTGAACTCGGGGAAGCAGGCGCGGATGGTCCGCTCGACGCGCGCGCGGCGCATGCGGAGCGGCCACCAACCGAGTCCGCCGACCATCGCGCCCACCGACGAGGCGGTGCGCCACCCGAAGGGCCGCAGCAGCGTCGCCACGGTGCGGAGCGCAGCATACTCGGCCCACTGCGCGAAGGTCGGCCGCGGCGGGGCGGCCGCGGGGACCGAGGTCGCCGCGGGCCTCGCGGCCGGCTCAGGCATCGTCATCGTCGTCCGGCAGCTCGAGCGCGGGCTCCAACGGTTCGGGCGCCGCCTCGGGGAGCGGGGCCTGCACGGTGCGCTGCTGCATGGCGTGGAGGCGTGCGTATGCGCCTTCGAGTCCGAGCAGTTCGGCGTGCGTGCCGCGCTCGATCACGCGCCCCTTCTCGAGCACGAGGATCTGCGTCGCGTGGACGATGGTCGAGAGCCGGTGCGCGATGACGAACACGGTGCGTCCGGCGAGCAGGCGGTCGATCGCCTCCTGCACGAGCCGCTCGCTCTCGGTGTCGAGCGCCGAGGTGGCCTCGTCGAGGATGAGGATGGGCGGGTCGGTGAGGAGCGCGCGCGCGATGGCGAGCCGCTGCCGCTGGCCGCCGGAGAGGCGCGTGCCACGCTCGCCGAGGACCGTCTCGTAGCCCTGCGGGAGGGCCATGATGAAATCGTGCGCGTTGGCCGCGCGGGCCGCGGCCTCCACCTGCGCCGGCGTGTACCGCCCCTGCGCGCCATAGGCGATGTTGGCGCGGACGGTGTCGTTGAAGAGCACCGTGTCCTGCGAGACGATGCCGGTGAGCGCGCGAAGCGAATGGAGCTTGATCTCGCGCGAGTCGAGGCCGTCGACGAGCACGCGGCCGCCGGTGGGTTCGATGAACCGCGGGATGAGATCCACGAGCGTGCTCTTCCCCGCCCCGCTCGCGCCGACGAGCGCGACGATCTCGCCGCGGCGCGCGGTGAGCGAGACGTCGGTGAGCACCGCCTCCTCGCCGTACGCGAACGAGACGTGCTCGAACGCGACGCCCTGCGTGAGCGCGGTGATCTCGCGCGTCCCGCGGTCGGTCTGCGTCTCGGCCGGCTGGTCGAGCACCTCGAAGAGGCGTTCCGCCGCGGCGAGCGACTGCTGCGCGGTGGTGGGCGCCTGCGAGAGCTGCTTGATCGGCTGGAGCAGGCGCATCACGAGGATCATGAAGCCGATGAGCACGCTCCCCTGCATCCCGCCGCCGCCGAGCACCTCGCGCGCGCCGATCCAGAGGACGCCCATGGCGATGATGGTGCCGAGCACCTCGGTGAGCGGGCTCGACATGAGCGATAGGCGCTGGATGCGGGTCATGCCGCCCGAGTAGCGCGCCGAGGCCTTGATGAAGCGGTCGTCCTCGTACGCCTCGCCGCGGAACGACTTCACGAGGCGGATGCCGCTCACGACCTCCTGCAGCACCGAGGTCATCTCGCCGTACTCGTTGCGGAGGCGGCGGCTCCCCTTCCGCAGTTTGCGCAGCAGCGGCTGGAGGAAGGCCATGATCACCGGCGCGATCACGAGCGCGACGAGCGTGAGGCGCGGCGAGATCTTGAAGAGGATGATCACCGTGACGCCGATGGTCGCGGCGTTCTGCACGGTGCGCGTCGCGACCTCGGCGAGGATGAGCTTGGTCTGCTCGGTGTCGGCGAGGACGCGCGAGATGATCTGCCCGGTCTTGGTGCGCCCGAACCAGGGGAGCGGGAGCCGCTGCATGTGGGAGAAGACCGCGGCGCGGAGGTCCCGCGTGATCATCTCCTGCAACGAGGCGCCGAACTGCCCGCCGGCCCAGAGGAAGATGTTCTTCACCGTGACCATGAGGAGGATCACGATGATCACCGCGCGCAACGACCCCATGGGCTGGGCGGGATCGAGGAACGGGCCGATGAGCCGGTCCTGCAGCGCGGTGAGCCATCCCATCCCGCCGACGATCGGGGTGTCGGACTTGAAGAGCGTGTTGAGGAACGGGATGAGCAGCGTGAAGGCGATGCCGTCGAGGGCGGCGGCGATCACGTTGAAGATGACGTTGCCGCCGAGGCGCCAGGCGTGCGGGCGCAGGAAGCGGAGCAGGCGGCGGTAGACGCGCATCAGCGACGGCGGGTCGGGCGCAGGGACGTCGCGATGTGCATGGTCAGGGAAGATAGTCCGTGTCAGGGATGCGTTCCAATCGCCGTTCGCCCCTTCCGGACGGCGCGGGTGGGGCCGCAGTTTCTCGGAGTGACGCCGCCCACTTCGCCGTTCGCGCCTCATCGCGCGACCTTCCCCTGTCCCGCGCTCCTTGCGCAGGCGGGCCGGGCCGGGCTCGGCGGTCCGCGGGAGGCGCTGCTCGGTGCGGTGATGGCGGTGCGCTTGGTGCACGGGATCCGCCTGCCTTGGCCGCTCGATCCGGCGGTCCGTGCGGCACGGGCCGAGGCCGCGCGGCAGTGGCTGGTGGCGGTCACGATGCCGGCCAAGACGCGGACCGCGCTCCAGCGGGCCTTCGCGACGAGCGCCTCCGGGGACCCCGCGACGGCCGCCGACGCGCTCGAAGTGGTGACGGAGGTCACGCTTTCGCACCTCGACAAGGCCGCGCGCGCCGAACTGGTGCGCTTGGTCACGGCGCTCCGGGCGGACGCGGCCCAACTTGCCGGAGATCGTGACCGAGCCGTAGAATAGGACAGCACGTTCGTCCTTACCTTAGAGGCATCCTGCGCCCCACCGACATCTCCCCGATCTCCCGCGTCATGCGTCGGATCGACCTGGTGGCGGATGGCGCGCTGGCGGGGGACACCGTGCGCACCGGCTTCCCGAGCATCGATCGGTGGCTGGGTGGCGGGATCCGCGCGGGTGACCTGGTGGTGCTCGGCGGGGATGTGGGGAGCGGCAAGTCGGCGCTCGCGCTGGCGATGGCGCTCCGGATGGCGGAGACGGGGACCAAGGTGGCGTTCCTCACCGGCGAGATGTCGGCGGAGCGCGTGATGGAGCGGGCGCTCGCGATCGAGGGGCGCGTGAAGATGGACGACCTGCGGCAGGGGAAGCTCGACGACCTGCAGCGATCGGCGGTGGGAGCGGCGGCGGTACGGCTGCGCGAGCGTTCGCCGCGGTTCGAGGTGCTGGCGCACGAGTCGGCCGAGGGTCTGGGGTCGCGGATCCGCGCGCTGGGCGTGCAGGTGGTGGTGGTGGACTCGTTGCAGACCCTCGCGGCGTCCTCCCGGGCGCAGGACGAGGAGCTCGCGGCGGTGGTGCGGATGCTGAAGGCGGAGGCGGTGTCGCAGGACCTGTGCGTGCTGGTGACGGCGCAGCTGCCGGCGCTGACGGCGCGTCCGGACCCGCGTCCCCTGCTGGGGGACTTCGGGGCGATGGGCGCGGTGCAGCAGTCGGCGGATGTGGTGCTCGCGGTGTATCGCGAGGAGATGTACGCGCCGGACAGTGGCGTCGAAGGGGCGACCGAGCTCCTCGTGCGCAAGAACCGGAACGGCACGACCGGGTACGTGGACCTGTACTTCTACAAGCAGTGGCTCCGTTTCGAGGACATGCTGGATCCCGATCGATAGGAGATGTGATGCGACTCGTTCGTCCCCTTGCCGCCCTCATGCTGCTCGCCCTCGCCACCGCGCCCGCCGTGGCGCAGGGACGTGGCGACGCCATCGCCCGCCTCGAGGCCGCGCGCGCGCGCAGTCCGCAGAACGCGGCGGCGCTCCGCGCGCTGGGCGTGGCGTACTACAAGGCGCAGCGCTACAAGGACGCGCTGCCGGTCCTCGACCAGGCGCGGCGCCTCAACCCGCGGGACGGCGTGAGCGCCGTCTACACGGGCATGGCCGCCGAGCAGACGGGGGACCTGACCGTGGCGCGCAACGCGTACGAGACCTACCTGCGGGTGGGGACGTCGCGGCGCGCGAAGAACGACGTGCGCACGCGCCTCGTCGGGCTGGCGCGCCAGGAGGCGATCGCCGCGGCCAAGGCGGCGGTGGCCAACGAGGCGCGGCTCTCGCAGACGCCGGGCAATCCGCTGACCGTCGCGGTGCCGCCGTTCCGCTTCACCGGCAGCGACAGCATGCTCAAGCCGCTCGAGCGTGGCATCGCCGACCTGCTCATCACCGACCTGTCGGTGTCGTCGCGGATCACGGTGGTGGAGCGTGACCGGATGCAGGCGCTGGCGGACGAGATCCGGCTCTCGCAGTCGGAGCGCGTGGACGCGGCGACGGCGGTGCGGGCGGGCAAGCTGATCCAGGCCGGCACGCTCGTGAACGGCGTCATCCAGCAGACCGGCGCGACGATGGTCACGCTCGACGCGAGCCTCGTGAACGTCGCGAACGGGAACATCGGACCGGCGGCCTCGGCGAACAACACGCTCGACCAGATCTTCGACATGGAGAAGCGGATCGTCTTCCAGCTCTACGACCGGATCGGCGTGACGCTGACGCCGGCCGAGCGGCAGCGCGTGGAGCGGCGTCCGACGACGAACCTGCAGGCGTTCCTGTCGTACAGCCGCGGGTTGCAGGCGATCGACGACGGGCGGTTCCAGGATGCGTCGCGGTTCTTCGAGAATGCGCGCCTGCTCGACCCCGGGTTCGGTGCGGCGTCCGACCGCGCCGCGGCGGTGCAGGCGTCCATCCAGGGCGGGCAGCAGGTGACCACGACGACGATCGAAGCAGGGCTGACGGGGGCGGAGAGCCAGGTGGTGCAGGCGGCCGACCGTGGCAGCTCGGCGCCGACGTCGAACGCCCTCGAGGAGGCCGCGCGTCGCGCGGCGCAGACCGTGAACCCCCCGGCGACGAACCTCGCCGTGGGCAGCGGCTCGACCACCGTCACGTCGGCGCCGCCGGAACGTGACGCCCCCAGCTCGGGCACCGGCACCGATACGCCGAACCGCACCGGGCAGGTCATCATCGTCATTCGTCGCCCGTGAGCGAGGATCGATACGTGAAGCGCACCCTCATCGCCGCCTCGCTCCTCGCCCTGCCCGCCGTCCTGCCCGCGCAGGGCCTCGGCGACATGGGTGTCATCCTGGCGCCGCACTCGACCGTCTATACGATCACGTCCCCGGCCGGCGGCAAGCGCTCGGTCGCGCAGACGGCCATCCCGCTCGTCTTCACGCTGCCGGTGAACGAGCGACTCAGCATCGACCTCAGCACGGCGTACGCCGTCACCGACGTGATCGCCGACGGCAACTCGGTCAGCGCGATCAAGGGCCTCACCGACACGCAGCTGCGCGGCAACTTCACGCTGGGTGACCGGCTCCTCGTCTTCACGGTCGGCCTCAACCTGCCGACCGGTCAGTACACGATCCCCGAAGGACAGCAGGAGGCGGCGGGCCAGATCGGCAACGACTTCCTCGGCTACCCCATCAGCTCGATGGGCAACGGCTTCGCCGGCACCGGCGGCGTCGCCTTCGCGCGCGCCCTCGGCAACTGGAACGTCGCCGGCGGCGCGAGCATCCGGAAATCGACCGAGTTCGCCGCGTACAGCGTGGCGAACGCCGAGTTCCGCTTCACGCCCGCGGACGAGTATCGCGTGAATGTCGGCCTCGACCGGCCGGTGGGCGACGGGCAGGTGCAGCTCGGGCTCTCGTACTCGGCGTTCGGCGAGGACCTCGCGGACACGACGTCGTACAGCACGGGCGACCGGCTCATCGCGTCGGGCTCGTACAGCTTCCCGGTGCGCAGCACCTCGGTCTTCCTCTCGGGCTGGAACCTGATGCGTCTCTCCGGGCAGCAGCTCGGCGGCGATGCGCCGCCGGAGAACGTGCTGAACCTCGCCGGCGGCGTGAGCTTCACGGCGAAGGAGATCCTCATCCAGCCGAACGTCGAGCTCCGGCTCTGGCAGGTGGACGGCGTGAAGGCCGGCAACCTGATCAACACCGGCGTGCGGCTCCGCTTCACGGCCGGCAAGTTCAGCTTCTATCCGCAGGTGGGCTACAGCATCGGCAGCCTGTACAGCCTGCAGGACGGCAGCGCGGACGACGTGACGGGGATCCGGAGCAGCCTCACCATTCGCTGGAACTAGGCTGACGGTCGAAGGATGAAGGAGCGGGGCGGCCTCCCTCGGGGGGCCGCCCCGCTCCCGTTCCGTCCCTCCACAACCGCCGGGGGAACGGAGTATCTTACGGCCTTGGCTGAAGGAGGCCTTCGTCCTCCATCCTTCACCCTCCATCCGCAGTCCAATGGCCGGCCACTCCAAGTGGAAGCAGATCAAGCACTACAAGGCCGCCGCTGACAAGAAGCGCGGTGCCATGTTCACGAAGCTCCTCCGCGAGATCACCGTGGCGGCCAAGGCCGGCGGCGGCGACCCGGACGGGAACGCGCGTCTGCGGACCGCGATCGAGAACGCGAAGGCCCAGTCCTGCCCCAAGGAGAACATCGAGCGCGCCATCCTCAAGGGGACGGGCGAGCTCGAGGGCATCGACTACTCCGAGGTGCTCTACGAGGCGTACGGTCCGGGGGGCGTCGCCCTCATGATCCAGGCGCTCACCGACAACCCGACGCGCACCGTCGCCGAGGTGCGGTTCAAGCTCTCGAAGTTCGGCGGCAACCTCGGCGCGAGCAACTCGGTCTCGTTCATGTTCGACCGGAAGGGGCAGATCTACCTCCCCACCGCCGGCAAGAGCGAGGACGACGTGATGGAGCAGGTGCTCGAGGCCGGCGCGGAGGACTTCACCGCCGAGGACGAGCAGTTCATCGTGACCACCGCGCCGAACGACCTGCACGCGGTGAAGCAGGCGCTCGAGAAGGTCGGCATGGTCGCGACCGAGGCCGAGCTCTCGTGGATCCCGAAGAACACGGTGAAGGTCGAAGGGGCCGCCGCCGAGTCGCTCGTGAAGCTGCTCGAGGCGATCGAGGACCTCGACGACGTGCAGAAGGTGGACGCCAACTTCGACATGGACGTGTCGGAGCTGCAGGCGGGGTGACGCGCGACGGCGGGGCTTCACGATGCTGATCCTCGGCATCGACCCCGGCACCGCCGTCACCGGCTATGGCGTGGTGCGCGCGGGCGCGACGCACCAGCTCGTGGAATGCGGCGTGATCCGCACCCGCGCCGACCGGCCGCTCGCCAGCCGACTGAAGGACATCAGTGACGGCGTGCGCGAGCTCATCGCGCGACACCGGCCCGACGCGCTGGCGGTGGAGGACGTGTTCTACGCGCGGAACGTCCGCACCACGCTCGTCCTCGGCCATGCGCGCGGCGTGATCCTCCTTGCCGGCGCCGATGCGGGACTCACGATCCACGAGTACTCGCCGGCCGAGATCAAGAAGGCCGTCGTCGGCACCGGCGCGGCGACCAAGACCCAGGTGCAGTTCATGGTGACGAAGCTGCTGCGACTCAAGAGCGCGCCCCAGCCCGCCGACGCCGCCGACGGCGTGGCGGCGGCGCTCACCTGCGCCATGCGCGCGCCGCTCGCCCGTGCCGTCGCCGGCATGGGCGCGGGTGCGCGCGCGGGAGCGGCACGATGATCGCGCGCATCCAGGGGACGCTCGTGAGCGGGGGACTCGACCGCATCGAGGTCATGACCGCCGGTGGCCTCGCGTACGAGGTGCTCGTGCCGCTGGGCGTGCTGGAGACGCTGCCGCGCGTGGGCGGCGAGATCGCGCTGCACACCGCGATGGTCGTGCGCGAGGATGCGTGGCTCCTCTTCGGGTTCACGAGCGTGGAGGAACGGAAGCTCTTCCAGCGCCTCATGGGCACGACCGGCGTGGGCCCGTCGCTCGCGATGAACCTCCTCTCGACGCTGAGCGGCGAGCGGCTCGTCCGCGCGATCCGCGACGGCGACCTCGCCGCGCTCACGCAGGTGCCGCGCGTGGGGAAGAAGCTGGCCGAGCGGCTCGTGCTGGAACTGCGCGACAAGCTCGAGGGGACGGGTGTCGAGGCGGCCGCGTCGCCGGGCAAGCCCGCGGGCGCCTCGGGCCCCGGCGCCGACGCGGTGCGCGCGCTCGTGGCACTCGGCTACGCCCCGGCAGAGGCGGAGCGTGCGGTGCGCGCCTCGCTCGAGCAGGCGGCGAAGGGCGAGTCGACCGCCGACCTGATCCGCCGGTCGCTCGCGGCGATCAAGAAGTAGATTCCCGCTCATGTCCCGCCCCGAGATCACCACCCCGGAATCGCTCGCCGACGAGTCGGTCGTCGAGCTGTCGCTGCGTCCGCAGCGCCTCGCCGAGTTCATCGGGCAGGGGAAGGTGAAGGACGCGCTGCGGATCTACATCGACGCGGCCACCGCGCGGCGCGAGCCGCTCGACCACACGCTCCTCTTCGGCCCGCCGGGCCTGGGCAAGACGACGCTCGCCGAGCTGATCGCGCGCGAGATGGGCGTGAACATCCATACGACGTCGGGGCCGGCGCTCGAGAAGCCGGGCGACCTCGTCGGCACGCTGACCAACCTGCGCGCCGGCGACATCCTGTTCATCGACGAGATCCATCGCCTCCGGCCGATCATCGACGAGTTCCTCTATCCCGCGATGGAGGACTGGAAGATCGACATCCGGCTCTCCGAGGGCCCGAAGGCGCAGACGATCACGATGCCGATCGAGCGGTTCACGCTCATCGGCGCGACGACGCGCCTGGGGATGCTCACCGCGCCGCTGCGCGCGCGCTTCGGGATCGAGCTGCGGATGAACTACTACCCGACCGCCGAGGTGGAGGAGATCGTGCACCGCACGGCGGCGGTGATGGGCGCGGGGATCGATGCGCCGGGTGCGCACGAACTCGCGCGCCGGGCGCGCGGCACGCCGCGCGTCGCGAACCGGCTGCTGCGTCGCGTGCGCGACTTCGCGCAGGTGAAGGCCGAGGGGCACATCTCGCAGGCGGTGGCGCGCGAGGCGCTCGCGATGCTCGACGTGGACGAGTACGGCCTCGACGAGATGGACGGACGCATCCTGCGCGCGATCGTCGAGAAGTTCGAGGGCGGCCCGGTGGGCGTGGGCACGATCGCCGCGGCGGTGGGCGAGGATGCGGACACGATCGAGGAGGTGTACGAGCCCTTCCTCGTGCAGAACGGGTTCCTGCAGCGCACGCCGCGCGGGCGCATGGCGACGGCGCAGGCGTACCGGCACCTCGGGTATCAGCCGCCTTCGGCGTCCGCGGAGCAGCTGGAGGCTCTCTGACGACGAAGGGGGAAGGAGGGAGGGGGAAGGTGATGCGCACCGCTGACTTCGACTTCCTCCTCCCCGAGTCGCTCATCGCGCAGGAGCCCGCGGCGCGGCGCGATGCGAGCCGGCTCATGATCGTGCACCGCGACCGCGGCACGATCGAGCATCGCCGCTTCACGGACCTCGCCGAGTACCTGCGCGCGGGGGATGCGCTCGTGCTCAACACCACGCGCGTCTTTCGGGCGCGGTTGCTCGGCACGCGCGACTCGGGCGCGCCGGCGGAGGTGTTCCTGCTCCGCGAGGTGGCGCCGGATACGTGGGAGGCGATGGTCCAGCCGGGGAACAAGCTCAAGCCCGGGCGGCGCGTGCACATCGCGCCGGGGTTCGACGCCGAGATCCTCGAGGCGACCGCGCGCGGCACGCGGCTCGTTCGGCTGCACGCTGGCGACCCGCGCGCGGCGATCGCGGCGCATGGGCACATCCCGCTGCCGCCGTACATCGCGCGCGGTGACGCCCCCGCCGATGCGGAGCGCTACCAGACGGTCTTCGCGCGCGAGGAGGGATCGGTGGCGGCACCGACGGCCGGGCTGCACTTCACGCCGGAGTTGCTCGCCACGCTCGAGGCCAAGGGGGTCCGCCGCGCGGAGGTGCTGCTGCATGTGGGCGCCGGGACGTTCAAGCCGGTGGACGTGGAGGATCCGGCGGACCACGTGATGCACGAGGAGTGGTACGACCTGCCGTCGGCGACGGGCGCGCTGCTCGACGCCACGCGTGCCGTGGGCGGGCGCATCTGCGCGGTGGGCACGACGAGCCTGCGCACGCTGGAGAGCGCGTACGAGGCATCGGGGAGCGGGGGGCGGTACCGCACCGGGAGCGGCGAGACGTCGATCTTCATCCGCCCGCCCCATCGCCCGCGTGCGGCCGACCTGCTCGTCACCAACTTCCATCTTCCCCGTTCGACGCTGCTCATGCTCGTCGCGGCGATGGCGGGGTACGACCTGACCATGCGCGCCTACGAGACGGCGGTCCGCGAGGGCTACCGGTTCTACTCGTACGGTGACGCGATGCTCGTCACCTGACCCGGGCGGGGCGCACCCGATAGATTTCCATGGGTGGCCGCGCGCGTGGACCGCGCGGGCCCTCGAACGTCCCCCCAGCCTTCCGACCGCCCCATGCATCCGATCCTCTTCGCCCAGACCGCTGCGCCCGTCGGCCCCTCCGGCCTCGGCCAGCTGATCATGTTCGGCTCGATCTTCGCGATCTTCTACTTCCTCGTGATCCGCCCGCAGAGCAAGCAGCGCAAGGAGCACGAGGAGAAGGTGATGAACATCAAGAAGGGCGACTCGGTCGTCACCGCCGGCGGCATCGTCGGCGAGGTGATCCACATCGCGATGGGGCAGAAGGACGGCGCCACCGCCGCGACGCTCGGCGACCACATCACGATCAAGAGCGGCGAGAGCCGCCTCGTGGTCGTCCGCAACCGCATCGCCGCCGTCGGCGGCGAAGAGCTCCCGGCGGCCTGAGTCGGATGGCGATCCTCCCCATCTCGGTCCTCGGCCAGCCGATCCTGCGGCAGGAGACCGTCCCCGTGGAGGTCGTGACCGACGAGCTGCGCGCGCTCGCCGACGACATGATCGAGACGATGCGCGCCGCGGAGGGCGTGGGCCTCGCGGCGCCGCAGGTGGGGCGCACCGAGCGGCTCGCCGTCGTCGAGGTGGACGGGCAGCTCTTCACGCTGTTCAACCCCGAGATCGTCGCGCGGCAGGCGAAGATCAAGTGGGAGGAAGGGTGCCTCTCGATCCCCGACGTGTACGGGTGGATCGAGCGCTCCGAGTACGTGAAGGTCCGCGCGATGGGCCGCGACGGCGAGCCGGTGGAGGTGGAGGGCACGGGGCTGCTCGCCGTGTGCCTGCAGCACGAGATCGACCACCTGCATGGCAAGCTGTTCATCGACCATCTGAGCTTCCTCAAGCGGCGCGCCGCCCTGGCCGTGTGGGAAGAAGAGCGCGGCAAGTATCCGGACGGGCTCCGGGTGCTGGCGGGAAGGACCGAAGAACGAGGGGAAGGAGCGAATTCGGAGGATGTGAAGTAGAAGTCTCAGGGGGAGGGCGATGGGACAGGGACTTCGTCGCTCTCCCTCACGTCTCCCCCTTTCCCTTCTCCCTTCCTCTCGCTCCTCGCTCCTTCGTGCGAATCCTCTTCTTCGGCACCCCCGACTTCGCCACCCCGCCCCTCCGCGCCCTGATCGGCGAAGGGCACGATGTGGTCGCGGTGGTGACGCAGCCTGACCGCCCGCAGGGGCGCTCGCGCTCGACGCTGGTGCCGTCGCCGGTGAAGGTCGTCGCGCTCGAGGAAGGGATCCAGGTGCTGCAGCCGGACCGGCCGCGCGGCGAGGAGTTCATGGCGGCGCTGCGCGCGCTCGAGCCGGACCTCGCGGTGGTGGTCGCCTACGGGCACATCCTCAAGCAGGACCTGATCGACCTTCCGCGCCTCGGCACGCTCAACATCCATGCGTCGCTGTTGCCGCGTTGGCGCGGTGCCGCGCCCATCCAGGCGGCGATGCTCGCCGGGGACGAGGAGACGGGCGTCTGCATCATGCGCATGGTGCTCGCGCTCGACGCGGGGCCGGTGCTCCTCGCGCTCCGCACGCCGATCGACGAGATGGAGACGGCGGGCGAGCTCACCGAGCGGCTCGCGGAGCTGGGCGCCGAGGCGATCGTCGAGGCGGTCACGATGCTCGACCTCGGGGGCGTGGAGGAACAGCCGCAGGACGAGGCCGGCGTCACCTATGCGCCGAAGATCGAGCGCGCCATGGCGCGGATCGACTTCCGGCAGTCGGCCCGTCAGGTCGCGCGCACCATCCACGGGTACGACCCCAAGCCGGGCGCGTGGGGTCTGCTCCGCGGCGGCGAGGTGCGCCTCTTCGGCGCACGCGCGATCGAGGACCGCCAGGGCGACCCGGGCGAGGTCCTCGAGGTCGGCGAGATGGGGATGATCGTCGCTTGCGGGAGCGGGGCGGTGGCGGTGGAGGCGGTCCATCCCGCCGGGAAGCGGCGGATCGCGGCGCTCGACTGGGCGCAGGGGCGAGGCGTCAGCCCCGGGGACCACTGGGAGGCGGCCGACGGTCCAGCCGCCTGACCGTGACTAGATTTCGAGGGTATGCCGCCCTCGCTCTCGATGGTCACTGAGTCCCGCATCGCCGCCGCCGACACCCTGGCCGACCTCCGGCAAGGGGTGCTACTCGACGCCGCGTTCGACCGCCGCGCCAGCGCGCTCGACCCGCGCGACCGTCGGTGGACGCAGGAGCTGGTGTGGGGGATGCTGCGCCGTCGCGGGTGGATCGACCACCTGCTGGCGCCACGCGTGCGCGGGGGCATCGCGCGGCTCGACGGCGACCTCGCCGACCTGCTCCGCCTCGGGGCCTACCAGCTCTTCCACATGGGGAGCGTGCCGCCGTACGCGGCCATCGCGCAGACGGTCGAGCTGGCGAAGCACCGCCACGGCATCGGCGCGAGCAAGCTCGTGAACGCGGTGCTCCGGCGCCTCGACCGCGAACGCGGCGACGCGCTCGAGCCGGCGCTGCCGTCCGACCCGGTGGAGGCGCTCGCGATCGAGGGCTCGCATCCGCGCTGGCTCGTCGCGCGCTGGGTGGCGCGCTGGGGGGCCGACGAGACGCGCGCGCTCCTCGAGGCGAACAACCGCGAGGCGCCGCTCATCGTGCGGCCCTGGGGCGTGGTGCGCGAGCAGCTCGAGGCGATGCTCGAGACCTCGGGCGTGGAGGTGACCGACGCGCCGCTCGTCGCCGACTCGATGCAGCTCGCGCCGGGCACCGTGCTCACCTCGCTCGGTGCGTTCCAGCAGGGCCGCTGCTTCGTGCAGGACCCGGCGGCGACGCTCGTGACCCAGTACGCGGCGATCCCCGCGGGGGCCAAGGTCGCCGACCTCTGCGCCGCTCCGGGCGGCAAGACGGTCGAACTCGCGCGCACCGCGAGCTACGTGACCGCCGCCGACTCGAGCGAGGCGCGGCTCGTGCGATTGCAGGAGACGATCGACCGTCTCGAACTCGACCATGTGACGGCGGTCGTGAGCGACGCGCGTGACGCGGCGCAGCTCGGCACCTTCGACGCGGTGCTCGTTGACGCGCCCTGCACCGGCACCGGCACCTTCCGGCGGCACCCCGACGCGCGCTGGCGGCTCCGCACCTCCGACCTCGCCGTGATGGGCGCGACGCAGCGCGCGGTGCTGCGCGCGGCGGCGCAGGCGGTCGCGCCGGGCGGCCTGCTCATCTACTCCACCTGCTCGCTCGAGCCGGAGGAGAACGACGCGCAGGTCGAGTCGTTCCTCGCCGACAATCCCGGCTGGACGCTCGAGCCGCCGCCCGAGGGCGCCGTGCCCGCGACGGTGCTCGACGCCGGTCGACTCCGCGTGCTGCCGCAGCGGCACGGTACCGATGGTTCGTTCGCGGCGCGCCTGCGCCGGGGAGCACTCTGATCATGCGCAAGGTCCGCATCGCCCCGTCCCTGCTCTCGGCCGACTTCGGGAAGCTCGCCGAGGACCTGAAGATGTTGGAAGAGGGTGGCGCGGACTGGCTGCACGTGGACGTGATGGACGGCGTCTTCGTGCCCAATCTCACCTTCGGCGCGAAGGTGATCGAGACCTGCAAGAAGCTCACGTCGCTGCCGCTCGACTGCCACCTGATGGTCGTGGAACCCGAGAAGTACTTCGACAGCTTCGCGAAGGCGGGCGCGGACACGATCACGATCCACGTCGAGACCGCGCCGCACCTTCATCGCCAGGTGATGCGCATCAAGGAGCTCGGCGTGCACGCCGGCGCGACGCTCAACCCGAGCACCTCGCTCGAGACGGTGCGCGAAGTGGCGGCCGACCTCGACCTGCTCCTCATCATGAGCGTGAACCCGGGCTTCGGCGGGCAGAAGTTCATCCCCGGCTCGGTGTCGAAGGTGGCGCGCGCGCGCCGGATGCTCGACGAGGCGAACAGCCGCGCCCTGCTCGAGGTGGACGGCGGCATCGCGCGCGAGACGATCACCGCCTGCTGGGCGGCGGGGGCCGACACGTTCGTGGCGGGGAACGCGGTCTTCTCGGCGAAGGACCCTCGCGCGGAGATCCGGGCGCTGCGCGCGCTCTGCGCGGAGCAGGCGTGACGGACCGGAAGCAGTGGTTGATCATCGCCGGCGCCGTCGCCTTCATGGCGGCGGGGCTCTGGGCGGCGGTGACCGCGCTGGGTGACGAGTTGTTCCCGCTCAAGATCGGCGGCGAGGCTCCCACCTTCTCCGCCGTCACGCTCGCCGGCCGGACGAGCGGTGGTCAGACGCCGGGGAGCGCGAAGTCGATCGACGACTATCGCGGCGAGGTGGTGCTGCTGAACATCTGGGCGACGTGGTGCGGCCCGTGTCGCATCGAGATGCCGAGCATGGAGCGGCTGCAACAGCGACTCGGGCCCAAGGGACTCCGGATCGTCGCGGTGAGCGTCGACGACCCTGGGATGGAGGCACGGATCACGGCCTTCGCCGAGGAACTCGGCCTCTCGTTCGAGTTGCTGCACGACGCCCCGGGCGCGATCCGACAGCAGTACCAGACGACAGGCGTGCCCGAGACGTTCATCATCGACCGCGAAGGCACCATCCGCCGCCGCATCATCGGCGCGGACGACTGGTCGAGCGAGACCAACATCGCGTTCCTCGAACGACTCCTCGCCGAGCCGCGGCCCGACGGACTCCCTGCCCCGAAGGCCCCTGTGACGCTCCCCGCCTCGGCGACCCCCAATGACACGGCTGCTCGCGCTCGAGAGCTCGTGCGATGAGACCTCGGCCGCGGTGGTGTCCGGTTCGCCGGACGCCCCGCGGCTCGAGTCGCTCGTGATCCTCTCGCAGGACGTGCACCGCATCTTCGGCGGCGTCGTCCCCGAGATCGCGTCGCGCGAGCACCTCACCGCCGTCGTGCCCGTCACGCGCCAGGCCCTCGCCGACGCGGGGCGCGGCTTCGACGACATCGACGCCATCGCCGTGACGCATGCGCCGGGCCTGGTGGGCGCGCTGCTCGTCGGTGTGAGCTACGCCAAGGCGCTGGCCCACGCGCTGGGCAAGCCGCTCGTCGGCGTGCATCACATGGAAGGGCACCTCTTCGCGACGGCGCTCGAGCATCCGCTCGCCACGCCGCCCTTCACCGCGCTGCTCGTGTCGGGCGGTCACACGCTGCTGCTGGACGTCGAGGCGTGGGGTCGCTATCGCCTGCTGGGCGAGACGCGCGACGACGCGGCCGGCGAGGCCTTCGACAAGACCGCGAAGCTGATGGGCCTCCCCTACCCCGGCGGCAAGCACATCGAGGCGCTCGCGCGCGAAGGTGAACCGGGCCGCTTCAAGTTCACCAAGCCGATGCTCCACAGCGGCCAGCACCTGGGCGACGCCGACTATTACGACTTCTCGTTCAGCGGACTCAAGACCGCGGTGCTGCTCGCCGTGCGCGCGAGCGACGACCTCGAGCGCGACCGACCGCACATCGCGCGCGGCTTCCAGGACGCGCTCATCGGGACGCTGGTCGCCAAGACGATCCGGGCCGCGCGTGCGCATGGCCGGACGCGGATCGTGCTCGGGGGCGGGGTGGCGTGCAACCGGACGCTGGCCGAGGCGATGACGATCGCCGCCGCCGAGATGGGTGGGACCGTCTTCGCGCCCTCCCCGCGGCTCGCGACCGACAATGCGGCGATGATCGCCGCGGCGGGACTGTTCCGTTACACGGCGGGCCAGCGGGACGGGGCCGCGCTCAACGCGCACGCGGCGCTGCCGATCCCGGGGCTCGTCGCCCCCGCGACGGCGGCCGGATAGCTTTCGGCCCATGGAACCGATCACCCACCATCCGTTCGCCTACCAGTTCGGGCCGCTGGAACTCACCGGCTTCGGGCTCGCGATGCTGCTCGCCTTCCTCATCGGGCAGTCGGTCGCGAGCGAGGAGCTCGACCGTCGCGGCTGGGGCTCGGAGATCATGGGCGACATCACCGTGGCGTCGGTGATCGGCGGCCTGCTGGGCGCCAAGCTGTACTACGCGTTCCTCGTGGGCGACATGAGCGCGCTGTTCAGTCGCGCGGGGTTCGTCTTCTGGGGCGGCCTGATGGGGGGCATCCTCGGGAGCGTTGTCGTGGTGCTCATGAAGAAGGAGAGCTTCGCGAAGATCTCGGATGCCACGGCGCCCGGACTCGCGGCCGCGTATTCGGTGGGCCGCAGCGGATGCTGGGCGGTGGGCGACGACTACGGCACGCCCTGGAACGGCCCGCTCGCGGTGGCCTTCCCCGACGGTGCGCCACCGAGCACGGTGCAGAATCTCGTGCAGCAGTTCGGGCTGAAGGACTTCGCCGACATGCCGGCGCAGCAGGTGCTGGCGGTGCACCCGACGCAGCTCTACGAGACGGCGATGGGCCTGGTGATGTTCTTCATCCTCTGGCGCCTGCGCGACCACAAGCACGCGCAGGGCTGGCTCTTCGGCGTCTACTGCGTGCTGCAGGGGACGGAGCGGTTCATCGTGGAGTTCTTCCGCGCGAAGGACGACCGGTTCTTCGGGACGTTCACGATGGCGCAGATGATCGCGCTGGGGTTCGTGGCGGCGGGGGCGACGTGGATGGCGCTCAGGAGCAAGGTCGGGCCGGGGCGGCCGGCCGTGATGGCGTGAGAAGGAGCGAGGAACGAGGGGAAGGGGAAGGACGTGAGGGGAAGGGGGATGGCGTTAGGGGGAGGAGTCAGGGGTGAGCGGGAGGGCCGGTTCCTCGTCCTTGGCTCAAGCGGATTCTTGCTTGACCTTCGGTCCTTGCTCCTCGTTCGTCCTCACGGGTTGAGCCAGTAGCTGAACTTCACCAAGAACGTATTGTCCGGGTGAAGGTCGAACAGGTCACCCATGTCGCGGCGGAAGTCGAAGTCCGTCGGCGCGTCGAGGCCGCGATCGCGGCCCTGCTGCCAGACGAAGAACAGGACCGACCCGGGGCGGTACTCCCAGCGCACGACGGTGTTGGTGCGGAGCTGCTTGAAGTTGAAGCCGCCGGGATCGGCGCCGCCGCCGTAGGGGACGAAGCGCGTGTCGTAGTCGCTCGCCCGCGCGTCGCCGAGTTCCTTCCATTCGCGGAAGTCGCCCACCGAGACGAACGGCTGCGCGTAGAGCTGGATGGAGAGCGTCGGCGTGGCCGTGAAGTTGAGCCGCGAGGTGATGCCCACCGTCCACTGCTCCAGCTCGGCGAAGGTGATGTGCGCCGTGTCGCTCGCGACGTCGCCGGCGTTGGAGTGCCACTGCGTGTCGTTGAGCCCGTAGTTCACGTTCCCCGAGAGGCTCGCGTTGAAGCGCGACGAGAGGCGGAACTGGAAGCCCGGGTTGACCCACCAGCCGCGCGAGCGCCACTCGTCGCCGCGCCACATGCCACCGAAGAGAGTCGGCGTGTAGGCGATGCGACGGTCACCTTCCCAACCCATCCACCCCTCGACGCTCGAGGCGCGCCGGAAGGCGGGGCCGCCGCGCGCGCTCCGGTCGTCGTATGACCCGGGGAGCGTGCCGTTCATGCCGAAGTGCACCCAGTGGGTGTTCGGCAGCTCGACATGCGAGTTGGTATTGAGTCCGAGTTGGGTGCGCAGCCCGCCGGTGGTCCAGTTCGCCACGGCGTTGAGGTTCACGAACGCCCGGCGGTAGAGGCGCGTCGGCTGCTGCAGCTGGAACGAGAACCAGTTGCGGAACATCTGGTCGTCGGCGCGGGACTGGAAGCCGAGGTCGTTGGACTCGAATCCCGGCGAGTAGCGCTGGTAGACCGACTGGAACCGGGTGATGCCGCCGCCGAACTTGGAGACGGAGATGCGCTGCGCATCGCCGGCGAGCGCGGTGCGGAGCGAGTCGAAGGCGATGTCGTCATCGCGGCGCTGGTACCGGTGCACGCCGTCGCGCTGGGTCGAGGCGATCGCCGTACGGTCGCCGCGCACGAGGCTGCCGCTGAGCGAGGTGTGCAGCTCGTAGTTCCCGCCGAGGAACCGCTGCCGCATGTCGAGCCCGCCGGTGTAGGCCTCGCCGCGGAGGAAGTCGCGCGTGTCGGCGTCGAGCGTGCGGTTGACGGCGGTGAGCATGAGCCCCACGCCGCCCTGCCCCTTCCGGAGTTCCTGCTGCACGCGCGCCACCGCGTAGTTGGTGCGTGGCTCGATCGTCCGGCCGAGCCCGCCCTGCTCCTCCTGCGAGACCGCGTCGAGGAACCCGACGTTGAGCCCGTTGCTGAACCGGCCCGACATCTTCGCCGCCCCGAGGATGCGCGAGGAGGTGGGATTGGCCGGATCGAAGTAGCGGCCGCCCAGCTGCGGCGCGCGCCCGATGCGGCGCGAATAGAAGAGCCCCGTGCAGCCCTCGTCGATATCGTCGCAGGCGGTACGGAAGTCGAAGATCCCGGCGCCCTCGAGGAAGAACGGGCGCCGCTCCTCGAAGAACTGCTCGAAGGCGGAGAGGTTGAGCACCGCCGGGTCGGCCTCGACCTGGCCGAAGTCGGGGTTGATCGTCGCGTCGAGCGTGAGGTTGGACGAGATGCCGTACTTCACGTCGGCGCCCAACGTCTGCTGGAACGGGTGCGTCCACTGCCCCGGCCCGTCGGGGCGCGTGAGGTTCTTCGTGACCGAGTAGGGCACGATCTCGAGGCGACGCGGCTGCGGCAGCCGCCCGATCCCGGTCACCTCGCCGCCCTGCGAGACGTAGCCTTGCACGTCGCGGCGATAGAGCGGCCACGAGATGCGCTGGCGCGTGCGCGCGACATCGCGCACGGCGAGGAAGCCGAAGGTGTGCGCGTCGAGGTCGGCGAACCGCATCTGGCTGAACGGGATGCGGAACTCCGCCACCCAGCCGAGCGAGTCGATGCCCGCGGCGCCGTCCCAGACGGCATCCCACGTGGGGTCCTCGACGTTGTCGTTGTAGACGTAGAAGTCGCGCTTGACGCCGGCCGGATTGAGGATGAACTGGTAGGCGGTGCGCCGATCGTGGTAGGAGTCGATCACGAGCTTGAGCTGCTCGCTCTCGGTGCGCACGTCGCGGCGCGACAGCAGCGAGATGATCGAGTCGGGGGCCGGGTCGTGCATCCGGCCGAGGATGTAGAGGTAGCGATCGTCGTAGAGGATCCGCAACTCGGTGCGGAAGCGCGGCTCGGCCCCGGTGTTCGGCTCGTACTCGAGGAACTGGTCGATGACGGGCGCGGCACCCCAAGCGGCATCATCGGGGCGGCCGTCGATGACGGGCGCGATCGTGGTGCGCGCGGCCTGGGCCGCTCGGGTCTGGGCGACGAGCGGTTGGGACGCCGCGAGGGCCGCGGCGGTGAGGAGCATGCGCAACGACATGGGACCGCTCGGTCGGGGAGGGCGCCGGCTCGAGCCGGCACGACGCGTGGGGCGAACACGCGATTCGACAGCGGTACCGCCGGAATGGTTGCGAAGCGCCGCGCGCTACGCTTCGAGGATCACCACGCCACCGGCCACTTCGTCGGTGTGACTGAGCGTCAGGTGCACCCGCGTCACCCCGAGTTCGGCGGCACGGGCGGCGGCGCGACCGGTGAACACGAGCACCGGCGGCCCCTCGCTCCCGCGGACGACCTCGGCCTCCTTCCAGCCGATGAGCTTCGCCTCGTCGGAGCCGGTGAGCGCCTTGAAGGACGCTTCCTTGGCCGCGAGCCGCGCCGCGAGGTGCATCGCCGGCCGCGCCCGTGCGAGCGCGTAGGCCTGTTCATGGGCCGTGAAGAGCCGGTCGAGCGCGCGCTGCTCCTTCCGCGCGAGCATCTGCTCCACGCGCGCGATCGCGACGAGGTCGAACCCGACGCCGACGATCACGAGGAGCGTCCCAGCACGCGCCGCCACAGGGCGCCGCGCCGGCCGCGCGGGTCGCCGAGCACGGGGAGGGCGGCGCGCCACCAGTCGTCGGCGGCGTCGAAGGTGCGTTGCACGGCATCGACCCATCGCTGCCACAGCGCGCGCCGTTGATCGGGCGTGGCCGCGCGCGCGGCGGTGCCGGCCACTTGCAGCGCCTTGAGCGCGGCCCACACCGGCGCGGCGAGCGTGTCGAGTTCGGCTTCGAGCGCGCGGCGATCCGGCGCCGAGGCCGCGTGCCGCGCCGACGCGAGCGCGGCGATCGCCTCGCGCCACTCGCGCTCCAGGCGCGTCGGATCGAAGGCCGCGACCTGCGCGTCCACCGACTGGACCTTCTGGGCCGCCGTGCGCGCGGCGATGAGCGGCTTGAACACGCGGTCGTGGTCGGAGCCCGGCGTGGACGGGACCGCGAGGGCGCGCAACGAGCGCGTGAACTCGGGAAGCTCGTACTCAGGCATCGGTCGCGGAGTAGCGGTAGTCACCCTGGAGTTCGCGGTCGCAGATCGCGGCGCGCTCGCCCGTGCGCTCCTCGAAGAGGCGCACGAAGTCGGGGAGCCGCTGGGTGGTGAACGCCTCGCGCGGCATCGCGAGCGCGGCGATCGCGCGCTCGATCGCCGCCGGGTCGCCCTCGACCTCCACGAGCACGTCCATCCGTGGATAGTGCTCGAAGCGGATCGTCGCCCCCTCCCATTGGTACTGCTCGATCCGGCGGTCGATCTCGCGCGTCACGACGTACCCGAGCCGCTCCAGCAGGGTCGCGAGCGCGTCGGGATCGCCGGCGGTGGTCGAGAGCTCCTCGCGCACCTTGTAGCCGGACTCGTACGCCGTCGGCCCCTTCCAGTCGAGCATCGCGCGCACCGTGGCCGCGCGGTAGACGCGCAGACGGAGTACCTGGTCGCGGAGCCGCAGCGCGAACTCGGGCGTGTCGTAGCGGCGATCCTCGAGCCGACCCTCATAGGCGAGCGCCGCCCCCGCCCGACGGATCGCGTCACGCGCGGCGTCCGCGTCATCGACGATCGCCTTGAGTTCGACCTCACGCATCGCGGATCGCCTCGAGCACGCGCGCCGTGTCGCGAAGGTCGGCGAAGGTCGCGGCCGGCGCGTGCGAATCGAGCTCCTCGACGCTGTACCCGCCCGTGGCGACGGCGATCGCCCGCGCGCCGACGCCGCGCCCGCAATGCACATCGGCGGGCGTGTCCCCGATGATCACGAGGCGATCGCCGGCCAGCGCGCGACCGAGCAGCGACTGCGCGCGCGCGAGCGCCACCGGCGGGAGCTGCGACCGATCCTCGTGGTCGGAGCCGTACGCGCCGAGCGCGAACCGGTCGAAGGCGAGGTCCACGGCCGCGAGCTTCGCGCGCGCGCCCTCGACCACGTTCCCCGTGAGCAGCCCGAGCACGAGGTCGTCGGCCGCCTCCACCGCGTCGATGAGTGGCCCCACGCCGGGCAGGAGTTGCGCGCGGCGCGCGGGGTCCGCGAGGGCGACGCGCAGGTGCTCGAGATAGCGCGCCAGGACGGCGTCCATGCGCGCGTCGATCTCGGCGTCGGTGAAGCCCTCCATGCGCATCATGTCGCGCACGATCAGCTTGTCGGTCTTGCCGTCGAAGCGGTACGACGGGGAGCCCGCGGTGCCGAAGTACTCCCGCAGCGCCGGCTCGATCGCCGCACGGCCGGCTCCCGCGCTCAGCAGGATCGTGCCGTCGATGTCGAAGAGGACGACACGCGTCATCGCCGCGAGAGGTAGAGGCCGCCGATCACCGTCGCCGCGCCGGCCCCTTGGAAGAGCGTCGGCACCTCGCCGAGCACGACCCAGGCGACGGCCACCGCGACGATGGGCTGGAGGTTGCCGTACATCGACGTGCGCGTCGGGCCGATGCGATGCACACCGCGATACCAGAGCAGGTAGGCGACGACCATCGCCATCACGCCAGAGTAGAACACCGAGAGCCAGGTGAGCGGCGTGACGGCCGGCCAGTCGACGCGGAGCAGCGCCGGCGTCGCGATGAGCCCCAGCGGCACCACGCCCCCGACGAGCGTCCACGCGGCGACCTGCACGGCATCGACGCGCTGCGTGAGTTCCACGAGCCAGTTGGTGTAGAACGCCCAGCAGGCGACGGCGGCGAGGATCATCAGGTCGCCGGTCACATGTCCCGCCCCCTCGTCGCTCATCGTCCCGCCGAGCACGAGGAAGACGCCGGCGATCGAGAGTCCGATGCCGGCGACGGCCCGCAGGGGCAGCTTGTCATGCCCGAACATCCGCGCCACGAGCGCGACCATCGCCGGGCTCGCCGCGATGACGAGCGACGCGGTGCCGGCACGCGTCCGCGCGATGCCGCTGATGAAGAGCACCTGGTAGATGCAGTGCCCGAGCACCCCGAGGAGCAGGAGGCGCCGGAGATCGGCCGGGGACGGCCGCTTGCCGGGCCGCCACCTCGCCAGCGCGAGCAGGACCGTGCACCCCAGCGCCATGCGGAGCGCGTTGTACGCGAGCGGCTCCATCACCTGCGTCCCGTACTTCACCACCGAGAAGTTCACGCCCCAGATGGTGGCCATGAGCACCAGCGACATCTCGGTCGCGTGGGAGGCCGGGCGATGGGACGGCAGGGGGTGTTGGGGGGTGGACACGTCAGGGAACTTAATGTGGGAAGAAGGCTGAAGGCGGAAGGAAGAAGGCAGAAGCCTGTACCATCGCGTTCCGCCATCTGCCTTCTGCCTCCCCGTACCGTCACAGTCCCCATGCGAATGCTATCTTCCCCTCATGCATGTCTCCTTCGCCCTCTTCGCCGACGCCGCGAACATCTCGCAGGAAGGCAAGCTCAACATCCTCGGCGTGTTCGACGCGCTGCAGGTGGGAGCCCTGCCGACCGTGCATCCGCGCGCGACGCTCATCGTCCGGCTCAAGGCCCTGCCCGATGACGTCGGTCGGCACACGCTCGCCTTCGCCTGGATCGGACCGGGCGGGGACGAGCACTGGTCATCGTCGGGCGAGCTCGAGGTGGGGGCGCCGCCACCGGGGGCGACCGAACTCGATGTCCCGGTGATCGCCGCGATCGACCTGCCCATCCATGAGACCGGCACGCATGTGATGCGGGTCGCGCTCGATGGCGACCTCTGCGCCGAGCTGCTGCTGCATGTGCGCTCGGGCGGCGCGGTCACGCTCCCGCCGATGGGCGGGATGGTCTCCTAGCGGCCGGCGGCGTCCGCGAGGCCCGGGACGCCGTCCCGTCCTCGCGCGAGGCGCACCGCGCGCTCGATCGCAGTCTCGAGCGCGGCGACGACCAGTGCCTCCGCCTGCGCCAATGGCGCGCGCGGACCGTCCATGGGCGAGAGCGCGAAGACGATGTCGCCGTCGAAGCTCGACCCGGCCGGCGCGAGGCGGCGGTGATAGGCGGCCGTCGCCGATCGCGCGAGCTGGTGCAGCTCCACGCGACTGAAGGCGGCATCGACCGCGACCACCGCGAGCGTGGTGTTGGGAGTGCCACCACCCGACGCGGCACCTCCGAACGCGCGCTCCGGACCGCCCGCGGCCAGCACACGCTCGGTGCCGGCGAAGCCGCCGCCGGGCGCGCGGGCCCCCGCGATGATCGCGCCTTGCGCGTCGCGCACATCGCCGAAGGCGTTCACCGCGACCATCGCCGCGGCCGAACAGCCGACCCCGTCCACCACGCTCACTCCGAACCCGCCCTTCATCGCCCCGTCCCGGCCGAGGACCTTCCCGACCGTGAGACCGGTACCGGCACCGACGCTTCCTTCGGCGATCGCCGTGCTCGTGGCCCCTGCGCATGCGGACTCGGCCATCGCCGGCGTCGGCCGCGCGTCCCACCGCCCGCAGGGCCCGAGATCGAAGAGGACGGCGGCGGGCACGATCGGCACCACGCCAGCACCGACGGCGAACCCACGACCCTGCGCTTCCATCCATCGCATGACGCCGGCCGCCGCGTCGAGCCCGTAGGCCGAGCCGCCAGCGAGCAGGATCGCGTCGACCCGCTCGACGAGGTGCCCCGGCTCGAGGAGGGCGAGTTCGCGCGACCCCGTCGCGCGGCCGATCACCGCGACGGCGGCGCGGTGCGGGGCGTTCGTGCCGCGGATGACGGTGCATCCCGTGCCGCCCGCCTCGTCGGTCGCATGGCCGACCGCGAGGCCGAACCGCTCGAGCGAGACCGTCACGCGCGCGCGCTCACGCCGGCCCGGGGCCGTTCGCGTCGCGCGTGGCATCCTCGATCGCGGCGCACGAGGCGCAGAGCGTGACGCCGCGCAGCTCGCAGATCTGGCAGATGAACGTGCCGCAGCGCTCGCAGGGATATCCCTCCGACGCGCGCTCCTTCTTGCCGCAGGCGCGGCAGATCATCGCATCGACTTCCTCCGACATCGCTACCTCCCGGAGAGCGGGGACGTCCGGCGGCTCACCGCGGCTTCTCGGCCAGGTCGTACTCGCGGATCTTCTTGATGAGCGTCGCGCGCGAGATGCCGAGTTCCTTGGCCGCGTGCGTGCGGTTGTGCGCATGCGCGCGCAGGGTGCGGTCGATGTGCGCGCGCTCGACGTCGGCGAGCGAGCGCGGCTCGTGGTGCGTGACCGCGCCTCCGGTCGCGCCCTGCACCTCGCGCGGCAGGTGCTGGAGCTCGACCGCGGGCTGTCCGCGCGCGACGAGCATCGCGCGCTCGAGCACGTTGCGCAGCTCGCGCACGTTCCCCGGCCACGGATACCGCAGCATCGCGTCGAGCGCCGGCTCGGCCACCGTCGTCGGCGCGCCCGGCACCGAGGGCGCGAGCGAATCCTGCACGCTCGCCACGAGCTCGACGAGGTCCTCGCGCACGCGCTCGCGGAGCGGCGGGAGCTTGATCGGCATGACCGCGAGGCGGTAGTAGAGGTCCTCGCGGAACCGTCCTGCCGCGACCTCGGCGACGAGATCCTTCGACGACGCGGCGATGACGCGGACGTTCGGCGTCACCTCCACCGTCCCGCCGACGCGACGGAACCCCTTCCCCTCGAGGACCCGCACCAGCTTGGGCTGGAGCACCGGGTCGAGATCGCTGATCTCGTCGAGGAAGATGGTGCCACCGTCCGCGACCTCGAACGCGCCGAGCGTCGTATGGCCGTTCGTCGCCGGCGACCCCTCCACGCCGAACAGCTCGGAGTCGAGCGACTCGGGCCGCAGCGTCGCGCAGTTGACCTCGACGAATGGCTTCGTCGCCCGCGGACTCGAGGCGTGGATGAGTTCGGCGAGCCGCCCCTTCCCCGACCCGCTCTCCCCGAGGACGAGCGCCGTCGTGCGGTCACTGCCGGCGAGGAGCGCGACCTGCGCCTGCAACTCGCGCATGGGGGCCGACGACCCGAAGACGAGGTCCTTGCCGCTGCCCCGCTTGCTGGTGAGCCAGCGGCTCAGCCGACGCAGCTGCGCCTTCTCGAGCGCGCGCTCGGCGGCCGCCGCGAGGTGGCTCAGGTCCACCGGCTTCGTGAGGAAGTTCTCCGCGCCCTTGTGCAGCGCGTCGACCGCCATCGGGACATCGCCGTACGCGGTCACCATGATCACGACGGGATGGTCGTCGCGGATCGCGTCGAGCACATCGAAGCCCGTCATGTCGGGCAGGCGGACATCGAGGAGGACGAGGTCGGGCTTGATCCGGCGGAACGCCTCGATGCCCTCGCCACCGGTGTGCGCCTCCGTCACCTGGTGCTTGCCGTCGTGACGGAAGAACATCGCGAACGCCGTGGCGATCGCGACCTCGTCGTCGATGATCAGGATGCTCGCCATGCGGTCAGGATTCGCGGGAACGGGAGGAACATCGCACGCATGGAAGATGGCACTCGGCGCGGATCGCGCAATGCCGATAGGACGGACCGTCCGGGGTCAGAATCGCCAGGCGCGGAAGAGATCGAAGCCGAACTGCTGCGGCGCGGGGACGAAGCCGCGGGCGCTGATGTTGGAGTTGCAGAGGACCGCGCTCGTCGGGGGCTCGACGCCGGCCGAGACGGTGTAGCCGCCGCGGAGGAGGTAGTCGAGCTTGACGCCGATGGAGTTGGCGAGCGCCGATGCGTTGAGCGAGTTGCCCCCACCGACGAATTGCCCCACCTGACAGAGTCCGGCGTCGAGGCGCACGAAGGCATTCCGCCCCACCTGCTTGCCGCAGTTGAAGCGGGTGCCTTCGAGCACCGCCGCCGTCCCGGTCCGCAGGTTGCTCTTCTCCACGTCGCTCGCGGCGGTGGAGACGCGCGCATCGTCGCACAGGCCGCCGGCCTTGCCGCCGAGCATGCTGCCGAGGGAGCTGATCACCAGCCGCGTCGCCGTCGACGTATAGTTGGCGCCGGCGGCGCCGATCTCGAAGCTGGGTCCGCCCGTGACGAGATAGCTGATGAGGTCGGCGCTCTTCACGCGTGCCGAGTCGGGGGACGAGAGCAGCGCCGTCGGTTCGTTCAGCGTGCCGCCGATGTTCACGCGCACGCGCACATCGGGCTGCGCTCCCTGTTTGGTGTACTGCCGCACCGTGTGCTGGGCGGAGATGTTGAGGTTCGGGTTGAAGACGAAGTCCGGGTCGCCGAACCAGTCGATCGAGCCCTGCTGGACCTCGAAGGTGCGCTGCACCGGGCCGATGTTGAGCTGGTAGGTGCCGCGCACGGTGCGCAGCGAGCCGGTGAGGGCGAGCTGGGCCTCGTCGCTGCGCCGCCCGCGCGCCTGCTGCGCGCGCATGATCGAGATCTCGCCGCCGAGGTTGATGTTCGCCTCGGTCGAGCGCAGCCAGACGTCGTTGCCCATGCGGAGCGGGACGTTCCGCACGGTGAGGTTCCGGATGAACGCCGGCAGCACGCGCGGGGCGAGGCGGCGGTCGAGCAGCGCGCTCGTGTCCACGACGCCGAACTGGTCGAACTCGGTGAGCGAGATGACGTCCTTGGTCGCGATCTCGGGGATCGAGATGACGGCGCGATCGGCGGTGAGCGCGCCGCGCAGCGTCGCCGCGTTCATCGTGCCGTTGATGCGCAGGCTGTCGGAGAGGTCGATGTCGGCGACATTGCGCACGTTGTAGACGTGGAAGTTGCGCGCGCGCACCGACAGGTCGAAGGCGGGGTTCTCACGGTCGCTGACGCGCGCCCAGCCACTCACCGACGCGCTGCCGTTGCGCCCGGCCGAGGTCGAGTTCGCCGTGAGGCGCCGGATCGCGAGGCTGTCGCCGATGAGCCCGATGTCCGCCGTGAGGTTGCGCCACCGCACGTCCCCCAGCGGCGCCAGCGAGACGTTGCCGTTGCGCACGAGGAGCCCGCCCTCGACGCGCGGCTTCTCCCACGTGCCCGAGACGTCCAGGTTGAGCGCGAAGCTCCCCGGGTCACCGTTCGCGCGGCTCGTGATCGCGTCGAACAGGCGCAGGCTCACGGTGTCGCTCGTGATGCTCGCCGAGATCGGCGCGCGCTCATCCATGCTCGAGCCCCGCTCGTCGAGGCGCAGGTGGAACGGCAGCGTGCCTTCGCCGATCATGACCGGGCGTCCGGGAGGGCCGAGGGTCGCGGCGAGCCGCAGTGCGTCCGACGACCCCGAGGCCGTGAGCATCAGCGTGTCGAGCCGGATCCCCGCGACGATGCCACCGGTGATCGACCCGGTGGCCTCGAGCTGCGGGGCCGCGCGCGTCCCCTCGAGCCGCGCGTCGATGGCGATCTCGCCCTCCTGCTTCCCCGGGGTCTGCAACAACTCGGCCAGATCGGCCACGGGGAGGCCACGCGCACGGAACCGGAGGCTGCTCTCTCCGGTGGTGGGCACCGCGCCCGCGAGCCGCAAGGTCGAACCACCGGCCCCGTTGAGCACGAACGAATCCACCGCGAATCCCGGCGCGCCGGCGGTGAAGCTGGCGGGCGACGCGAGCAGCCACTGCTGGCGGCCGGTGCGCAGGGTCAGCGAATCGAGGAGCACCTGCACGGTGTCGGTGGCCATCGCCACCTGCGCGCGCGCGGCCGCGCGCGTCCCGTTGGCCCCGTTCATGTCGAGATCGAGCATGGCCCCGCCGCGGCCATCCAGCGTCGCGCGCGAGAAGAGACGGGAGATCGCGAACCCCGCCGCGCGCAGCGTGTCCGCGGCCAACGAGAGCGTGCCCTTCGCCGCCGAGGGGAGCCCGGTGAGCTCCGCCGATCCCGTGAGCAGGCGCACCCCGGCCGCCCCGACGAGCAGCCCCTCGCCGTCGAGCGTCGCGTCGAAGGCGAAGTCCCGCACCCAGCCGCGCGCCACGCCGTCGATCTGGAGCCCGCCGTCGAGCGTGTCCGTCGCGCTCGACGTCAGCCAGCGCCGGAAGCCGCCGAGCGAATCGACCCGTGCGGTCACGTTGAGCGAATCCTCGCGGCCGGCGTGGAGGCCGAGCGCGCCGCCAGCGTCGACCTGGACCACCGTGGTCTCGACGTGCAGCGTGTCGAGCGTCATCACGCCCCCGCCGAACCCGAGCCGGGCATCGCCGGCGAACAGGCGCACGCCGGCGAGGGTCGAGCGGTCGAGCCCGAGCACCACCGTGCCGGTGAGGTCAGCGAGCGAATCGCCGCCGATGTCCGTCGTGAGGCGCGCGTTGAGCTCGCCGCTCGGCAGCGTGGAGTCCGCGAACGCGACGCTCGGGTCGAGCGCGGTGATCCGCGTCTCGCCGATGAGGCGGTACTTGGGGAGCTCCATGTCGACCATGACGTTCGCGGCGATCCGCCCGGCGTCGCCCTCGAAGTCGGCGTCGACGAACAGGTCGTGCAGCGTGCCGCGCACCTTGAGGGGACCGGAGAAGTCGCCGCGCAACGGGAGCTCGGGGAACGAGCTCGCGAGCGTCGTCATCGCGAGCGGCTGGGCCTCGAACGCGACGTCGTACACCATCTCGACCTCGCCCGAGGTCACCCGTCCCGCGCCGAGGAAGCGCGAGCGCGGCAGGTCGCCGTCGAAGTGGACGAAGTCGCCCTGCGAGAATCGCATGTCGAGCCACGACGAGTCGAGCACCGCCGAGCCCGAGAGCTTGCCGTGCAGCAGCGGGAAGTCGGGATTCACCGCCTGGATGGTCCGCAGGTCGAACGAGTCGAGCGCGACGGTGAAGCCGCGGAACTCGGTGTACGCGGGCTCGTAGATGTCGAGCATGCCGCGCGCGCGGCCCGAGGCGAACGCGCCCGGCACGTTGCCGTCGCGATAGGACATGCGCAGGTCGTCGATCACGAAGCGGTCGAGCGGGCCACCGCGCCCGCGCATCCGTCCCGTGATCTGGCCGGCGAACGGATAGGCGAGCGGTCCCTGGTTGAAACGCTCGATGAGCGCGAAGTCCACCGGCGCCGCCTCGAGGTCGACGTCCTTCATGATCGCCACCGGCCCGCCGATCACCCACGTCATGCGGCCGCGCACGCGCGAGCGGTGCGCGAACACGTCCATGTCGCTGATCGCGTACTCGAAGACCTCGGACGAGCGGGGCTGGTTCCGGATGTCGAGCGTCATCCGCCCGCGCCCCTCGGTGGGGAGCGAGGGCGAGATCCAGGCGACATCGGCGAGCGCGACCGAGTCGCCGACGACGTGGATCCGGTAGTCGGGAGTCTCGCCCGGCGTCCACCAGACGTTGCCGGTCGCGCGGCCGGTGGAGCCGGCGAGCGCGAAGCGCGGCAGGTCGAACGCGATGGAGTCCCCGAGCCAGCGGATCTCCCCGGCCACGTGGTGGAAGGTGAAGGGCGGGTTGCTCTCCTTCGCGTCGAGCCGGGCGAGCGCGATCTGGCGGCCCGCCGAATCCGGATGCAGCAGCCGCATGCGGGGGACGTCGACGAGGATGTCGCGCCACTCGTAGGTGCGCGTGAAGCGCCGCCCGCCCGCGCGCCGGATGCCGGCGATCGGATCGGCGAGCATCACGCGCACGGCGGAGTCGCGCGCCGCCCCGCGGAGCGAGTCGGCGGGGGCCCACGGCATCGTCAGCGCGAAGTGGCCCTCGCGCACGGCGACCTGCTCGAGCACCAGCAGCGACCCGAAGCTCGCGCGGCTCCGCGCGCGGCGCGGGCCCGGCGGCCTCGGCCAGATCCGCTCGGTGTTCCAGCGCGAGTCGAAGCCGCGACGGAAGTGCACGCGCGGGCGGGCCGCGTCCACGGTGCGGATGAAGAGGCGGCCGTCCATGAGGTCGCGCGGATCGAACGTCACCCGGATGGGGCCGGTCGCCGCGAAGAGCGAGTCGTCGGGGTCCCGGATCTCGAGCGAGTCGATGGTGAGGTCGGTGATGAACGACCCGCTCAGCGTCCCGAGCCGCACCGTCCCCTGCATCGTGCGGCCCATCTGCGCCTCGACGACGCCGCGGATGAAATCGCGCCCGCGCACGCTCTGTGTCGCCGCGACGAACGCCCCGATGAACCCCGCGCCGATGGCGAGCATCAGCAGGGTGCTCCAGAGCATCACGAGGCGACGGCGTCCCATCATGCTAGAAGGCCTGCCCGATGGCGATCGACGTCGTCAGCCGGCTGAAGACGGTGCGCGGGCGCGGCGGGCGGAAGCTGCCCGGGCACACGCCGGCGCGCTGTTCGAGGAACCCCTGCGCGTTCAACGCCGCGCCGAGCGTGTTCCCCGGACTCACGCAGTACAGCAGGCCGCCCTCGTCGAGCGGGGCGTCGAAGTACGCCGCCCCGGCGGGCCGCTGGTAGTCGTTGTACGCGAGGTCGGCGCGCAGGTAGCCGATGGGCGTGCGGATGCGGATGCCGATGCCCGGCGTGAGCGCGAGCGTCTTGAACTGCAGTCGCCCGACGTTCGACCCGCGCTGCCAGACGCGGCCGAAATCGAGGAAGGCGACCCACTTGAGCAGCGCGGGGAGGAACGGGCTCGTCACGCGCATCTCGAAGTTGCCGACGACCATCGCGTTGCCGCCGGTCGGCACGGCGCGATTCGAGATGGAGTCGGCCGACCGCAGGTAGACGGTGTCCCCGGGCGCGATCGCGGCCACCGGCAGGCCGGTGACCCGCGAGACCATCTCGTAGGAGTCGGGGATGTAGACCGTGGGCCCGAGCTCGTTCTGCCGGTACCCGCGGACCGTGTTGGGCCCGCCGCCGAAGAGCCGCTCCTGCGCCGGGACGAAGCGGTCGCTCTCGTCGAGCGCGAGCGTCGGCCCGAGCACGCCGCCGACCCGCAACCGCAGCGCGAAGACGATGTCGTTGCCCATCGGGAAGTAGGCCGCACCGTCGGTGGAGATGCGGGCGAACTGGATCGTCGTGTCGGAGCCGGTGAGGCGGCTCGCGTAGCGCGCATCGATGCGCGCCGTCACCCCGCGCGTCGGATCGACCGCGTTGTCGGTCCGCTCGTATCCCGAGCCGGCGCTCAGCACGGCCACGCGCTGGAGCTGGCGCAGTTCGTCCTGCTCGTCGAGCACGCACACCTGGAAGACCGCGCAGAAGAGGGCCGGCTGCGCGTCCGTGCGTCCCAGTTCGATGCTGTACCCGAAGGTGTGCGTTCGGCGCGGCAGCGCGCGGGTGAAGGCGAGCGCCGCACCCACCGGCGTCGTCCGCAGGAACGCCTTGTACTCGCTGCGCCGCTCGGAGTAGAGCGAGAGCGTGGGGACGAAGCTCGCGCGCAGCAGCGAGGGCTGGCTGAGCGTCGCGCTCACGTAGTAGTTGAGCGTGTCGCTATACGGATCCTCGCGCGCCACGCGACTGCACAACCCCTTCGCGCCGTCGATCGGCGCGCCGATGCCGATCTTCGACACGCGGCCACGCAGCTCGAGGCGCGTCGCCGTGCGGAACAGGTTGTAGTCGGTCAGCTCCGCCGTGGCCCGCAGGCAGTCGAGCGTTCCCCAGCCCCCGCCGAGCCGCGCCGAGCGCAGGAAGGACTCGGCCACGGTCACGTCCACCGAGAGGGTCGAGTCGGGTCGCGCGGTCCCCGGCTCGACGTCGACCTGCGCGAAGGCCTCGCTCTGGTAGAGCGTGCGCTTGGCGCGCTCGAGGTTGCGCTCGCGATACAGGTCGCCCGGCTGCAGCCCCGCGAGCCGGCGCACCGCCGCCTCCGTCACCCGCGCCTCGCGGCCCTCGCGCCCGGTGCGCGTGACGAGCACCGTGCCGATCCGGCGGCGCGGCCCGGTGCTGGCGGCGAAGATCACCGTCGCACGACGTGCCTCCGTCCGCAGGTCGTACCCGAGGAACGCCTCGGCCTCCGGATAGCCGCCGTCGCGCAATCGGCGCGCCAGCGAGTCCTTCGTCGCGCGGTTCGCGTAGCGGTCGAAGCGCCCGCCCACCACGGTCGGCAGCCCCGCCATGAGGGCGGCGCGCTCGGGGACCGCATCGAGACCCTCGAAGCGCACCGTGTCGACGAGCACCGGCTCGCCCTCGGTGATGCGGAAGAGCACGTCGATGCGATCCTTCCCCGCCGAGGTCACGACGGTGTCGACGGTCGCATCGACGAAGCCGTGGTTGCGGTACCAGACCGTGAGGCGCAGCACGTCGAGCGGGAACTCGCGCCGGTCGAGGCAGCGCCGCGTGCCGCCGACCTTGAACAGGCGCCGCAACAGCGACGACGGGGTCGTCACGATCCCCGCCGCGAGATCCGCGTCGCTGAATGCGGCATTGCCGCTGAACGCGAGCGTGTTCACCTCCACGTCGCCGCGCTCGCACCGGGTCTCCTGCGCGCCAAGCGCCGGCGCGCCCGCGAGGAGCAGCGCCAGTCCCACGAGTGCGGAGCGGCGCCGGATCATCGGCTCAATCGTCCTTCTGTCCGAAGACGGCGAGGTTGGAGGAATGGCCGGGATTGACCTTCTTGTCGGGATACACCCAGTGCACCGCCTGGTTCACCGCGACGCACGACTCGGCGAAGCCCGTCGCGATGAGCTTGAGCTTGCCGGGGTACGTGTTCACGTCGCCGCAGGCCCAGATCCCCGCGCGCCCGGTCTCCATGAGCTGCGTGACCTGGATCTCGTCCTTCTCGAGATTGAGGCCCCACTCGAGCAGCGCGCCCATGTCGCTGACGAAGCCGAGCATCGGGAGCACCACGTCGCAGTCCACGCGACGCGTGGTCTTCGCCTTGATGTCCTTGAGCTCGAGCGCGACGATCCGCCCGTCCTCCGCGATCACATCCGCGAGCTCGTGGAACGTGTGCACCGCCGTGCGACCCTCGGCCGCGGCCGCCATCACCTGGTCGACCGTGGCCTGATGCGCGCGGAAGCGGTCGCTCCGGTGCACGAGGGTGATGCTCTTCGCCACGCCCTGCAGCTGGTGCGCCCAGTCGAAGGCCGAGTCACCGCCGCCGATGATGGTCACGTGCTTGCCGGCGTAGGCCGTCGGCTGGAGCACGACGGCATCGATCCCCTTGCCGTACCACGGCTCGGCGCAGGCCTGCGGCAGCTTGCGCGGCGAGAAGGCACCGATGCCGGCCGCGAGGATGATCGCGCGCGACGGGAAGCGGTCGGTCTCGGTGATGAGCGTGAAGATGCCGTCCTGCTCCTCGAGTCCGACGACGCGCTGGCCGAGGTGGATGGGCTGCTGGAACTGGCCGGCCTGCTGGACGAGCGACGTCACCAGATCCTTCGCGAGGACCTTCGGGAAGCCCGCGACGTCGAAGATGTGCTTCTCGGGGTACAGGGCGGCGAGCTGGCCGCCAGGCTGCGGCAGGGCGTCGATGATTTGCGCCGAAGCGCCGCGCATGCCAGCGTAGAAGAGGGCGAAAAGCCCGGCGGGACCGGCGCCGATGATCGAGAGGTCCCGAATTTCGTGATTTCGCATCTTATTAAGTTCGCCCTCTCCCGCGTCCCGGACAACGGGCCGCACCGTCCCCCTTCACCACCCGACGATGGCCGCCGATCCCGAACTGATGACGACCAACCGCTTCGTCCTGGTCCGCGAGGTGGCGCGCGGCGGGATGGCGACCGTGCACGAGGCCGAGCAGGTCGGCCCGGCGGGCTTCACCAAGCGGATGGCCCTGAAGATCATCCACGACCGCTTCGGCCGGCATCCCGAATGGCGGCAGCTGTTCATCGACGAGGCGAAGCTCTCGGCCAACCTCGTGCACGGCAACATCGTCCAGATCTACGGACTCGGGGAATCGGCGGGGACGCTCTTCATCGCCATGGAGCTCATCAAGGGCCTCTCCCTCCGGACCCTGATCAACACCCACCGCGCGCGGCGCATCGCCATGCCGCCTGACGTCGCCGCCTATTGCGCGAGCCGCGTCTGCCGAGCCCTGGACTTCGCGCACCACTTCGTCGACGAGAACGGGAGCCGGCTCGACATCGTCCACCGAGATGTGTCGCCCGGCAACGTCATGCTCACCTGGGACGGCCACGTGAAGCTCGGCGACTTCGGGATCGCCAAGGCGCGCACGATGGCCGACCCCTCCGCCACGCGGCAGGTGCTCCTGGGCAAGAAGCACTACATGAGCCCCGAGCAGCTGATGGGGATGGCCGTCGACTCCCGATCGGACGTCTTCTCCATGGGTGTCGTGTTGTTCGAGCTCTTCGCCCTCCGGTCGCTCTTCACGGAGGATGAGACGATGGCCGCCTTCGACGAGGTGGTGCTCAATCCGAGCCCCGACCTTTCGATGCGCCTCCCCGATGCCGACCCCGAGATCCAGACGCTCGTGGCGCGGGCCATCGCGAAGGACCCGTCGGGCCGGCCGAACGCGGCGATCCTCGGACGCGAACTGGACGCCTGGTGCGCGCGTCAGGGGACGCCGGGCTCTCCGGAGCGCCTCCAGGCCCACCTCGCCGAGCTCTTCCCCGAGAGCTACAAGCCGCCCACCCGGCCGAGCGAGGCGATGAGCCCGATCACCGGACCCTCCGCGACGCCGCGTTAGATTCCCGCGATGACCAACAAGATCTACACCAAGACCGGGGACGACGGCGACACCGGCCTCTTCGGCGGCGGGCGCGTGGCGAAGGACCATCCCCGCGTCGAAGCCTACGGCGCCGTGGACGAGCTCAACGCGGTGATCGGCATGGCCCGATCGGCCGAGATGATGCCGCGCATCGACGAGGTCCTCGCGCCGGTCCAGCGCGACCTCTTCGCGCTCGGCGCGCTCCTCGCGACCCCCGACCTGGAGAAGATGCGTGAGCAACTCGCCAAGGCGCGCATCTCCGACGCGCGCATCGCCCAGCTCGAGCAGGCGATCGACGACGGCGAGGCCGAGCTCGAGCCGCTCAAGGCGTTCATCCTCCCGGGCGGCACGCCCAAGGCCGCCTCGCTCCACGTCGCACGCACGACCTGCCGCCGGGCGGAACGCGCGGTGATCCACCTGCAGCGCGACACCGAGGTGCCGCAGATCGTGATCGTCTACCTCAACCGGCTCTCCGACCTGCTCTTCGTGCTCGCCCGCGTGGCGAACAAGCGCGCGGGCGCCGGCGAAGTGACCTGGTAGCGTGCACGCACCCCTGACGCTCCACGGCGCGAGCATCGAGGTCGCGCCGGGCGCGCTCGAGACCCTCGGCGCACGCGTCAGCCAGCGCGCGCCGGAGCACCGCGTCGTCGTCATCGCCGACCAGGCGGTGGCGACGCTGTATGGTCAGGCGGCGCTGGCCGCGTTCGGGAGCACCACCCCCACACCGCTCCTGCTGACGTTCCCGTCGGGCGAGAAGAACAAGACCCGCCAGACCTGGTCCACCCTGACCGACCAGCTCATCGCGGCCGGCTGCGGCCGTGACACGGTCATCGTCGCGCTCGGCGGCGGCGTCACCGGCGACCTCGCCGGGTTCGTCGCGGCGACCTTCCTGCGCGGCGTGCCGCTGGTGCAGGTGCCCACCTCGCTGCTCGCGATGATCGACTCGTCGATCGGGGGCAAGACGGGAGTCGACACCCCCGCGGGGAAGAACCTCGTCGGGGCGTTCCATCATCCGACGCTCGTCATCGCCGACCCGCGGCTCCTGACCTCGCTGCCGCCGAAGGAGATGCGCGTCGGGCTCGCGGAGGCGATCAAGCACGGCGTGATCGCGGACCCGGTCTACTTCGGCTGGATCGCCGCCAACCTGCGCCAGATCCTCCACGCCGACGCACCCGACGACGCGACGCAGATGCATCTCGTGCGCCGGTCGATCGAGATCAAGGTCCAGGTGGTGCGACAGGACGAGCGCGAGGGCGGCCTGCGCAAGATCCTGAACTTCGGCCACACCATCGCGCACGCCATCGAGCAGGTGACCGCGTACGGCGTCTCGCACGGTGAAGCGGTCGCGATCGGGATGGTGGCGGAGGCGGTCCTCGCCGAACGGCTGCGCCTCGCCGAGCGTGGCCTCGCCGACGCGATCGCGACGGTGTGCGATGCCGCCGGGCTCCCGGTGCGACTCCCCGACGGCGTGAGCCCGGCCGAGATCGTCACGGCGACGCGCACCGACAAGAAGGCGCGCGCCGGACAGGTGGAGTTCGCCCTGCCGCGGGCGATGGGCGAGATGGCCGGGAGCGCGACGCGCTACGGCGTCCGGGTGAGTGACGCGGATACCTTGCGGGCGCTCGAACATTTGTGAGCGGTCCTAACACATTGTGATACAACGGGATGGCGCGGTGCCGACGGGACGCTGTCGCATTGGCACGCTTCTTGGCTGTTGACCGCCCTTCCCCTCCTCATATAGCCTTGGGCGTCCGGAGAGGTCGATCCGGAGGCCGCCGTCAGGTGACGGCCTTGTATCAAGTTCGCCGCACGTCCCACAGAGCGTCGCAGGTACTGGCTCCCCAAGCGGGGCGCCGCCTCCTTCAACACGCAGGTATGGGGATGGGTATGCAGCACGCGACCGAAACGAGATCGAAAGGCTATTTCCGTTCCTCACCCTCTTCCGCGTTCGACCAGTACCTCTCGGACATCCAGAAGCTCCCGCTGATCACCGACGCCGCTGAAGAGCGTCGACTCGCCCGACTCGCCCAGAAGGGCGATGAAGCCGCCGCCGAGCGGCTCGTGACCGCGAACCTCCGGTTCGTGATCAGCTACGTCAAGAAGTACCAGGGCCACGGCCTCGACCTCTCGGAGCTCGTCGCCATCGGCAACGAGGGACTGCTGAAGGCGGTCCGCAAGTTCGATCCCGACCAGGGCGTGAAGTTCATCTCGTACGCCGTGTGGTGGGTGCGCCAGGCGGTCCTCAAGGCGCTCGCCGAGCAGACGCGCTCGGTCCGCATCCCGCTCAACCAGAACTCGCAGCTCATCCGGCTCTCGCGCGCCGAGACGGTCCTGGCCCAGGTCCTCAAGCGCGACCCGACCGACAGTGAGATCGGTCGCCTCCTCGAGGAGACCCCGGAGCAGGTCCGGGCCGCCAAGCAGATGTCCTCCACCGAGCTCTCGCTCGACGCGCCAGTGGATCGCTCCGATCGCGAAGCCTGCACCCTCGGCGAGCGGTTCGCCGGCGGCGACGGCGTGGAGATCGAGGAGCGCACCGACTTCAAGCTCATGCGCGAGTGCATCGACAAGGTGTTCCGCAACTACCTGACGCCGCGCGAACGCAAGATCCTCAACCTGTACTACGGTCTCGATGAAGGGGCCGAGGCGATGACGCTCGAGAAGATCGGCGCGCTGATGGGCGTGACCCGCGAGCGCATCCGGCAGATCCGCGAGCGCGCGTTCGACAAGCTCCGTACCTCGCCCGAGGGTCGCTCCCTCGCCGGGTTCTGGGCGATCACCTGATCGTGTAGGTCGCAGCCGCTCGTCGCGCGCCCGGTGATCGCGCGGCGAGGGTCGAAGGGGGTCCGGATGCGAATCCGGGCCCCCTTCGTGCATCCATTCGTGTAGTTTCTCCGACGTGACCGACCTCGTCGCCGAGCTCCGCCGCCTCGTGGGCGATTCGCACGTGCTCGTGCGCGTCCCGAAGCTGCTCGTGTACCGCTCCGATGCGTTGCCGGGGCTCCAGCGCGCCCCGTCGCTCGCGGTCTTCCCGGGGACGCGGACCGAACTCATCGAGGTCGTCCGCGCACTCGCGGCGGCGGCGGTCCCGTTCGTCGCGCGCGGCGCCGGCACCGGCCTCTCGGGCGGGGCGCTCGCCGACGGCATCACGCTGCTCGGCCTTCATCGCCTCAAGCGGATCATCGCCATCGACCCGTTGGCGCGCACGGCCACGGTCGAGCCGGGCGTCGTGAACGCCCTGCTCACGCGCGCGGCGGCCCCGCACGGGCTCCACTACGCGCCGGACCCCTCCTCGCAGTCGGCGTGCACCATCGGCGGCAACATCGCGGAGAACGCCGGCGGGCCGCACTGCCTCAAGTACGGCGTCACGCTCGACCATGTGCTGCGCGCGACGGTGGTCCTCCCCGATGGCGAGGTGCTCACGCTCGACCGCGGTGACGTCGGCGGGTACGACCTCCTCGGCGCGTTCGTCGGCAGTGAAGGGTGCTTCGGCGTCGTGGTGGACGTGACGGTGCGGCTCACGCCGGATCCGGAGTCGGTCGTCACGCTCCTCGCCGACTTCACGAGCGTGCGCTGGGCGGCCGAGGCGACATCGCGGATCGTCGCGGCGGGGATCCTGCCTGCGGCGCTCGAACTCATGGACCAGGCGACGATCGAGGCGGTGGAATCGAGCGTCTACGCCGCGGGATATCCGCGCGACGCCGCCGCGGTGCTGCTTGCGGAGGTGGATGGTGCGGCGGCCGGGCTCGACGCGGACGCCGAGGCGATCGAGCGGCTCTGTCGCGCGTCCGGCGCACGCGACGTGCGCGTGGCGCGCGACCCCGCCGAGCGGGCGCGGCTCTGGCAGGGACGCAAGAAGGCCTTCGGCGCGATGGGGCGGGTGGCCCCGCACCTGGTGGTGCAGGATGCCGTAGTGCCGCGCTCGCGCCTGGCCGAGGTGCTCGACGACATCGCCGCGATCGGCGCGCGTCACGGCCTGCGGATCTGCAACGTCTTCCACGCCGGTGACGGGAACCTCCATCCCAACATCCCCTACGACGCCAACGACGCGGACGAGTCGGCACGGGTGCACGCCGCGATGAAGGAGATCATGACGCGATGCATCGCGGCCGGCGGCACGATCACCGGCGAGCATGGCGTGGGGCTCGACAAGCTGCCGTACATGGAACAGCTCTTCACCGCCGACACGCTCGATGCGATGTGCTCGCTGCGAGACGTGTTCGATCCGGCGCGGCGCGCGAACCCGGGGAAGACGGTGCCGGTGCGCGCGTGCCGCGAGTGGCATGCGGCGGCCGCCGCGCGCCCGCAGGCGGCGGGCACGTGACGCCACTGGCCTCCGGTGTGGTCGGGCCGCGCACCCTCCACGCCGAGTTCCCGCGCACGACCGACGAGCTCGCGACGCTCGTGCGCGATGCGCGCGCAGCGCGCGCAGGGCTCCGGCTCGCCGGCCTGGGCACGTGGCTCACCGCGGGGCATCCGGTGCGTGCAGCGCGGACCGTCTCGCTCCGGGCGATGCACGGCATCGTCTCCTACCATCCTGCGGATCTCACGCTCTCGTGCGGCGCCGGGACCACGCTCGCCGAGCTCGACGAGGCGACGCGACCTCACGGACAGTGGTGCCCGCTCGCACCGCCCGGCACGGACCTGACGAGCACCGTGGGCGCGACGGTCGCGACCGCGAGCGAAGGACCGTATGCCGCCGCCCTCGGTCGGCCGCGCAGCCTCGTGCTCGGGCTGGAGTGCGTCGACGGGACGGGACGGATCATCGCGGCGGGGGGACGTGTCGTGAAGAACGTCGCCGGATTCGACCTCACGCGCGCGATGACCGGCGCATGGGGCACGCTGGGCGCGATCACGGCGGTGCACCTGCGCCTGCGCGCACGCCCCGTCGTCGATGAGACCTGGGCGATACGACTCCCATCCTCGGACCGCTCGGCGCTCGAAGCGTACGTGCGCGGCCCGCTCGCACCGCTCGCCTGCGTGCGGCACCAGCCGCCGAACGGAGAGTCGGGCGACCCCTCTCTGTTCCTCGTGCGCCTGGGCGGCAACGCGGCCTTCGTCGAGGCGTCGCGGGCGGCGTTGCGCGCGCTCGGCGAGACGATGCCGCAGCCACCCGACGCGCTGGATGCCTGGCGCGCGTTCGACGATCCGCCCGCGCGCGCGCTCTCGTGGCGGTGGGATCCGATCGCCGTGCGCCTGCGCGACCGCTTCGACCCGGATCGCATCCTGAATCCCGGCCTCCTCGGGGAGCCCGCATGAGCGCGTCGTCCCTTCCGCTTCTCGACGCCGCGCGCGCGGGCTTGGACCAGTGCGTGCACTGCGGCTTCTGCCTCCCCGCCTGCCCCACCTATCTCGCGCTCGAGGACGAGAACGACTCGCCGCGTGGTCGGCTGCTGCTGATGGGCGCGCTGCTCGAGGGCACGGTACGCCCCGATGACCCGCAGGTCGGCGCGCACCTGGACCAATGTCTCGGCTGCCGCGGATGCGAGACGGCCTGTCCGAGCGGCGTGCCGTACGGTGCGCTGCTCGAGGCGACGCGCGCCTCGCTGGTGCCGCATCGGCCGCTGCCATGGGTCGCGCGTCTTGTGCTCGCGGTCTTCGCACGCGAGTGGTTGCTGCGACCGGCACTCGTTGCAGCGCGCGCGATGCGCGGGAGCGGACTCGCGGCCTGGTTCGCCGCGCGACTCCCCGCGCGCATGGCGATGCCGCTCGCGATGCTCGCGTCCACCGCGCGGCCGTCGTCACCGCGATGGACCCCGCGCGGCGATGGCGCGCGGGGCACGGCCGCGGTGCTCACCGGGTGCGTGATGGAGGGCCTCTTCACCGGCGTGAATCGAGCGACCGAGCGCGTGCTGGTCCACAACGGGTGGCGCTTGCAGGAGGCGCCGGGACAACGCTGCTGCGGCGCGCTGCACGCGCACGCCGGCGACCGCGCGACCGCGCAGGCCCTCGCGCGGGAGAACATCGCGGCATTCGAACGAAGCGGCGCCGAGGTGATCGTGCTCAACTCGGCCGGCTGCGGCGCGATGTGCAAGGAGTATGGACACCTCCTCCACGATGATCCTGCGTGGGCGGCGCGCGCCGGGGCCTTCTCGACGAAGGTGCGCGACGTGCACGAGGTGCTCGCTGAAGCCGGGCTGATCGCGACGCATGCGGTCGCGCCGGGCGAGGGCGCCGCCGTGGGTGTTCCGCGCGTCGCCTACGACGCGCCGTGCCATCTCCAGCATGCGCAGCGCGTGGTCGCGCCTCCGCAGGCGGTGCTCCGGGCCTGCAAGCATGTCGCGCTCGTGCCACTCGCCGACAGCGACCAGTGCTGCGGCAGCGCCGGCATCTACAACCTCGTCCAGCCGGACGTCTCGGAGCGCGTGCTCGCCCCGAAGTTGGCGCGGATCGCCGAATCCGGCGCGACCGTCATCGCGACGGGGAATCCCGGCTGCCTGATGCAGATCGGCGGTGGCCTGCGCCTCGCGGGGAGTCACGTGACGGCGCGTCACCCGGTGGAGCTCCTGGCGGAGGGCTACGCGCAGGGCCGTCGGCCCGGTTAGCATTCGCCCATGGATGTCCCGGTCCTGCTGGTCGAGTTCGAGGGTGTGATCGTGGAGACGGCGCCGGCGCGACGCGCCGCGCTCGCGGAGTCACTCGCGGTGGAGGGGATCGTCTGCACCGAGGCCATCCTCGAGGAGGCGGCCGGATACGCGACGGAGGACGCGGTGCGGCGCGCGCGACGCGCGGCTGGCGCGCCCGAGGACGAGACCGCGGTCGAACTCGGTCGCCTGCGCGCCGAGCGGGCCTTCGCCACCCGCGCCGGGAAGGGGCTGCCGCTCGCCCCCGACGCGCGCGTCGTCTTCGAGCGGCTCGCCGCCCATGCGCGGCTCGCGCTCGTCACGCGCGCCTCCCGTCGCGAGGTGGAGTTCCTGCTCGGGCTCGCCGACATGGAAGGGCTCTTCCGCCCGATGATCGCGGTGGAGGACGTGCTGCCGACCAAGCCGGCGCGCGAACCCTGGCTCGCGGCCCTCGCACGCATCGGCCAGCTCTTCCCCGGTCAGCAGTTGAAGGCGCTCGCGGTGGAGGATCATGTGGTCGGGCTCCGGGCCGCGCGCCGCGCGAACATCGCGAGCGTGGGCGTCGGGCCGCTCCCGGCGCACGAGGCGATCGAGGGCGATGCCTGGATCGAATCGCTCGTGGACCTCACACCGGAGCGCATGCGCGCGCTCACGGGCACGAGCACGGAGCGCCGCCGGTGAGCCGTTTCGTCCACGACCGGACGGCGCGGATGCGCATGACCTTCAGCGGCGAGCAGGCGAAGGCGGCGCTCGGCGGACTCGTGACCAACGATGTGGTCACGCTGACCGCGGGCGCCGGGCAGCGCGCGGCGGCGCTCACACCGAAGGGGCGCGTGATCGCGCTCTGCCGCATCTTCGACCGCGGGACGGATCTGCTGGTGGACTGCGATGCCGCCGCGGGTGAGGGCTTCGCGGCGATGATCCGCAAGTTCGTGAACCCGCGACTCGCGAAGTACGCGCTGGTCACCGAGGCCACCGATTGCCTCGGCGTGCACGGCGACGACGCGGCGGGGGCGCTGGCGCGCGCGCTCGGCGGGGACGAGGCGATGCGGGATGCGATCGAGGCGCTCGCGCCGCTCGGTGGCCGCTGGAGCGGCGCGGGCGACGATGTGGCGTGGGTCGTGCGATCGGATGACCTCTCGGTGCCGGGCTTCGACCTCTTCGCCACGCGCGCACGCGTTGCGACGCTCCGCACGGCGCTGCTCGCGGTTGGCGCCCGGTCAGCCGGCGCCGACGAGGTGCGCACTTGGCGCGTCGAGCGCGGGCTCCCCGAGTTCGGCGCGGAGATGGATGGGGAGACCATCCCGCAGGAGGCGGTGCTCGATGCCCTCGACGCGATCTCGTTCAACAAGGGCTGCTACACGGGCCAGGAGGTGGTGGCGCGCATCCACTTCCGCGGGCACGTGAACCGTCACCTCCGCTGGCTCGTGAGCGGGGCGCCGCTGCGAGAGGGTGCGCGTGTGCTCGATGCGAGCGGGACCGACGTCGGCGAGGTGCGGACCGCCGTGGTGTCCGCGTCGCGCGGACCGCTCGCGATCGCGATGCTGCGCCGCGAGGTCGAGCCGGGTGCGACGGTGCGCGTCGAGGATGTCGCGCGCACGGCGCAGGCGACGAGTGCGCGCGTGGAGCGCATGCCGGCGTCGCAAGGGTAGGAACGCGAAACGCGCGATCCCGAGGGATCGCGCGTTCGAGACCAGCAGGGACCGAAGCTTAGTGCTTGGTCGTGTCGGCCATCGGCATCGCGGCCCCGGTCGAATCCTTCTTCGTGGTATCGGCCATCGCGGCCGTGTCCGTCATCGCGGCAGGCGCGGGCGCGGCCATCTCGGTCGCGGGAGCAGCTTCTTCCTTCGGAGCGCAGGCGGCGAACAGGACGAGCGAGGCAACGATCGCGAGCTTCTTCATTTGGAACTCTTCTCCGAGGTGTGGTGGGGCGCGCGCTCGCGAGACGTTCGCGTTCAGCGCACGGAAGGAAACTAAATGGGGCGGTTCATGCGGTCAATCCGTTGCCTACACGCAAGTCATTGAGTGACAAAGAGTTGGCTCCGACCTTCCGCGCCCCTTTGACGACCGACACCGTCGCGGCGCCACATGCTGTCCAGGCGTGCGCGAGACAGTCGCTGGAAATTGCATGTCCAACCCGTTGACAATCAACGACTTACGCGCCATCCGTCCCGTGGACGACACGCGCGTTAGCTTGCAGGACGTTCCCTCCCACCCGGGGCGACATCAGCGTGAGCGCGACCATCGAACCAGGCACGCAGAGCAGCCGAGTGATCCGCGGGGCCTGTCCGCACGATTGTCCGGACACCTGCGCGACGCTCGTCACCGTCGAGTCGGGACGCGCGACGCGCATCCAGGGCGATCCCGCGCATCCCTTCACACAGGGATTCCTCTGCACGAAGGTCAATCGCTACCTCGAACGCACCTACCACGCCGATCGCGTGCTCACGCCGCTCCGGCGCGTCGGCGCGAAGGGGAAGGGCGAGTTCGTCACCGCGACGTGGGACGAGGCGCTCGACGCGATCGCCGCGAAGCTGAATGCGACCCGCCATTCGAGCGACGGACCGCAGGCGATCCTGCCGTACTCGTACGCCGGCACGATGGGGCTGCTGCAGAGCGAGTCGATGGATCGCCGGTTCTTCCATCTCCTCGGCGCGTCGCTGCTCGACCGCACGATCTGCGCGACAGCGGGGATGATGGGGATGCGCATGACCGTCGGCGCGAGCATCGGGGCGGACACCGAGGCGGTGCCGCTGAGCGACCTCGTGGTCCTCTGGGGCACGAACACGCTCACGAGCAACCCGCACCTCTGGCCGCGGATCCTCGAAGCGAAGGCGCGTGGCGTGAAGGTGATCTGCATCGACCCCATCCGCACGCGCACGGCCGAGCAGTGCGACGAGTGGATCGGCATCCGCCCCGGGACCGACGCCGCGCTCGCGCTCGGGATGATGCACGTGCTCTTCGCCGAGGGCATGCAGGACGACGACTACCTCGCGCGCCACACGCTCGGCGCTGAGCAGCTGCGCGCGCGGGTGCAGGAGTATCCGGTGGAGCGCGTCTCGGCGATCACCGGCATCCCGGCGGTGCGCATCACCGAGCTCGCGCGCGAGTACGGTCGCGCGAAGGCCGCCTTCGTCCGTCTCAACTACGGGCTGCAGCGCCATGCCGGCGGTGCGATGGCGGTCCGCACGATCGCCTGCCTCCCCGCGGTCACCGGGCATTGGCGGCGCGCCGGTGGCGGCGTGGTCCTCTCGACCAGCGGCAACTTCGCGTTCGACAAGGCGACCGTGCAGCGGCCCGACCTGGTCCCGCCCGGCACGCGCACGATCAACATGTCGCTCCTCGGTGACGCCTTGGCCAAGCCGGACGCCGGCGTCGGCGGACCGCCGGTGCGCGCGATGATCGTCTACAACTCCAATCCCGCCGCGATCGCCCCCGACCATCTCGCGGTGATCGACGGCCTCAAGCGCGAGGACCTCTTCACCGTCGTCCTCGAGCACTTCCGCACCGACACGTGCGACTACGCCGACTGGGTCCTCCCGGCGACGACGCAGCTCGAGCACCTCGACGTGCACTGGTCGTATGGGCACCTCTACGCGTCGCTCAACCGCCCCGCGATCGCGCCGTTGGGGGATGCCCTCCCCAACACCGAGATCTTCCGTCGCCTGGCCGCGCGCATGGGGCTCGACCACCCCTGCCTGCGGGACGATGACGAGACGCTCGTGAAGCAGGGGCTCACCTCGTCCGACCCGAAGATGGCCACCGTGACGTGGGAGTCGCTCCAGCGCGATGGCTGGGCGCGCCTCGCGCTGCCCTCGCCGTACGTGCCGTACGCGGAGGGCGGCTTCCACACGCCGAGCGGCAAGTGCGAGTTCTTCTCCGCGCGCATGGAGGCGATGGGGCTCGATCCGCTCCCCGCCTTCACCCCGCCGTACGAGTTCCCCGAGAACGTCCCGGCCCTCGCGGCGCGCTTCCCGATCACGCTCATCTCGTCGCCGGCGCACCAGTTCCTCAACTCGAGCTTCGTCAACGTGGGGCCGCTCCAGCGGGCTGCCCGCGAACCCGAGGTGGCGCTCCATCCGCGCGACGCCGAGCGACGCGGGATCGTTGAGGGCGCGATGGTGATGGTCGAGAACGAGCGTGGGCACTTCCAGGCGCGCGCGCGCGTTCGGGAGGGCATCAGGGAGGGCGTCGCGTGGGCCCCCGGGATCTGGTGGGCGAAGCTCTCCCCTGACGGCCGCACCGTGAACGCCACCACGAGCCAGCGCCTCACCGACATGGGCGCCGGTCCCGTCTTCTACGACAACCTCGTCGAGATCCGACCCGCCAGCTGATGACCACTCACCTTCCCGCGACCCTTGGCGCCCTCAAGGCGTCCCCGTACGGCACCCCCGATCGTCGTGGACGGTCGGTCCGCGACGAGATCCGTCACAATCTCCTCGCGCGCATCGCCGACGGGAAGCCGCTCTTCGCGGGGGTCCTCGGCTACGAGGACACGGTGATGCCGCAGATCGTGAATGCGCTGCTCTCGCGGCACCACTTCATCCTGCTCGGGCTCCGCGGGCAGGCCAAGTCGCGCATCCTTCGCGCGCTCACGTCGTTGCTCGACCCGGCGCTGCCGGTGATCGAGGGGAGCGAGACGAACGATGACCCGTTCGCGCCCATCTCCAAGTACGGACGCGACCGCATCACCGCCGCCGGCGACGACACGCCGATCGCCTGGCTCGCGCGCGACCAGCGCTATGTCGAGAAGCTCGCGACGCCCGACGTGACGGTGGCGGATCTCATCGGCGACCTCGACCCGATCAAGGCGGCACGCGGCGGCCACCTCCTCTCCGACGAGCTCTCGATCCACTACGGGATGCTGCCGCGCGCGAACCGCGGCATCTTCGCGCTCAACGAGCTCCCCGACCTCGCGGGCAAGGTGCAGGTGGGGTTGTTCAACGTGATGCAGGAAGGTGACGTGCAGATCAAGGGGTACCCGGTGCGCCTCGCGCTCGACGTGGTGCTCGCGTTCACCGCGAACCCCGAGGACTACACGGCGCGCGGCAAGATCATCACGCCGCTCAAGGACCGCATCGGGTCGGAGATCATCACGCACTACCCGGCGACGGTGGACCTCGCGATGGCGATCACCGCGCAGGAGGCCTGGGTGACGCGCGACGGACTCCCGCTCCGCCTCCCCGGGATCGTGAGCGAGGTGGCGGAGCGCGTGGCGTTCGAGGCGCGGCAGGAGAAGCGGATCGACCAGCGGTCGGGCGTCTCGCAGCGCCTCTCGATCACGCTCCTCGAGAACGTGATCTCGAACGCCGAGCGGCGCGCCGTGCGCCTCGGCGAGCCGACGATCGTGCCGCGCCTCGCCGACATCTATGCGGCGTTGCCGGCGATCACCGGCAAGATCGAGCTCGAGTATGAGGGGGAGCTGATCGGCGGCGCGACGATCGCTCGCGAGCTCATCCGCCGCGCCGCGGACGCGACGCTCGCCGAGCGCGGGGACGACCTCGACCTCGACGAGATCGTGATGTGGTTCGACCGCGGCCAGGCCCTCCAGGTGAGCGATGACGCGAGCGCGGCGGTGGCGCGGCAGGGATTCGCGGCGGTGCCGGGGCTCATCGAGATCGTCACCGCCAGCGGGCTCGGTGTTGGCGACGATGCCGATGCCGTGGTCGCCTGCGAGCTGGTGCTGGAGGCGCTCGTCGCGCGGCGGAAGCTCTCGCGGTCGGAGAGCGGGCAGTACGGGCGCTCGGTGCGACGGAAGGGTGGCGTGCAGCAGGAGCGGCCCGACCGCGACGAGTAGGCGTCAGGCCGTCGCACCCTCGCCGAGCCTGAAGCGGTCGAGGGCGGAGTCCACGACGCCCTCCATGCTCCCGCGTCTCGTGTGCTCGGCACGGAGGTGGCTGGCGTCACTGCCCTCGTGCGCCATCCGGTAGACCAGATCGAGCGCCGGCGTCGCCTGCGCAATGTCGGCATGGGCCTCGACCTGGCGGAGCGTGGTCAGCACATCTTCTCGCAGCGAGACCACGTCGAGGCCCTGCGGCACGACTATCGTGCCATCGAGGCCGAATCGGCAGGCCTGGAAGCGATTGTAGCTGTAGACGAGGTAGTCATCCTCGGCGGGTGGCGGACCGGGGCGTTCGAGTAGCCACCGACAGAGGGCCTGCAGGTACGCAGCAAGGGCCGCGGCCCGCTCCACCGAGAGCGGCGTGTCGCAGACGCGGAGCTCGATCGTCCCATACTCCGGCTTGGGGCGGATGTCCCAGTAGAAGTCCTTCATGCTCTTCACGACGCCGGTGCGCTCCATCTTCGCGAAATAGGCCTCGAACGCGTCCCACGTGAGCACGAAGGGGGCGCGGCCACTCAGCGGGAAGGCCGAGACCGAATTGAGCCGCGCCGAATTGAAGAGGGTGTCCTTCCCCTGCACGAACGGGGACGAGGCGCTCAGGGCGATGAAGTGAGGGACGTACCGATTGAGCGCGTGGAGCAGATAGAGGGCGTCGTCGCCGCTCCCGCAGCCGACGTGCACGTGTTGTCCGAAGACGGTGAACTGCTTGCTCAGATAGCCGTACAGCGCGGAGACCTCACGGAATCGCGGCTTTCGGAAGATCCGGCGATCGGTCCACTGCTGGAAGGGATGCGTGCCACCGCCGCAGACACCCACGTTGAGGCGCGCGCCGGCCTGGACCAGGGTGTCGCGCACCGCCGTCAGTTGTTCGAGCAACGCGGGATGGTCGTGATGCACGCTCGTCGCGATCTCGAGCATGCTCTCGGTGATCTCGGGCGTGACCGACCCGGGGAACGGCTTCCGTCGCAGCAGCTCGAGCATGTCCGGGCTCGCCGCGGTGAGATCGAAGTCGCTGAGGCTCACGAGCTGCAACTCCAGTTCCACGCCGAGGCTGAGCGGAACGGACTTGGAAAAGGGTTCCAGCGGCATCTTACGCCTCCCTGCGGTCGGGGAGCTCGCCGGCGAAGTGCAACGCGCGGCCGACGACGATGGGGCCGAGCATCTCCATGAGCAGCGAGGCGGCGGCGAGGGGTGCGAGTTGATCGAGCATGCCGAGCCCGACGAGGTGCGATTGCTCGAGCACGACGATGACGATCGCCGACATTGGCGCCATCGCGATGCCGGTGAGCAAGCCCTTTCGCCAGGAGGTACCGCTCAGGAACGCGAGGGCACCGATCGCGGCGGCCTTCGCGAACTGGCGCACGAGAAGGATCGCGATCCCGAAGCCGAACCCTGCGCCGACCTGCCTCCACTCGAGCCGGACCGCGACGAACGTGAAGAGCAGCACGCCAAGCAGGTCACCCATCGTGCCGAAACCACGCTGGGTGGGCGTGAGGAACACGCGGCGGTGCCGTGAGACGAGGCCGAAGGTCAGGGTCGCGAGCACGGGAGAGAACTCGAGGCTGTGGTTGAGCGCGACGAGTCCGATGACCGCGAGGGCATACGCGACGGTGCTGTCCTGCGTGGTGCGACGAACGGTCTTCAGCAGGGCCGGCACGAAGGCCCCCATGAGATACCCCGAGAGCATCGCCGCGCCGAGGACGAGCACGGTATCGTAGGCCGCCTCGGGGACGTCATCCACGGAGCCGGCGGGCGTCAGGCCAAGCAGGACCTTGAGGACGAGGACCGCGAGCGCACTGTTCAGCGCCGAGAGATGGAGCACCCGCTCGGTCACCTGGCCCGAGCTACGCAGTTCGTTGAGCACGCGGACCACCGTCGCGGGCGAACTCGCCATGGCGAGGGCCGCGAGCAGGAGCGACGGCGCCTCGGGCATCCCGCGCCAGCGGACCAGTGCCCATACGGCGACGAAGGAGAGCGTGGACTCCGCAACACTCGTGACCGCGAGCCACGGATTGGCGCGCAGCCAGCGGAGGTTGATGCGGTACCCCGCTTCGAAGAGGAAGAGGCCGAGCGCGATCTTGGCGAGCAACAGGATCCCGTCGGACGGCGAAGCCGGCAACAGCCCACCCTGCGATGCGGCCAGGAGGAATCCCACGGTGGCGTAGCTGCTTATGCGCGGGACGCGAAGCCAGCGCTGTCCGAGCTCCCCGGCGACCCACGCCAGCAGCAGTGCGAGTGGCCACGCGAGGTCCGCCGCGAGCCGAGCGACATCGAACATCGGATCCTCCGGAGGCCAGGGAACGGCACGGATGGTTGCTCGGCGAGGCGGCAGCACTCACGCGACGCGAGCAGCGCCCAGAGGCGCGGCGAATGAACGTCTACCCTGCAATCCTCGCCGTTGTTCCCGTCGTGCGCAACCCTCAGTCGCGGGCGAGCCCCGGATGTCGGCGGAAGGCCCAGGTCGCGAATACCAGCATGAGGACCGCGCCACCGCCGATCGCCCACTCGACGCCCGCGCGGCGGGCGACCCAGCCGCCGACGAAGCTGCCGATCGGCGAGCCGCCGACGTAGACCATCACATAAAGCGAGAGCACGCGTCCGCGAAGCGAGTCGGGGACGAGCTCCTGCAGTCGGGCGTTCACGTGGACATTGTTGATCATCATCGCCGCCCCCACCGCGTAAAGGAGCAGACCATTGAGCAGCGGCACGCGGACCAGTGCGAACAGCAGGAGCAGACCGGCGAAGCCGAACGAAGCAGCCCGGAACATCCGTCCGCGGGCGGCACTGCCACCGACCACGGCGGTCACGAGCGCACCGGTGACCGCCCCGAGCCCGAGCGCGGCCATCAGCGCACCGTAGCCGTCCGGGCCGAGGGAGAGCGCGTCACGCGCAACGACGGGGAGCAACGTGATGACGGGCACCCCGAGGACCGAAAAGACGGTCGCGATGAGCAGGAGGATCGGGAGCGGCTCGGTCTCGCGGACGTGACGGATCGCGTCGCCCATGCCGGACAACGGGGTGGCCGACGAGCGCGGCACGGCGCGATGCTCGGGCAGGTCGATCAGCGCCAGACCGGTGAGCACGGCGAGGTAGCTGAGAGCGTTGAGGCCGAAGGTCCAGGGGACGCCGAGACGGGCGATCACGAGCGCGGCCACGCTCGGCCCCGCGACGCGCGCGAGGTTGAAGCCCATGGAGTTGAGTCCGATCGCCGCGGGCAGGTCCTCACGACCGACGAGTTCCACCATCAATGATTGACGGGCAGGGATCTCGAACGCCCCGAGCACGCCACCCACCAGCGCGAGAACGATCAGCCACCCGATCGTGAGATGTCCCGTCCATGCCAGGAGCCAGAGCGCCGCCGCCTCGGCGAGCATCAGCGACTGCGCGATCCGGACGACGCGCAGCTTCGAACTCCGGTCGGCGACGACCCCGCCCGGGAGAGAGAAGATGAGGATGGGGAACGTGTTCGCCGCCGACACGAGCCCGACCATGAATGCGTCGTTCGTGAGCTCGAGTGCCGTCCAGCCGACCGCCACCGTCTGCATCCACGAGCCGACGAGCGACGTGGTCTGGCCGATCCAGAATATCCGGAAGTTCCGATAGGCCGCCAGCGTGCGGAACGGATTCATCGACGGTCCGTTGCCGACGCGCGGGGTGCTCATGCGGACGCAGAGTCCTCGGGCTCACCGCCCTCAGGGCCGGTCCGCCGCGGCTCGGAGTCGCCGCGATCCGGGCCCTTGGCCAGCAGGTCGGGGTCCGTCGTCGGCAGTCGAAGGACGAGGCCCGGGATGAGCGTATTCAGCACGGTGTACCAGACGAGCCCGCCGAACAGCCAGGGAGGCAGGACGAATCGCTCGCGCAGGACCTCCGCGATCACGAGCGTGAACACGAGGGTCGGCAACAGCGGCGTCGAGACCCGGAACGCCGCGCGCCATCCTTCTCCGAGCGCGACCCGGCGGTGCGCCACGACGCTCAGGATGCGGACCGGCAGGGCGACCGCGAGGAGGGCGACCCCGGCGACGAACGTCTGCCGCGTGAGATCATCGGCATGCAAGTGCGCCCCCGCCTTGAAGAAGTAGAACGGGACGAAGAAGGACGCGAAGACCTCGACGGCATGGAGCATCTGCTCCGAGGCGAGCGCCGGCAGGTCCCGGCGGAACCGCTGCGCGGCGACGCCGACGAGGAAGGCTCCGACGAGATAGTAGACCCCCAGACGCCGGGTGACGAGTGCGCACACGAGCGCCACGATGATCAGGAACGCGAACTCCGACTTCGGCGCGAACGGCTGGATGACGCGGGCGAAGAGCCGGAACGCGACCGGGACGACGACCACCAGGCCCGCGAGAACGACCGCCGAGACGCCGAATCGCGTCACATCATCGCCTTGGAGCACCACGAACATCACCGCGAGCGCCACGAGTTCGGTCGAGATCGCCTTCGAACGGACCCAGAAGCGCTCGCGCACCGAGAGGCCGTAGCTCCCGAGGGAATCGAGGATGAACCCGGTGGACGGCGTGCCTAGCGCGAGCGCGACCAGCGCGGCCGCGCGGTCGGGGAGTCCGAGGAGGCGCCCGGCCGCCACGCCGAGGCCGACGAGCACCACGGCCTGGACGGCGAGATGCCAGATGAGGACGCGCGACTCCTTCCGCAGTTCACCGAACTCGACCTCGAGGCCCGCGAAGAGGAAGAGCGCGACGATGCCGAGGGTCGCGAAGAGCTGGACGGTGTTGTCGCCCGCGAGTTCGGGAGACGTGAGCCCCAGCGCCGCGCCGAGGACCAGGCTCGTCACCGCGCTCGGCAGACGGAAACGCTGCAGGTACTTCGGGACGACGAAGAGCCCGAAGACCAGCAGGATGTAGCCGATCTCCGGTGTGATCCCCTCGGTCATGCCCAAACCTAGTCCGCGGACCGCCCGAACTCCACGCCGCAACCGACCGACGTGACAGGATCGGCTCCGAAGGTTTGATTCCCGGCATGCCTCTCCTCGTCTCAGTCGCACTCGTCGTGTTCGGGATCGCCATCCTGGGGTTCGGTGCCGACGTCCTCGTCCGCGGCGCGGTGACCATCGCGCGGGTCGCGAAGATCAGCGCCGCCGTCATCGGCCTCACGATCGTCTCGATGGGCACCTCGCTCCCCGAACTCACCGTGAGCGTCGCCGCCTCGTTCCGCGGCGCAAGCGACCTGAGCCTCGGGAACGTCGTCGGCTCGAACATCTTCAACATCGCCGTGGTGCTCGGACTCACGGCCCTCATCCAGCCGATGCGCGTGCACTCGAGCGCAGTGAAGCTCGAATGGCCCTTCATGTTCCTCGCGAGTTTCCAGTTGCTCCTGCTCGCGCGTGACGGGCAACTCGACCGCCTCGAGGGTGCGTTCTTCGTCATCGGGATCGCGCTCTTCACCGCCTATGCCGTTCGCCTCGGACGCACGGCGGTGACCGGGGAGGCGGCGAGCGACCTCCAGACCGAGGTCGGCTCCCGCGCACTCGAGGACGGCACCGCGCAGGTCGGCAAGGCGCTCCTGTTCATCGCCGCCGGTATCGCCATGCTCGTGCTCGGCGGAGAGGTGCTGCTGCGCGGCGCGATCGAACTCGCCCGGGCCGCGGGCATGAGTGAACGGGTGATCGGGCTCACGATCGTCGCGGCTGGTACCGGCACCCCGGAGGCCGCGACCTCGATCATGGCCGCGCGGCGCGGACAGGGCGAGATCGCCCTCGGCAACGTCATCGGATCCAACATCTTCAACATCCTCGGCATCCTCGGCATCACCGCGCTCATCGCACCCATCGCCGTCGGCGACGCGATGGTCGGGAGTGACATGGTATGGATGCTCGTCTTCTCGGCGATGCTCTTCCCGATGATGCGAACCCGCTTCGTGCTCTCGCGGCTCGAGGGCGGATTCCTCGTCGCTTCCTACGGAACCTATCTCACCCTCCTGGTGTTGGGCGGATAGGCCCCGAGGACCCATGCGATTCCATACCTACAGCAAGTTCAGCCCGGAATCCGCGGACGCGGTGGACCTCCAGGCGCTGCTCGACAACCTCGCGGACTTCCTGCTCCAGTCGGGATTCGCGGGTGGCGGCGATCCCGATCCATGGGGCTATCGCGACCTCGATCAGGGCGGCGACCGCTCGATGGACGCCCTCAAACAGGCGATCCTCGACGCGCTCATCCAGTCGGGGCAGTTCACCCCCGAGATGCTCGAGGCCCTCCGCGGCGACGGCGACGACATCTCCGAGCAGAAGCTCTCCAAGCTCCTCGACGAGATCGTCCAGCGCCTGATGGCCGAGGGGTTCCTCAAGGCCGAGAACGCGCCGCAGGCGCCGGCGGGGCACCAGTCGGTGTTCGGCCCTGGGGGGCTCGCCAAGGCCGCCGCGCAGGACGTCCAGTTCGACCTCACCTCCAAGGGCATCGACTTCCTCGGGTACAAGTCGCTGCGCGGGATCCTCGGCGGGCTCGGCAAGAGCAACTTCGGATCGCACGACACGCCCTGGCTCGCCACCGGCATCGAAGCAGACGCAGGGAGCAAACCGTACGAGTACGGCGATGTGCTCAATCTCGACGTCAACGAGACGCTCAAGAACTCCATGATGCGCACAGGATCGCTCGAGGTGCCGATGGACCTCGACTACAGCGACCTGATGGTGCGGCAGAGTGAGTACCGGTCGAGTTGCGCGACGGTGCTCATGCTCGACTGCTCGCACTCGATGATCCTCTACGGCGAGGACCGGTTCACGCCGGCCAAGAAGGTCGCGCTCGCACTCACGCACCTCATCCGGACGCAGTTCCCCGGAGACAGCATCAAGGTGATCCTCTTCCACGACTCGGCGGAGGAGATCCCGATGGGCGCGCTGGCCAAGGCACAGGTCGGCCCGTACCATACGAACACGGCCGAGGGGCTCAAGCTGGCGCGACGCCTCCTCATGGCGCAGAAGAAGGACATGCGCCAGATCGTGATGATCACCGACGGCAAGCCGAGCGCGCTCACGATGCCCGACGGACGGATCTACAAGAACGCGATGGGGCTCGACGCCTTCGTGCTGCAGGAGACGCTCACCGAGGTCGCGGCCTGCCGCAAGGCGGGGATCCCGGTGAACACCTTCATGCTCGCGCGAGACCGCGCCCTCGTGGAGTTCGTGAAGATGGTGAGCGCGATCACCCGCGGGCGCGCCTACTTCACGAACACGATGACGCTCGGGCAGTTCATCCTGATGGACTTCCTCAAGCGGAAGACCAAGAAGGTCAGCTGACGTCCCTGCCGACCGGCGGCATGGGCGCCGGATCGGGATCGTCGGGGTGCCAGGCGTCGCCATAGAGCTTCGGCCCGCAACTCGTGCAGATGCTGTGGCTGAACATCGCATCGGAGCGGTTGGAGATGTACGACTCCACCGCCTCCCAGAAGCCGCGGTCGTCCCGGACCTTCTTGCAGCTCGCGCAGATCGGGATGAGGCCCTTGAGCGTCCGAACCTCGGAGAGCGCGGTGCGCAACTCGTCGTTGGTGCGCTCCAGCGCCGCGTTGGACTTGGAGAGGAGCGCCTCGCGCTCGAGGCCGCGACGGCCGAAACGCGCCAGCTGCACGACCACCACGATGCCGAGCACGAGGACGAAGGCGCCGAGCACACCGATCACCCGCTGCCGGAGGATCGTCGCTTCCTGCACCCGCTGCTCGGCCAGGAGCCGCGCGGTCTCCCGTTGTTGCTGCTCCCGGTCGAGCCGCGACTCCATGATCGCGATGCGCTGCGCCGTCGAGCGCGCGAAGACCGTGTCGCGCAGCGCCTCGGCCGCGCGAAGGGCCGTCAGCGCCGCATCCGCGCGACCGCGCGTCTGCTCGACCTCCGCGAGTCCGCGCAACGCATCGAGCGCGAACACGCGCTGCTTGGTCTCGCCCGCGATGGCGCGCGCACGGGAGAACTCGCGCGCCGCGGCGGCGAGATCCCCCTTCGCCCGCCACGCCTGTCCGAGGTGGAGGCGTGTCCTGGCCTGGCTCCGGGCGTTTCCCTCCGCTTCGGCGACGCGAAGGACGTCCCGGAGATGCCCGATCGCGAGGTCCGGGGCCCCGTCCCGCGTCTCGACCACGCCAAGCGCCACCATGTTGAGCGCCCAGCCGCTGGTCGCCGAGTCGGCGATCTCCGTTGGTGAACTCCGTGATGCGTAGAGCGCGAGCGAGCGCGCGATGAGCGCGCGGGCGGAGGACTGCTCACCGAAATCGCTCAGCAGGAGCGCCTGGGTGTTCAGCGCATACCCGAGCACCACGGGGGCCTTGATCGCCTCCGCCACGGCAACGGCCTCCGCGAGCACCGGCCGCGCACGGTCGAACTGCTCCCAGTCCTGGTAGGTCTTCCCGATGTTCGTGAGCACCCGCGCGATCCCGATGGAGTCGCCGAGTGACCGTCGGATCTCCAGAGACCTGAGGAACGCGTCGAGCGCGAACTCGTACTCGCCCACCTGATACTGGGAGGAGCCCATGCTGTTCAGCGAACTGGCCATCCCGGCGCTGTCGCCGAGCTGCTCGCGGATCCTCGCCGCTTCACCGAACTGCACGGCCGCACCGTCGAACCGGTTCGCTCGGAACAGCTCGCGGCCACGCGCATGGTGGTCCTCCGCCGCGATCGAGTCCGCCGCTTGCGCCGAGACGGCGGTCGCAGCGGCGCCCCCCCAGAAGAGGAACGCCGCGACGAGGTACCGGATCCGAAGGCGCGCGGGCATCGCTGAAATCAGCCCGGTCCGCGGCCCGGGCGCCAGCCGCCGATCACCCTACATCGTCGGGCATGGGGGGTAGCAATTCGTATAGGACCGGGGTCACCAGGCGGCTCAGCAGCGTGCTGCTCACCAACCCGCCGATGATCACGATCGCCAGCGGCGAGTAGAGAGAGCTCCCCTGGATGGCGAGCGGGAAGAGGCCGCCGATCGCCGTCGCCGAGGTCAGCACGATCGGGACGAACCGGATCTTGCCGGCCTTCTCGATCGCCTCCCGCAGCGCATGCCCCTGCTCGCGCAGCTGGTTCGTGAAGTCCACGAGCAGGATCGAGTTCTTGATCTCGATGCCGATGAGCGCCACGAAGCCGATGACCGCCGTGAAGCTCAGCGTGTACCCCGTGAGCCAGAGTGCCACGATCCCGCCGATGACGCCGAGCGGGATCACGCTCGAGACGATGAGCATGCCGCGGAACGTCTTGAACTCGAGCACGAGGATCGCGAGGATCCCGAACACCGCGACCATGATCGCGGTGCCGAGCCCGCCGAAGCTCTCCTCGCGACTGGCGATCTCTCCCGCCGCCTCGATCCGATAGCCGACCGGCAGCGGGAAGCTGTCGAGCTTCGCCAGCAGGGCACGCGTCACGCGGTCGGTGTTGTAGCCCGTGCGGACCTGCGACTGGACGGTGACCGACCGTTGTCCGTCGAAGTGCTGGACGATGGGCGGCGAGGTCTCGAACGTGAATGACGCGAGCTGGCGCAGCGGTACCTGCGCGCCGGTCACCGAGCCGACGAAGAGCCGGTCGAGCGCCGACGCGTCCTTGCGCGCATCGCCAGGGAGCCGGAGCGTGACGTCGTACTCCTCGCCGTCGGTGTCGCGAAACCGGCCGGCCGGGAGGCCCGCGAGCCCGAACCGCACCGCCCGATCGATCTCCGCGGTCGGGACGCCGTGCAACCCCGCCTTCGCCCGGTCCAGCTGGAGCGCGAGATCGGTGCGGCTCACGCGCAGCGGGTTCACCACGTCGCGCGTGCCGGGCTCGGATTCGATGAGCGCTTCGAGCCGCGCGGCGATCGCGCGCAGCGAGTCCAGGTCGCCACCGCGGACGCGGAACTCGATCGGCGCCTCGATCGGTGGGCCGTTCTCGAACTCCTTCACCTCGATGCGCGCATCGGGATAGGCGTCGAAGATGGTGCGCAGCGAGTCGAGCATGGCCGGCGTCGCCGCCGCGTCATACTCGTCGATCAGCACGAAGAGCTCGCCGTAGTTGGTGCGGATGCTCTGCGAGTTGATGTTGTAGTAGATCTTCGGATTCCCGCGCCCGATGTTCGCGTAGGTCGCCCGCACCTCGGGGCGCGCCATAACCGCGCGCTCGGCCACCCGCACCGCGGAGTCGGTCACCGCGAGCGAGCTGCCGACCGGCGCGGCCACCGTCACCAGGAACTGCGGCGTCCCCGCCTTGGGGAAGAGCGAGAACCCGATGCGCGGCACGAGCGCCAGCGCCCCGATGAAGAGCGCGGTCGCCACGACCAGCGTCGAGCGCGGACTGGCCAGCGCGCGATGCAGCCACTGGCCGTAGGTCGCGTCGATCCCGCGGTTCAGCGCACGCAGGAAGACGTTGCCGTGCTCGTCCTCCTCCTCGCGGAGGAAGACGCTCGCGAGGAACGGGATGACCGTGAGCGAGACGAGGAGCGAGGCCAGGATCGTCAGGACGACGGCGCTCGGCATGGAGCGGATGAACTTCCCGGCGGTGCCGGGGAGCATGAGCACGGGCAGGAAGGCGAAGACGAGCGTCGCCGTGGTACCGAGGACGGCCACGAAGATCTGTTGCGTCGCCGCGATCGCCGCCTCCGTGCGGGTACGGCCCTCCCGCAGGAAGCGGGCGATGTTCTCCACGACGACGATCGAGTCGTCGACGAGGAGGCCGAGCGCGATGACGAAGCCGACGATCGACAGCTGGTTGATGGTGTACCCGACCGACTTGAGCAGCGTCACGCCGATCGCGAGAGAGAGCGGGATGCTCACCATCACGATCCCAGAGGCGCGGAGACCCAGGGGGAGGAGGGTGAGCAGGACGAGCAGGATCGCGATGACGAAGTCGATCCCCAGTCGCGACAGGCGAAGCTTCACGTTCGCCGACTGGTCGAAGGGTCGCTCGAGCCTGATCGTCCCCGGCAGCTCGGCCTCGAAGCGGTCCGCCGCGGCCCAGAGGCGGTCGCGGACCGCCATGATGTTCTGGTTCTCCTGCATGTTCGCGGTCACCCAGACCGCGCGCTTGCCATCGAGGCGGGCGTGGTCGGTCAGTTCCTCATAGTCCCACTCGACCGTCGCGACGTCGCGGAGCCGGACCGTGCTCCCCTGGGCGCCGCCGATCACTGTCTCGCGCACCTCGTCGAGCGAGCGGTAGCTGCCGCTGGTCTTCACGTTGAAGCGGCGGCGACCGGCATCGACCGACCCGCCGGGAATGTTCACGCTCTCGCCGCCCACCGCCTGCAACACCGTCGTGAGCGGGATCCGCAGTTCGGCGAGCCGCCCGGCGTCGACGGAGACGCGGACCTCGCGCTGGGGATAGCCCCAGGTGTCAGACTCCTTCACGCCGGCGATGCGCGCGAGCTCGTCGCGCAGCTTCCGCGCCTCCTGGTCGAGCACCGCGTACGGCGCGGTCTCCGACACGAGCGCGAACTGCGCGATGTTGACGTCCATCGGGCTGACCTTGTTCACATCGAGCCGCGCGAGGTCCTGCGGCAGCTCCGCGCGGAGCGCGTTCACCTCGCGCACCACCTCGTCGTACTTCCGGTTCGCGTCGACCGAGACGTCGAACTCGGGGAGGATCACCGCGAGCCCGTCCTCGATGCTCGTCTTCACGCTCACGAGATCCTCGAGCGCGCGCACGCGGTCCTCGATGGGATCGACCACCAGCTGCTCGAGGTCGGTCGGGTTCGCTCCCGGGTAGACGACGATGATCGGGTAGATCGGGATCGGGAAGCTCGGATCCTCCGCGCGCGGGATCGAGAGGATCGAGTAGATGCCCATCGCGAGCAGCGCGACGAACGCGACGACCGTGAACTGGCGGTTCTTGACCGAGAACTCGGCGATCCTCACGGCGCGCGCTCCGCCGAGACGGTGACCACCGAGCCATCGGAGAGACGCGTCGCCCCCGACGTGATCACCTGCGCGGTCGGCTCGAGGCCGCCCGCGAGCGCGGCGAATGCGCCGTCGAGGAAGGCGACGCGCACCCGACGCCGCTCGACGTGCTGGCCATCTGTCGCGAGCACGAAGACCGCAGCGTTGGGGCCGTCGACCTCGAGCAGCGCCTCGGCGGGGATGAACGGCATCGCCGAGCCCGCCTTGGGGCGCAGCTCCGCCTGCCCGATGAGACCGGAGACGAAGCGGCGCCCGGCCGGGGCGAGCGAGAGTTCGACCTCGTAGGTGCCGGTGGCGGGCGAGGCCGCCACGCCGATCCGTTCGACGGTGCCGGTGAACGTCTCCCCGGGGAAGGCGTCGAACGAGAGTGCCGCGTGCGCACCGACCGCGAGGCGCACGGCGTCGCGATCCGCCGCTGCGGCGCGGAGCACCAGCCCCCTTCGCTCGGTGCGTAGGACGAGCACCGGGGCGCCCGGGCCGACGAGCTGTCCCGCTTCGAGCTGGCGGCGCAACACGACGCCGCCCGCCGGCGCGCGGATCACCGCATACTGGCGATTGAACTCCGCCGCCTTCGCCTGCGCCTCGGCCACGTCGAGCCCGGTGCGGGCATCCTCGAGCTGAGCGAGCGTGACGACGGAATCGACGTGCAGCTTCTCGGCGCGCGCGAAGTCGCGACGCGCCTTCGCGAGCCCTTCGCGCGCCGCGGCGACCTGGGCATCGATCTCGGTGAGCGACAGCTCCGCGAGCACGTCCCCCTCGGCGACGGCCTGACCGGCGTCCACGGCGACTCGGGTCACGACCCCACCGATCTTGAACGCGAGCGGCACTTCTTCCTTCGCGCCGACCGTTCCCGTGAGCACGATGGGCGGGAGGTCCTTGCGGAACTCGGGCTTGGCGACGCGCACCGGGATGGCGCGCACCGATTCGTCGCGGGGGGCGGCATCGGCGCCGCCGCATGCCGCGGTGATGAGGAGGAGCGGGAGCAGGAGCGAGCGGTTCACGGCGTGGCCCTCGGGTAGAGCGCGGCCGCACGGTCGAGCTCGACGCGCCGCAGGTAGTAGTCGTAGGAGGTGAAGACGGCGTTGAGTTCGGCCGCGGTGAGCTGCGTGCGCGCCTGGCTCAGTTCGAGCGGCGACGCGAGTCCTTCCTCGGCGCGACGGCGGACCAAGTCGTGCGTGCGCGCGGCGGCCGCGCGCTGGTCCTCAGCGGTCGCGATCGCTGCCCGCGCCACCGCAGCCGCCTGCCAGGCGAGACGCACCTGCAGCTCGACGCCGCGGCGGGCCTCGTCGCCCTGCACCGCGTAGCGCCGCGCATCGAGCGCCGCCTGCTCCGCTCGTGCCGCGTCGCGCCCGCCGTTGAACAGGTTCCACGACGCCACCACCGATAGCGAGGTGTAATCGGCGTCGGAGGCGAAGCGGTACTCGTTGCCCTGGAATCCGTAGTCGAGCGCGACCGCGAGATTGGGGAGATAGTTCGCCTGCACCGCGCGACGCTGCGCGGTCGCCGCGCGCTCGGCCGCACCGAGCGCGCGGAGTTCCGGACGTTCACGAGCACCGCGCGCGATCGCATCCTCGAGCGACGGCAGCGGCCCGAACCCGAGCGTGTCCTCGTCGACGAGCACCGTGTCGGTGAGCGCGCGGGCGAGCATCATGTTGAACGCCTGCGCCGAGGCGCTCGCGAGCTGGCCCGATTCCGCCTGCAGCTGGACCGCCTCGCTCAACTCGGCGCGCGCGCGCGAGAGCGCGTCGGGCGTCGCGCGGCCGGCCTCGATGAGCCGCGTCATCACGCGGACCTGCTCCTCGAGCAGCGTCCGCGTCGCCGCCCGCAGCTCGGCGAGGCGACGCGCCTTCGCATGCTGGAGGTACGCGGACCGGATCTCCGCTGCGACCTGCACGATGGCCGCATCGCGCGTCGCATCCTGCGCGTCCCGGGCCGCGTTCGCCGCGCGATATCCCGCGAGGATCGCCGGGGCGAAGACCGGCTGCGCGACGCGCACCGTCGTCTCCTGCCGGAGGGGCAACCGCACGTTCACGTTCGTCGGGAACTGGCTCGTCCCCGTGAGCTGATTGAGCGTGGCGAAGACGGGATTGATGAAGGCCCCGAAGTCCACGCCGCTGCCGCGGAAGTCGGTGTAGCGCGCGTTGAGCGTCGCCGAGGGGAGGAAGTTCCCGCGCGCCTCGCGCACGACCGCGTCGGAGCGGTCGGAGGCGAGCGACTGCTGGCGGAGCGCGAGGTTCTGCGCGAGGCCGATCGTCACGTACTCATCGAGCACGCGGGACTGAGCAACGGCGGCTCGGGGCGCGAGCGCGAGCACCGGCACGAGGAGGGCGAGCACTGCGGATCTGCGTCGCATCGGGTGTGTCGATCGAGGGGGCGGTCCGGCTTGGAGGCAGCCGTCAGTTCTAGAGAGTTGCCTCTAGTACGAGGATAATTAGTAGAGGGTTTCCTCTACTTGTCAATACTAGACGAAAGTCTCTATTTTGTATTCCTATATGGCCGTCACCCACCCCACCCCCCTCCCTGACTCGCTCGACGCCCGGGCCGCCCGCGCACCGCAGCAGGAGCGCGGACAGCGGCGCGTAGAGCAGATCCTCGACGCCGCGGAGGCGGTCTTCGCGGAGACGGGCGTAGACGGCGCGTCGATGCAGGCCATCGCGGACCGCGCGGAGTCGAGCGTGGGCTCGCTCTACCACTTCTTCCCCAACAAGGAAGCGGTGATCGAGGCGCTGGGCATCCGCTACGCGGAACGCGTGCGACTGGTGAACGAGCAGGCGATGCCGCTGGAGATGGCGCACATCGAGCCCGAGGTACTGTTCGAGCGCGTCCTCTCCTCGCAGATGGCGTTCATCGAGCGCACCCCCGCCTTCCCAGCGATGCAGGACGCGATCCATCGCAACTGCCCGGCGGTCAAAGAGGCGCTCAACAACGCGCTCGTCGGCCACGTGGGCAAGTTCCTCGCGCTGCGCTATCCGAGGATGGCCCCCGAGATGCGCGCGGTGTCGGCGCTGGTCTCGGTACAGACGGTGCACGCGCTCATGCAGCTCGCGTGCATGGTACCCGTGGAGTACCGGCCGGCGGTGGTGGATGAGGCGAAGCGGATGCTCGTCCGGCACTACGCGGCGTACGACGCCCAGCAGTGACCTGAGCCCACCCGCACATGCTCCCGGACGCCCTCACCGCCATCGCCCTTGGCGCACTCCTCGGCCTGAGGCACGCCACTGACGCCGACCATGTCGTCGCGGTGACGGCGATCGTCGCGCGTGAGCGGAGATTGTCGCGCGCCGCGTGGGTGGGTGCGCTCTGGGGCATCGGCCACACGCTCACCCTGCTCGTCGTGGGCGGCGCGATCGTCGCCTTCCGTCTGGTGATCCCGCCACGCATCGGGCTTGGGCTCGAGTTCGGCGTGTCGCTCATGCTGATCCTGCTCGGGTACCAGAACCTCCGTGCCGGGGACGACACCCCGAGCGCACGGCCGGCGGTGCGACCGTTCCTCGTCGGGCTGGTGCATGGACTCGCCGGCTCGGCCGCGGTGGCGCTGCTGGTGCTCGCCACCATCCGCGACACGCTCTCGGCGCTCGCCTACCTGCTGGTGTTCGGGCTGGGCACGGTGGCGGGCATGGTGGCGGTCACGGTACTGCTCGCGGTACCGGCGATGTACGTCGGGGCGCGCGTGAATCGCCTGCAGGCGGGGATCCGGTTCGCCGCTGGCGCGCTGAGCATCGCGTTCGGCGTGCTGCTCGCCCACGAACTGATCGTCGAAGGGGGGCTCTTCTCCGCGACGCCGACGTGGGCGCCGCACTGACCCCGCGCGCCCGCGGGACGAAGCGGCGCACCTCGCGCGGCCCACGACTCGACGAGACGGAGTTGCGGGCGTTCGGCGAGAAGCTCCGCGCTTGGTACCGGCGCAACGCGCGGGACCTGCCGTGGCGCCGCACGCGCGACCCGTACCACATCCTCGTGTCGGAACTGATGCTCCAGCAGACGCAGGTGTCGCGCGTCCTCGACTTCTGGCGGCGATTCCTCGACCGGTTCCCCACCCTCCACCATCTGGCCGACGCGCGCGAGGCGCAGGTGCTCGAGGCTTGGGCGGGGCTCGGGTACTACGCGCGCGCGCGCAACCTGCACAAGCTCTCGCGGGCGGTGGTGCGAGAGGGCCCGCGCGCGTGGGGGGACGAGCCGGGCGACGGTGTCACGCCTGCGGGGACACCTGCATCGCCGTCGCCGAGCGCGCTGCTCCCGAGTCACCCCGACGCGCTGCGCCAGCTCCCGGGCATCGGCGCCTACACCGCCGGCGCAGTCGCCACGTTCGCGTTCGAGCGCCGCGCCGCGCTGGTCGACACGAACGTCGCGCGGGTGCTCACGCGGGTCTTCGCGCCACGTCTGCACCCCAAGCGACCGCGCGACCAGAAGCACATCTGGGCGATCGCCGAGGCGTCGCTGCCGCGCACCGGCAAGGCGACCTGGACGCACAACCAGGCGCTGATGGAGCTGGGCGCGCTCGTGTGCACTGCGCGGGTGAAGCGGTGCACTGCATGTCCGGTCCGCAGGATCTGTCGGAGCGCGGAGGGCGGAACGGGTTGACGTCAGCCTCGCGACGCGATCTCGGCGGCGTAGCGTCGCTCGGCGCGCGCGAAGATCCTCGCGCCCAGCGAGGACATCCAGATCCTGTTCGCCGCGCGCTGCGCGAGCGTGACGCGCACCGGTCGCGCCGTCCAGAGCGCGAGCGAGACGCCGAAGAGGATCGCGATCGACAGGATCATCAGGATCGCCGGCCCGGGCAGGACGCGATCACCGTTCACGTCGAACCTGGCGTATCTGGGCAGGATGGGTATCTGCCCACCGGCGACCATCGCGCCGAAGATCGCGATGACCTTGCGCCTCCGGATGCGGCGCCCTTCGATGGGGTCGGCGAGCAGCAGCTCGCGCGCGCGCGCGGTATCCTCGCCCATCGCCCCGATCGCTGCCCGGACGTCGCTGACCGTGAACCCCTGCCGCACGACGAAGCGGACGCGATCCAGCACCTGTCCGAGAATCGTCAGCGACATCGTGGCCGCGACGACGGTGAAGACGGATCCGAGCAGGGTGGTGGACTGGCCCGAGAATCCCATGAAGACGAGGAAGACCACGCCGAGCATCAGGACGGTCTGGAGTGACTGCGCCGTCTGCTGCTGGAAGAGGCGAAGGAGCGGTGCGACCTCGCGCGAGCGGAGCTGCAGCGAGCCGATCGCGTCGGCCATCGCCTCACCGGTCGCATAGCGCCGGGCGGGCTCCTTGGCGAGGGCGGTGGCGATGACGTCGGAGAGCCCCCTCGGGAACTCGGCGCGCAGGCTGGTGACGGCGGGCGCCGGCAGGGTGAGGTGTTGCATCAGCAGCCTGTGGGCGCTGTCGCCATCGAACGGCGGACGGCCGGTCGCGGCGAAGAATCCCACGCACCCGAGGGAGTACAGATCGCTCCTTCCATCGATCGACTCGGCAGCCGCCTGCTCCGGACTCATGTAGTGCGGCGTTCCGATCGACTGCCCGACCTCCGTGAGTCCGCTCGCCTCCACCTGGCGCGCGATACCGAAGTCGAGGATCATCGGCCTGCCGGTGCCGCGTTCGATGAGGAGGTTGTCGGGTTTGACATCGCGATGCACGACACCTCGCCCGTGCGCATAGCCAAGCGCCCAGGCGACGTCCTGGAGGAGGCGGGCACAATCGGCCGCGTCGTACGGCCCTGACCGCGCGATGCGCTCGGTCAGGGTCTCCCCCTCGACGAACTGCATGACGATCGCGAGCAGGTCCCCCTGCTCCTCGACCGCGTGGACGTGGATGATGTTCGGGTGCGACAACGAGGCCGCGAGCTTCGCCTCACGGACGAAACGTTCCCGTAGCGTGTGCTGCACCGCGAACTCGGGCGGCAGGACCTTGATCGCGACATCGCGGTCCAGGCCTGGGTCGCGGGCGAGATAGACGGCACCCATCCCCCCACGACCGAGCTCGCGAAGGATCTCGTATCGGCCGGCGGTGGCGGCGGCGAGACGTTCGAGGATGGGGTCGGTCATGCTCCGGATCGGCGCGGGCGGGTGGAGGAGGAAAGCTGTGGTGCCGGGTGCGCGGTGCGGAAGAGCGGAGCGGGTGCCGGTGGCGATCCGGGACGCACCGAGGCGGCAACGGAAGAGGGCGAGGCCGCGTGGCCTCGCCCTCTCGTCCTTCACCTCACCCCGTCCTCACTTCTTGATCTTGTGTCCGAGATCGACCTTGGCGGAGTACGGCCGCTCGGCATACCCGGTGTAGATCTGCCTGGGCCGCGCGATCTTCTGCTCCTTGTCGAGCAGCAGCTCCTCCCACTGCGACAGCCAGCCGGCGGTGCGCGCGATCGCGAACAGCACGGTGAAGTAGTCGGTGGGGAAGTGCATGGCCCGGTAGATCAGGCCGGTGTAGAAGTCGACGTTCGGATAGAGCTTGCGCGAGATGAAGTAGTCGTCGCTGAGCGCGATCCGCTCGAGCTCGAGGGCGATCTCCATGTCCTTCGTGAGGCCGGCGACGCGGAGCACGTCGTCGCAGAGCGACTTCACGATCTTCGCGCGCGGGTCGTAGCTCTTGTAGACGCGGTGGCCGAAGCCCATCAGGCGCGCCGCGCCCTTGCCACTCTTCACCGACTCGATGAAGGCAGGGATGTTCTTCACATCGCCGATCTCCTCGAGCATGCGGAGCACCGCCTCGTTGGCACCGCCGTGGAGAGGGCCGTACAGCGCCGCCACGCCGGCCGCGACCGCCGAGTACGGGTCCACCTGCGAAGAGCCCACCGCGCGCACCGCGTTCGTCGAGCAGTTCTGCTCGTGGTCGGCGTGGAGGATGAACAGGATGTCGATCGCCTTCGCGTAGACCGGATGCGCCTCGTACTTCGGCTCCGACATCCGCGCGATCATCGAGAGGAAGTTCTCGGCGTACGGCAGCGAGTTGTCGGGATAGACGTACGGCATGCCCTTCACGTGACGGTAGGCGAACGCCGCCAGCGTCGGCATCTTGGCGAGCAACCGGATGAACGCCACGTCGCGCTCGTGCCTGTCGAAGATGTTCTTCGACGTCGGGTAGAACGACGAGAGCGCCGCGACGCCCGCCGTCAGCATCGCCATCGGATGGGCGTCGTAGCGGAAGCCCTCCATGAAGCGCTTGATGTTCTCGTGGACGTACGTGTGGTAGGTGATCTGCTTCTGCCACTCGTCGTACTCGACCTGCGTCGGAAGCTCGCCGGTGCGCAGCAACCACGCGACCTCGAGGAAGTTCGACTTCTCGGCGAGCTGCTCGATGGGGTACCCGCGATAGCGCAGGATCCCCTTGTCACCGTCGATGAAGGTGATCGCCGAGCGGCACGAGGCCGTGTTCATGAAGGCCGGGTCGTACCCCATGATGCCGAAGTCGTCGGCATTGACCTTGATCTGCTTCAGGTCGGCGGTGCGGATGGTCTCGTCGGTGATCGGGACCTGGTAGATCTTCCCGGTGCGCGAGTCCTTGATCTCGAGGTGGTCGCCCGTCACGGGCGCCTTGGCGTCTGCAGCCATCGTGGAGTTCCGGCTGGGGGGTTGGTCCCGGTCGTGGCAGGGCGCGGACCGGGGAGCGCGCGGGCATCCATGCCCGCGTCAATAAGATAGTATCGGTCGCGCGGGCGAGTGCCCCGCCCCCCCCCGCCCGACGCTATCCTTACGCACGCCCCGGGCCGACCATTGACGCCATCGGGACTTCCCCTGAACGCGCGCCCGGACTTCCCCTGCTGCTGCCACTCCTCGTCGCCCTCGCCGCCGCCGTCGGCGCCGCCGTGAACGCCGTCGCCGGCGGGGGGACGCTGGTGACCTTCCCCGCGCTCGTCGCCTTGGGCGTCCCCCCGATCACCGCCAACGCGACCTCCACCGTCGCGCTCTGGCCGGGGACGATGGCGTCCATGTGGGGCTATCGGGCGGAGCTGCGGGGGGCCAAGGCCTGGGCTCGGGTCTGGGCCATCCCCAGCCTGCTCGGCGGGGTGATCGGCGCGAGCCTCCTGCTCGTCACCCCCGAACAGCGGTTCGCCCAAATCGTTCCGTGGCTCATCCTCGGGGCGACCGCGCTGTTCATGGCCCAAGGGCCGCTCCTGCGTCGGCTGCGGGAGGCCGCGCCCCATCGCACCATCGAGAATGCCGACGGCACCCTCGCCCCGCCGCCGGCACCCTTCCTCGCTGGCCAGCTGCTCGTCGGGATCTATGGCGGGTACTTCGGCGCCGGCGCCGGGATCCTCATGCTCGCCGCCCTCGGCCTGATGGGACTCACGAACATCCATCAGATGAACGGCCTGAAGAACTGGGGCGGCGGCCTGATGAATCTCGTCGCCGTGCTCATCTTCGCCGCGAGCGGCATCGTCGACTGGCCCCTCGCGATCGCGATGGCCGTCGGCGCCACGCTCGGCGGGATCGGTGGTTCGCTCCTCGCGCAGCGCGTCGGCCAGACCTGGGTCAGGCGCGCGATCGTCACCATCGGGCTCGGCTCCGGGCTCGCCATGCTCTTCGGACTCATATGACCATCCCTCCGCTCGACCCGCAGGACTGGGACGCCTACCGCGCCCTCGCGCATCGCATGGTCGATGACTCCATCGACTTCCTGCGCGACGTCCGCACCCGTCCCGCCTGGCAGCCGATGCCCGCTGAGGTGAAGGCGCACCTCGCCGGTGAACCGCTTCCGGTGAAGGGGGCCGGGGACGCCGCGGCATACGACGATTTCCTGCGGTATGTCCGCCCCTATCCCAATGGCAACATCCACCCGCGCTTCTGGGGTTGGGTGATGGGCACCGGCACGCCGCAGACGGCGATGGCCGACTTCCTCGCGTCGGTGATCAATCCCAACGTCGGCGGTCTCGAGCAGGCACCGAAGTTCGTCGAGCAGACCGTCGTCCGCTGGCTCGCCGAGGCGATGGGCTATCCGTCGGATGCCGGCGGGATCCTCGTGAGCGGCGGCACGATGGCGAACGTCCTCGCGCTCGCGGTCGCGCGGAGGCACGGCGCCGGGTTCGACGTGCGCACCGACGGCCTGCAGTCCGGCCAGCCGACGCTGCTCGTCTACGCCTCGAGTGAAGTGCACGGATGGCTCCCCAAGTCGTGCGACCTCCTCGGACTCGGCAAGGCGGGCTTCCGCCCGGTCCCGGTGAACGACGCCTTCGAGGTGGACGTCGCCGCGATGGCGACCATGATCGCCGCTGACCGCGCCGCCGGGCATCGACCGTTCTGCATCATCGGCACCGCGGGAACGGTGCAGACCGGCGCGACCGACGACCTCGTCGCGCTCGCCGACCTCGCGGCACGCGAACGACTCTGGTTCCACGTCGACGGCGCCTTCGGTGCGATGGCCGCACTCTCCCCAGCGACCGCGCCGATCGTCCGCGGCATGGACCGCGCGGACTCGATCGCGTTCGACCTGCACAAGTGGGGTTATCTGCCGTTCGGGGTCGCCTGCGTGCTCACGCGTCGCGACGTGGATCTGACCAGCACCTTCTCCATGCAGGCCGCCTACCTCGCTGGCGAGGAGCGCGGAGTGTTCGGACGGTCGGGGATCCACTTCGCCGACCGCGGCATCGAGCTCACGCGCCGCTTCTCGGCCCTCAAGGTCTGGATGTTCCTCAAGGCGGTCGGCTTCGAGACGCTCGGCGCGCACATCGCGCGGAATGTGACGCAGGCGACGCGACTGGCCCGCCTCGTCGATGCGCACCCGTCCCTCGAGCGCATGGCCCCTACGCCGATGAATATCGTCGTGATGCGATATGCGCCCGCGACACTTGCGCCGGAGCGGCGCGACGCGGTGAACCGCGAACTGCTGCTCCAGCTCCAGGAACGGGGGATCGCCGTGCCGAGCGGCACGACGATCCGCGGTGCCTACGGCATGCGCGTGGCGATCACCAACCACCGCTCCGACGACTCCGACTTCGACGCGCTCGTCGAGGCGACGGCGCGACTCGGCGCGGAGATCGCGGCGGGCTGACCCTCAGACGGTCGCGTGCTCCGCGCCTGCGGCCGCGGTCGCCGCGGCCGCCTTCAGCAGAGGCGAGTGGTGATGCCACCGCTCGTAGGCCAGGCGCACCTCGGCGTCGTGCACGCGCGTCCGGACCTTGATGATGCTGCCGGGATCCACCGAGATCGAGTCGATCCCCTCCGCCACGAGCAGGTCGGCGAACGAGGGATCGTCGCTCGGCGCCTGCCCGCAGAGTCCCACCGGGTCGCCCTGCTGATGCGCGCGGTGGATCACCTGCCGGATGAGGGCCAACACGGCGGGATCTCGCTCGTCGAACCCGGGGGCGAGGAGCGCCGAGTCGCGGTCGATCCCGAGCGTCAAGTGCGTGAGATCGTTGCTCCCGATCGAGAATCCGTCGAACCGGTCGGCGAAGGCCTCGGTGAGGATGACGTTCGAGGGCACCTCGCACATCACGTAGACCTGCAACCCGGCGAGACCGCGCACGAGTCCCTCGGCGGCCATCGCCTCGAGCACCGCATCGGCTTCCTCGGTCGTGCGGCAGAACGGGATCATGAGGACGATGTTCGTGAGCCCGATCGCCTCGCGGGCCATGCGCATGGCGGCGCACTCCAGCCGGAATCCCTCGGCGTATCGCGGGTGCGTGTACCGCGCCGCGCCGCGGAACCCGATCATCGGGTTCTCCTCCACCGGCTCGAAGTCCCGTCCGCCGAGGAGCCCCGCGTACTCGTTCGTCTTGAAGTCGCTCATCCGGACGACGACCGGCTTGGGCCACTGCGAGGCGGCGAGCGTCGCCACGCCGCGCGCGAGCGTCTCGATGAACCACCCGCCCGGCCGCGCCTCGCCCACGCGAAGCGCCTCGACCTCCGCGCGAACCACGGCGTCGGTGATCCGCTCCGGATGCAGCAACGCCATCGGATGCACGCGCGCCTCGTTCGCGATGATGAACTCCATGCGCGCGAGCCCGATGCCGTCGGCCGGGAGCCGCCAGTGCCGCAAGGCGCTCCCGGGGTCGGCCAGGTTGAGCAGCACACGCGTGGCGGTGTGCATCGGCACGTACGGCTCGGCCGGGGTCTCCTCGAAGCGGAGGCGCCCCTCGTGCACCAGCCCCTCATCCCCGCTCGCGCAGCTCACCGTCACCTCCGCGCCGTCGACCAGTTTGGTCGTCGCGTCGCCGGTGCCGACGACGGCGGGGATGCCGAGCTCGCGGCTGAGGATCGCTGCATGGCAGGTCCGGCCGCCGTGATCGGTGACCACGGCCGCGGCGCGCCGCATCAGCGGGAGCCAGTCCGGATCGGTCATCTCGGTCACGAGGATGCTGCCGTCCGCGAACGGCTCCTCCGGTCCGTGCACGACCCGGACCGGTCCCAGCGCGATCCCAGTCCCCACGCTGCGACCGCGCACGAGGACGCGCGACGCCTCGACCAGATGCCGGACGGGCGCGCCGCGGGCGACGTCGCGCGCCTGCGCCGTCTCGGGGCGCGCCTGCAGAATGAACAGATCGCCGGTCACGCCGTCCTTCGCCCACTCGATGTCCATCGGCGTGGGTCGGCCGGCGAGCTCTGAGTAGTGTTCCTCGATCCGCATGGCCCACCGCGCCAGCGTGATCGCATCGGCCGTGTCGAGCGCGAAGCGCGCGCGCCGGTCCGCCGGCACGTCGACCGTGCGGGTGCGCAGCTCACCCTCTGCGAGCACCATCATCGTCGCCTTGGCGCCGAGCCGACGACGGAGCAATGGATCCGGCGCATGGCGCGCGATGGCCGGTTTGAAGAGCAGGAGCTCGTCCGGATCGACCGTCCCCTTCACCACGCTCTCGCCAAGGCCCCAGGCGGCGTTGATGAGCACCGCCTGGGGGAATCCTGACTCCGTGTCGATCGTGAACATGACGCCGGCGCTGCCAGCATCCGCTCGTACCATGCGCTGCACGCCGACCGAGAGCGCGATCGTCGCGTGGTCGAACCCGTTGGCCTCGCGATACGCGATCGCGCGGTCGGTGAAGAGCGACGCGAGGCAACGCACGACGCTCGCGAGGAGCTCCTCCTCGCCCTGCACGTTGAGGAAGCTCTCCTGTTGTCCGGCGAAGCTCGCGGTGGGCAGATCCTCTGCCGTCGCGCTGGAACGGACCGCGACGGCAGGGGCGCCGAGAGCGCGATACGCCTCGAGCACGGTCGCGCGCATGGGATCCGGGAGCCGCCCGGCACGGAAGGCGGCACGGATGGAGGCCCCCACATCGCGCGGTGCGCGCGTGCCGGCATGGAGAGCCGCGATCTCGCGCGCGATCACCGGCCCGAGCCGGTTCTCGGCGACGAAGGCCCGGTACGCATGCGCCGTGGTCGCGAAGCCTGGCGGCACGGGCACACCAGCGCCCGCGAGCTCGCGGATCATCTCTCCGAGTGACGCGTTCTTCCCGCCGACACGTGGCACGTCGGCGGCGACGAGTTCATCGAAGCGCAGGACCCAAGGGTCGAGCGTGGGCATCTGGACTCCCGGCGCCCGCGGCGCCGCGTGAGTCGGTCAGGCGTCGAGCTTCCGGCGTTTCCGGTTGTCGCGCATGACGACGGCGGTCGCGACGAGCGCTCCCGCGATGGCGCCGGCCTTGAGCGCCTTCTTCGTGGTGCGCTTGACGCGCGCGACCTTGGCCTGGACCGACTTGCGGCCCTCGTTCACGAGGAGCTGCGTCTCGATCGCGTCGACGGCGCGCTTCGTGGCGCGTCCGAGTCGAGTGGTGAGCTTGGGCATCCGTTCCTCCGGATCCGGACCCCGTGAGGCGGGGCCGCCGAGCGCCGACGGTGCGGCGCTCACCTGCACACTAGGTCCGGGACCCCGGCAATGCCATCGGGAGAACCCTGCGCCCTGTCAGGCGACCGACGGCGGGGTTCGGATGACAGGGTGCAAGCCCCGCGGGCGCAGGCGCCCGGCGATCAGAGGGCGTTCACTCCGCCGGCACACCCGCGTGCTTGCACACCAGCGCCCACTCCTTCGCCGTGACCGGCTGCACGCTGAGGCGGCTCCCGCGCTGGAGCAGCACCATCTTCTCGAGCCCCTTGAGCGCCTTGAGCTCGGCGAGCGTGACGATCCTGGGAAGTGTGCGCACGGCCCTCACATCCACCTGGATCCAGGTCGGGGTCTCCGGCTTCGACTTGGGATCGAAGTGGTCATCCGCCGGGTCGAAGGCGGTCGGATCGGGATAGCCCTCCTTCACCACCTCGCAGATCCCCACGATCCCCGTCGGGTCGGCGCTCGAGTGATAGAAGAAGCAGCGGTCCCCCTTCTTCATCAGGTCGCGCATGGTGTTGCGCGCCTGAAAGTTCCGCACGCCGCTCCACCCGGTGGTCGACTTCGGCGCCTTCCGGAGGTCGTCGAACGAGAAGGTCGACGGTTCCGACTTGAGCAACCAGTGACTCACGCCGAGATGCCCCGCCGGATCGCGACCTTGACCGCATCGACGAACGTGTCGATCTCGTCGACGCTCGTGTAGACGCTCGGCGTGATGCGGATGCCCTTGAACTCGGGGTGCACGATCGGCGTGTTCACGATGCGATAGTTGCTCATTAACCATCCGCCGAGCTGCACCGGGTCGATACCGTCGACGTTGAAGAGCGCGATCGCGCCGGACTTCTCGGGCCCGAGCTCGGTGAGCACCTTCACCCGCGGCGACTCGGCGAGGAGCGCCTTCGCCCAGCGGTCGCGGAGGTAGCGGAGCCGCGCGATCTTGCGGTCGGCGCCGATGCCGCGGTGGAAGTTGATCGCGACAGAGACGGCGTTGAACAGCGCCTGCGGGTGCGTGCCGATCTCCTCGTACTTGCGGATGTTGGCCACGCGCGAGACGTCGGAGCCCATCATCGGCCAGAGCTTCGCGATCTTCTCCTTGCGCACGTACAGGAAGCCCGAGCCGATCGGCGCATGCATCCACTTGTGGAGCGAGGTCGCGTAGTAGTCGCAGTCGAGCTGGTCGCGCGTGAAGGGGAAGTGCGCGAACGCGTGCGCCCCGTCCACGAACACCTCGATGCCGCGCGGACGCGCGATCTGCACCACCTCCCGGATGGGGAGGATTTGTCCGGTGAGGTTGGTGATGTGCGTGAGCTCGATGACCTTCGTGCGCGGCGTGATCGCCTGCTCGATGATCCGGACGAACGCCTTGGGGTCGGTCATCGGGACGGGGAACGACACCTGCTTGAGGACGATCCCCTCGCGCCGCTCGCGCTGCTGCCAGGTGGTGATCATCCGCCCGTAGTTCTGGTTGGTGACGATCACCTCGTCGCCGCGCTGGAGGTCGATCCCGAGGATCATGATCTCGAGCCCCTCGGACGCGTTGCGCGTGATCGCCATCTCCTCGGGATCGCAACCGAACTCCTTGGCGAGTTCGCGGCGCGTGGACTCCATGCGCGGCTCGAGGACCCGCCAGTTGTGCTCCACCGGCAGCTCGTTGACGAACCGCAGGTCGCGGATCATCTGCTCGAGCACATGGCTCGGCGCCGGCGAGATGCCGCCGTTGTTCAGGTTGATCATCGTCCGTTCGGCGTCGAACGCGCGCTGGATCAGCCCCCAGTACGCCTCGTCATCCGCGAGGGCGGCGGCGGTGCGGCCACCGGCCACCGTCTCCGCCTTGAAGAGCTGCGCGACCGCGCGCTCGCTGAACACCGGGAGGGCAGCACCGGCGCCGGCGAGACCGGCGAGGAAGGAACGACGCGACGTGAACGGCACGATCGGGCTCCGGAGGAGGGGGGTGATCCGCTAAGGTACCACGATCAGGCCCGATTCGCCGCCGAAATCGTCGCGCACGCGCGCGAGGTTCCGCGGGGCGCGCCAGGGCCCGAGGTTGGCGCGCACGCCCACATGATGCTTGCCCGGCGGCAACGGGATGCGGGCGACCCATACCGTGCCTTCGCGCACCATCGGCACCGGCCGCCAGTCGGAGAAGTCGCCGGCGACCTCCACCGCGAGGGTGTCGTGCGCCTGCACCCGCACGACCAAGGTCGCACCTTCGCCCTCGCGCGGGGCGAGCAGCGCCTCGGCGATCGCGACGCGCTGCATCACGGGCAGCGGCTTCGGCCCGATGCTCACGCGGACGGAGGCGGTGATGATGTCCGCCTGCGGCAGGCCGCGCAGCGGGTCCGAGAGCTGCCGTCCGGCACTCGCCAGGAAGGCGATGTCGTCGGAGAGCTGCAGCACGCCGCTCAGCGAGAGGCCTTCGCCCCCGTCGTCGGTGCCGGCGATCCCGCGACGATCCGTCCAGGAGGCGGAGAGCTCATGCGGGCCTCGTCGGGCCTGCATCGCGAACTGCCAGTCCTCGAGCTCGTACGAGAGTGCGAAGGGCGCGATCGTCCCACCGCTCGCGAAGAGCAGGGGGAAATCGTCGGAGTTCTGGCGCGAGACCGAGGCGCTCGCGAAGAGGAAGCGCCACCGCGTCCATCCGCCGATGTCGCCTGAGTAGCTGCGGCGACGACGACCGTCGCGCACGGTGAGGCCGACCGCGGTCCCGCCCCACGCGCCCCAGGCATCACGCACGTAGTGTTGCCGGATGAACCCCGTGCCGTTGCCGCCACGCCCGGCGCTGCGCAACGAGAAGGTCGCGCCGGTCGCCCCCACGTCGGTGCGCAGGTGCTCGTTGGTGAGCCACGGGAAGACCACCGCCGCGACGGCCTGCGCCGCCGCGAGCGAGTCGCGCGCGTACGTGAGGTTGCCGCTCGAGTAGAGCGTCCACCGGTCGGTCGGCTTGCGCCAATAGATGGCGAGCAGCGCCGCGTCCACCGCCGGCACCGTGTCCTGCCCGTTGAAGCCCGGCTGCCGCACGCTCGCATAGCCCCCTTCGAAGCGGAGCTCCGGGAGCGTCTGCGCGGACAGGCCGCGCGTCGCGAGGACGACGAAGGCGCCCAGCGCCGCGCGGCGGATCACGTCACCGCGGGGGCCTCGAGCCAGTGGGAGCGAGACTGGCGGTGGCAGCAGGTGACGGAAGGAGCGACATCACGCCTCGGGCCCGCACCTCGAGCGCCGCATCGGGCGCCAGCCCGGCCACGACATCGGCCTGGACCGACTGTCCCAGCGAGGCGATCTGCGCCGCGGTCGCGCCGCGTCGCATGAGGGCGGTGATCTGTTCGAGCGCGTGCTTCGCGGGGATCCCGCGCACCACCAGCTCCGTGAGGACGTCGATCGGCATGACCACCGACCGCTCCGCGGGCCAGGACGCACGGATCTGCTTCAGCATCGGGGCGGGCACGCCGTTCACGAGCGCTTCCGCGCCCGAGGCGAGTTCCGCGACCGACATCGAGGGAGCCAGAAGGGCTCGCGCCTGCTCGAGACGCTTCGCCAGCGACGCCACGGCCTCCTGGATCCGCTCCCCGGAAGCCTGCTTCGCGACACCTTCGTTCGCCTTCGCGATGAGCGGCTGCACCGGCAGCCCCTTCGCCGCGGCCCGAGCGATCTCCCGCTCGACGGCCGTGCGCGTCCTCGCATCGGCGATGGGCAGCACCACCGACCCCTGCTGCGCAGCGAGCGCAGGGGCGGCGGACACGCTGGCGAGCACCAGCGCGACGAGAGTGATCACTCTACGATGCATGCTCATCGGGCGAAGACCATCACGACGGAACCCTCGCGGCCGTAGTCCGCGTCGCCCGCCTTGGGCGCGCGCGGATCGGCCACCATCAATGTACCGTCGATGAGGAAGGCGTACACGTGCCGGCCGGGCGCGAGGGGGACCGTCGCAGTCCAGAGCCCGCTCTCCAGCCGGGTGAGCGGGAGTGCCCCGCCCTGCCACTCGTTGAAGTCGCCCACGAGCGACACGCTCCGCGCGTCGGCGCGGTCGAGCACGAACTGCGTCGCGACCGGGGCGGACTCGCCCCCTATCGCCGCCGCCGGGATGACCGGCACGCCGCCCGCCAAGGCCGCGTCCGGCGCGCCCGTCGGGGTCGGGAACTCGCCCGTCGCCATCATCGGCTCACGCTCGGCGCGCGGCTCCACCGACCCGCGGGCGAGGAACCCCGCGAAGAGGGCGAAGGCCGCCACGGCGGAGGCGCCGAGCCCCGAAAGGGCCGGCACCCGCCAGGCATCGAGGAACCGCCGCCACGCCGACGGGCGCGGCGCGGCCCACACCGCGCTCAGCAGTTGAGCCACCGCCCGCGGGTCCGCCTGTGCCTCCGGCGCCTCCCGCAGTGTCGCGCGAACCTGCGCGATGATCCTGTCCTGTCCGTCACTCATCCCGTATCACCTCGGTGAGGCGCGCTCGCAGTACGTCGCACGCCCGTTTCACTCGCATTCGGAGCGCACTGAGGCCCACGCCCGTCACCGCGGCGATGTCCTCGTACGCCATGTCCTCCACATGTCGGAGCAGGAACGCCTCCCGCTGCTCCACCGGCAGGGTCGCGAGGACCCGGTAGATCTCCTCCGTCCAGTCTCGGTCGTCGCCCTCGCGGACTGGACCGCCCCGCTCCGGCACTTCCCCGTACTGGATCACCGTCGCATGCCGTCGCCGCTTCTCCATCAGGCTCCGGCACCGATTCGCCAGGATGCGGAACAGCCAGGGCTCGAACCGGGCATCGTCCCGGAACCGGCCGAGGTTGTGCCACACCCGCACGAACGCGTCCTGCACCGCCTCCTCGGCGTCCTCGCGATTGCCCACCATGTGCAGGGCGAACCGCAGGGAACGCTGGTACATCACGTCCACGAGCTGGGCGAAGGCCTGACGGTCCCCTGCCTTGGCGCGCAGCGGGAGCGTCGGGTCAATGGAAGTGCCGGGGCGTTGATCTGACATGAGCGAGGTGCGGGGAAGTTGCCCCGCCGACTGCGCTCCGCGCCACGGCGAATCTCCGGGGAGAGCCCCGTCCATCGCGTTGACCGTCACATCATCTAGTACCCGCTGAGGGGGTGGGGTGTCACATTTCAGGACAATGAGCCACCCCCCTGTGCCCCCCTCGCCTCGCCGCCCCGTCGAGTCGCGCGACCCCACCACCGGCGAGGTCTGGAAGCGCTGGGACTCGGTCGACGCGGCGGGCGTCGCCGCCGCCGTCGCCAAGGCGCGCGCGGCCCAGCCCGGATGGGCCGCCCAGTCGCCAGCCGAGCGCGTGCAGGTGATCGACCGCTTCCGTGCGGTCCTCCTCCGGCGCAGCGAGGAGGTCTCGCGCATCATCACGCGCGAATCGGGGAAGCCCCTCGTCGATGCCACCGGCGCCGACGTCACCGTCGCCCTCGACTTCGCCGCCTGGGTCGCGAACGAGGTGCCGCGATTCCTCCGCGCGCGACCGCGCGGCGTCGCCGGCATGACGATGTGGCGCAAGCGCGTCCGCATCGAGCGCAAGCCGCTGGGCGTCGTCGGCATCATCGCGCCGTGGAACTACCCGTTCTTCCTCCCGACCTCGTGCGCACTCCCGATGATCGCCTGCGGCAACGCGGTGCTCGTGAAGCCGAGCGAGTTCACGCCCGCGTCGGGCGCGATCCTCGAGGACCTGCTCCGCGAGGCCGGGCTCCCCGAGGGCGTGCTGCAGGTGATCCAGGGGGACGGCGTCACCGGGGCCGCCCTCACGCGCGGTGGCGTGGACAAGATGATGTTCACCGGCGGTGCCGCCGCGGGACGCGCGGTCGCGGTCGCCTGCGCCGAGCAGCTCATCCCCTGCTCGCTCGAGCTCGGCGGGAGCGATGCGGCGATCGTGCTGAGCGATGCCGACCTCCGCTACACGGCCGATGGGCTCGCCTGGACGCGCTTCTCGAACGCGGGGCAGACCTGCGTCGCGCCCAAGCGCATCTATGTGGAGGCGCCGGTCTACGACCGGTTCGTCGTGGAGATGGCAGCCGCGGTGCAGGCGCTCAAGGTCGGGCCGGGCGCCGATCCGCTGAACGAGGTGGGTCCGCTCATCCGGCCGCAGGCGGTGGCGACGATCCGGGCGCAGTGCGAGGACGCCGTGGCGAAGGGCGCGCGCATCGCCGCGCAGGCGAGCGCGCCGACCGCAGGCGAGTTCTTCCCGCCGACGATGCTCGTCGACGTGAACGACTCGATGCGCGTGCTGACCGAGGAGACGTTCGGTCCGCTGCTGCCGGTGATAAAGGTGCGCGATGCCGACGAGGCGATCGCGCGCGCGAACGCCTCCTCGTACGGGCTCTCGGGGAGCGTATGGACGACCGACCGGGCGCGCGGTCTGGCGGTGGCGAAGCGCTTGGAGACCGGGACGGTTCTGCTCAATGACGCGCTCGCGGTGGTGGGCATGGCCGACGTTCCGTATGGCGGCGTGAAGTCGAGTGGCGTGGGGCGGATGCACGGGCGCGAGGGGCTGGAGGACTGCGTGAAGTCGACGCCGATCGTCGACGACCTGTTCCCCACCTGGCACCAGCCGTGGTGGTTCGGCTACGGCCCCGCGCATCTTGAGCGGGTGCGCGCATACCAGCGCTTCGCGCACGGCGGGAGCATCGGTGAGCGCCTGAGCGGGCTCGCTGGCACGCTCGCCCTCGTCTTCGCGAAGAAGGGGCGCCGCTGATGCGCGCGCTCATCGCGCTGCTCGACATCCTGCTCGACGTCGTGCGTTCGGGCTCGGCGGCGCTCCTCGCGATCGGCGCCGTGCTCGCCGCCCTCGCGTGGGCCGTCCGCGCGCGGAAGGTGAACCCCTTCGGTGGCCTGGCCCGGTTCACGCGCCGCGCCGTCGAGCCGATCCTGACGCCGGTCGACCGGCGTCTCGCGCGCCACGGGATCATCGGGGCGAACGTGCCGTGGTGGGCCCTGCTGCTGCTGCTCATGGCCTGCGCCACGCTCATCTTCCTGGTCGGCTTCGTCCGTGACGCGCTCCTCACGACCTACCTCGCGGCGAACGCCGGTCCTCGCGGGATGCTCGTGCTGGTGGTGCGTGCCAGCTTCGGCGTGCTGCAGATCGCGCTCCTCGTCCGCATCGTGACGTCATGGATCGGCGGCGCCTACTCGGCGGCAGGGCGACTCGCCTTCCGGCTCACCGAATGGTTCCTCGGGCCGCTGCGGCGCGCGCTCCCGACGACCAGCGGCATCGACTTCTCGCCGATGCTCGCCTGGTTCCTCCTCTCGATCGTGCAGAGCGCGTTTCTGAGCATCCTGTGAGCCACTTCCCCGTCACCGAACGCGATGGGGCTGTGCGCTTCGCGGTCCGCGTGCAACCGCGCTCGAGCAGAACCGGCGTCGAGGGGGTGCATGGGGACGCACTCAAGGTGCGCGTGAACGCCCCGCCGGTGGACGGGGCGGCGAACGAGGCGGTGGTGGAGGTGTTGGCCGAGGCGCTCGGCGTGCCGCGGCGCCTGATCCGGATCGTGACGGGTGAGTCGTCGCGGTCGAAGGTGGTGGAGATCGCAGGAGTCGGGGCCGCTGCGATCCGGGACCTTGCCATCCGTTCATCCGGATGATAGGTTAAAGCCTACAACCGATCCGTGGCGATTTCGAGGCAAATTGCGGCCACGTTAAACAACCAGCTAAAGCGCCAGCCCGGTGCGCCTCGACGCCCCCGGGCTTTGTCTTTTCCAGGAGCTGCCGTGAGCTCACTCGTCCTGCCGGTCCCGTTCCAGGTCTCCTTCGAGTTCTTCCCGCCCAAGACGGCGGAGATGGAGGAGACGTTGTGGAAGTCGATCACGCGCCTCGCCCCGCTGCAGCCGCGCTTCGTCTCCGTCACGTACGGGGCCGGCGGTTCGACGCGCGAGCGGACGCACCACACGGTGCACCGGATCAGGGAAGAGACGTCACTGGTGCCGGCGGCGCACCTGACCTGCGTGGCCGCGACGCGCGCGGAGATCGATGCGGTCGCCGACGACTACTGGAGCGTGGGCGTGCGGCACATCGTGGCCCTGCGCGGCGACCTGCTCGAGGGGCGCACGCATCCGGCGCCGGACGGGTACCGCTACGCATCGGAGCTGATCGCGGGGCTCCGGAAGCGCCACGACTTCGAGATCTCGGTCGCCGCGTATCCCGAGGTGCATCCCGATGCCACCTCGCCCGATGCCGACCTCGACAACCTCAAGCGGAAGATCGACGCCGGCGCGACGCGCGCGATCACGCAGTTCTTCTTCGACAACTGGACCTACCTGCGATTCCTCGACCGCGCACGGAAGGCGGGGATCACCGTGCCGATCGTCCCGGGGATCATGCCCGTGACGAACTTCACCCAGATGGCGAAGTTCGCGAAGCAGACCGGCGCAAGCATCCCGCGCGAGTTCGCGCGGATGTTCGACGGGCTCGAGAACGATCCCGAGACCCGCAAGCTCGTCGCCGCGACGGTCGCGGCCGAGCAGTGCCAGCAGCTTGAGCGCGCCGGCGTGACCGAGTTCCACTTCTACACGCTCAACCGGGCGGACCTGACGTACGCCCTGTGTCATGTGCTCGGCCTCCGGCCGAGCACGAGGGCAGCGGGCGGAAACCAGCTGGGAGAACGCACATGACGGGGTTCACGCGGGCGCAGCGCATCGCGGCGCTTCACGACGAGGTCACCAGGCGCCTGCTCATCATCGATGGCGCCATGGGGACGATGGTGCAGACCCACGGCCTCAAGGAGGCCGACTATCGCGGCGAGCGGTTCAAGGACTGGGCGCGCGACCTGAAGGGGAACAACGACCTCCTGATCCTCACGCGACCCGACGTGGTCGGCGGCATCCACCGCCAGTACCTCGAGGCGGGTGCGGACATCATCGAGACGGCGACGTTCAATTCGACGCGTATCTCGATGGCCGACTATGGGATGCAGGCGATCGTGCGCGAGCTCAACGTCGAAGGCGCCCGCCTCGCCCGCACGATCTGCGACGAGTTCGAGTCGAAGGATGGCCGCCCGCGTTGGGTCGCCGGCGTGCTGGGCCCCCTCAATCGCACGGCCTCGCTCTCCCCTGACGTGAACGACCCCGGGGCGCGCAACGTCGTCTTCACCGAGCTGGTGGAGGCGTACGTCGAGGCCACCGAAGGGCTCCTCGACGGCGGCGCCGACATCGTCCTCATCGAGACGATCTTCGACACGCTCAACGCGAAGGGCGCGATCTTCGCCGTCGAGCAGGTGTTCGAGGCGCGCGGGATGCGCGTGCCGGTGATGATCTCCGGCACCATCACCGACGCCTCGGGGCGCACGCTCACCGGCCAGACCACCGAAGCCTTCTGGAACTCGGTGATGCACGCGAAGCCGTTCTCCGTCGGCCTCAACTGCGCCCTCGGCGCGAAGGACCTGCGCGCCTACGTGCAGGAGCTCTCGCGCGTCGCGGACTGCTACGTGACGGTGCACCCCAACGCGGGCCTGCCCAACGAGATGGGCGGCTACGACGAGACGCCGGACTACACGTCGTCGATCCTGCGCGAGTTCGCGGAGTCCGGCCTGGTGAACGTGGTCGGCGGCTGTTGCGGCACGACGCCGGCGCATATCCGGGCGATCGCCGAGGCGGTGCGGCCGTTGCCGCCGCGGCGGATCCCGGAGATCCCGAAGCGCCTCCGCCTGAGCGGCCTCGAGCCGCTGGTCATCGGCCCCGACTCGAACTTCGTGAACGTCGGCGAGCGCACGAACGTGACCGGGTCGAAGAAGTTCGCGGAGCTGATCCTCGGCGGGCACTACGACCAGGCGCTCGAGGTCGCGCGGCAGCAGGTCGACGCCGGCGCCGTGGTGATCGACGTGAACATGGACGAGGGCATGCTCGACGCCGAGGCGGCGATGACGCGCTTCCTGAACCTCGTCGCGAGCGAGCCGGGGATCTCCAAGGTCCCGCTCATGATCGACTCGTCCAAGTGGAAGGTGATCGAGGCGGGCCTGCGCTGTGTGCAGGGCAAGGGGATCGTGAACTCGATCTCGATGAAGGAAGGCGAGGCCGAGTTCGTGCGTCAGGCGACGCTTGTCCGGCGTTACGGCGCAGCCGTGATCGTCATGGCGTTCGACGAGCAGGGCCAGGCCGACACGGTGGAGCGGAAGGTCGCCATCTGCGAGCGGGCCTACCGGATCCTCACCGAGCAGGTCGGGTTCCCGCCCGAGGACATCATCTTCGACCCGAACATCTTCGCGATCGCGACGGGGATCGAGGAGCACGATGCGTACGCGCTCGCCTTCATCGAGGCGACCCGCCGGATCAAGGAACGGTGCCCGCACGCCCGCATCTCCGGCGGCGTGAGCAACGTCTCGTTCTCGTTCCGCGGCAACAACCCGGTGCGCGAGGCGATCCACTCGGTGTTCCTGTACCATGCCGTGAAGGCCGGCATGGACATGGGCATCGTGAACGCCGGTGCGCTGGTGCTCTACGAGGACATCCCCGCCGACCTGCGCGAGCGGGTCGAGGACGTGGTCCTCGCGCGCCGTCCGGACGCCACCGAGCGGCTGCTCGCGGTGGCCGACGACGCCAAGGGCCAGGCGCAGAAGAAGAAGGCGGACCTGAGCTGGCGCGAGGCTCCGGTCACGGAGCGGCTCGTGCACGCGCTCGTGTACGGCATCGCCGACTTCGTCGTGGAGGACACCGAGGAGGCGCGGCACCTGTATGACCGCCCCATCGAGGTGATCGAGGGGCCGCTCATGCAGGGCATGAACGTCGTCGGCGACCTCTTCGGCGCAGGGAAGATGTTCCTCCCCCAGGTCGTGAAGTCGGCGCGCGTGATGAAGCGCTCGGTCGCGCACCTCATCCCCTACATCGAGGCGGAGAAGCTCGCCAACGCCGACTCGCGGGCGAAGGGGAAGGTGCTCATGGCCACGGTGAAGGGCGACGTGCACGACATCGGCAAGAACATCGTGGGCGTCGTGCTGCAGTGCAACAACTACGAGGTGATCGACCTGGGCGTGATGGTCCCGCCTGGGAAGATCCTCGAGGCGGCACGGGAGCACCGCGTCGACCTGATCGGACTCTCGGGGCTCATCACCCCGTCGCTCGAGGAGATGGCGTTCTTCGCGAGCGAGTTGGAGCGCGAGGGGTGGACGATCCCGCTGCTGATCGGCGGCGCGACCACGTCGAAGGTGCACACGGCGGTCAAGATCGCCCCCAACTACTCGGGGCCGGTGGTGCACGTGCTCGACGCCTCCCGCGCGGTGGGTGTCGCCGGGTCGCTGCTCTCCGACGGGCTCAAGGAGCAGTTCGTCGCCGACATCCGCACCGAGTACGAGGAGGTGCGCGTGGCGCGGGCGGCACGGCAGAAGGAGGTGAAGCGCCAGACACTCGAGCAGGCGCGCGCGAACCGGCCGGTCATCTCCTACGATGGACTCGTGCCGCCGACGCCGAGCTTCGAGGGCGTCCGCGTCTTCGACGACTTCCCGCTCGAGGAGCTCGTTCCGCGCATCGACTGGACGCCGTTCTTCCAGACCTGGGAGCTCGCAGGAGCCTATCCCGCGATCCTTGAGGACGCCGTCGTGGGCGAGGCCGCGCGCAACCTCTGGAAGGACGCGCAGGCGATGCTCCGGCGGATCGTCGACGAGAAGTGGCTGCATGCGCGGGCCGTCGTGGGGTTCTTCAAGGCCAACTCCGATGGGCACGAGGACATCCTCGTGCAGAAGGCGGGAGGCGGCGGACAGCAGGCGGACGTGGTCGTGCACACCATCCGCCAGCAGATGGTGAAGAACGCGGGACCGAACTTCGCGCTCGCCGACTTCGTCGCGTCCAGGGACTCCGGCCTCACCGACTGGCTCGGTGCGTTCGTCGTGACCACGGGCATCGGACTCGACGAGCGGGTGGCGGCCTTCGAGGCGGTGCACGACGACTACTCGTCGATCATGCTCAAGGCGCTCGCCGACCGGCTGGCCGAGGCCTTCGCGGAGCGGCTGCACGAACGCGTGCGGCGTGAGCTGTGGGGCTATGCCCCGAATGAGCACCTGGACAACGCGGCGATCATCAAGGAGCAGTACCAGGGGATCCGGCCGGCGCCGGGCTATCCCGCCTGCCCCGACCACACGGAGAAGCGCACCCTGTTCGACCTCCTCGACGCCGAGCGGAACGCGGGGGTGCACCTGACCGAGAGCTTCGCGATGTTGCCGACGTCCGCGGTGAGCGGCTTCTACTTCTGGCACCCGCAGGCACAGTACTTCGGCGTGGGGAAGATCGAGAAGGACCAGGTCGAGCAGTACGCGGCGCGGAAGGGCATGGACGTCGCGACGGCGGAACGCTGGTTGGCGCCGATCCTCAACTACGATCGCGTTCCCGCGCGCTGAGCCGCGCAACGAGGGAGCGGTGCGCGCCTGCCTCGGCTGTCGCACCGGATGGGACAAGCTGCACCGAAATGGGACGACGTGACCGCTCGAGTGTGAGCCAGGTCACGTTGTCCCTTTCGCATTCGGCCGCTGGACCTATGTTGGGAGGACGAGGCTGTCGCACCCCCACTGCCGATGAAGCCACTCGACTCCCGCCGCATCCTGCTCGTGGACGACGACCCCGCGGTCCTCCGCGCGTCGACGCTCGTGCTCGAGCGCGCCGGATTCTCGGTGCATGCCGTCGCGAGCGGAGCCGCCGCGTTGCGCGCGCTCGACGACGACCGCTACAGCGTCATCGTGAGTGACATCATGATGGACGGGATGACCGGCATCGACCTGCTCCGCATGGTGAAGGAGCGCGAGGACGACATCCCGGTGATCCTCATCACCGGCGGCCCCACACTGGCCACCGCCATCGACGCGATGAACCATGGCGCGCATCGCTACCTGCTGAAGCCGGTCGACCTGGACGAGTTCGTCGAGACGGTGAACCGCGCATCGCTGCTCTCGGAACTCGCGCGACTCAAGCGCGAGGCGTTCGCGCTGCAGCAGGGAAACATCCCGGTCCACGACCATGATCAGCTGAACGCCGCCTTCACCCGCGCGCTCGAGCTGCTGCACATCGTCTATCATCCGATCGTGTCGCTCCGCGAGCGGCGCACGCTCGGCTTCGAGGCGCTCGTGCGCTCGGGCGAGGGGTCGATGCGCAATCCGTCGACGCTACTCGACGCGGCGAGCCTGCTCGGGCGGCAGACGGAGCTCTCGCGGGCGATCTACGCGCTGATCGCGCGCGACGCGGCGTCGATCCGCGACGGCCTGCTCATCTTCGTCAACGTGCACCCGCACGACCTCCTCGACCCGTCGCTGCATGGACAGGGCTCGCCGCTCGCGGCGTTCGCCGACCGGATCGTGCTCGAGGTGACCGAGCGAGCGTCGCTCGATCACTTGGGCGACATCGCCCCGTTCGTCGCCGGGCTCCGCGGCCTCGGGTACCGTCTCGCCGTCGACGACCTCGGCACGGGGTACGCGGGACTCGCGAGCTTCACGCATCTCTCGCCCGACTTCGTGAAGCTCGACCGGTCGCTCGTCGCGGGGATCCACCGGCACGAGACGAAGCGCCGCGTGGTCGGCGCGATGTACACGCTGTGCGCCGACCTCGGGATGCAGGTGATCTCGGAGGGCGTGGAGACGATCGAGGAGCGGGACGCGCTCGTCGCGCTCGGCGCGGACCTGTTGCAGGGCTATCTCTTCGCCAGGCCGTCGGAAGAGGTCTCGGAGCCGATCCTCGTCACCTGATCCTCGCGCGTCAGGGAACTCGCACGCGCGCCGGTCGCAGCCGGAGCATCGGCCAAGGATCGGTCACCCGCTCGGCGAGGAGCGTGTCGGCGAGTGGCGTGAGGAGCCCCGCGCCCGGCGCCTGCGAGAGGATGCGCCCAGTCGCCGCGTCGAGGAGGTAGGCGCGCGTCTCGACCACGTCGGGCGTGATGAGCGCACCCGGCGCGCGACTGCGGCCCCGCGTGCTCTCGAGGTCCTGCCGCGCGACCTGGACGAGCACGCGCGTGCTCCCGAGCGGCATTACGGTCGCGATGTAGTCGATCGCCCACGCGACGTACGCGCCGCCGCCCGGTTGTGCTCCGAATATCCCCACCTTGAAGCTCGGCAGCGTCGTCTCCCAGCGCTGACGGCCGTCGAGGTCGTAGGCGCGCAACAGGCCCTGGTCGCCTCGAATGGCGTAGAGCGTCGCACGGGGTCCGTCGCACAGGAGGGTCGGCCCCGACTGTCGCGACAACTTGATGGCCGCGTCATTCGGATTCCCGTAGATGAACGCCGAGAAGGCTGTGCCGAACGCGCGAATCTCGCGCCGCGCCGTGTCGAGTTCACGGATGACGGCCGAATCACCGCCGATCGAGACGAAGAGCCGGCCGTTCATCGTGCAGAGGGAGGAGTATCTCTCCCCGGTGCCGAAGGTGCGACGGTACCGCACGGTCGCCCCTCGCGCACTCAGCTCGGTGATCCCCTGGAAGGACTGCAGTGCGAAGAGCGTCGAGTCGCCATCGTGCACCAGCCCTATCGGGTTCACGAACTCGCCCGGTCCGCGCCCGCGCCGACCGAACGTACCGAGATGGCGACCACCCTGGTCGAAGATGCGGATCTCGTTGGTCGCGTTGTCCGAGACGTACAGGGTCCCGTCGCCACCCATCGCCATGCCGCCGATGGAACCGAACATGTACGGTCCGGCCTCGTCCTCGCGCCCGATCTCGGCGCGGACGGCCCCGATCGCGAGCACCTGCGCCATCGGTGCCCGCGGGAGTTCGAGCGGTGGGGTCTCTGGTCGTTCCGGCTGGCGACGCGACCCGCCCGGGCGCTCCTGTGCGGACACTGGCGAGCTCCCGAAGGTCAGCGTGACGACGCACGCCGCGACGATGGCGGCGATCCTCGGTGAAGTTCGCGCGTCCGCATGGCGGCTCAGGGGTGGGGGTCGTGGTGCCTCACACGTTCGGTCCCTCCCCGACTCCGGACGGTTGCCCTCCAAGTGTAGATTCCGATACTACGGGAAGCCCAGCGACCCGCCCCCCAGTCCACGCCCCGATGTCGACAGATCCCGGCACCGCCCGCCCCGCGCTCACCATCCTCTCCGAGGACGAACTCGCCTTCCGCGACGCCGTCGCCGAGTTCGCGAAGGGGGAAGTGGCCCCGCGCGTCCAACAGATGGAACGTGACGCCAAGCTCGACCCCGCCCTCATCAAGGCCTACTTCGAGATGGGCCTCATGGGCATCCAGGCCCCCGAGGCGCACGGCGGCGCCGGTGGCTCGGTCATGATGGTCACGCTCGCCGTCGAGGAGATCTCGAAGGTCGACGCCGCCTCGGCGATCATGGTCGACGTGCAAAACACGCTCGTGGCCAATCCGCTCCTCTCGGCCGCGACTCCGGAGCAGATCGCGCGCTGGATGCCGCGGCTCTGCGCCGACACGGTCGGCGCCTACGCGCTTTCCGAGGCATCCAGCGGCTCGGACGCCTTCGCGCTTCAGACCCGCGCGGCGAAGGCGGACGGCGGCTGGAAGCTCACCGGCCGCAAGCTCTGGATCACGAACGGCGCCGAGGCCGGGCTCTACGTGGTCTTCGCCACGGTCGACCCATCGAAGGGCTACAAGGGGATCACGGCCTTCGTCGTCGAGCGCACCGCGCCGGGATTCAGCGTGGGCAAGAAGGAGGACAAGCTTGGCATCCGTGCGTCGAGCACCACCGAGCTGATCCTCGAGGACGTCTTCGTCCCCGATGCGGACGTGCTCGGGACCGTCGGCCAGGGCTACAAGCTCGCGATCGCCGCGCTGAACGAGGGGCGCATCGGCATCGGCGCGCAGATGATCGGCATCGCGCAGGGTGCGCTCACCGCGGCCGTCGCCTACCTCAAGGAGCGGCAGCAGTTCGGCAAGCCGCTCAGCGAGTTCCAGGGGATCCAGTTCCAGGTGGCGCAGGCCGCGACGGAACTCGAGGCGGCGCGGCTGATGGTCTACAACGCGGCGCGGCTCAAGGACGCGGGCGAGGACATCGCACAGGCGGGGGCGATGGCGAAGCTCCTCTCGTCGCAGGTGTGCGAGCGGGTGACGTCCCTCTGCGTCGAGCTCTTCGGCGGGTACGGCTACACGAAGGACTACCCGGTGGAGAAGTTCTATCGCGACGCGAAGATCGGGACGATCTACGAGGGGACCTCGAACATGCAGCTGTCGACGATCGCGAAGTCCTTGCTGCGATGAAGGGTGAAGGGTGGGAGGCGGACGGCGAGGCCGTTCGGCCTCGCCGTCCGCCTCCCACCCTTCGCTACAACCGCATCACCGCGCGAACGTCGGCATCCAGCTGGTCCGATGCTCGGTTGCGAGTGGCGAACGAGACCCCGAGGAAGACCAGCAGCGACGCGACGAGCGTCAGGCCCGTGACCGTCACCCCCGCCGGCAGAGTGAAGACCTTCGCGTAGGCCGCCGTCTCGAGGCCGAGGGTCAGCACCAACCCGGTGGCGATGGAGGCGATGGCGCCCTCTCGCGTCGCCCCCTCCCAGTTGAGTCCGATCGCGAGCGCGGGAAGCGTCGTCGCGGCGAAGAGCCCGTAGCCGAAGATCCCGAGGAAGGCCACGAGCGTACCCGACGTCTGGGCGAGGACGGCACCGGCGACGCACAGCAGCACGGTCCAGACCCGACCGGCGCGGAGGGCGCGCACGTCGTCACGCGGACGGGCCGTCGCGAAGGCCTTCGGCAGGTCATGCGTGATCGCAGCCGCCCCCACCGAGAGGAACGAGCTCACGGTGCTCATGATCGCCGCGGCGACGCCCGAGAAGACCAGCGCCGCAACGACGCGCGGCAGGTACCCGAGGAGGAAGGTCGGCGTCGCATCGTCCGGGCGCGCGAGCGGGGGAAGGTCGCCGCGCGCGACGAGCGCGCGCACCGCGAGACCGACACTGAAGAAGAGCAGGAGCGCGAGCGTCATCGCGCCGGTCATGAGGAGCGGGTACCAGCGGAGTCGCCGCACATCCTTGAGCATGTAGTACTTGTGCGCGACATGCGGCTGCCCGAAGGACCCGACGCCGAAGACGAAGAAGAAGGAGAGCGCGACCATCGCGCCGCGCGCGCCCCACGGGCCGATCAGCGTGGGGTCCGCGGACTGCAGTGCGCGCGTGATGGCCGCGAGGCCGCCACCCGCGTCGAGCGCCGCGATGAAGACGAACGTCGACGTGAGCGCCATCAGCAGCCCCTGGAAGACATCGGTCCAGATGCCGGCGAGGATCCCGCCTCCCACGGAGTACGCGAGGAGCACGGCGGTCCCGGCCCAGAGGCCGGGCGCGAGCCCGACGCCGAAGAGCGCGTCGACCACGATCCCGAGCGCGAGCACGTTGGTGCCGAGGTAGCCGACGACGCCGACGAGGATGGCGACGGCGCTCAGTCCCTGCGCCGCGCGTGACCGGTAGCGCGCGCCGATCGCGTCCGGGACGGTCACGAGTCGCCGCATCTCGCCGAGGAGTCGCATGCGCTTGCCGAGGACGAGCGCGCCCATGGTGTTGGTGAGCGAGGCGGGGAGCGAGATGAACAGCGCGGTCACGCCGACCGTGTAGATCAGCCCGGGCCCGCCGATGAAGGTGAAGCCGCTCAGCGTGGTCGCCATCGCCGCGATCGCGAAGGGGAGGAGTCCCACGTTGCGCCCGGCGACGAAGAAGTCCTCGGTCGTGCGGGTGCGGCGCGCGGCCCACCAGCCGATCCCGGCGCACGCGGCGAAGTACGCGATCCCGACCGCGACGATCATCGGCGGTCCCGCAGGGTCGCGAGATCCGTGTCGTCGAGGACCTCGCGCTCGAATGCGATGCCGTACGCGACGGGCAGCAGCACGAGCGGCACCGCGTGCACGAGGAGCATCAGGATCGCCGTCGGCCGCGGCAGTCCGAGCAGGAGGGGCGCGGTCGCGTCGGGTGCTGGCATCGCGAGCGGGATGAGGAACCCGGCTGCAACGTTTACGAAGCTCGCCGCGATCGCCGCGGCAAGGACGGGCGTCCGGCGGCCATGGCGCGCCGCGCCCAACGACGCGAGTCCGGCGAGCACGGCGGTCGTGCCCGACGCGAGCCACCACGGGGCCGCCGTGGCGCCGAGGCCAAGCAGCACCGCGCCGTACGCGATGGAGACGCCGAGCGTGCCGAGCGAGAGGAGGAGGAGGCCAGCGCGATGCATCGGGGAAAGCTCGCCGCGTGGCGTGTTCCGACGCTACGGGCGCCGCACTGTGCCGCGGACATCAAGGGTCTCTCCTCGCGCGGCAGCGAGCCAAGCGGGGCGGAAGCCTCTCGGCCCCCGCCCCGCCTGTTCGTTCACCACGATCGAGCTACATCGTCGGCTTGTTCGCCCCGATCAGCCCGTTGAAGACCAGCTTGAAGGTCCCCGCCGGCTGCGCGCGGAAGAGCGCTTCTGGACCGATCAGGCGCACCGTGCCGCGCCCGACCGTCGCGTCCGCCGCCGCCACACCGCCCTCGAGGTAGTTCTGGCCCCACGCCCAGCCGCTGCGCAACGGGGTCGCGGTGTCGAACCACATCAACGGCTTCACGCCGCGCGCGAGCGCGTCCGGCGCGAGCCGGAAGACGGGGCTGTTGTCGTACATCACGATCGCGCGCGTGCCCATGCCGACGGTGGCCGGCTGCTTGTTGTCCACCGCCACTTCCAGCAACGAACCCGGCACGTAGAACTTCGTGTTCCCGAGGTCGCGCGGGGCACCGTTCGGCGCGGACTCGACGAGATGGTTCGAGAGCGGGAGATCGAGATGCTCGGCGATGTTCGTCGAGCTGCCGATGGTGATGATGATGCCGCCGTTCTCGACGAACTTGCGGATCTCGGGGATGGAGCGCTGCGCCGAGATGTTGCCGACGGTGCGACGCAGTTCGGCGGGGAGCGAGGCCGTATCCGGCCCGCCGCCACCGAAGCCGCCGCGGCCGCCTGCGGGCGCGCCGGTCTGCCGCGCCGGGATCGCGCCGTCGACGAAGACGATCGCGTCGTACTTGCTGTTGAGGTTGCCCGCGTCGATGTCCTGCGCGTAGACGACGGTGAAGTTGAATTCGTACTGCTCGAGCAGGAAGCGCGTCCAACCGGCCGGCATGGAGCCGCCGTAGCGATCCCAGAGCGCGACGCGGAGCGACTTGACCGGCGTCGCGCCCGCGGCGGCTCCGGCGGTGAAGTTGAGCCCGAGCTCGCGCGCGGCGCGCTCGACGATGGGACGGCTCGTCCCGTTGCTCGGGATGATCCAGGTGCCGTCGGCGGCGCGGGAGACGGTCGCGCCGGCCTTGAGCAGGCGGTTCACGGCGATGAACGCGTCGTTCGTCGCGCCCGAAAGCGCCCAGGTGCCGCCGCTCGCGACGGTGCCCGCCGAGGGCTTCACGCGCTCGAGCGGCGGGATCCGCGTGAGCGGGCCCGTGACGTTGTCGAGGACGCGGTCGAACTTCACGCCCATCTGCATCGCGAGCGTCCAGCCGGCGTTGTCGTACGGCGGCGTCGGCGCGCCACCGGGCACGCGGAAGTCGTCCGGATGATCCTGCGGCTCGAACATGTCGAGCACGTGCGAGCCGAAGGCCTGCGCGGTGCGCACCACGTAGGAGTTCGCCGGGTACTGCTTGCCGCCGTGCGAGAACGCCGCAGTGGCGCGCTCGACGTCGATGCCGTTCTTCTGCAGCGCGACGATGAAGCGCACCGCGGTGGGGAAGTCCGCCTGGTCGGCCGGGATGATGTACGCACGCGGATCGCGGCGCTCCGGCGAATGCAGCGTGTTGTAGAGCGCCTGCGCCGCCTCGCCCGAGCGCGACTGCCCGGCGCCGGCGAAGCCACCGCCGGCGACCGGCCCCTCACCGCCGCCGGTGTTGCGCGCGCGGTTCTCGGCGGCCATCTGGTTCTGGATCGCCTCGATGCGACGCGGCCAGACGGTCCAGCTGTCGGTGCCGCCCTTCACGATCTGGTCATGGCCCATCTTCCAGATGTTGTAGAGGAAGTGGTCCTTGTTGCGCGCCACGACGTCGAGCACGGCGTAGTTGGCCGTGACCGAGTAGTCGATCGACTGGCGGAACTTCCACGGCCCCGGCTTCACGGGGAGCGGGACATCCGCCTGCGGGAGCTGGCGGTTCGGGACGAACGGGATCTCGATCGGCGTCGGGTTGCCGATCGTCTCGGTGAGGAGCCCGATCATGTTGTGGAAGTAGGCCGTCGTGCGAAGCCCGCCGTTCCACCAGGTGGAGTAGCCGGTCGTCGCGCGCATCACGACGCCGCCCTTGTCCTCGAGCACGAAGCGGTTGTGCATCGCGCTGCCGACGATGTCGAGGCCGGTGCGGATGAGCGGGTGCAGGTTGTAGTTCATCGGGTCGCGGAACGGCGGCGCGAACATCACCGTCCCCGAGGGCCCCGTCTGGTGATGGTTGTACATCACCTGCGGATACCACTCGGTGTACAGCACCCGGTTCATGTTCTCCGACTCGGGCTGCGATGCGAGGTAGAAGTCGCGGTTGTTGTCGTGGCCGATGTACTTCTGGTAGAGCCGCGGGATGTTCATGTTGCGACGGCGCGGGTCGGACTCGCGCATGTACCAGTTGCTCACCAGCTCCATGCCGTCCGGATTCGCGTGGACCATCACGATGATCAGGTCGTTGCGGAGCCGGGTCGTCTCCTCGTCGTCGCGCGAGACGAGCTGCCAGTTGGTCTCGATGAGCTGCTGCGCCCCGAGCACCTCGGTCGCGTGCAGGCCGCCGTCGATCCAGACGATGCCCTTCCCTTCCTTGGCCAGCTGTGCCGCCTGCGCGGAGGTGATGCCCTCGGCGCGGGCGAGCTGCTCGGCGATGCGCCGGTACTTCTCCTTGTTCCGAAGGTTCTCCGGACTCGAGACGATCGCCATCAGCTGCGGACGCCCCTCGGCGGAGAAGCCGATGGTGTCGAGCTCCATGCGATCGGACTCGCCGGCGAGCTTCTGCCAGTACTCGACGAACCTGGTGTAGTTGGGAAGGACGTAGTCGGCGCCGATCTCGTGGCCGAAGAAGTCCTTGGGGGACGTGAGACGCTGCTGGGCGGCTGCCGAGAGGGACAGGACCGCGGTGAGCGCCAGCGCATGACGAACGGAGCGCCAGGACATCGTGGGGTGACTCCCTGAGGTGAGGGGTGCGAGCCTTAGTCTACGTTGGCCGGGGCCGGTCCGCTGGCCCCGTGCGGACTCCCCCGACCCGCGCCATCTTGTGGGACGTCCGATCGCCGTGCGATCGCCTCGCGACCATCCCGGAGTCCCC